>NZ_FMIC01000002.1:4240568-4846364 GCF_900091625.1 Micromonospora peucetia
CAGATCCACCGTACGCTGCTCACCGCCCTGCTCGACCACTCGCTGCCGGTGGACGAGGTCGCCCTACGGGCCCGGGCGCTCGGCGTGGTGCTGGACCGGCGGCACCTGGTCGGGGTGGTGGTCCGGCACCGCGCCGACGACCCGGCGGGGGAGGGCGGCCCGGCCACGGAGACGCCGCACCCGGCCGACCCGGGCGCGGGCGGTCCTCATACCGGCCCGGCACGGCTGCGTGATCTCGCCGAGGCGGTCGGGCAGGCGTTGCACGAGGCGAAGCTGACCGGCCTGTCCAGCCCCGTCGACGACCACGCCGTCGGCGTGCTGCTCGCCTTGCCGGAGCCGGCGGCCGAGGAGCGGGCGCTGGCCGCGTTCGCCACCGCGCTGCGTCGCACCCGCTTGGACACCCCTGTCCGCCCGGACGGCCATGCTCGCCCGGGTAGCCATGCTCGCCTGGACGGCTCCGTCCGCCCGGACGGCCATGCTCGCCCGGACAGCCCGGCCCGCCTGGGCGGCTCCGTTCGCCCGGACAGCCAGGACCGCCTGGGCGGCCCCGTCCGTGACGACGGACCGGCCCGGTCCAACGGGCGGACGAACGGCGTGGCCCGGCCGGCGGGCGGCGGACTACTCATCGCGGCCGGTTCGGGCGTGCCCGGCCTGCGGGAGGCACGCCGGTCGCTGATCGAGGCCCGGCAGATCGCCAACGCCGCCCGGCGGGACCGGCGGGACCTGCCGGTCTTCCGGTTACCGGACGTCGGGCTGGCGGGGCTGCTGCATCTGCTGCGCGACGAACCCCGGTTGCAGACCTTCGTCGAGCGGGAACTCGGCGCGCTGCTGACCTACGACGCGCAGCATCCCCGGGAGCAGTTGCTCGGCACCCTGCGGGCATATCTGGAACAGGGCCGGAACAAGTCAGCGGCGGCCGGAGCGGCGCACCTGTCCCGACCGGCGTTCTATGAGCGGCTGGCCCGGATCCGCCGCGTCCTGGACGTGGACCTCGACTCGGTGGAAGCCTGCCTCTCCCTTCACGTAGCCCTGCTAGCCCTCGACGCCATCCGAACCCCCTGAACCCCCGCCCACCACCCCGCCCCGGCTGCCCTGCCCTGTTGACCAAGAAGTTTGTGCGACGCCACCCCGGCGTGTCGTGACAAAACCTCTTGATCAACCGTGGCGGAGGGCGGGGGCGGGAGGGCGGGGGAGGGGGAGGGTCAGGTGGGGGTGGGCAGGGTTTTGGTGTAGGGCGGGGGGATGTGGTTGGGGCCGGCGGGGGTGAAGACGTCGGAGGTGGCGGCGGTTGACCAGGCCGTGTCGGGTACGGCGTCGACGAGGGTGCGGACGACCGGGGCGTCGCGCCACTGGTCCTGCTCGGCGAGCAGGCTCAACGCCACCACCGACTCCTCCACCTCGCCGACGCACTCGAACGGCTTGTGTCCGTCCACGCCCAGCAGCTCCCGGTAGCCGGGGATCTGCGACTCGTCGGCCAGCAGGTCGCCGCCGAAGATGCCCACCACCCGCTCACGCGGCATGAACGGCGCCATGGCCAGGAAGACGAACCGGCACTTCGGGCAGTTACGGCACCAACGCTCGCTGGCGTCGCGCAGCTTGAACGCGGCGTTGCAGCTCGTCACCACGTCGTCGTAGCGGTCGATCTCGGTGAAGAGGCGGGCGATGTGCAGCTCCGACAGCGAGCGCAACAGCGAGAAGTACGGCTCGGTGAGCCCGGCGTGCTCGGCCAGCGCCGCCCGCAGCAGCCCCTCCGCCTCCACGCCCTTGGACCACTGGTGGTTGATCTCGTGACCGTTCCAGAGCAGGTTCGGGTCCGACGCCGACCGCTCGTTGGACATCACCACCGGGCCTAGGCCGTGCAGCACCGCCGTCGCGACGGCGATCAGCGAGTTGATCGCGGTGACCGGGATGTGGCCGTTGAGCGCCCCGGCGGCGTTCAGCTCGAACAGCACCGGGTCGATCCGCCGCCGGGCGGCGAGCGGGGTCAGCCCGGACGCCTCGTTCACCGAGACGATCACGTGGTTCGGGTTGACCGAGAACGGCACCGGGTCGAAGCCCGCCCGGCGCAGCGCTTCCAGACTGACGATGGAGTCCTTGCCGCCGCCCACCGCCGAGAGCGGACGCCGGTCGGAGTTGTCGTACTCCCGGGGCGGGGAGACCTCGCCGGCCGGCACCTCGGGGCGCAGCTGGAGCACGTGCGGCAGCTGGTTGCGGTACGCGTACTCCGCGAGGCCCTTCGTGTAGACGGCGGTGACCAGTTCGGCGGCGGCCGTGCCCAGCGGTGCCGGCAGCACCAGGCGCGGCGGCGCGGCGGTCTTGTAGTAGCTGACCCCGGCGACCACGTGCAGCAGCTCCAGCACCCGGCCGAGGGTCGCCACGGTCTCGTCCGACGGCGGCGCGTCCGGCAGCGGGAGGGTGATCACCTCGGTGAATCGCTGCTCGCCGTCGGGACCGGTGAGGGCATAGTCGAACAGCACCTCCCCGGTGGAGAGGTCGATCGAGTAGGACGGGAAGGTGAAGGCGTCCATCCGCCGCAGCTGCTCATTGGGCACACGCCATACTAGGCCCTGGTTCGTCCGGCCGTGTCCGGCTGTGTCGGACGTGCCCTGCCCCGCCGTCGACATCCCTGAGGAGAGCCAGTGCGCCTGTCTGACCTGCGCGGACGTACCGTCGCCGTCTGGGGGGCCGGCCGGGAGGGCAGGGCCGCGGTGACCGCGATCGCCGCGCACGGCCCGGCCGACCTGGTCGCCGTCGACGACAGCGCCAACTTCCTCAGCCTGCCCTGGGAGGGGCCGCTGGCCGAGGCGGCGCCGCTGGTCACCGGCGAGGAGGGCTTCGCCCGGCTGGCCGCTGCCGACGTGGTGGTCCGCTCGCCCGGCGTGCCGCAGACCCACCCGTGGCTGGTGGAGCTGCGTCGGCGTGGCGTGACCGTCACCCAGGGCACCGCCCTTTGGATGGCCGACCACGCCGCCCGCACCGTCGGCGTCACCGGCAGCAAGGGCAAGAGCACCACCTCCAGCCTGATCAGCCACCTGCTCGCCGCCGTCGACCGGCCGAACGTCTTCGGCGGCAACATCGGCGTGCCGACGCTGGACCTGCCGGAGGCGGAGCTGTACGTGCTGGAGCTCTCCAGCTACCAGTGCAGCGACCTGACCGAGTCGCCCCGGGTCGCGGTGGTCACCGCGCTCTTCCCCGAGCACCTCGACGCGCACGGCGGCGAGCGGGAGTACTACCGGGACAAGCTCAACCTGCTGGCGCACGGGCCGCGCACCGTCGTGGTCAACGGCGCCGACCCGAGGCTCGCCCTCGAACTGGGCGACCGCGCTGCGGTACGCGCCGGCCTGCCGGACACCGCCCACGTGGCCGGCGGCGCAGATGGCACGCCCTGGTTCCACCTCGGTGACCGGCCGCTGTTCCCGCGCGCGGTGCTGCCGCTGGTGGGCCGGCACAACGAGGGCAACCTCTGCGTCGCCCTCGCGGTGCTCGACGCGCTCGGCGTCGACGTGGTGGCCCGCAGGGACACCCTGGCCGTGGCGGTCGCCGAGTTCCAGGGGCTGGCCCACCGGCTCACCGAGATCGCCGACCCGTCCGGCCTGACCTTCGTCGACGACACCCTGGCCACCAGCCCGTACGCGGCCATGCACGCCATCGACGCGTACGAGGGGCGGCCGTTGACGGTGATCGTCGGCGGCACCGACCGGGGCCTGGACTACGCGCCGCTGCGCGAGCACCTCGCGGAACGCGAGCTGACCGTGCTCGGCATCCCCGACAGCGGCCCCCGGATCGTCGAGGCGCTCGCCGGGCTGCCCAAGGTGCGTACCGAGGTCGTCGACGACCTGGTCGACGCCGTCCGGGTGGCCCGCGAGGTGACCCCGGCCGGCGGGGTGGTGCTGCTCTCCCCGGCCGCGCCCAGCTACGGGCGGTTCCGCAACTTCGAGCACCGCTCCGAGGTCTTCGCCCAGGCCGTCCGCGACACCGCAACCGGCTGACACCGGCTCAGCGACACCGCCGGCTGACGCCGGCTCAGCGGCGGGGCGGTCAGCCCAGCACCGCGTGCAGGGCGCGTATCGAGCGGATCGCGGAGCGGATCTCCTGGAGGTAGCGGCCCGGGGTGAGCGTCGGCTCGGGCAGCCCGGCCAGGTCGGGCAGGGCCGGGTCGACGCCGAGGGTCTCGATCGCGCAGCCGTACGGCACGGCGAGGGTGCGCAGCGCGTCGCAGTGCTGGAACGGCACGTAGATCGGCGCGGTCACCACCAGCACCGGATCGCCCGCGCGCAGCCGGACGTGTTCGGCCCAGAACCGTTGGGTGTCGGCGGTGTGCGCGCGGCGCCGCGCGGGGTCGCCGGACGGGGCGGCGAGCACCCGGACCGCCGGGCCGCCCACGGGCCGGTACGTGCGCGACGACCAGGAGTGGTGCGGGTGGTCGGCGTCGTGGCCGTCGTCCTCGGTCGGGGCGGCCACCCCGAACTCGCGCCGTACCGCCGCGTCCAGCGCCGCCACCTCGGTGTCGCAGGGCGGGACGCCGGCCGCGTCCAGGGCCCGGCCCTCCGCTTCGGACAGCGGGCGGAAGCTGCCCAGCACCGCCACCTCGCCGGTGATCCGGGTGCCGGAGCGCAGCAGGTGCGCGGCGTACGCGACCCGGCGTTGACAGGCGTGCGCCAATCCGCCGAGCACGACCAGATGGGCGTATCCGGGCTGGGCGGGCTCCGCCGGGCGGACCATGCCGAGCGCGGCGGCGGTGGCGAGCACCAGCGTCGCGGTGGCCGGGTCAAGGGCCGGTTCCCGGGCGTCGGGGCGTTCCCGGCCGCCCCGGAAGTCCCAGTGCCGGGCCGAGAAGTCGTCGAGCGCCGCCAGCACCGCGGCGAGGTCGCCGTCCGGCCAGTCGCCGCCGAAGCGACCGACCAGGGCACGCAGCGGCGCCGAGCCCACCCAGTCCCGTACGCCGGCCGTGATCTGCTCGGGGTCCGTGCCCACCGCGCCGGTCGGCAGCGCCACCTCACCGATCCGCACCGCCGGATCGTACCGGCGGCCGGCTGCCCGACGCGGCGGACCGGCCCGGCTCGTCCCGGAAACCGTGGCGACCGGGATTGACGCGCTGTCAGGCGGTCCCGGTCGCCGCGCTACACAGTGACCCTTGTCCCCGCCGCCGGGTGGTGGCAGCGTGCGGGTACCGCGAACGCCGCTGAGAGGGTGCGACGATGACCACCGACGATCTGCTGGCCCGGCACCGGGCCGTGCTTCCGTCCTGGATGCCGCTCTACTACGACGAGCCGATCGAGCTGGTCTCCGGTTCCGGTCGCCGGGTCACCGACGCCCGGGGGCGCACCTACCTCGACTTCTTCGGCGGGGTGCTGACCAACATGATCGGCTACGACGTTCCGGAGATCCGGGAGGCGGTCGAGCGGCAGCTGCGTACCGGCATCGTGCACAGCTCCACCCTCTACCTGATCCGGCAGCAGGTCGAGCTGGCCGAGAAGGTCGCCCGGCTCTCCGGCATCCCGGACGCGCGGGTCTTCTTCACCAACTCCGGCACGGAGGCGAACGAGGCGGCGCTGCTGGTCGCCACCAACCACCGCCGCTCGCACCAGATCCTCGCCGTGCGCAACAGCTACCACGGCCGGTCGTACGCGGCGATGGGCGTGACCGGCAACCGGAACTGGTCGGCCAGCGCGCTCAACCCGCTCCAGGTGGCCTGGCTGCACTCCGGCGAGCGGCTGCGCGGCCTGCTGGCCCGGCTGGGCGAGGCGGAGCGGGTCGAGGCGGCCGTGGAGGACCTGCGCGAGGTGCTCGCCACCCAGACCGCTGGCGACGTGGCCTGCCTGGTCGCCGAGCCGATCCAGGGGGTGGGCGGCTTCGTGCACCCGCCGGACGGGCTCTTCGCCGCCTGGAAGAAGGTCCTCGACGAGCACGGCATCCTGTTCGTCGCCGACGAGGTGCAGACCGGCTGGGGACGCACCGGCGAGCACTTCTGGGGTTACCAGGCGCACGGCGTCACCCCGGATCTGCTCACCTTCGCCAAGGGCATCGGCAACGGCTTCGCCCTGGCCGGTGTGGTCGGTCGCGCGGACGTGCTGGAGTCGGTGCCGGCGATCAGCTTCTCCACCTTCGGCGGCAACCCGGTCTCGACGGCCGCCGGCAACGCGGTGCTCGACTACCTGCTCGACCATGACCTCCAGGCCAACGCGGCCCGCACCGGCGCGATCCTCGCCGACGGGCTGCGCGCCGCCGTGGGCGGCCTCGACGCCGTAGCGGAGGTACGCGGCAAGGGCCTGATGCTCGGCGTCGAGTTCGTCCGCCCCGGCACCGTCGAGCCGGATCCGGCGCTGACCGCCCGGGTCTTCGAGGCGTGCCGGTCAGGCGGGCTGCTGACCGGCAAGGGCGGCCTGTACGGCAACGTGCTGCGGATGGGCCCGCCACTGACGTTGACCGAGGACGAGGCCCGCGAAGGGCTGGCCATCCTCGTCGAGGCCATCCGCTCCTGCGTGGCGGCCCAGGTGGCGGCGTGAGCGCGGGGGAGCAGGGCGTGGACGTGATCGGCCACTTCGTCGACGGCAAGCCGTTCAGCGGCTCGTCCGGGCGGCACGGGGACGTCTTCGACCCGGCGACCGGTCGGCGTACCGCCCGGGTGGAGCTGGCCTCGGCGGCGGACGTCGCGGTCGCGGTGGAGGCCGCCGGGCGCGCGGCCCGGCTCTGGCGGGACGCGTCGCTGGCCAGGCGGACGGCGGTGCTGTTCGCCTTCCGGGAGCTGGTGCACGCGCGGCGGGACCGGCTCGCCGCGGTGATCACCGCCGAGCACGGCAAGGTGCTCGCCGACGCCGCCGGTGAGGTGCAGCGTGGCCTGGAAGTCATCGAGTACGCCTGCGGCATCCCCTCGGCGCTGCGTGGCGGGTTCAGCGAGAACGTCTCGACCGAGGTCGACTCGTACAGCCTGCGGCAGCCGGTCGGCGTCGTCGCGGTGATCTCCCCGTTCAACTTCCCGGTGATGGTGCCGCTGTGGTTCCTTCCGATCGCGGTGGCCTGCGGCAACGCGGTGGTGCTCAAGCCGAGCGAGAAGGACCCGGGCGCGGCGCTGCTGCTGGCGCGGTGGTTCGCCGAGGCGGGCCTGCCCGACGGGGTGCTCAACGTGGTCAACGGCGACGCCGAGGCCGTCAACGCGCTGTTGGACCATCCGGGCGTGAAGGCGGTGTCGTTCGTCGGCTCCACCCCGGTCGCCCGCCACGTCCACCAGCGCGGCACCGCCGCCGGCAAACGGGTGCAGGCGTTGGGTGGGGCGAAGAACCACATGGTGGTGCTCCCCGACGCGGACCTGGACCTGGCCGCCGACGCGGCGGTCAACGCGGGGTTCGGCTCGGCGGGGGAGCGGTGCATGGCGATCTCGGCGCTGGTCGCGGTGGAGCCGGTCGCCGACGCCCTGGTCGCCCGGATCGCCGAGCGGCTGGGCCGGCTGCGCACCGGCGACGGCCGGCGCGGCTGCGACATGGGCCCACTGGTCACCGCCGGGCACGCCGCCCGGGTGCGGTCGTACGTCGAGGCGGGGGTGGCCGCCGGCGCGGTGCCGGTGGTGGACGGGCGCGACGTCGAGCCGGACGGCGACGCCGGCGGGTTCTGGCTGGGCCCGACGCTGTTCGACCACGTCACTCCGGACATGTCGATCTACACCGACGAGATATTCGGCCCGGTGCTCGGCGTCGTGCGGGTCGGCTCGTACGACGAGGCGGTGGAGTTGGTCAACGCCAACCCGTACGGCAACGGCACGGCGATCTTCACCAACGACGGCGGCGCGGCCCGGCGCTACCAGCACGAGGTGGAGGTCGGCATGGTCGGCGTCAACGTGCCGATCCCGGTGCCGATGGCGTACTACTCCTTCGGTGGCTGGAAGTCCTCGCTCTTCGGCGACCTGCACGCGCACGGCGAGGACGGGGTGCGCTTCTTCACCCGGGGCAAGGTGGTCACCAGCCGCTGGCTGGACCCCCGGCACGGCGGGGTCAACCTCGGCTTCCCCACCCAGACCTGAGCAGCCGCAGGGTGCCGGCCCCGGCCAGGTACGCCACCAGCGCCGACGCCGGTATTCCCAGCGGCTCGGGCGCCGACTTCGGCGTCTCGGCGTTCACCACCAGCGCGTACACCACGGCGGCGAAGCCGGCGGCGGTGAGCGCGGTACGCACGGTGGCCCGCCACCCGGGGCCGGCCGGCGCGCGGCCCGACGCCGCCGCGCCGGTGGGCGCCCCGGCGGTCCGTCGGGTGCTCCCGGCGGACCCGGTGCGGGCGGTGCGGGCCTCGACGGGGCCGAAGACGGCGACCAGGGCGGCCAGCACCACGGTCAGCATCAGCACCCACGGCACCCGCCAGGCCAGCCAGGCGGCCGACCCCACCGGCGGGGTCGGCAGCTTCCCGGCCGCGTCCAGTGCGCCCACCAGTAGGATCGCGGCGGTCAGGTGCCAGAGGAAGACGGTGAGCACGACCATGTTCACCGCGATCACCGCCTGCCAGGGGCGGGGGCGGCGCAGCCAGCACTCCGCCGGGCCGCGCAGCAGCAGGATCAGGCCGAACTGGGCGGTGGTCAGGGTCAGCAGGGCCAAACTGGGCGGGGCGGCGTTGTCCAGGCGTTCACCCGGCACGTTGAGCATGGCCACCGGATACGGTCCGACGGTGGTCAGCAGCACCGTCGCGGCCAGCCCGCCCAGCAGCGCCACCGCACCCGCGCGGCGGGACTGCGGCAGCCGGCGGGCCGGCGGCCCGCCGCGCGTGGCTGCGGGGCGGGGTGCGGGTGCGGCCGGCGGACCGGGGTGGGCGTCGTGACGCCCGGCGTCGGCGTCGCGCCAGGCGATGCCGAGCTGGTGCACGGCCAGCCAGCCGAAGACGTAGTTCGGCAGCGCCAGTTCGGCCGGGCCCAGCGCCCGTCCCACGTCGCCGGCGACGACCAGCGCGGCGAGAGCCAACGGGACGAGCAGGCCGAAGCGCCGGTGCAGGGCGTACATCACCGGGGTCAGCGGCACCACGATCAGGTAGGCGGCGAGGAACCAGAGCGGGATCGTGGCGAACCAGGCGACGGTACGCACCAGCGTCGCCTCGACGCCGGCCAGCGACCCGAGCGCGGCGCCGCCGGCGATCACCAGCAGCAGCGCGGTGGTGGGTCGCAGCAGCCGGGCGCCCCGGTCCAGCAGCCAGGCGGTGGCGTCGACGCCGGCGGCCCGGCGGGCGGTCAGCGAGGCGGCGTTGGCATACCCGCCGACCAGGAAGAAGACCGGCATGACCTGGGCCAGCCAGGTGAGCGGGTAGGCCCAGGGCAGGTCGGGCAGCGCCGAGCGTCCCGTGGGCCGGCCGGTGGCGTCCTCGCCGATCGCGGCGACCGCCCAGTGGCCGAGAACGACCATGCCGATGGCGAGCGCCCGGAGCAGATCGACGTAGCGTTGCCGACCAGCCGGGGTGCGCGCGGCGAGTTGCCGCAGGCGGCGCATGGCCCGAGGGTACGGCAGGCGTGGACTGGCCGGTGCTGATAACGGTTCGGTCCCCGGGGGTTGAAGTCCGCGCCCTCCTGCCGTAGAAATTCTTCAGCAACATGTTGCGAACTGAAGACAAATTCCCCCGCGCCTCGTGCGGCGGCCGCCACCCCCATCCGGCGCGACCGCCCGGACCGATCCGAGGAGAGACCATGAACAGGCGTGACATCCTGCGGCGCACCGCCGCCGCCGGCCTCCTGGCCACCCCTGCCGCCGGCCTGCTGGCCGGCTGCGCCACCGGTGGTGGCGACGACAAGGGCGACGCCGAGACCTACAAGGGCACCAAGAGCGAGCAGAACCCGCTCGGGGTCAAGGAGGACGCGCCCCTCGAGGTGGTGATCTTCAACGGCGGCTTCGGCGAGGAGTACGCGAAGGCCCACGAGGCCATGTACACCGAGAAGTACCCGAAGGCGAAGATCAACCACTCGGCGACGCAGGAGATCAGCAAGACCCTCCAGCCGCGCTTCGTCGACGGCACCCCGCCGGACGTGGTCAACAACTCCGGCGCCGGCCAGATCGACTTCAACGGCCTGGTGTCCCAGAACGCCCTCGCCGACCTGGGCGAGCTCCTCGCCGCCCCGAGCCTCGACATCCCGGGCAAGACCGTCAAGGACACCCTGCTGCCGGGCGCCGTCGAGGTCGGCTCGTACGACGGCAAGTTCCTGGTGATGAACTACACCTACACCGTCTACGGCATCTGGCACTCCACCAAGCTCTTCACCGAGCGCAAGTGGGAGTACGCCAAGACCTGGGACGAGCACATCGCGCTGTGCAAGCAGATCAAGGCCGCCGGCATCGCCCCCTGGACGTACGCGGGCGCGCACCCCCGCTACATGAGCTGGCCGGTGATCTCCACCGCGATCAAGTTCGGCGGCCCGTCGGTCGCCGCCGCGATCGACAACCTGGAGCCCAACGCCTGGAAGTCCGACGCGATGAAGACCGCGGCCGACGCCTGGCACCAGATCGTCAAGGACAAGTACATCCTCGAGGGCTCGCCCGGCCTCGACCACAAGCAGTCGCAGACCGCGTGGTGCCAGGGCAAGGCGGCCTTCATCTCCTGCGGTTCCTGGCTGGAGAGCGAGCAGAAGGACGTCACCCCGGCCGGGTTCAACATGACCATCCAGCCGACCCCGGGCCTGGGCAGCGGCGACAAGCTGCCGTTCGAGGCCGTCCGGGGCACCGCCGGCGAGCCGTTCATGGTCCCGGCCAAGGCCAAGAACGCCGCCGGTGGCCTGGAGTACTTCCGGCACATGCTCTCCAAGAAGGGCGCGCAGGACTTCACCAAGAAGGTCTCCAGCCTGACCGTGGTGGCCGGCGCCAGCGAGGGCGTCGAGCTGCCCTTCGGGCTTTCCACGGTGACGAAGGCGCTGGAGGCCTCCGGCAGCAACGGCTTCAACTGGGTTTACCCCAACTACTACCGCAAGCTGGAGCGCAACCTGATCGACGCCGCGTGCGGCGAGTTCTTCAGCGGGCGGATCAGCCCGGCGGAGTTCCTCGACCAGTGCCAGAAGGGCGCGGACTCGATCGCCCAGGACAGCTCGATCAAGAAGTACAAGCGGGCCGTCTGACATCCCGGCCGGTGGGGGCGGGGCAACCCGCTCCCACCGGGCCGCCGCGCAAGAGGTAGGACCTGATCGTGAGACATGGCAAGTACCCGCTGATCGTCACCTTCCTGGTGCCGCCGGTGCTGCTCTACGTCATCTTCGTCGTGTCGCCGTACCTGCAGGCGTTCCAGATCTCCACGACCGACTGGCTCGGCTACTCCGCCGACGCCAACTCCGTCGGGCTGGCGAACTTCAAGACGCTGTGGAAGGACGACTACGTCTGGAACGCGTTGAAGAACAACGCGATCCTGCTGGTGTTCGTGCCGGTGCTGACGATCGTGCTCGGCCTCTTCTTCGCCGCCATGCTCAACATGGGCGGTCGCAAGGGGCGGGCGGGGGTCAGCGGGGTGCGCGGCTCGTCGTTCTACCGCACGGTCTACTTCTTCCCGCAGGTGCTCTCCGTCGTGATCATCGCGCTGCTGTGGAAGGAGGTCTACCACCCGAACAAGGGGCTGCTCACCAGCGCCCTGAACAGCGTCGGCCTCGCCGCGCCCACCTGGCTCGGCGACCCGAAGACCGCCTTCTGGTGCGTCCTCGCCGTGATGATCTGGAGCAACGTCGGCTTCTACGTGGTGCTCTTCGGCGCGGCCATGTCGGCCATCCCGAAGGAGATCTACGAGGCCGTCATGCTCGACGGCGCCTCCCGGCTGGCCACGTTGTGGAAGGTGACCATCCCGCTGCTCTGGGACACCGTCCAGGTCGCCTGGGTCTACCTGGCCATCTTCGCGCTGGACGGGTTCATCCTGGTGCAGTTGATGACCAACGGCGGACCCAACTTCTCCACGGACGTCATCGGCGTGCGGATGTACGACACGGCGTTCGGCAGCGAGACCAAGTTCGGCTACGCCTCGGCGATCGGCGTGGTGATGTTCTTCCTGACCCTCACGGTGGCGGTGCTGGCGCTGCGGGCCAGCAAGCGAGACAGGATCGAGTACTCGTGACGACTCTGGACAAGCCCGCCCCCCGGGCGCTGCCCGCCGAGGCTCCCGGCCCCGCCGACCGCCCGGTACGCCGCGAACTCGGTGTCGCCAACGTGCTGTCGCACGGCTTCCTGCTGTTCTGGGGCGCGCTGACCGTACTGCCGCTGCTCTGGATGTTCATCAGCTCGTTCAAGAGCAACGCGGAGATCCTCTCCGACCCGTGGAGCCTGCCCAGCGCGCTGCGCTTCGACAACTGGTCGCGGGCCTGGAGCGGGGCGCACATCGGCCAGTACTTCCTCAACAGCCTGGTGGTGGTGGCCGGCTCGGTCACCCTGACGATGCTGATGGGCGCCACCGCCGCGTACGTCTTCGCCCGCTACGAGTTCCGCGGCAAGCAGTTCGTCTACTACCTGTTCGTCGGCGGGCTGATGTTCCCCGTCTTCCTCGCCCTGGTGCCGCTGTTCTTCGTGGTGCGCAACGCCGGCCTGTTCGGCACCTGGACCGGGCTGATCCTGGTCTACGCGGCCTACTCGCTGCCGTTCACGGTGTTCTTCCTGACCGCCTTCTTCCGCACCCTGCCCACCGCCGTGGCAGAGGCGGCCCTGGTTGACGGCTGCGGTCACTTCCGGCTCTTCTTCCAGGTGATGCTGCCGATGGCGCGTCCGGGACTGATCAGCGTCGCCATCTTCAACTTCCTCAGCCACTGGAACCAGTTCCTGCTGCCCCAGGTGCTCATGCAGGGCGACGAGTCCAAGTGGGTGCTCGCCCAGGGGCTCGCCGCGCTCTCGGTCAACCAGGGCTACGCCGGCGACTACGCACAACTCTTCGCCGGCCTCACCATCGCGGTTATCCCGGTGCTGCTGGTCTACATCCTCTTCCAGCGCCAGGTCCAGTCCGGCCTGACCGCCGGCCAGCTCAAGTAGTTCCGCCTGGTCCCGAGCGCCCGCCACCCCGTTCCGGTCACCGAGCCAGCTGATCGCTCCCGATCAGCTCGCTGCGCGAAGCCAGTGACGGCTCGTGTTGGCTCGTGTTGGCTCCTGCCAACTCATCTGCTGGCCGATCCCGATCAGCCCGTAGACCGATCCTGATCACTGCTTCCTCGGGCTTGGCGGCCCGGGGAAGCGGTGGGTGCCACTGGTGTACGTCGGACGCTGTCGAGCTGCCCCGTCTGTGGGACCGCGCCGCCGGGCCCGCCGTCTGCCCCGTGTTCGTGCGGCGTATGCCTCGTGTCTCATGCGGACGTCTGCGTCCGTCTGCCCCCGTGTTCGTGCGGACGTCTGCTTCCCGTCTGCCCCCGTGTTTCGTGCGGACGTCTGCTTCCCGTCTGTCGCCCGGGTGTTCCATTCCGGCGTGCGACCCGGAGTGGGTCCTGCCCACCTGGCGTTTGGCCCGACGGGTGGTCCCACGGACGGGGCAGCTCGACAGGGGCCGAGACCCGTTGCCGGGCCCGTCCTGAGGCTGGTGGCGTCCCGCGCGGTGCTTCGTAGGCTGGCGTCGGGGCAGCGCGAGCGTCATCGGGCAACGTGGCGTCATCGGGCAACGCGGCGTCGTCGGGCAGCGCGAGCGCGGTGCCACCGCCCAGGCCTTCGGCAGGCCGGCTTCGTCGCGCCTCGGCTCGCTGGGCCTTCGAGCGATCCGACAGGGGCCGGTCACCGGGCGCGGTCCGGCTGTCTGGCTGTCCGACTCGCCGGCCTTCGTCTGCCCGTACTCCCGGGGCGCCGCCGGACCCCGGCCCCGGATCCGGTTAGGGGGGTGGGGGGACCAGCAGGGTGTGCAGGGCCCGGGGATCCGCCACCTCGGGCAGCTCGCGGGCGGCGATCCAGGCCGCCGCGGCGGCGCCGTCGCCGGCCGAGTGGAGCGGCGCGTCCGGCCAGCGCCGGGCGACCTCGGCCCGAACCGCCGCGGCGAGCGGGGTGTCGCCGGTCAGCAGGCCGCCGCCGAGGACGATCGGGGAGGCGTCGCCGGCGGGGCGGATCCGTGCCGTGCTCTCCGCCAGATGTGCGGCGGCCTCGGCGATCAGCCCGCGGGCGACCGGCTCCCCGCCGACGGCGGCGGCGACCACCAGGGGCGCGAGCCGGGCCAACTCCACGGGGGGCCGCCGGGTCACCGCCTGGACCAGCGCGTCGACGGTGTCCCGGGGGCGGGCCGCCACCTCGGAGGAGCCGAGCAGTTCGGTGAGCACCCTGGTCGCCAGCGGGCCCGGCGTGTGGTCCCGGTCCAGGTCGGCCAGCAGCCGGCGGACCGCCTCGCGGCCCAGCCAGAAGCCCGAGCCCGCGTCGCCGAGCAGCCAGCCGTGACCGTCGGCGACCCGGTCCAGCCGTAGCTCGCGGACGCCGGCGGCGACCGCCCCGGTGCCGGCGATGAGAACCGTGCCCTCGGGGCTCGCGGTGCCCGAGGCGTACGCGACAAGTGCGTCGCCGTGCACCGTGTACGGGCAGCGCAGGCCGGCGTCGCGCCAGGCCCGGTCGAAGGCGTCCCGACCGGCCGGGTCGGCGAGCAGCCGGGGCGCCCCGGCCAGCCCGATGGTGCCAGCACGGACCCAGGCGGGATCGACGCCGGTGAGCGCCTCTCGCAGGGCGGCCAGGAGTTCGCCGGCGGCCCGCTCGGCTCCGTGGCTGGTGGGGTTGCCGCCGCCCGCCCGGCCGTCGCCCAACCGCCGCCCGTCCAGTGTCAGGGCGGTCGCCCGGGTGGACGTACCCCCGACGTCGAGACCGACCACGACGGTGTCGGACATCCGCACCCACCCCTTCGATCGACGCCGCGTTCATGCTGGTCGGCCCGGCGGCGGCGGGCAAGAGGCGGGCAGCTTCCGGGGCTGTGCGCCAGGTAACAGTTTGAAAACTTCGCCCACGGCCTTGACACGGAGGGGCCTTTAGTAAGAACTTTTACCACTAACAGTTAACACTCTTTTCGGAAAGGTGCCCCATGGTTGATCACGAGGTGGACACCTCCGCGGGGACCGCGGTGGTCGACGCCGGCGCGGTCGACCGACGGGGGGCGCTCGGAGTCGCCTCCGACGGTGTGCTGGCGCGGGTCCGGGCCGGCGCGGGCGAGCTGACGGGGGCGCTGCGCCGGGTCGCCGAGCACGTGCTCAGCGATCCTGAGGCCGCCGCACGGGCGACGATCGTGGAGCTGGCCGAGCGCAGCGGCACCTCTCCGGCGACGATCACCCGGTTCTGCCGGGCTATGGGTTTCGACGGCTACGCCGACCTGCGCCTGGGCATCGCCGCGGAGACCGGCCGGGCCCGCTCGGCGGGCTGGACCGTCGACATCGGCCGCGAGATCCAGCCGGGCGACCCCCTCTCCCGGGTGCTCGACCAGATCATGGCCGCCGACACCCGGGCCATGCACGACACCGCCGCACTGCTCGACCTCTCCGAGGTGGAACGGGCCGCCGTCGCCATCGCCGGGGCGTCCCGGGTGAACATCTTCGGCGCCAGTGGCAGCGCGCTGGTCGGCGAGGAGATGCAGTTCAGCCTGCACCGCATCGGGGTGGCGGCCTGGGCCTGGAACGACGTGCACGAGGGCCTCGCCAGCGCGGCCCTGCTGCGTCAGGGCGACGTGGCGCTCGGCATCTCGCACACCGGCCAGACCCGGGAGACCATCGAGATGCTCGCCGAGGCGGGCAGCCGGGGCGCGACCACCGTGGCGCTGACCGGGTTCCCGCGCTCGCCGCTGGCCGAGCTGGCCGACATCGTGCTGCTCACCGCCAGCCAGGCCACCACCTTCCGCCCCGACGCGCTGTCCGCCCGGCACCCACAGCTGGTCGTGCTCGACCTGCTCTACATCGCCGTCGCCCAGCGCACCCACGACCGCGCCCACGCGGCCTTCCGGCGTACCGCCCAGGCCGTCGACGGGCACAAGGCCGCGAAGGGGGCCGGCGCATGATCAGCGCCCAGGGGTACGCCGACGCCGTCCGTCCGGTGCTCGACCGGCTCGTTGACACCAGCGCCGACGGAATCGGCGCCGCCGCCGACCTGATCGCCGCCAGCCTGCGCGCCGGCGGGGTGCTCCAGGCGTTCGGCGCCGGCCACTCCGAGGCGTTCGCCGCGGAACTGGTCGCCCGGGCCGGCGGGCTGGTGCCCACCAACCGGCTCTCCCTGCACGACCTGGTGCTGCACGGCGACGCCCCGCGCGACGTGCTCGCCGACCCGAAGCTGGAACGCGACCCCGCCGTCGCCCACCAGCTCTACGCGCTGGCGGCCCCGCAGCCGTCGGACGTGTTCGTGGTGGCGTCCCAGTCCGGCATCAACGGCTCGGTGGTCGAGCTGGCGACGCTGGTCACCGGGCGCGGCCATCCGCTGATCGCGGTCACCTCGGTCGCGCACACCGCACGGGTCGCCCCTCGGCACCCGTCCGGCCGGCGCCTCGCAGACCTCGCCGACGTCGTGCTGGACAACGGCGCGCCGTACGGCGACGCACTGCTGCCGCTCGAGGGCGGCGGCGCGGTCTGTGCGGTCTCCTCGGTCACGGCGGCGCTGCTGGCGCAGCTGCTGACCGCCGAGGTCGTACGACGGTTCCACCAGGCCGGAGAGGTACCCCCTGTCTACCTCTCCGCCAACGTCCCCGGCGGGGACGAGCACAACCACGCCCTCGAGTCGCGGTACGCCGGGCGCCTCCGGCGGACCGCCTGACCCGAACACCACAAGGAGAGACGACGATGTCGAATACCCCCGACAACCCGGCCGACCTGAGCCGCCGGACCGTGCTGCGCCGGGCCGCCGCGGTGGGCCTGCTCGCCACTCCGGCCGTCGGCCTGCTGGGCGCCTGCGCGACCAGCGGCGGTGACAAGGAGAACGAGCAGGTCGCCGGCGGCACCAAGAGCGCCACCAACCCGCTCGGTGTCGCCGAGGACGCCCCGATCGAGGTGATCATCTTCAACGGTGGCTATGGCGAGAAGTACGCCACCGACGTGCACCAGCCGCTGTACAAGAAGGCGTTCCCGAAGGCCGAGGTCAAGCACCAGGCGACCCAGGCCGTGTCCACGGTGCTCCAGCCGCGGTTCGCCGCCGGCAACCCGCCGGAGTTCGTGAACAACTCCGGCGAGAAGCTGATGGACTTCGGTGCCCTGGTCGCCGACGGTCAGCTCCAGGATCTCACCGAGCTGTGGGACGCCCCGTCGGTCGACGACCCCGCCAAGAAGGTCCGCGACACCGTGGTGCCGGGCACCGTCGACACCGGGTCGTTCAACGGCAAGCCGTACGTCCTGTACTACGTCTCCACCGTCTTCGGCATCTGGTACTCCGGCAAGCTGTTCAAGGACAACGGCTGGGCGCCGGCGAAGAACTGGGGCGAGTTCACCGCCCTGCTCGACCAGATCAAGGCCAAGGGCATCACCCCGTACGGCTACGCCGGCGCGAACGCGGCCTACTACCAGTGGAACGTGATCCTCACCCAGGCCGCGAAGATCGGCGGCATGGACGTGCTGAAGAACATCGACAACCTGGAGGACGGCGCCTGGCAGCAGGACGCGGTCAAGCAGGCCGCCGAGGCGTGGGCCGAGATCGGCGCCAAGTACGTCGACAAGAGCTTCGAGGGGCTCAAGCACACCGACGTGCAGCTGCGGCAGAACCAGTACAAGCTGGCGTTCTACCCCAGTGGCGACTGGCTGGAGGGCGAGCAGAAGAAGGACACGCCGTCCGGCTTCGAATACCAGCTGATGCCGGTGCCGAGCCTGTCCGCCTCGGACAAGCTGCCGGGGACGGCGCTGCGGGCCACCGCCGGTGAGGGCTACTTCGTCTCGGCCAAGAGCAAGAACCCCAAGGGCGGCCTGGAGTACATGCGCCAGATGCTCTCGGTGGCCGGTGCGAAGGGCTTCACCGAGGTCGTGAAGGCCCCGACGGTGGTCACCGCCGGCTCGGAGGGCTTCGCCTTCCCGCCCGGTGTGGCCAGCTCGCAGAGCGCGCTCAAGGCCGCCGGCCAGGACGTGTTCAACCTGTACTTCGACGGCTGGTACAAGGAGCTCGACACGGAGGCCCGCACGGCCACCAACGAGCTGATGTTCGGCCGGATCAAGGCGGACGCCTTCGTGGAGCGCATCCAGAAGCGCGCTGACGCGATCAAGAAGGACAGCTCCATCACCAAGTTCAAGCGCTGATCGATCGGAGCGTAGGGGTCATGCGGCACGGCAAGTATCCGTTCGTGATCGGGTTCCTCTTCGTCCCGGTCACCCTGTACGTGGTCTTCGTCATCGCGCCGTACGCGCAGGCGTTCCAGATCTCGATGACCAACTGGCGGGGGCTCTCCGCCCCGCAGTGGGTGGGCTTCGACAACTTCCGGAGGTTGCTCGACGACGACAACTTCTGGAAGGCGGTCCAGCACCACGGCGTACTGCTGCTTGCCCTGCCGCTGATCACGATCGCCATCGCACTGCTCTTCTCGTTCCTGCTCAACGTGGGCGGCAAGAGCAGCGGCGGGCAGCGCCAGGGGGTCTGGGGGTCGAAGTTCTACCGGGTGGTGTTCTTCTTCCCCCAGGTCCTGGCGGTGGCCATCATCGCGGTGCTGTTCCAGACGGTCTACCGGCCCAACGAGTCCGGCCTGATCAACGGCGTGCTGATGAAGCTCGGCTTCGACCCGGTGCTCTTCCTGGTCCGGCCGAACCTGGCGCTCTGGTCGATCCTCGCGGTGCTGGTCTGGCAGGCGGTCGGCTTCTACGTGGTGCTCTTCTCGGCGGGCATGGCCTCCATTCCCGGTGAGATCTACGAGGCCGCCGAGATGGACGGTGCGACCCGGGTGACGCTCTTCTTCCGGGTCACGCTGCCGCTGCTCTGGGACACCCTCCAGGTCGCCTGGGTCTATCTGGGCATCGCCGCGTTCGACGCGTTCGCCATCGTCTCGGTGCTCTCGGTGGACGGCGGCGGCCCGGACGGGGCCACCACCGTGCTGGCCATGGAGATCTACCGGAACGCCTTCGTCTACTCGAAGTACGGCTACGCCTCGGCGATGGGCGTGGCGTTGTTCTTCCTCACCCTGACGTTCGCGGCGTTGACGCTGCGGCTGACCAAGCGGGAAAGCGTGGAGTACTGATGAACCCGCAGACGACGCAGCCGCCGACAGCGGCGGCGCTACCGCCGAAGACCGTGAAGCCGGGCGCCGCGGGTCGGCGTGGGGACGGGGGCCGACGTTCCGAGGTACGGCTGCTCGCCCGCCTCGGGCACGTGGCGCTCGCGGTCTGGGCGGTGATCGTGATCGTGCCGATCCTCTGGACCTTCCTCGCCTCGTTCAAGAACACCACGGAGATCTTCAGCAGCCCGTGGACGCTCCCGGCGGAACTGCGGTTCGAGAACTACGCCCGGGCGTGGAACAAGGCGAACGTCGGCCGCTACTTCCTCAACAGCGTGATCGTGGTGACGTGCAGCACGTTCGGCACCATGCTGTTCGGTTCGATGGCCGCGTACGTGCTGGCACGCTACAAGTTCTGGGGCAACCGGGCGGTCTACTACCTGTTCGTCTCGGGGCTGGCCTTCCCGGTCTTCCTCGCCCTGGTGCCGCTCTTCTTCGTGGTGAAGAACCTGGGGCTGCTGGACACCCACACCGGGCTGGTGCTGGTCTACATGGCCTACTCGCTGCCGTTCACGGTCTTCTTCCTGACCGCGTTCTTCAAGACGCTGCCGATGTCGGTCGCCGAGGCGGGGATGATCGACGGCTGCTCGCACACCCGGCTGTTCTTCCAGGTGATGCTGCCGATGGCCAAGCCGGGCCTGATCAGCGTCGGGATCTTCAACATCATCGGCCAGTGGGCGCAGTACCAGTTGCCGCTCGTACTGCTCTCCAACGCCAAGGACAAGTGGGTGCTCACCCAGGGCATCGCGGACATCTCGGTGAACGCCGGCTACGAGGCGGACTGGTCCGGCCTGTTCGCCGCCCTGACCATCGCCATCCTCCCGATGATCGTCGTGTACGCGATCTTCCAGCGCCAGATCCAGTCCGGCCTCACCTCCGGCGCGGTGAAGTGACCCGGTCGGGTCAGGGGTGCCAGGAGCGCCACAGGGCGGCGTACGGGCCGTCGGTCCGGAGGAGGTCGTCGTGACTGCCGAGCTCGGTGATCCGGCCCCCCTCCAGCACCGCCACCCGGTCGGCGTCGTGGGCGGTGTTGAGGCGGTGCGCGATCGCGATGACGGTCCGCCCGGTGAGCAGGGCGGCCAGGGCCCGCTCGGTGCGTCGGGCGGTGGTCGGATCGAGAGCGGCGGTGGCTTCGTCGAGGATCAGCGTGTGCGGGTCGGCGAGCACCAGCCGGGCCAGCGCGAGCTGCTGGGCCTCGGCGGCGCCGAGCTGGTGCGCCCCGTCACCGAGGAGGGTGTCGAGGCCGTCGGGCAGGCGGGCGTGCCAGTCGGCGCCGACCGTGGCCAGCGCCGCGCGCATCCGGTCGTCGGAGGCGTCCGGGGCGGCGAACGCGAGGTTGTCGTGTAGCGAGCCGATGAAGACGTGGTGCTCCTGGGTGACCAGGGCGATGCGCCGCCGGCGCTCGGCCGGGTCCAGGTCGGTCACCGGGCAGCCGCCGACGCTGACGACACCCTCCCGGGGCACGTCGATCCCGGCGAGCAGCCGGGCCAGGGTGGACTTCCCGGCCCCCGACGGCCCGACGAGCGCCAACCGCTCGCCGGGCCGCACCTGGAGGTCGATGCCGTGCAGCACGTCGGGTCCGCCGGCGTACGCGAACCGGGCTCCCTGGACGACCAGCCGCTCGTCCACCGGAGTGGCGGCCCGGCCGGGCGGCTCCGGCGGCACCTGGCCGACGCCGAGCACCCGGGCGAACGAGGCCAGGCCGCGCTGTGCCTGCTCCATCCACAGGAGAATCCGGTCCAGCGGGTCGATCGCCTGTTGCAGGTAGAGCGCGGCGGCGACCACCGCGCCGAGGGACACCTCACCCCGAGCGAGCAGGAGGCCGCCGACCAGCAGCAGCGCGGCGACGGGCAGCGGGTAGCTGGCTTCCACGACGCTGAAGAACACCGTGCGCAGCGCCAGGGTCCTCCGCCGGGCCGCCCAGACCCGGGCGATGCGCGCGGTGCCGTGCCCGATCCGTTCGTCGGCGAGCCGGAACGCCTCGACCGTACGGGCGCCCTCGGCGGTGCTCGTCAGCGCCTCGGTCAGCTCGGCGGCCTCCGCCCCCTCGGCGAGGTACGCCGGGCCGGCGCGCCGCAGGTACCACCGGGTCACCAGGGCGATCGTCGGCAGCCCGGCCAGCGCGGCGAGCCCGAGCAGCGGGTGCAGCAGGAAGACCGCCCCGAACAGCAGCGTCAGCTGCACCGAGGCGATGACGACGGTGGGCACCACGTCCCGGACGGTGGTGCCGACCGTCGACACGTCGACCGAGCTGCGGGTCGCCAGGTCTCCGGAGCCGGCCCGCTCGACGACGCCGACGGGCAGGTTCAGCGTCCGCTCGATGAACTCCTCGCGCAGCCGGGCCACGGCCCGCTCGCCGAAGCGGTGGCCGGCGTACTGCGCGTACCGCGACAGCAGCGTCTGGACCAGTACGGCCCCGCCGATCGCCAGGGCGAGCCGGTCGACGGTGGCGACGCCGGTCCCCGCGGACACCCGGTCGACGATGGTGCCGAGTAGCCACGGCGGGGCGAGCCCGGCGACCGTGGCGGTCGCGTGCAGCGCCAGCACGACTCCGACGGCACGCCGGTCCCGGGCGATCAGCCCGCGCGTCGCCCGACGTACGGCGGCCCGGTCGGCGATCGGCAGCCCGCTCACCGCAGCGCCTGCTCGGCGTCGGCGTCGGCGTCGCCCCGGGCCACGAGTCGCCGGTAACCGGGGTCCCGGTCGAGCAGGTCGGCGTGCGCGCCGGTAGCGGTGACCTGCCCCGCGACCAGGTACGCGACCCGGTCGGCCCGGCCCAGCAGCAGCGGCGAGGTGGTGAGCACGACGGTGGTCCGTCCGGCCCGCGCACGGCGCAGCCGCTCGGCGATCCGCGCCTCGGTGTGCGCGTCCACCGCCGAGGTCGGATCGAGGAGGATCAGCACCTCCGGCTCGGCGAGCAACGCCCGGGCGAGCCGGACCCGTTGCCGCTGGCCGCCGGAGAGGGAGCGGGCCCGGTTGTCCAGCGGGGTGTCGAGCCCGCGCGGCAGGGCGTCGACGACGTCCTCGGCTGACGCGGCGTGCAGGGCGGCGGCGATCCGCTCGTGGTCACCACCGTCGGGCCGGGCCCCGTGCAGCATTTCCCGTAGCGTCCCGGCGAACAGGTGGGCGTCGTGGTCGGCGACCAGGATGCGGGCCCGCACCTGTTCGAGTCCGACGCCGGTCAGCGGCACGCCGCCCCAGGTGGCGTCGCTGACGGTGTACCGGCCGAGCCGGTCGGCCAGCGCGAGGGCGTCAGCCGGGTCGGCGGCGGCCACCGCGGTGAGGCGGCCGGCCCGGACGGTCAGCCCGCTCGACGGGTCGTGCAGGTCGACGGGGCCGCCGGGGGCCGCGACGGGGGCGGCGGAACCCGCCGGCTGCCGGCTGCCGGGAACCGTCGCCGCGTCGGCGCGGGCCGGCGTTGCGCGCGGTCCGCCGACGTCGTCCGGCGTGACGGCGAGCAGGGCGACGATCCGGCGGGCCGCGACCCGGCCCCGGATCAGCTGGTGCCCGCCCTCCAGCAGGAACCAGACCGGCACGACGAGTGTCGCGACGTAGCCGTAGACGGCGACCAGCTCCCCGACGCTGATGTCGCCGGCGACCGCCATCCGGGCTGACAGCCACACCACCACCGCGAGGAACAGCCCGGGGACGGCCACCGTCGCCGCGTCGATCCAACTGTTCACGGATCCCACCCGGTATCCCTCGACGAGCAGGTCGCGGGAGCGGGCCGCGTACCGGCGGGCGAACAGGCCCCGGCCGCCCACCCCGGCGAGCACCCGCAACCCGGCCACGATGTCGCCCGACCGGGCGGTCAGCTCACCCTGCTGCTGCCGGTAGACCGACTCCGCCCGCTCCAGCCGGCCCAGCAGGGGAGCGACGGCCAGACCGACCGAGGGCACGCCCACCAGCGCGCAGAGCGCGAGCAGGGGCGAGATCGACCAGAGCACGACGGTGATCACGACGTACGCGACAACCGCGCCGACGCCGGGTCCGGTCACCGTCAGCACCTGCGCCGCCCGGTCGATGTCGGTGCCACCGACGGTGGCCACCTCGCCCGCGGCGGTCCGGCGGGGCAGTGCGGCGCCGACCCGGGACAGCTGGCGGAGCACCACGGCGGCCGAGCGGGCCTTCGCATCCTCCCGGATGAAGGTCATCGTGCGGTGCCGCATGATGCCCAGATAGGACAGCCCCATGCCGGCGACGACGATTGCCGCCACCCACAGGGCCAGGGCCCGGGTGTCGCCGGTACGCAGGCCGTCGTCCACGGCGCGGGAGATCAGGTACGGCCGGACCGACAGGCTGGTCATCCAGGCCGTGCCGAGCAGGCTTCCGCGCAGCACCCGCCACGGCTGGCAGCGGACCAGCCACCACAGATACCGCAACGGCCCCCGGATGTCCGGGGTCCCCGGCTCGGGATGGGGGATCCGTGGTGGCACCGGCTCACGCTACCGATCCGGGCACCGCGGCACCGCCCCGGCCTGCCGCCCGCCCGCCGACGGGTCGTCCCCGGCGGTCGCGGCCGACCGGTCCGACGAGGCACCAGGGCGGTTGGTGGGTGGAGTGTCGCAGGGACGAGGCAGAATCGCGTTCGTGCTGGTGGCGGTGGTGTCCGATGAGCGGGGCGGGGGAGTGCTGCAATCCCTCGACGCCGCCGGGCGTCCCGTCGGCCCGGCGCAGCCGGCCGCCGACCTGGCCGCCGCCGTCGCCGCGCGCGAGGCGGCGGACCGGCCGCGCTGGGTGTGGGCCTCCGGCACGTCGGTCTACCCCGCGCTGCTGCGCGCCGGGGCGCGGGTCGAGCGCTGCCACGACGTGGAGCTGACCGAGGCGCTGCTGCTCGGTCACGCCGGCCGCTGGGGCGAGCCCCGCTCGCTCGCCGCGGCCTGGGCCCGGCTCACCGGCGCCCCGGTGCCGGCCGACCCGCCGCCGCGTCCGGCCGCGCCGCCCGGCCACGGCCAGGGCGCGCTCTTCGACGCACTGCCCGGTCCGCCGGGCCCCGGCGTCGAGGCACTGACCCGGGTGTACGCCGACCAGCTCGCCCGGATCGCCGCGACCGGGCATCCCGGCCGGTTCCGGCTGCTGGTCGCCGCCGAGTCGGCCGGCGTGCTGATCGCGGTGGAGATGGGTGCGGCGGGGCTGCCCTGGCGGGCCGACGTGCACGACGAGGTCCTCGCCGAGCTGCTCGGCGAGCCGTCGCCGGTGGGTGGTCCGCCCCGCCGGCTGGCCGAGCTGGCCGCGCGGATCGCCGACGCGTTCGGCGTACGTCAGTTGCACGCCGACTCCCCGGCGGAGCTGTTGCGGGCGTTCGCCCGGGCCGGCGTTGAGCTGCCCAACACCCGGGCCTGGGTGCTGCGCGGGGTGGACCATCCGGCGGTGCCCCTGGTCCTGGAATACAAGGAGCTCTACCGGATCTGGACGGCGCACGGCTGGACCTGGCGCGACGCCTGGGTGCGGGACGGCCGGTTCCAGCCGGAGTACGTGCCGGGCGGGGTCGTCTCCGGTCGCTGGGCCACCCGGGGCGGCGGCGCGTTGCAGATCCCCAAGGTGATCCGGCGGGCGGTGGTGGCCGATCCGGGCTGGCGGTTGGTGGTCGCCGACGCCGGCCAGTTGGAGCCGAGAGTGCTCGCGGCGGTTTCCGGCGACGCCCGGCTCGCCGCCGCCGGTGGTGCCGGTGACCTCTACGCCGCCCTCGCCAAGGACGCCTTCGGTGGCGACCGGCCCCGGGCGAAGCTGGCACTGCTCGGTGCGATGTACGGCCAGACCGGTGGGATGGCGGTGCCGGCGCTGGCGGTGCTGCGGCGCAACTACCCGACGGCCTTCGGCTATGTGGAGGCGGCGGCCCGCACGGGCGAGGCCGGCGGGCTGGTGCGCTCCTGGCTGGGGCGCACCTGCCCGCCCGGCACGGCCGGGTTCGGCGACGCCGACGCCGATGTCCCCGACGGCGGCGGCGATCCGCAGTCGCCGCGCGCCCGGGCGGCCCGGTCCCGGGGGCGGTTCACCCGCAACTTCGTCATCCAGGCCACCGCCGCCGAGTGGGCCTCGACCCTGCTGGCGACGCTGCGCGGCCAGCTCGCCGGCACCGGTGCCGAGCTGGTCTTCTTCCAGCACGACGAGGTGATCGTGCACTGCCCGGCGGAGCGGGCCGGCGCGGTCTCCGACGTGGTCGCCCGGTGCGGCGAGCAGGCCGCCGCCCTGCTCTTCGGCGGCACCCCGGTGCGCTTCCCGCTGGACCTGTCCGTCGTCGACTGTTACGCCGACGCGACGTGACGGCGCCCCTCCGTCGGCCACCCGCCGCAACCGGGGCTCATGAATCAGGTCAGGAGATGCCGGATCCCGGGTTGGCGGCGTCCCACGTGTGCCGCGACTCGGCGATCACGTCCTTGTGCGCCAGCGACCAGTCGGCCAGCTGCCGGACCAGGTGGGTCAGGCTCCTGCCGCGCTCGGTCAGCTCGTAGGTCACGGTCACCGGGACGGTCGGGTACGCCGTGCGCAGCACCAGGCCGTCGCGTTCCAGGCGGCGCAGGGTCAGGGTGAGCATCCGCTGTGAGATGCCGTGGATGGCCCGTTGCAGTTCCCGGAACCGCCGGACGCCGGAGGAGAGTTCGACGATCGCGAGCACCGACCACTTGTCGCCGATGCGGTCGAGCACGTCGCGGATTCCGCAGTCCGGGTGCTCCGGCAGGCCGCAGGGTGCCAGCGCCTCGGTTACCGCCGTGTGCCCTGCTGACATCGAAGTGCCTCCTTGTGCCCGGTTCCGTGGTTCCCGACCATGAGGTTAGTTCCGATTCGGTACCACCGAAAGGCTAACCTCATGCTGCTGGTCACCGGTGCCTCCGGGCACCTGGGCTCCCTCATCCACGCCGGGCTGGCCGAGCGGGGCCTTGCCCCGCTCGCCGGCACCCGTACCCCCGGTCGCTTCGCCGACGCCGGGCGGACCATGGACTTCGACGACCCGGCGGGGCCGGATCTGACGGGCGTACGCGTGCTGGTGCTGGTCTCCGCCGGGTACGGCGAGGACGACGTGGTCCTGGCCCGCCACGACCGGGTCGTCTCGGCGGCGGAGCGGCACGGGGTGCAGCACGTGGTCTACACGAGCCTGGTCGGTGCCGGCGATCATCTGGCCTTCGCGCTCGCGCACCGGTGGACGGAGCGTCGGCTGCGGGAGAGCCGGCTGAGCTGGACGATCCTGCGCAACGGGCTCTACGCCGAGCTGTTCGGTCAACTGGCCGCCCCGGTCGGCGGCGCGGTCACGGCCCCGTTCGGCACGGGAGCGGTCGCTGCGGTGGCCCGGCAGGATCTGGCCGACGCCGCCGTGCGGGTGGCCGCCGACCCGGCCGCCCACCGCGACCGCACCTACGAGCTGACCGGGCCCGTCGCGTTCACGGCAGCCGGCCTCGCCGCCGAGTTGGGGGTGCCCTACCGCCCGGTGTCGCTGGGTGAGCGGCGTGCCGCGCTGGTGGGCCCTGGCCTGCTGCCCTTCCAGCCGGCCATGCTCATGTCGATCTACTCCGCCACGGCGGCGGGGTTCCTCGCGGAGACCCGCGACGACCTGGCGGGCCTGCTGTCACGTCCGCCCCGCGACCCGGTGCCGGTCGCGGTCGCCGCAGCCGGGGCGGGAGCCTGATCGTCCGCACAGCCTGGAACGGGCGATCGGGCGAGGTTCCGCGCCGGTAACAGTTGCACTATTTTCCCTTTTCGCCCCGCTACCCGGCCTGCCTTGTCCTCGTTGCTCCCGATGTCCGTACGACGGAGCGGGCCGGGCCCTCGCGCCACGGCCCGCTCCACGGTGGAGGGGGCCCAGCTGAACCGGATCGCAGGAATGATCATCGCCGCGGGCGGAGGGCGTCGCATCGGCGGCCCGGAGGCCCTGCTGCACCAGGGGGAGAAACCCCTGGTGGACCAGATGATCGACACGATGACCGAGGCGGGCTGTGAACGGATCGTGGTCGTGCTCGGCGCCGCGGCCGACCAGGTCCGTGAGACGGCAGACCTGAGCCGGGTCACGGTGGTGATCAACCGGGCGTGGGGGACGGGCGTCGGCTCGTCCATCCGGGCCGGCCTGGCCGCGCTCGACGACGAGGGCATCGAGGCGGTCGTGGTGGTGCCGGTCGACATGCCCGGCCTGACCGTCGCCGCCGTGCGTCGGGTGACCGCGCTGCCGTACCCGGACGTGCTGGTCTGCGCGACCTACGACGGGCTGCGCGGTTACCCGATGCTGTTCGGCCGCCGGCACTGGTCCGGCATCGCCACCCTGGCCAGCGCGGACGTCGGCGCCCGGCCCTACCTGCTGGCGCACAAGGACCAGATCGTCGACATCGCCTGCGACTCGGTGGCCGACGGCAGCCGGGTCGACACCCCGGAACTGATGGCGCTCTACGGGCTGACCGTCCCGCCCCAGCGTGTCGGCGCCTGAATCACCGGTGGTTGAACGCGGGTTGCTCGGAAACGTGACCCGGGGGCCGTCAGGGTGCCGCACGCCGTACGACGAGGCCCGGTGCGGGCGTGGGCCCGGACAGACTGACGGCCTGTTCGGCGGCGGCCAGGATGTCCGGCTTCTGGGCGATGATCGGGGGGCCGGGGCACTTGTCGTGCCCCCAGGCGGGGCCTCCCATGCTGTGGTGGCCGAGGCCCGTGCCCGACGGGTCGGCCGTCAGGGCGAGAGGGGCGCCGCATTCCTGGTGCACCTTGGCGAAGATCCGGCCGATGGCGGCGATCTGCTTGTCGGTCAGCCTCTCCCAGCCGGGATGGCTGGCGTGGTGCGCGCTGCCGACGCTGAACCCGGAGCACTCCACCGAGATCCAGTGCCCGTTACCGGCCTTCTGGGTCCAGGCCTTGTCCGCGGTGTCGACCATCTGCGCGATGTCACCGTCACGACTGACGATGAAGTGCGAGGAGTTTTCGGTGCTCGGGTCCCGCTGGTGGCTGATGGTGCCCTCATAGGTGCCGTCGGCGATGTGCACCACCAGGCCGCGAACCTCCACCATGCCGCCCGGGACCCGGTTGGCGGTGGGGCCGCGCCAGCTCGCAAGATCGGTCCAGAGCGCCATCGAATGCTCCTTTCGGCGGACGTCGCTGCACATGGCCGGCCGGTGGCTCGACAACCCGAACGTATCGTTGTCCCCACTCCCATTCCTGGCGATTCGGTCAACTGATCGTGTGCGCCTGGGGCAGGTCGCCGACGGCGGTCGGCCCAGACCGGTCATTCGCTCGGCCTGCACCTCGTCGGCAGCCATCTGGTCCAGCCCCTGCGCCCACGCCAGGCCTCTGTTCCGCTAGCGTCGGCGGGCGCGGCGTCCGCCGCCGTGGCACACCGCGGCGGGCCGCTGACGACGGGGGAGGTCCGCCGATGATCGGAACGTTGACCCGTCACGTCGCCGGGGCGGTCGCCGCCTGGCTGGTGTGCGTTGCCGAAGGACTGGTTGGCTACCTGGCGCTGTTCGCGTTCGCCCTGGGCACCCCCGAATCCGACCAGGGTGGGCCGCTGGCCGGCCCGCTCATGGTGCTGGGCGCCGCCCTGTTGGGCGCCGTCCTGGTGCCGCTGGTGGTGGCACCGGCGGTCGTGATCGGCGAGGCCGCCCTCGCTCGCCGTGGTGCGTTCGCCCGTACGCAGGCGGCCTGCGGGGTGGCCGCGCTGCTCGTCGGGCTGTACGTCGCCGGCATCGCGGCGGTCACTGGGGCGGCCGTTGCCGGCGCAGCGCTGGCCTGGTCGCTGGTGACGGCGGTCGTGATTTGCCCGGTGGTGGCCCACGCGGCCGTGGTGCGGGGGGCACGGGCGGCGACCGGGTGGCTCGCCCGCTGGAGCAGCCCCCGCTCGCCGGCCACGGTCGCTCCGTCCGCGTCCCCGGTGGACCATCCCGGCGGCTCTGAGGTCCCGTGACCACGTCCCGCCCGCCGACCGACCTGGTCCCCGTCGACGTGCCGGCCGAGCAGCTCACCCACAACACGCTCAACGGGGTGACCGGCGGCATCTGGCGTACCCGCCGGGACGGGCAGGCGGCCGTGCTGAAGCTGGTCACCCCGCCCGGCCGCCCCGGGCCGGCGCACTGGGCCGGCAGCGACGAGCCGGGGCACTGGAACTACTGGCGCCGCGAGGTCGAGGCGTACCGCAGCGGCCTGGCCACCGCCGCGTACGCCGACGCCGGGCTGGCCGCGCCGACGCCGCTGGCGGTCGACGACCGGCCGGACGGCTCGGTGGCGCTGTGGTTGGCCGAGGCGGCCGGCCGGCCGGGCGTCGCCTGCACGGCCGCCGACCTCGGTGAGGTGGCCGGCCGGCTCGGCGCCGCACACGCCCGCTGGCTCGGCGACCCCGAGGCGCGGGAGCTGCTGCCCGGCGGTCGTCCGCCGGACTGGCTGGCCCGCGACTGGCTGCGCGACTACACGCTCAGCCGGCCGGTGGTCGCGCCGGTGCCGTGGGAGCATCCGGTCGCCGTTGCCGCCTGGCCGCGCCCCCTGCGCGACACCCTGCGGGCGCTGTGGGACCGGCGGCACGAGGTGCTGGCGGCCACCGACCGGCTGCCCCGCACGCTCTGCCACCACGACTGCTGGCCGATGAACCTGGTCTTCGCCGGCAGCGGCCCGGTGCTGCTGGACTGGTCCGGCGTCGGCCCGGGGCCGGTCGGCGAGGACGCGGCCAACCTGGTGCTGGACACCTTTCTCGACGGGCTGGTCGACGTCGCGCTGCTCGACGAGGTGGCCGCCACCGTGGTCGACCGCTACGTCGAGGGGCTGCACGGCGCCGTCGCACCGGCGGCGATGGTCCGGGCGGTCCGGCTCACCGGGGCGGCCAAGTACTTCTGGCTGGCGCCGCTGATGCTCGGCCGGCTCGGCCGGTCGGCCATCAGCCAGACCTACGACGTCCGCGACGAGGCCGCGATGATGGCCGGCCGCCGACCGGTGCTGGAGCTGCTGGCCCGCTGGGCCGCCGAGGCACTGGACTGACCGGGCGAGCGGCGGGGAGCCGTCAGACGTCGATGTTGAAGCGTTGCAGCACCGACGGGGCGACCAGCCCGGCCGCCGCGAGCACCGAGATCGCGGTCAGTACGGCCCGGACGACCACCACCTCGGTCTTGCTGCCGGCCCGCAGGGCGATCTTGTTGGGCAGCCCGATCGGCGTCCACATCCGACGTTTGATCGGGATCGGCCAGAGGATCGGCACCCCGGCCCGGGTGATCATGTCGCCGAGGATGTGCACGAAGCAGCCGACCCCGACGGCGGTGCCGATCAACGGGTAGCCCCGGCCGCCGGGCAGGTTGACGAAGGTGTACCAGGCGGCGGCGGCCGACGCGAGGGTCACGATGACCCAGCCGGCCCGCTCCGCCCACTTGTCGAACAGGCCGCGCAGCGCCAGCCCGAACATGAAGAACAGGATGCCGATGACCGCCCACTTGCCGTACGCGGCGCAGAGCGTGGTGGTGCCCCAGCCGACCAGCAGGGTGAACGGGATGGTGTGGGTCAGGGTCCGGTGACCGTTGTTGCGGCGCGGGTCCTTGCTGAGCTTGGTCGCGTAGTAGACCCCGAGCGAGATCTTCTCCATCACCTCGGCGATGAAGAGCGAGAACACGCCGAAGGTGCGGGCGACGGTCGCCCCGCCCTGGTTGCGGGTCACCTTGCCGGACAGGTCAAGATCCGGGAAGAGCGCCCCACCGGCGCAGACCGCGGTGCCGACGGCGAGTTCCAGCGGCGACTGGTGGTAGTCGGCGAATTGTTGCAGCGCCCAGGACCCGGCCAGCCACACCGCCGCGCCGGACAGCGCGTGGGACGGTCCCATCATGTCGGCTCACCCTCCCCAGGGATCTTGAGCGCCAAAACTACGCCACTGTAGTTCGTCGTCGCGGCGCAGGGGCATCGCCCGGACGGTCCATCGGGGACGGTGGCGGGAAGGGGTGGGTGACTGTGCCGTTCCGGCAGGAATTATGCCGTGCCGGGCGGGGCCGGTCTGTCGGCGATCGGACGGCGGACCGCTCAGCAGGCGGCGCCGCCGACCGCGAGGAGATTCCCCTCGGGAATCGTGATCTTCTGCCGGGCCTCGCCGAGTCGGGCGGCGGCGCGGCGGGCCTGCGTCGGGCCGTGCTCCCGGCCGGCCGTCGCGTACGTGCCGGCGGTCCGGGCGGCGATGGTCGCCCAGCCGTACCGCTGGCCGACCACGGTCCGCGCCCGCCGGGCCACCCGCCTGGCGAAGACCTCGTCGCCGAGGAGTGAGTCGACCGCCTCGCCGAGGGCACCCGGGTCGCTGTGCGGGAAGGTCACCCCGGTCACGCCCGGCTCGACGATCTCGGCGAGGCCGCCGGTGCGGGCCACGGCCAGCGGAGCCCCGGCCGCCGCGGCCTCCAGGGCCACCATCCCGAACGGCTCGTAGAGGCTGGGCACCACGGTCGCGTCGGTGGCGCCGAGCAGCGCCGGGAGCCGCGTCGAGTCCAGGAAACCGGTGAAGCGTACGGTCTGCCCGAGCGCGAGTCGGCGGATCTGCTCCGCCAACTCGGCGCGGTAGGGGCCGTCGCCCGCGATCACCACCCGCAGCCCGGGGTGCCGGTCGCGCAGGTACGGCACCGCCTGCACCAGGTGCTGTACGCCCTTCTCGTAGACCAGCCGGCCGGCGTACCCGATGAGTGGGCCGTCGCCGGCGAACCGGGCCCGGGCGGCGGCGACCGCCCCCGGCCGGGCCCGCCAGGCCCGGTCGTCGACCCCGTTGGGCACCACGTCGATCTGCTCGGCCGGAACGCCGAAGAGTGTGGTGACCTGGTCGCGCATGTAGCCCGAGCAGGCGATCACCCGGGCGGAGGCGTTGCTCAGCCAGTGCTCGACGCCGTGGATGGTGCGGTTCATCTCCTCCGGCAGCCAGCCCTGGTGCCGGCCGGCCTCGGTGGCGTGGATGGTGGTCACCAGGGGCAGGTCGAGGTGCTCGGCGAGGGTCGCCGCGGTGTGTGCGACGAGCCAGTCGTGGGCGTGGATGACGTCGTAGCAGCCGGCCTCGGTGGCGCGTAGCGCGGCGCGGGTGAGGGTGTGGTTGAACGCCATGGTCCAGGCCAGCAGGGAGGAGGTGGCCAGTGGGAAGGTGACCGGGTCCTCGGCGGCGCGGACGATTCGGACGCCGTCGGCGTACTCCTCCAGGGGTGCGCCGTCGGTGTGTCGGGTGACGACGGTGACCTCGTGCCCGGCGGCGGCCAGGGCAACCGACAGGGCGTGCACGTGCCGGCCCAGGCCACCGACCAGGACCGGCGGGTACTCCCAGGAGAGCATCAGCACCCGCTGTCGCCGGGCGGGGTGGATGTCGATCACGTCGGCGTCAGGTGACATGCGGCCCCCTCGGAGTCGTCCCCGGTACGCGCCGACGGGCACCGGAGCCGGTGCCCGTCGCGGTCGCGACCGGATCGGGACCCATCCTGCTGGTGGCTGGCTAACCAGCGGAGACGCCGCCGTTGCGGTCGTGTAACGCGCTAACGGCTGTTCCTGCGGGCACGCAGCAGTTCGGCGACCGACCACGCCTGGAACGGGCACCCGGTCGCGGCGTGCGGAGCGAGACCGTCCGCCGTCTCGCTCACCGATCCCAGGCCGTACTCGGTCAGATGGGCCTCGATGCCGACGAAGAGGTCGTCGACCGGCAGGTTCGCCCGTCGGGCGGCGTCGGCGTACGGGCCGAGCAGCCACGGCCAGACGGTGCCCTGGTGGTAGGCGCCGTCCCGCTCGGCCGGACCGCCCCGGTGCCGCCCCACGAACTCGGGCGAGTCGGGGGAGAGGCTGCGCGGGCCCAGCGGGGTGAGCAGCCCGCCGGCGACCCGGCGCACGGTGGGCTCGTCCGGCGCCAGCGGGGCGTACGGCAGCGACCAGGCCAGCAGCTGGTTGGGGCGGAGCAACTCGTCGTCGTGGTGCGCGGCCCCACCCAGCGGGTACGCCGGGGCGGGCGTGTCCAGCACGTCGTGCAGCCAGCCCGTCGGGGCCGGGAACCGGTCCCGGAACGCGGCCACGGCCCGCTCGTGCAGCCGCCACAGGTCGCCCGCGTCCCGTCCCGCCAGCTCGGTCAGCTCGGCCAGGCCGGCCAGCCCGTTGACCCAGAGCGCGTTGACCTCCACCGGCTTGCCGGTACGCGGAGTGACCGGCACCCCGTACACCCGGGCGTCCATCCAGGTCAGCGCCGTGCCCGGGGTGCCGCCCTGGGTGAGCAGCCCGTCGGCCGGGTCCACGGCGATGCCGAACCGGGTGCCGGCCAGGTGCGCGTCGACCACCCCGTGCAGCGCCGGCAGCAGTTCGTCGCCGAGATCGGTGTCGCCGGTGACGGTGACGTGCCGGCTCACCGCGTGCAGGAACCACAGGGTCGCGTCGACCGTGTTGTATTCCACCCGGCCGGTGTCGGCGGTGTTGGCGAGCATCCCCTCCGACAGCGTCGCCGCGTACGCCCGCAGCAGTTCCCGGCCCTCGGCGGCCCGGTTCGTGCAGAGGAACAGCCCCTCGTAGGAGATCATCGTGTCCCGCGACCAGGCGCCGAACCACGGGTAGCCGGCCACCACGTCCGGCCCGGTGGCCGTGCCGACCACGAACGCGTCGGCGGCCAGCGTGAGGGTCGCCTCGACCGGGTCGGCCGGCTTCGCGGCGGCCACCACCCGCCGGTTGCGGGCCCGGCGCGTCGCGACCACCTCGGTCGCCGGGGGCGGCTCCTCGGCCAGCTCGCCGGCCCAGGCGAGCACCGACACCGTGTCGCCGGGGCGCTCCAGCCCACCCGAGAACCGGCCCGCGTACCAGAGGTCCTCGTCGGGGTTCAGGCCGCGCGCCGCCTCCTCCCGGTGGTGCGCGCCGCGCCACCACTGGCCCTCCGGGGTCCAGTCCGGCCCGGCGAGCCGGAACGCGCTCTCCACCACCGCCCCGCCCGGCACCGGCTCCACCCGGGGGGCCGGGCCGTCGGCGCGGCGCTCGCCGTGCGCGTCCCGCCAGGTGCAGACCGCCGCCAGGTCGAGGCGCACCGGCCCACCGGAGACCAGCCGGTGCACCACGGCCACGCACGGGCGGCCGTGCGTCATCGCCAGTTCCCGCTCGATCACCACGTCGCCGATCCGCCAGCGCCACCGGGGCAGGCCGTCGGTCAGGTCGAACCGCTCCAGCAGCTCGAAGCCGCGCGGGTCGACGTCGCCGGAGGACCACTCGTGCGCGCCGAGGCGCACCCGGGCGCCGGAGGGGAAGACCACGGCCGGGTCCAGGCCGACCAGTCCCACCCGGCGGGACGCCGGTGTCTCGCCGGCCACCACGAGCAGACCGTGGTAGCGGCGGGTGCGCAACCCGCTCACCGTGCCGGTGGCGTAACCACCGAGACCGTCGGTGACCAGCCACTCCCGGGCGGCACCGCCGGTCAGGTCGCCGCACACCTGCGGACCGAAACGAATGTCGATCAACTTTCCTCCACCGGCGGCGGGGTGTAACACGCCACGACGAGAATGGCTCCTGTGGTGAAGTCCTCCGGCGGCGTCGAAGATGTGCGAGTGATCACCGACGTGCCGCCCCCCGACGACTCCGCGCCCGACCCCGAACGGCTCCGGCTGGCTCAGGCCGACGCCGGGGAACAGGACTGGCGCGCATGGGGTCCCTATCTGTCCGAGCGGGCGTGGGGGACGGTCCGGGAGGACTACAGCGAGCACGGTACGGCCTGGGACTACTTCCCGCACGACCACGCGCGGTCCAGAGCGTACCGGTGGAGCGAGGACGGCATGGCGGGCGTCTGCGACGACCGGCAGACGTTCTGCTTCGCCCTCGCCCTGTGGAACGGGAAGGACCCGATCCTCAAGGAGCGGATGTTCGGCCTCGGCGGCGACGGCGGCAACCACGGCGAGGACGCCAAGGAATACTGGTTCTACGAGGACTCCACCCCCACCCACTCCTGGATGCGCTGGCGGTACCACTACCCGCAGGCCGCCTTCCCGTACGACGAACTGGTCGCGGTGAACGCGCTACGCGGTCGGGACGACACCGAGTACGAGCTGGTCGACACCGGCATCTTCGACGACGACCGGTACTGGGCGGTGACCGTCGACTACGCGAAGGCCACCCCGACCGACATGTGCGTCGTCGTCACCGTCGCCAACCGGGGCGACCAGGCGGCCACCCTGCACGTGCTGCCCACCCTCTGGTTCCGCAACACCTGGGCGTGGGGGCTGCCCGGCGGCGACCGGGTGCCCCGGCTGGTCGGCGAGGGTTCGCGGCTGGTCGGCGAGCACCGGGTGCTCGGCCAACTGCTGCTGGAGGGCGACGGCGAGCCGACGCCGCTGCTCTGCGACAACGACACCAACGCCGAGCGGCTCTGGGGGCTGCCCGGCCGGTCCCGCCACCCGAAGGACGGCATCAACGACCACGTGGTCGACGGGGCCGCGACCGTCAACCCGGCCCTGGAGGGCACCAAGGGCGCGCTGCACTACGTGTTGGACGTGCCGGCCGGGGCGCAGCGGCGGATCCGACTGCGGCTGACCCGTACCGCCCCGCCGCCCGGCGGTGCCCCGCCGCCGCCGGCGGAACTGGGTGACGGCTTCGACGCGGTGCTCTGGGCCCGCCGAGCGGAGGCGAACCGGTTCTTCGCCGGGGTCATCCCGGCCGCCGCGACCCCGGACGAGACCCTGGTCGCCCGGCAGGCCATCGCCGGGCTGATGTGGGGCAAGCAGTTCTACCACTTTGACGTCAAGCGCTGGCTGGAGGGCGATCCCGGCTCCCCGCCCCCGCCCTCCGGCCGCCGGCACGGGCGCAACAGCGCCTGGTGGCACATGACGAGCTTCGACGTGATCTCCATGCCGGACCCGTGGGAGTACCCCTGGTACGCGGCCTGGGACCTGGCCTTCCACTGCGTCAGCATCGCCCGGGTCGACCCCGGCTTCGCCAAGGAGCAACTGCTGCTCCTGCTCCGCGAGTGGTACCTGCACCCCAACGGCCAGATCCCGGCGTACGAGTGGGCGTTCGGCGACGTCAACCCGCCGGTGCACGCGTGGGCGGCGTTGAAGGTCTTCGAGATCGACGGCGGCCGGGACCACGACTTCCTGGCCCGGGTGATGCACAAGCTGCTGCTCAACTTCACCTGGTGGGTGAACCGCAAGGACACCGGCGGCAACAACGTCTTCGAGGGCGGCTTCCTCGGGCTGGACAACGTCGGCCCGTTCGACCGGTCGGCGGCGTTGCCGGTGGCCGGGGTGCTGGAGCAGTCCGACGGCACCGGCTGGATGGCCATGTACGCGCTGAACCTGCTCGATATCGCCGTCGTGCTGGCCGAGCACGACCGAACCTGGGTCGACACCGCCACCAAGTTCTTCGAGCACTTCACCTACATCGCCGCAGCCGCGTACGAACAGGGCCTGTGGGACGACGAGGACGCGTTCTTCTACGACGTGCTGCGGCTCGCCGACGGCACGAAGGTGCCGCTGAAGGTCCGTTCGGTCGTCGGCCTGCTGCCGTTGGCCGCGACCACCCGGCTCACCGCCCGCACCCTGCAACGGCTGCCCGAGCTGAACGCCCGACTGCGCTGGTTCCTGACCAACCGCCCGGAGTACGCCGAGGTGATCGGCGCCCGGCGGCTCGGGCCCGACGGCCGCCAGCACCGGCTGCTGTCCATGGTCGGCCCGGAGCAGCTCGTCCGGCTGCTCGCCCGGATGCTCGACACCGACGAGTTCCTCTCCGAGTACGGCCTGCGTACGCTGTCCCGGGCCCACCTCGACAAGCCGTTCTCGGTGACCCTCGGCGGTCAGGAGTTCAGCGTCGGCTACGAACCGGCCGAGTCGACCAGCGGCCTGTTCGGCGGCAACTCGAACTGGCGTGGCCCGATCTGGATGCCGACCAACTTCCTGCTGATCAGCGCGCTGCGCGACTACGCCGTCTTCTTCGGCGACGACCTCCAGGTGGAGTATCCGACCCGCTCCGGGGTGAAGCTGAGCCTCGACGAGATCGCCGACGACCTCTCCGCGCGGCTGATCTCGCTGTTCACCCGGGACGGCTGGGGCCGACGGCCGATCTACGGCGCCGCCCAGCTCTTCCAGACCCACCCGGACTGGCGTGACCTGATCTGCTTCCCCGAGTACTTCCACGGCGACAACGGCGCCGGGCTGGGGGCCTGGCACCAGACCGGCTGGACGGCGTTGGTCGCCGACCTGATCCTCACCCTGCGCCGGTAGCCGGTAGCCGGCGGCGGTAGCTGGCCGCCGACTGCCGAAGAGTCGTCAATCCGTCGCGAGGCTGTCACGGATGGTGATGCTCACTAGTGTCGACGGGGTGTCGCCAGCAGACGGAGCAGACGGCGTACCGGCTGAGCGGGAGCGGGTCGTCCTCGCCGCCCGGGAGTTGGCCGAGGCCGAGGGGTGGGCGGCGGCGACCCACCGCCGGCTGGCCGAGCGGACCGGCGTCGACATCGAGGCCCTCTACCGCCGCTTCCCGGACCCGGCCGCGCTCATGTCCGCCGTAGCGGTGCGTGGCTTCGCCGACCTGGCCGCCACGCTCGCCGCCGCCCGGGCCGCCGCCGCCCGGGCCTTCGCCGTCGGGGCCGACCGCGGCGCCTGGCCGGCCGTGGTGGCGGCCTACCTGGACTTCGCGTACGCCAGTCCCGAGGTCTACGACGCGATGCTCGCCCACACCTCGGACCTCACCCTGGGCCGCGACCCGGGTCCGGGGGCGCCCGGGGCCGCCTTCGCCGAGTTGCGCGCCGCCCTGGCACCGCTGGCCGCCGGCCGCGATGCCGACACCCTCGCCGAGGTCGGCTGGGCGCTGCTGCACGGCACGGTCATGCTGACCCGGGGCGGGCGCCTGCGCCCGGACAGGCAGGAACAGCGCGAGGAAATGATCATGTCCGGTGTGTTCGCCGGCCCGTGACCGTGCGGCCCGGCCCCCGTCGCTCCGTTGGCTGCCGGCGCCGTCGGTGCCCCGTTCGTAACCCGCTTGCCGGTCGGAATCTTGGACAGTTACCGTTCGCGCCGAACGGAAGCTGTCCAAGATCGTATTGGGTGCGCCTCCGCCAACCCGGCCCGAGTCGCACCATGGGAAGGGAGACATGGGGACGTGACGCGCCGACGCGACGGGCAGGTGCTCGTCTTCGACGCCGACGACACGCTCTGGGAGAACAACGTCCTCTTCGAGCGGGTGATCGACGACTTCCTGGAGTGGCTGGACCATCCGACCCTCGACCGGGCCGAGATCCGGACCATCCTGGACGACATCGAGCGGGCCAACGCGGTCGCGCACGGCTACGGCAGCAAGGTGTTCCTGCGCAGCCTGGGGGAGTGCCTGGAGCGGCTGCGGCAGCGGCCCGCCACCGTGGTGGAGCGGCGCGAGATCGAGGACCTGGCGGCGGCCCTGGTCGCCCACCAGGTGGAGTTGATGCCCGGGGTGGCCGAGGCGTTGGACGCCCTGGCCGGCCGGCACGAGCTGCTGCTGCTGACCAAGGGCGAGCGCGAGGAGCAGCAGCGCAAGCTCGACGCCTCCGGGCTGCTGCACCACTTCCGGGCCGCGCACATCGTTCGGGAGAAGGACGTCGACACCTACCGGTGGCTGACCCGGGAGCACGACGTCGACCCCACGGTCACCTGGATGATCGGCAACTCCCCGAAGTCCGACATCCGGCCCGCCCGGGCCGCCGGGCTGAACGCCGTGTTCATCCCCAACGACAACACCTGGGTGCTGGAACACGACGAGCTGGACCCGACCGACCCGGGCGTGCTGCGGCTGTCGGCCTTCCCCGAACTGCTGCGCCACTTCTGAGACGCAGCAGTTCGGCCCCCGTCCGGAACCGCCACACCGGCGGGCCGGTCAGCCCGGCTGGCGGTGCACCTGGAACGGGGCGAAGCTCTGCGCGACCGGCATCAGCTCGACGGTGTTGACATTGACGTGTGGCGGTTGCCTGGCGGCCCAGTGCACCGCCTCCGCGATGTCGTCGGCGGTGAGCGGCACCATGCCGTCGTACAGCCCGCCCGCCCGCTCGGCGTCGCCGCCGAACCGGACGACCGAGAACTCGGTGCCGCCGACCATGCCCGGCTCGACGCAGGTGACCCGTACGCCGGTGCCGTGCAGGTCGCTGCGAAGGTTCAGGCTGAACTGCCGGACGAAGGCCTTGGTGGCGCCGTACACGTTGCCGCCCGGGTAGGGGTACGTCGCGGCCGTGGAACCGATGTTGATGACGTGGCCGCGCCGTCGGGCGACCATGCCCGGCAGGATCGCGTGGGTGCAGTTCATCAGCCCCCGGCAGTTGGTGTCGAGCATCTGCTCCCAGTCGTCCAGGTCGGCCCGGTGCGCCGGTTCCATCCCGAGGGCGAGACCCGCGTTGTTGATCAGGATGTCGATTTCGGCGTGGGACGCGGGCAGTTCCTCGATGGCGGCGGCGACGGCGGCACGGTCTCGGACGTCGACCACGAGCGGGAGTACGTCCGGGCCGAGTGCGGCGAGCCGGTCGGCCCGCCGGGCGCAGGCGACGACCCGGGCGCCGTCGGCAGCGAAGCGCCGTGCGAAGGCGGCCCCGAAGCCGCTGCTGGCCCCGGTCACGAAGACGGTCGTCACCGCTGTCCCTCCACCGTCGTGACCTGCTGGAGCAGCCCTCCGAGCGCGGTGTTGAAGACCGCTTCCCGCTCCAGGTTGGGCATGTGACCGGCACCGTCGATCACGACCAGCGTCGCGCCCGGGACGCTCCCGGTGATGAGTTCGGCATCGCCGATCGGGGTGAACTCGTCGTCGCTGCCCACCACGACCAGGGTGGGCACCTCGACCCGGCGCAGCGTCTCGACGTAGTCGGGGCGCTCGGCACGTCCGCGCAGGGCGGCGGCGGCACCGACCGGCGAGGTCGTGTGCATCATGATGCTGACCTGCCGGGCGATCTCGGGCAGGGCCGAGATGTTCCGCGGCGCGAGCATCTTCGGCAGGACCTCTTCGGCGTAGCCGGCCATGCCCTCCCGGAGCAGCCGGTCGGCGAGCTCGTTGCGGAGCTTGCGCCCGAGATCGGTCTCCGCCGGCGCGGAGGTGTCGGCCAGCAGCACGCCGGAGATGCGCTCGGGGAACTGGCGCAGGCACTCCATCACGATCTGCCCGCCCATCGACAGTCCACCGAGGGCGAACCGGCGTACGCCGAGCCGGTCGGCCAGGCCGGCGACGTCCCGGGCGAACGTGTCGAGGGTGGTGCGACCCGGCACCACCGTGCTCTCGCCGTACCCACGAAGGTCCGCGGCGACGACCCGCCAGCCGGCGGCCACCGCGAAGTCGACCTGTGGACGCCACATGGAGCGGTTGAAGGGATGCCCGTGCACGAGGATCAGAGTCTCCCCGTTGCCGCTGTCGTCGTATCCGATGCTGACTTCGTTGACCTGCGTCGTGGCCATTGCCATTCCTTCCCAACCTGGTCTCGACAGGAAGGCTAAGCGGTGCAATAGTCGAGTGCAATAAAAACAATGTCCTCGGAGCAATTGGGAGCGGATCGTGGACGACTACCGGCGGATCGCCGAGAGCATCGCCGCCGACATCGCCGCCGGTCGGCTCGCCGCCGGACACCGCCTGCCGCCGCAGCGGACCTTCGCCCGCCAACGCGGCATCGCCAACTCGACCGCCGCCCGGGTCTATGCGGAGCTGGCCCGGCGCGGGCTGGTGACCGGGGAGGTCGGCCGGGGCACCTTCGTCCGGGCCGCCACTCCGCCCCTGGAACCCGCCCTCGCCGAACCCGGCGACGTCCGCGTCGACCTGGAGCTGAGCTTCTCGGTGCTGCCGCAACAGCCCGCACTGCTGGCCGGTTCCCTGGCCGGCCTGCTGCGGCCCGACACGCTGGCAACCGCGCTGCCCCCGGTCGGCGTCGCCGGGACGCCCGCGGTGCGGGAAGCCGTCGCCGGGCTTCTCAGCCGCCCCGACTGGGCCCCGGACCCACGGCAGATCCTGTTCACCGGCAACGGCCGCCAGGCGATCGCCGCCGCCATCGCCACCCTTGTCCCGGTAGGCGGGCGGCTCGGCGTCGAAGCGCTCACCTATCCCGTCGTCAAGGCCATCGCCGGCCGGCTCGGCGTCACCCTGGTCCCGCTGCCGATCGACCAGGACGGCTTGCTGCCCGAGGCCGTTGCCGAGGCACACCGCGCCGCCCCGCTCCGGGCCGTCTACCTCCAGCCGACCCTGCACAACCCACTCGGCACGACCATGCCGGCGCACCGCCGCGCCGCGCTCGCCGACCTGCTCGACCAACTCGGGGTGTACGTCATCGAGGACGCCGTCTGGTCGTTCCTCACCGACGCCCCGACACCGCTGGCCGCACTGGCGCCGTCCCGCACCATCCTCGTCGACAGCCTCTCGAAGCGGCTCGCCCCGGGCCTCACCGTCGGCTTCGCCGCCGCGCCACCACAGCTCACCGACCAGCTCGCGACCGCGATCCGGTCCGGCACCTGGACCGCCAACCGCTTCGCGCTGGACGCGGCCACGCGATGGCTCGTCGACGGGGCGGTCGCCACCATCACCGCCGGCAAGCGCCGGGACGCCCGTGCCCGGCAGGAACTGGCGCGGACCCGGTTGGCCGGTCAGCTGCTCCACTCCGATCCGGACGCCTATCACTGCTGGTGGGAGCTGCCGGAGCCATGGCGCGCCGAGACGTTCGTCGCGGCGGCGGCCCGCCGGGGCATCGCGGTCACCCCCGCCGCCGCGTTCACCGTCGGGACCAGCCACGCCCCCAACGCCGTACGGCTCGGGCTGGCCGCGCCGCCGCTGCCGACCCTGTCCGGGGCGCTCGACACGCTCGCGGCGCTGGCTCGTTCCAGCCCGGAGGACGCCGGGGTGGAATGACCCGCCGAGCAGCGACACCGGCGGAGATCGTCGCCTCGCGACGCCCCGACCTCGAACTTCAGCCACGATTCCGAACGGCAGGCTGCCGTAATAGGATCGGTCGATGGTGCGTTCCACGCCGATTGTCCCGCCAGCCACGCCGTTGACGGATGGCTCGGTCGTCGTGCGGCCACGGCGAGAGGACGATCTGGAGGCAATCGCCGACGCGAGCCGTGATTCCGAAACCCTGCGATGGCTCGATGACCCGCCGATGGATGCCGAGGCTCGGCGCACCGGAATGAGCCGCGTCGAAGAGGCATGGCGCAGCGGCCGTGCGGCTCCGTTGACGATCGCCGACGCCGTGACGGACCAAGCGGTCGGGATCATCAACCTGCAGTTCCGCGCCGAGGACGTGGCATCCGTCGCCTACAGCGTCTTCCCCGCCCACCGCGGCCAAGGAAACGCGCCACGAGCCGTGCTCCTTGTTGCTGACTGGGCGCTTGGCAACCTTGGGCTGACACAGCTCATCCTGGAGACGGACGCGGCGAACACGGCCTCGACAAGGGTCGCCGAGAAGTGCGGGTTCCAGGCGATCGGCACCAGGTCGGAGCCGCGCTCGGATGGCGTCGTGCGTACGACCATCACGTTCTCTCGGCCCTTGCCGACAACTCCGCCTGCGGCGAACGCAATAGCTGATCAACACACTCATCCACCGTTGTCCGGTCGCAACGATCCGTGACGGAGCGGTTGGGTGTTCGTGCTCGCGACCTGTTCCGGGGGGCCGACCCACCTCTGTAAACCATGCGATGCGGTAGCCGAGTCCGGTCATCTAGTATCGGCGAGACATGGGGGTTGGGTTGCATGTGGCCGTTCACGAAGCGACCAAAGGACCCGGTCCTGGACCCGTCCTATGGAGACCCGCACCGGAAGGCTCTGATCCGGGCGTTGGAAAAACGCCAGTGAAAGTTCGCCCGAGAACTGCTCAACATGGCGGCCGATCCGGACGAGATGGCCTTCCTGATGGAGGCGGTCGGTGGGGTCGACGGGATCCAGGACTGGATCGGCGATTGGATGGACGCCGAGCCTGAGTCGACTCTGCCCGTGCTGGTCGCTGGCTGTCACGCCGTGCGCTGGGCGTGGGAGGCGCGCGGCGGCAAGCGGGCGAAATACACCACTGCTGCCCAGTTCAAAAGTTTCCATGAGCGCTTGCACTACGCTTGTGGATTACGGCGAGGCGGTCTCGGACGTTTGGATCCGCTGCCGAGTTGGTGCGACCAGCGCCGTCGGCCCCGGCGTCTTCCGTAGTCACCCGCTGCTCCTCCGGCATGATGCGCCATTGCCACGGGCCCACATCGCCGAGGCGTCCAGTGTGCCGGAGCAGAACTTGCGTCGAGTGCCCCCGTTTTCCCGTCTTCTGCCGCTGCTGGGTCGTTGCGTCCGGAGCCAGCCGAGCCAGAATGCGTGAACTGAACTTCGCGGGTGGCCACCAGTTCACTTTCAGGCCCTGGGTGATGTCGTACGTGTGGAGCACGACCTCGGCGACGCCGAGCGCTGCGAACCCGCTGACGTCGCAGGACCCGAAGTGCCACGCCCGCGTATCCGGCCCTGCGGCCCGCAGCGCCGCGACGAGCAGTCCGCCGCATGCTTCGACGGCCGGCAACACGTCTGACACCGGCGCATCGTCGCGGATCACCAGATCCAACGGCAGGTATGCATCCTGTACCCCGCCCGCCACCTGAGCCGCGTACGCGAGCAGATCATGGCCGATGTGGACGAGCGTCTCTCGGCACGTCCAGGCGAGGGTGCCAGCGGCGACCGACCAGTCGTGGGCCGAAAGCGGTTCGAGGACCTCGCCCATCATTCGGACGGCACGCTCCAGATCCTGAGCTTCCATGCCGCGCATTCTGGCAGACCGGGCAGGCGCCCAGACCGCCAAGAAGAGCAGGGCTTTCTACATCCGGATCTGCCACCGAGCGGGTGCCACGGCATGCACTGGAGGAGTCGGCAGCGCCCCGGCGCGGGGATCGTGCGGTACGGCGGTTTTGGCCGCGTCCACATCGTCATGTTGCGGTGCACTGTCATGAAGATCAGTGGCCGGTGTCCTGGTGGCGGGTGTTGCGAGCGCGGACGGCAGCCTCCAACCGTAGGCCAGTACCGACGAGGACGAGCAGCCCAGCGAGGATGAATGGACGGTCGCTGGCGGTCCCGAGGGTCAGGACGGCGACGAGGAGTCCAACCGTGATGGCAGCGGTGCCGACGTTTCGTAGCGTGATGGTGACCAACACGCCGCTGAGTGTGCCAGACACTTGTTCGTTCGCCGTCCGGCGACAGCATCCGGATCTAGCCGAGATGAGTGCATGCAGCCGACGTGATGCTGGCGCGAGGACAACCGGGGCAGCCGTCCACCGATCGGTGTGGGACCATCACGCTGTGCCTGAGTTGATCGTACGGGACATGACGAGGAACGAGTTCGAAGAGTGGCGTGACCGTACGATCCGATCATTCGCGGATGGGCAGGTAACAGCCGGTAACTGGCCAGCGGACGAGGCCATCGAGTTGGCCACCAAGGCATTCGATGTCCTGTTGCCGGATGGCTTTGCGACTGTCGGAATGCTGTTCTTGAGGGCCGTGCTTCCCGACGGCGCATGTGTTGGCGTGTTGTGGCTGGCCTTGACGCACCCGCGTGGTGAGCCCGACTGCGCGTACATCTACGACATCGAAATCGATGAGGCGTACCGTGGAGCCGGCTACGGACGCGCGCTCCTAGCTGCGGCCGAGGACGCCGTGCGCTCCCGTGGCCTGGGCCGCCTAGAGCTCAACGTCTTCGGCGGCAACGCCCGCGCTATCCGGCTATATGAGACTTCCGGCTACCGCGTCGTGGCGCAACAGATGCGTAAATCGCTCAATTGACCAAGAGTCAGATTGTTTCCCGACGCCGATGCACTGATCTGCCGCTGATTGAGCGTCACAGGCCGTGACCGGTCCACGATGTGCTTCAGCTTCCGGTACTGCCGATGAGCGCGCACGAGTCCTTTGTGATAACCGCACTGGCCTCGATGGCGACGCTCGATGGTCCGGCCGGACGCCAACGCCGGGCTAGAGCACCCTATTCCTGGACGTACAGTTTTCCGATGTACGGGCTGCGATCAAGCCCGGGAACGTTGTCAAGTAACTGCTGCCGGCCGTACGAAAGAAATCCTGTCAGGGCTTCCAAGAGCTCGGGCCGGTCCACCTGGGCCAAGCAGTCCGGTTCGGGGTCCGCGAGCCGGATGCCATGGTCATCGCAACGGTACGGATCGATGGCAGCAACCTCGACGCGATCGCCAGCCACGGGGCGGAACTCGACGACATCGGCCGCCTCGGTGAAGGTCAGCGTGTACGCCCTATCCGCACGCAGCGCAGTGATCAGCCGTGTGACGCAGACGAGGAAGTCGAACAGCGAGACGCGGCGGCGAGGACCTATGACGGTACGCCTGCAACTTTCTGATGCTGTCGGCCCCGGACGTTACCGCGGCCAGTTCGGCCAGGGTCGATGACACATGGAACCCAGGTGGACGGATCTGCTGCGCGCAGGCTCGACGGCCACCGCGATGTGAGCGATCCGACCAGCCTTGTCGGCAGCGCGCTGGGCAAGAGCGTGCGGGCGCTGCCGGAGCCGGTGGCCGCCCAAGCCGAGGCGGTCCGTCGAGCCACCACCCCGGCACCGGACCCGCCGCCGCCCTGCCCAGCCGGGTCCTGGGCCTCTGCGACCACCCGTCGGGTGCCGGGTACCGACGGGTCCGGGTCGCTCAACCTGCAACCGCGTGTTGGTCAGGGTTCGATCGGGCGGACCCGGTCGCGGTACCGCTCCTGAAGGGCGGCATTACGCGCGTCGCCCCAGGCGAGATTCGCGGATGTGTGTACCGGTGGGTCGATGCCGCGTTCCAGCAGCCGGCGGCAGACCAGTTCGGTGAGTAGCTGCGCGATGAGCACCCCGGTGAACGACGAGACCGCCCCGATCCGAACTTCTGGGGTGATCTCCAGCGCCGCGTCCCCGGCCGGGGCAAGGTTGTCGATCACCACGTCAGCCAGGTCGGCGAGATGTGGTCCCTGGGTCGTACGGGCCCCGGCGGATCGGGTGTGTGCGACCGAGGTGACCGCGATGATCGGATGTTTCCGCTCACGGGCCAGCGTCGCCATCTCGACGATGGCGGCGTTGATGCCGGAGTTGGAGACGATCAGGAAGGGGTCCTGCGTGGCGGGCGCGGCGAGCGCGTAGATCCGTTCGGCCAGGCCGAACTCGCGCTCGTACGTCGGGTCGAGGATCGGTCCCGGGTCGGCGCCGCCGAACATCACGAGATCCTTGACCGCCAGCATGCTGACCGGGGCGAGCCCGCCGGCGCGCGCCGCGAGTTCGAGGGTGACGATCCGCGAGTGGCCGGTTCCGAATGCCTGTAGGACAGCACCGGCGGCGATGGCGTCGGCAACGAGCGTGGCCGCCGACTCGATGGCACCGAGTTGGGTGGCGAGGATCTGCTCGAGTGCGGTCCGGGCGATGTTGGCGTAGGCGGGTTCAGGCACTGTTCCTCCTGGAACGGTCACGGTCGCGGGCTGCCTCGACGGCGGCTTCGACGGCGGCTTCGACGAGGATCTCGCCGCTGCCGGCGCTGACCGGGCTGGCATAGGTTTCGTAGGAAGGTGGTGTGTCGTGGGTGGGTAGGTAGCCGAGGTAGCCGTTCGTGTAGCCGAGGACGACGATGTCGGAAACCTGGTCCGCCGCCGCGGAGCGGATCGCTTCGCCCAGTTCCAGGAACAACTCGCCGGGCACGCCGACGACGGTGACCCCGTCGAGGGCGACCGCCGCGACCTCGACCACATAGGGTTCGGTGCGCTGGCGGGCGGCCTGCTCCTGCGCGATCCGCAGCCCCTGTTGCAGGACCAGGCGAATCCGATCGTCTCCGACCTGCGGAGTCGGACAGACGGACGCGTCGAACTCCGCCGGCTGTTTCGGCCGTAGCCGGACGTTGCGCGAGACCGGTGGCCGTACCGGTGCCGCCGGGTTGTGGCCGGCATGTGGTGGCGGTTCCACGTGGCTGGCCACCCGGGCGCCGAGCCGGTCCACTTCCGGTCGCCCATGTCCCTGGCGGGTGTGCCGGGTACTGATGTCGCCGGCAGCGCCGGTGGCGACGACCACCCATCTGTCGGGTGCGGACAGCGCTCGGCGGATGCCACCACTCAGGTCCGCGCTCACCTGGTTGTTGTCGGCGGGCAGGACGGTCGGGTGGACCGGGGAGACCACTATCAGGCCGACCACGTCGGTACCTGCGGTGACCGCGATGGTGTCGACGGGAATGTCCATCGGTGGCGTGTCCGCGAGGTTGCGGCGACCCGCGAATCCGGGAACCAGGGTGCGGGAGGCGCCGATCCTGGCTGCCCGTTCGGACGCCATGGCGTGGCGTGCGGCCGCGAGTGACGCGGCCACCAGCCGGTCGCCGACGGGCCGTGGCGTGACCGTGCCGCCGGGGAAACAGCCCGCCTCGGGGCTCGCGTGCGTGTGCGTGGCGGCAACCCAGCAGGAGGACACACCGATGCCCCGCATGGCGGTCCGGATCCGATCGACGACGTCGACATTCACGCAGATCAGGTCCGCGACCACCAGCGCGAACCGGTGGCCGTCGTCGGCGAAGGTCACCACGTGGACCTCGAGCGGGTCGAGCACGCCCTGGACGCCCTGGGACCGGTCGATGTATCCACCCATGGGTTCTCCGGGCACGGCCGTGAAACGGGCCGTCCCGTGTCCGACCCTCACGCGTCTCCGCCCGGGTTCTGGTCCGCCAGCAGGCGGGCGTAGGGACCGGTGCCGCGCAGTAGCGTGGGGCCGCCCTCAAGCGGCTCGGCCCTGGGGCTGACCAGCGGCAGCCCTCTGGCGTCGAGTTCTGCGGACAGTGCCTGGTAGAGGGCGTTCCCCGGCGCCAGTAGCCGTCCGCTGTACGACACCCGGCGTTCCGCCCCGCTGAGGCGGAGTCGGTTGGTCGCCGCCTCCGCCGCGTCAGCGAGATCAGTCGCGGCTGTTGCGCAGATGCGGCTCGCCACCGGGTCGGCCTGGGCGGCCGCGTCGAGGACGTCGAGAGCGAAGGCCGCCGTGCGGGGGATCATGGCGGGGTCCCGGTAGTACCGCTGGAGCGCCGCCAGGTCGCTGCCCCCGAGCGCGGCGACAAGGCGGTCGGCCAGCGTGGTTCTCGGCCCGACCTGGTCGTACGACGCCGTCGCGGCGCGCATCCCGGCGAGCCCGATGGCGAACGCGCTGCCGCGGTCGCCGAGATATGGGCCCCACCCGTCGAGCCGGGCATAGTTTCCGTCGGCGTCCACCGCCAGAACTGTCGTCCCGGTTCCGGCGCACAGGACCACACCGGCACCGGCGAGGGCACCGGCGTGGGCGAGGACGCTGTCCTCCACGATCGCGGTGGGGCCGCCGAGGAGCCTCGTGATGGCGAGGGCGAGACGCCGACGCTCGGCGTGATCACCCGGTATGCCGGTCAGTCCGGCGAGCACCCCTGCCACCTGTGTGGGGAGGGAGATGGTGTCCGCGGCGCCACGGATGGAGTCCACGATCCGGGTGACGCCGTCCTCGTCGGGCCGGTAGACGAAGCCGGGCCCGACCCCGAGCTGACGACCCGCTGGAGTACTCAGCAGCATCCTGAGCTGTGATTTTCCGCCGTCGATGGTGATGGTGTCTGTCATCGTGACATCCCGGCGGTCAGGCCGGCGACGATCTGCTTGGTCGCCAGCGCGAACACCACGGCCAGCGGGACCAGAGCGATCACGAGCCCGGCGAACAGGGTGCCGCGATCGGCGGCGAACTCACCGAAGAACCGGGTCAGCCCGACGGGGACGGTGTACTTGTCGCCGCTACGCATCAGCACCAGCGGATAGAAGAAGTCGTTCCAGGTCGGCGCGAACTGGAAGACCGTGACCACCGCGAGTGCCGGACGCATCAGTGGCAGCACGATCGACACGAACAGGCGTCCCTCGTGCGCTCCGTCGAGCCTCGCGGCCTCCTCCAGCTCCCCGGGGAACCCCCGCATGAATCCCATGATCACGAAAACGGAGAACGGCACGCCGCTCGCCGCGTAGAGCAGCACCAGCCCGATCCGGCTGTCGATCAGCCCCATCGACTGGAACATGTAGAACACCGGCAGCAGGCCGAGCTTCGCGGGAATCATCAGGCCCGACAGGAAGAACGCCGCCAGCAGGGCGCGTCCCCGGAATCTCCACCTGGCCAGGGCGTAGGCGGCCAGCGCCGACACGCCGACACACAGCACCACCGAAGCGCACGTCACCACCAGGGAGTTGATCAGGTAGGTCGAGATCGACGCGGTCTCCCAGGCGCGGACGTAGTTGCTCACGTCGAGCGAACCGGGCAACCCGACCGGTGCGCGAAGGATCTCCGCGTTGGAACGGAACGAACCGATCAGCACCAGCAGCAGCGGGCCGAAGGCGATGCCGGCGTACGCCCACAGAACGACCTGGACAGCGATGCCGCGGCTGAGCGAACGCTGACGGGCGCCGTCCGGGCGCGAGGATCCGCTGGTGGTTTCCGGCGTCGTACGGGGGGTGGTCATCAGGGCGTTCATTTCAGGTGACCTCCCGGCGGCGCAGCGCCCGTTCCAGGACGACGGAGATCCCGAAGATGAGTACGAAGATCAGCATGGCCAACGCCGAGGACTCTCCGATCGCGTTGCTGCCGCCCTGGAAGGCGGTCCGGTAGTAGAGCAGGCCCAGCACGTCCATGGCGCCGCCGGGTCCGCCGTCGGATCCGCCGAGCGCATAGACGAGGTCGAAGATGTTGAAGCTCCCGATGAACGTCAGAACGGTGATCACCCCGACGGCCGGCATCAGGAGGGGGAACCGGACACTCCAGAAGGCCCTGGTGGCTGATGCGCCGTCGATGGCGGCGGCCTCCTCCAACTCGCGTGGGACACCGGCCAGGGCGGCGCCGAAGATGAGCATGGGCCCACCGATCCACTGCCAGGCGTTGACCAGGATCAGTACCGGCAGCGCGGTGTCCGGCTCACCGAGCCACGGGCGTGCCCACGAGTCCAGGCCGACAGCTCTGAGTACGTGATTGATCGGGCCGAAGGTGGGGCTCAGCAGGAGCGACCAGATGTAGCCGACGATCAGCGGGCTGATCAGGTAGGGGAGCGAGAAGAGGGTCTGGAACAACCGCTTTCCCCACGGGTTCCGATGGAGGAGGACGGCCAGGCCCAGCCCGATGGTGTTCTGGATCGCCATGGTGCCGACGAAGAAGAGCACGTTGTGCCCCAGCGCGGCGGTGATCTCATCGCTCAGCGGATAGCGGGTGAGGATCTCCCGGTAGTTGCCGATCCCGACGAAGCCCGCCTGGCGGGTGCCCTCCCAGCGGAACAGCCCGTAGTAGAAGGCGGTGAGCAGAGGCACCACGACGAACATGCCGTAGAGAACGAACGCCGGTAGGCAGAAGGCCGTGATCCACCCCGGTGAGGTCCGTCCTGCCTGGCGGCGACGCCGCCGGGCAGGACGGACATTCAGTTCTTGGGCCGGAACCACTGATCGACCCCTCGCTGGATGTGCCCGGCCGCGTCAGCGGCGTCACGTCGCCCGAGCAGATAGTCGGAGAAGGCCGCCGAGGCGAGGTCCCAGGCCGTGGGTGACCCACCGGAGAAGTACGCGTAGGTGACGTACGGGCTCGGGTTCTCCTGGTAGCCCCGCAGGGCCTGGGCCAGGAGCTTGTCCTCAGGCTGGACGTTGGGTACCGCGGAGATCTGGCGCAGTTCGGTGGAGTAGGCCCGGCCGAACTCCGCGGACGCCATCCACCGCACCAGGTCCAGCGCGGCCTCCCGCTTGGGGGACTTCGCCGAGACCCCGAACGAACCGTCGACGTAGCCGGGAACGAGCGTCTTGTCGACCGCCGCGCCGGGTGCGGGCGGCACGTTGAAGATGCCCATCTTCATGCCGGGGTTGGCCTTCTCGAACACGCCGAGCTCCCAGATCCCGCCCGGGAACATCGCGGCGCGGCCGGAGGTGAAGAGCGCCTGTGCGTCGGCGTAGCTCACCCCGGACGACTGCGGCGGCCAGTACTTGTTGGTGCCCTTCCACGCCTCGACCGACTTCACCCAGGGGGCGTCGGTGAACTTCGCCCCACCGGTGATCATCTTGTTGAGGTAGTCGGTGCCGCCGTACGTCGTGGCTCCGAAGATCTCGTGCTGGATCGGCAGCATCCAGGTGTCGGTGACCGTGCTGGCCAGCGGGATGACCTTGGCGCTGTTGAGCTTTTCGAACGCCGCGATCATGTCCGCCCAGGTGGTGGGGGCCGTGATGCCGTGATCGGCGAAGAGCTTCTCGTTGTAGATCACGTGCAGGGTCTGGAGTGCGAACGGCACTCCGTAGACCTTTCCGTCGCTCTCGCCCCGGGCGCCGTCGAGAACCGGTTTCGAGAAGCCGCCCAACTCCTTGATCTGGTCATCGAGGGGCACCAGACCGCTGGCGGCGACCAGTGGCTGAAGCAGGCCGTAGGAACGGAGCTGTGCCACGTCGGGGCCGCTGGCGTCGGTGAGCCCTGTCTTGAGGATCGTGTCGTATTCGGTGTTCTTGTAGGGGACGTATTCCACGGTGACACCGGGGTTGGCGTCCTCGTAGATCTGGAAGATCTTGTTGTATGCCGCGACATCCTCCTGCCGCCATCCCCAGACCTTCAGGTTGACGGCGTCGCCGCCCTTGTCACCGCTGTCGCCGCTGCCTGGTGCGCACGCGGCGAGGGTGACGGTGAGCAGCGCCGCTGCTCCCAACACACCGCACTTCCTGGGCATCCGTGTCTCCGATCGTCGTTGTCGACACCCCACCCGACCGGGTGAGAGCTCGACTGTAATACTGGTATAGACCGCTGGTCAACGGGTAGGCCGACCTCATCCGAGGTACGCGATGTGCCCGTACGATGACGTCAATCGCATAGAAAGGAGACGAACTCGTGCCGAGGACGCGACATGAGCCGAGCGACGGAGCGCTTGAGTCGGTACTGGCGGAGCAGAACCGCGGCAAGGGCAAGCACATCATCGACGTGCTCACCGCCTTGGTCCTGAACTCACGAGATGGTGCGCTGCTCCCGTCCGAGCGGGTCCTCGCCGAGCGGTTCGGAGTGGCTCGGATGACTGTCCGAGGCTCCATCGACGCGTTGGAGACGAAAGGGATGGTCCGGCGGGTCCCTGGACGTGGCACCTTCGTGCAGCATCCGACCCTGACCCATTCGGAGATATTCCGCTCCTTCAGCGAGGACATGCGAATGCGCGGTATGACGCCGGGCGCCAAGAGCTACCGGAGTCGCACCCGCCCGGCCACCCGCACCGTCGCCGCCAACCTCGGTATCGCTGCGGGCGAGCCGACCCACTACATCGAGCGGATCCGTACCGCCGACGAGATCCCGATGGCACTGGAGCGGACCAACCTCGCCGCGGCGCGATTCCCCACCCTGCTCGACGTGTTGGGGCGCGACGACTCGCTCTACGACATTCTGGGTCGCGCCTTCGGTGTACGACTTGAATCGGCACGGCAGACCGTCACCATCGCGCGGCTGACCGCCACCGAGGCGAAGCGGCTCGAAGTCGCCGAGGACAGCCCGGCGTTCCTGATCGAGCGCATCTCCGTCGACAACATGGGCAAGGTCGTGGAGTTCGGGCGGTCGCTCTACCGTGGGGATCGCTACGCCATCCAGATGCGCGTCAGCCCACCGACGCAGGGCGGCTGACGCGCATCCGGATGGTCTGGCTAGCCGATTCCGGCGAAGTAGTGCTCCTGGATCTCGTTCGCCGTCAGCGCGCGGTCATAGATCGCCGCCTCGTCGAGGTCGCCCTGCAGCCGCTGGGACGTGTCGTCTCCGCGGCCACCGAGCTTGACGCTGGCCGTACCGCTGCCCGGGGCCACCGTCGTCGCGACACTGTTGTCCGCGACGCCGTCGAGGTACACGGTCAGCCGCGATCCGTCGAACACGGCGGCGACGTGGTGCCACTTGTTCGGCGTCAGCTGGGTGCGACCGGACACGACGCCGTGTCCCTTACCCGGAGAGCCGAGCGACCACGCCTGCAGGACGCCGCTGCTCGCCCTCAACGCGTACCCGCTGTGCGCCGGCCCGGTGTAGCTCTCGATGATCGCCTGCCCGGGCGACGGAACGAGCGTGTCGAGCTTGACCCACGCTTCCACCGTGAACGGTCCGGTCAGGTTGGTACGCGGGGAGCGCGGCACGTCGATGTAGCCGTTTGAGAGGTCGGCCGCACCGTTACCGGCAAGCACGCCCCCGGCACCCGGCTCAGCACCCTGGTAGATTCCGTTCTGCCCGCTGGTGGAGCTGTCGACGGCAGTCCTGGATCCGGCCGCGTCGCCCAGCCTCCAGTAACCGGACGGGTTGGCCCTGTTCACGAACTCCGGATAGCTGCCCTCTCCCACGATGATCGTCAGCGGCAGGGTCACCGGCGCGACACCATCCTTGTGGAACGTCACTGTCACCTGGTGCCGGCCCTCGGTAGTGCCGGACGGAACGGTGACGGCAACCGGCACGCTCGCGACGATGGTCCGACCATCCGGTCGCGCGTTGAGAACCTGCGTCGCCGGGGTGACGGTCCAGCCGGCCGGGCCGCTGGCGGCGACACGTGCCGTCACCCGGCCCTCGTCGAACACCTCGAGAGCGACCTGGAACCGTTTGGTCGTCCCGGGTGCGATGATTCCGCCCGACGGTTCGAGCGAGACTCGACCGCGCAGCACGTCGGAGTAGTGCGGGACGATCTCGTAGACGCGCGGCGCGACGCTACCGGGAGTCCACTGGATCCGTACCGCGGTGGCCGCGAGATCCTTGGCCGGCACCTTGGTGAATCCGTCAGCGAGCTGACCGAGGTCCACCCAGGTGCCGTCGACGAGCGCCTGGATCATGCCGTCCGCGGGAGCGGTCGCGTCCTGCACCACGGTCACCGCCGACAGCTTGTGCGGCTTGGTGATCGGGACCATGACCGCGTCCCCGGCCTGCGGCACGCTGGCGGCGACGTAGACGGTGTCGTCGCGCCGGTCGGTCAGATTGGCCAACCGGGAACCCGATGCGGCAGCCGGTGTACCGGTGGGGGTCCCAAGGTCCCCGTACCAGCGGTCACCGATGTAGGCGTCACTCTGGGCCGCCGCGAAGCTCAGGAGCTCGTCGACCGGACCGGGGCTGATCTGGTGCCAGGTGCGGTCGAGGATGAGCCGGGCGCTTGCCTGGTCCCGTCGCGCCACCCAGCCGGCTTCGCTGGCGCCCGTGTCCTGGGCCTTGAGAACACGCAGGGCCGCCCGACCTGCCTGGCCGGTTACGCCGACCCGGTCCAGCCAGGGCGCGATCTGCTTGAGCAGAACCGGGTTGTCGAGCTTTGCCCGTAGCGCGGCGGGAAGCTCCTCGAGGCGGCGCAGCTCACGGTCGACCTGGTTGAGCTGGGCGGTCACGGGCCGGCCCGCCCGGTAGTCAGCCATGAGACGGTTGATGAGCGCCGCGAACTCCGGCCGGGTGGTGGCGTCCAGGACGCTGGCCCGGTTGTTCTCGGCGAAGAGCCTCAGCTCCTCGTACGCGTCACCGCCGAGAATCTGCAGAGTGTGGGTCCATGAACGTTCCGCGTCGTAGGCCACCGGGTTCCAGGAGTAGTCGGCCTGGGTGCCGAGGGCGATCTGCGAGGCATCCTGGTAACCGACGAGTTCGTTGAACGAGATGCCGATCGTCTTGTCCGCCATGCTGGCGTCGCGGTTCTTCAGCGGGCCCAGCAGCAGCCGGTTGGTGCTGTAGTCGTTGACCGGGTAGTTGTCCCAGAGCATGATCCGGTGCCGCGACCACACGTCCTGGGCAGCCTGGAGGTCCGCCTCGGTGATGCTCGGCGAGACCACTGCCGGTCCCGTCCAGTAGAGGTCGACCTCGGTGCTCAGCAACTCGTCGAAGCGCTCCGTGTACGGGGTCTTCGTCATGCCCCAGTACTCCGTCGGCACGGCCACCATGCGGTTGGCGCCGGGGTGCTTCTCGATGAACTCCTTCTGCACGAAGTTGGTGACCTCGGCCTGAGCCACCGCGAGCGGTGACCGGTCGCCACGGTAGGCGTCCCGGTCCTCCTGGCAGGCGAAGTTGCCCGACACGTCGTCCCAGGCGACGACGTAGCTCCGGACACCGATCTCCCACATCTGCTCGAAGCGTGCCAGCAGCTTGGCCCGATCGGTTTCGCGTACGTGACAGATCCCCTTACTGGGCGCCATCGGCGCCTCCGGCGAGATCCGGTAGACGAAGTCGACATGACGCGCCTTCGACAGGTCGACGATCTCCTTCAGCCGGGCCAGTTCCGCCGCCTCGTAGAGCGAGGCCCAGTCCGAACCGGTGCGCAGGTCGTCCGCCGGTCCGTAGAAGAACTGGTTCATCTTGTGCCGCGCCAGGAACTCGATCTGCGAGCGCCGGTCTTCCTGCGACCAGACCGGTCCGTAGAAGGACTCCATACCGCCACGGACCTGGTACCCCGGCCAGTCGCGGATCTGCACGCCGTTGACGGCTAGGTGGGAGCCCTTCGCTACGAGCAGTTGGCGGAGCGACTGGACCGCGTAGAAGGTGCCGGCGCCGTCCACGCCGGAGAGGACGATCCGTTCCCGGCCACGCTGGTCGCGACCAGCCGCCAGCACGTACCCCTCACGGGGCAGCGACTCCGGACCCGTGACCTTGAGGTCGCGTAGCGCATTGGTGCTCGCCGGCGTCTCGCCCGGTCCGCCCAGGATGATCATCGGCGAGCGGGTCGTCAGGTCACTGTCGCCCACGATCCGGGCCGTGACGCCGTGCGCGGACAGCAACTCCACGAGCGCTGTCCGTGCTGCCGGGTCGGCGGTCTCGCCCGCGACGACATCGATGTTCTTGGGTACCGACACGAAGCTCGGACGCGAGTCGATCTGCTGCGGCACCGGAAGGATTCGAGCCGCGTGGTTGGGAGCCGGTCGTTCGGCGTTGGCAGGCAGGGGAGTCAGCACGCCAACGGCAAGCGTGACCGATGCGGCGAATGTGACAACGCGGCGACAACCGCGAGATGAGCGTGAACGGAACACGCGACCTCCACTTTTGTTGGTCCAGGTGGGTGGCTGTTGCCGGGGTGCGCCGGCTCGGAGTGCGGTGGTGTGGGTGTCGGGGGCTGGTCGGCACAAGATCCGCCGGTCGGTCGGGTCAACGGGGAGCCGATCGGGCCGTCGGGGCCGGAGCCCGGGTCGAGCTCTGAGAAGTGGTCTATGCCAGTAACGAGAATCCATGCTGCTGCTGGTTGCGTCAAGACCTCATCGACCAGATGGAGGCTTTCGAGACCCAAACTCGATCGGCGCGGATCCCGAGCGTCGCCTGATTTCCGCTGTTCACAGGCGATATGAAGGGCTAGCCGGAGGGTGGTTCATACTGGTCTAGCCCTCATGCGTCCATCTGGCAGCTAGGTGCGGATACTCAGCACCGGACCGGTGCGACAGCTCAGGCACTCCCGGCTGGACACGCCGAGGATGCTGTCATGGCCGAGACGCTGCTTCGACACCCTGATCCGTCCCCCCTCGCGGCACTGAGTCTGACGGCCGGCGAACGCTGGCGCCGGGCACGTCTGACGATCTTCGGTCGGGTACTCGGGGCGGCGGTGCGGCTCGCCGGTCGGCATCCCACGTCGTGGCGGTGGTTGGCCAGGCGGCACCACCCGATGCTGGACCTGCTCGCGGCGGCGAACGCGCGTGCGGGGTGCGCGCTCGCCGCGCTGGACGTCCCGGCGTACCGCGCCTTTCTGCGTGCCCGGCCGGCCCGGGTCCGGCGTCGGCTGCGCGACTTCCCGGAGACCGACAAGGTGAGTTACGTCGTTCCCTTCGAGGCCGCGCGCCGCTGCCGGGGCGGACGACTACCGGCCCGGGGCGTGGTGGTCGACGAGTCGGCCGGCTCGTCGGGCCGGCCCTTCAACTGGCCGCGCGGCGAGCGGGAACTGCGCGCGGTGCACCGCGACATCGCCGGCTACAGCAGCCTGGTGTTTCCGATGCGTCGCCCGTTCGTCATCAACGCGTACTCGATGGGCGCCTGGGCGACCGGGACGACGACCGGCGCCGCGATGGCCCGCATCGCGGTGGTCAAGAACACCGGCCCGGACCTCGGCAAGATCGTCGACACGCTCCGCGAGTTCGGCCCGGACTTCGACTACCTGGTGACCGCGTACCCGCCGTTCCTGAAGCATCTGCGGGACCGGCTCGACGCCGATGGCTTCGACTGGTCGCGCCACCGCATCTTCGCCAGCTGCGGGGGAGAGGGGATGACCGAGGCGTTGCGCGGCTACCTGGAGGAGCGGTTCCTCAAGGTACGGTCGGCGTACGGCGCCTCGGACCTGTCCATCGGGATCGGCGCGGAGACCCGGTTCACGGTGTGGTTGCGGCGACGCCTGCGCAGTGATGCCGAGCTGCGGGCGGCGCTGCTCGGCGCCGACGAGCAGCGGTTGCCGATGGTGTTCCAGTACAACCCGTTGGCCAACTACCTGGAGACGAACGAGCGCCGGGAACTGCTCTGCACGATGACCGGCCCCGACGTCCTCCAGCCACGGCTGCGGTACAACGTCGGCGACGAGGCGCTGCTCGTCGGGTATCGGCGGATCCTCGACCTGGTCCGCGGCGACCCGGATCGCTGGGCCGAGTGTCGTACGGCGCTGGCGAGCGAACGGATGACCCTGCCGGTGCTGCTGCTGTTCGGCCGGCGCGACTCCACGGTGTCGTACCTGGGCGCCAATCTCTATCCACAGGACGTCGAGTACGGCCTCTACACCGGCAACCCGTACGCCGCCGAGATCAGCCGGTTCTGCCTGGCGCTGGCCGAGGACGCCACGCTGGAGACCCGGCCGGTGGTCCACCTCGAACTGCGCCGCCCGCTGCCCGAGCCGGATCGCGATGCTCTCGCCACGGCCTGCCGGACCGGAGTGCGCCAGCACCTCGCGGTGGTCTCCCGCGACTTCGCGCAGTCACTGACCGAGGACCCGACCGCCGGTGACCTCCGCGTCGAGCTGCACGAACCGGGCACCGGCCCGTTCGCCGGACAACAGAAGATCAAGAACATCTACCTGGTGGGCTGAGCGATGCGTACCCGTGACTTCTCCCAGGCCCCGGCACAGGCGCGGGCCGGGGCCATGTTCGTCGGCGCGACCCGCTACCGGGGGCCGCTGGCGATCCTGCGGCTCGTCCCGGCCTGGCTGCGGATGGTCCGTGACCTGCGCCGGATGTCCGGATACCGCTGGCACACGGTGTACTGGGAGTTTCCCTTCACCCTCGGCACGATCGCGTTCTTCGCCGACCGCGACGCCATGCTGCGGTTCGCCCGGTCCCGGCACCATCGACGGCTGATGACCTGGGTCACCGACGGCACCCGCAACGCGACCGCCGGCTACATCCGGCTCTTCACCGCCGAGCCCGACGGCTACTCCAACGGGCGGTGGCGAGCCGAGTCCACCGAGATGGCACACATCCCGACCTTCACCCCGCTGGGCTCGGAGACGGCCGGACCGGCGGTGCGACGGTGACCGGCCGGCGCGGTCTGGAGCGGGTCGTCGACCGGCGCGGCCTGCGGGAGTTCCTCGCGCTCACCGACCGGGTGTACGCCGACGAGCCGCGCTTCGTGCCGCCGTCGCGCCAACAGGTACGGCGGTGGTGGCGCGAAGGCGTGCCGATGTACCTGCTCCGGGACGGCGCGACCGGTGCGGTCGTGGGCCGGACCACCCTGCACACCGACGCCGCCCTCGACGCCAGGTTCGGTCGCCGGTGCCAGCTCTTCGGGCTCACCGAGTTCACCGACTCGGCGGCCCGACCGCTGTTCGAGGCGATCGTCACCGCCGCCCACGCCGCCGGCGACCGGGAGGTGCTCTTCGGCCCGGTCGCGTTGCTGCCCAACCAGTCCGGCGGGGTCATCACCTCCGGGTACGCCGACCGGGGCTTCATCGACAGCGCCTGGAACCCGCCGCGATACGTGACCGCGTACGAGTCGTACGGATTCCGCCGGCGGTTCGAGTCGGACACCTGGATCTGCCCGGTCTCGGCCGGCGAGGACGTCGATCTCGGCACCGACCCGGACGGCGCGGAGTTGGTGGTGCACCGGGGCGACGTCCACCGGCTCGCCGAGCAACTCGACCTGCTGCGTGAACTGCTGAACGCGTCCTTCGCCCAGCTCGGCTACTACACCGAGATCTCCGCCGCGCAGCTGCGTCGGCAGACCGACGGGCTCGCGTACCTGCTGGACGAGTCACTGCTGCTCTACCTGACCCGGGCCGGGCGGCCGGTGGGGTTCGTGCTGTGCGTACCGGACATCAGCGAGTTCGTGGTCCGGGTCCGGGGCAACCTCAACCTGGTCAACCAGCTCCGGCTGCTGGCGGTCCGACGCCGGTACCGGCGCGAGGCGGTGCTGATCGTCAAAGGTGTGCTGCCCGAGTGCCAGGGCCGCGGATACCAGCGGCTGCTCTCCGCCGCGTTGCGCCACAACCTGCACACCGGCGGGTACACGACGCTGCGCAGCACCTACGTCGGCCGAGATAATCCGGCCTCGGCCGCGCAGTACCGGGCGCTGGGCGGCCGGCCGCTGCACGGGTACACCTTCTACGAGAAGGCGCTGTAGATGGAACTCGCGGCGTTCCGCGCGCTGGAGCCGCTCTGCTGGCGGGCGCCGAGCGCGCACAACACCCAACCGTGGCGGCTCGACCACCAGAACGGGGTGGTCCGGGTGGGCTGGGAACAGGCGTACACGCTGCCGGCGGCTGATCCCTCCGGTCGGGATCTGCGGCTGTCCCTGGGAGCCTTCGTCGAGACCTGCCTGGTCGTCGCGGCCGACGCCGGACTCCGGCTGGAGTTCGTCGCGGACCACTGTGCCGAGGACCGCCGGGTGGGCTGGCTGCGGGCGTCCCCGCACCGATACGACACTCCGTTCGGCGCGGCGCAGGTGCGGGCCCGTCGCACCCACCGGGGCCGGTTCTCGGCCGGCCCGGACGCCGAGGTGACAGCGGCCGTCGACGCGCTAGCGCGGTCGTCAGGCGGGATGGTCCGGACCGTACCGGACGCCGGCCTGCTGGCCCGCCTGTTGAGGACCGCCGACCGACAGGTGTACGCGGATCCCGAGGTGGTCGGCGAGTTGCGGTCGTGGCTGCGGCTCACACCGGCGCATCCGGACTATCGCGCCGACGGGCTCACCGACCGTTGCCTGGGGCTGTCCCGGGGCGAGGCGACCGTCCTGCGGACGGCACTGGCGGCGTACCCGGTCCTGCGCCGGATGGGCCTGCCCCGGCTGCTCGCCGTGGCGTCCGGCAACCCGCTCGCGCTCGGCGGCGCCGTGATCGTCCTGGTCGGACCGCCCGGGTCGGACGACGCGACGCAGGTCGAGTTCGGTCGGGTGCTCGCTCGCATCTGGTTGACCCTGCACACGGCCGGGCTGGCGGCGCATCCGCTGAGCCAGCTCATCGACGCGCCCGCCACCCGTGCCGCCCTGGGCTCGTTGCTGGGCGTGGCGCCGGAGCGCCTGCTGCACGCCGCCCGGGTCGGCCGGCCGGTGAGTCCGGCGGAGCCCTCGGCGCGCCGGATCGGTGGCACCGGCTCGAACGGCCCGGGGCGCAGTGGTCGCCTCGACGGGAAATAGCGTCGACCCGTGGGGCCGCGTTACGTCGACATGCCGCTTTTCCACCTTGACATCAATCACGCCCGGTCGGCCCCGGTTCGTCCTTGTCCGGCTCGGAGCGGCGCGCCTAACCTGATCCGGCGCTCACGGCTCGTCGGGGTGAGTCGGGAGCGTGCCGAAGTCCGGTAGCCGGGCACCTGGAGCTGAGTGCAGGCGGCAGGCTCGCCGTGTTGAGCCCGGCGTGGGCGGCGTGCCATGCCCACGCGCTCATCCGGCACGGCCGTTACGACGCCGGACGGCTGGGGACAGGACCGGGGAGTTGCGGCCCCGGTCCTGACGCCCGGCCTCGGCGACCGGACAGGCCACCTGGAGCACCACAATTTGGCCCGCTACTTCCTGCACGAGTTAGCGCCACCGCCGGCTCCGTCGGCCCGTTGCCGGCGGCGGCTGGCCGCGTCGACCACTTGGGACGGCGCACGTGGGTCTTCGGCCGGCATTCCACCGGTCCGGTCCTCTACTCCTGCAGAGGCGATGCCGCTGCCGTAGTCGAACGATAGCTGTCGGTATATTAAGCGCTCCTAACTTCTACCCGTCGTATCGGCTCCTGACCGGAGGGTGACGGGTGAAGAGGAAACTCAGAGGGCCGCTGATCGCGGGCCTGGTGGTGGCGTTGGCCGCCACCGTGGGCGCGACGGAGGCCCTGTCCGAGCGGAAACCGGAGAATGCCGCTACCACGGCGCAGGACGACGGGCTGCTGCCCCGGCTCGGCGACGCCGCGAAGGGCCTGGTCGACGGCGGGTCGCGCCCGGCGAAGCCGGAGGTGGTCAGCGCCGGCCTGGCGGTGCAGGAGAAGGCGGCACCGGCGAAGGTCTGGCCACCGCAGAGGCGGGTCAGGGAACTCACCGGCAAGCGCACCGAAAACAGCCGGGTGTACCAGCTCTCCGACGGGCGGACCCAGGCGGAGATCTCCGCCGTGCCACTGCACTACCAGGACGCCAAGGGTCGCTACCAGCCGATCGACACCACGGTGCGTCCGACCAACGACAAGGGCTACGTACAGGGCAACCGGACGAACAGCTTCACCAGCCTCTTCGGCGACAGCACCGACGACCTGGTTCGCTTCGAGCGGGGCGGCCGCAGCATCGAGCTGGGGCTGCTCGGGGCGGCCAAGGGTGTCACCCCGAGGGTGTCCGGCTCGACGGTCACCTACCCCGGCCTGGCCGGCGGGGCGGACATCGTCTACGAGGTCACGGCGTCGGCGCTCAAGGAGAAGATCGTCCTGCGCCGGGCGCCGGTCGGGCCGGGGTCGTACACGTTCACGCTGGAGACCGCCGGCCTGACCGCACAGCAGCGCGAGGACGGGTCCATCGCGTTCGTACGTCCGACCTGTGTTGAGCCGGTGTTCGTGATGCCGGCGCCGTTCATGTACGACGACAAGGACGACAAGTCCTCGCCGCACGGCAAGGTGTGGAGCGACAAGGTCACCCAGAAGGTGACCCAGTCCGGCGGCACGTCGACCATCACCGTCAGCGCCGACGCCGGCTGGCTCGCCGACCAGGCGCGCGTCTACCCGGTGGTTATCGACCCGACCATCAAGATCCAGCCTGTTCCGGCCGACGGACAGGACGTGGCGATCTACTCGGGCAACCCGACCAAGAACTACAACGACACGTACCAGCTGAACGTCGGCACCGACGAGTCCCAGACGTGGCGGTCGCTGCTCAAGTTCGACGTGGCTAGCGCGATCCCGGCGAACACGACGATCGACGACGCCCAGCTTCAGCTCTACTACTCGCAAACTCACACGCAGTGGGCCTACGACGTGCCGATGGAGGCTCGGCGAATCACCACGGCGTGGGCCGAGGACGATGCGACCTGGGCGAACACGAACGGCGACATCGCCGGTCTCCCGGCCGGCAACGTCGTCACCGTGGACGACGGCGACGCCGGCACCTCGGCGGTGGGCACCTGGCCGTACTCGGCGAACCCCGACTTGGCGCCGAAGGCGGTCAACGCCGACTACCGGGCCAACAACGACGCCACCACCGGGGACACCCACACCTGGGTGCCGACCCTCACCGAGTCGGGCAACTACCGGGTCGACGTGCACTTTGTCGGCGCCTTCGACCGGGCGACGAACGCCCCCTACACGGTGCACTACAACGGCGGGTCGAAGACGTACCCGGTCAACCAGACGACCCCGGACAGCGCCGGGGGCTGGGTCACCCTCGGCACGCACCCGTTCGTGGCCGGCACCACCGGCAGGGTGGTGCTCGGCGACGTCGCGGGCAAGGCGGTCGTCGCCGACGCGGTCCGCTTCACCAAGGTCGGCGCGGTCAAGCAGTACGCCAAGTCGAGCGTGTGGAACTCCTTCCCGGTCCGCAATCTCGTGCAGGACTGGGTCAACAACACCCATCCCAACCACGGCTTCATGGTCAAGGCGCTCGACGAGTCGACCAAGAACCGCGGCGGACCGATCTACGAGGCGTCCGAGTACGCGTACGCCAACGACCGGCGGGACTTCAACCTGCCGAGGCTCGTCGTGACGTACGGGCGGCCGGGGGTGGCGGTCGACCCGCCGACCACGATCACCTCGACGGGGGCCGTGCTGGGCTGGCCGGCATACGTGGATCCGTCGACGACGACCACCGCCGACGACATTGTGGAATACCAGGTGCACCGTAGTGTGAACCAGAACTTCACGCCTTTGGCGGCGACGCTGGTCGCGCCGGTCTCCTCGGGTACCCGGACCTACCAGGACACCACGGCGGTGCCGACGGCGGCGGACAACACCGACCCGATGGCCCGGAAGTTCTACTACTACATGGTTGCGGTCAAGACCCAGGACGGGCAGCTGATCGCGGGCCCGACCCAGTCGGCCATGCTGCCGAAGGCGGGCCAGATCACCCGGATCTACCGCACCGGCGTCACCGACACCACCCTGTCGGCCACCCGGCCCACCGAGAACGTCGACGTCTACGACGGCGACCCGTACGTGGGTCCGGGCAACAACTCGACGGTCTACGGCGACAGCCGGGGTGTGGTGAGGTTCCCGACGCTGACCGGCGTCCCGGCCGACGCGCAGGTGGTCGGTGCCGAGCTGCGGATGTACAACACCTACCTCTACCCGGGCGACGACACCGACGAGTTCGTCGACGTCCACCGCCTGACCCGGCCGTTCGACGAGACCACCGCGAGCTGGACGAAGGCCAACGCCACCACCGCGTGGACCACGCCCGGCGGTGACTACGACACCACCTGGAAGGCTGGCTTCAACGGGTTCACCAACGACCCGGAGTGGGCGACGTGGGATGTCACCAGCCCGGTGAAGGGCTGGGTCAGCGCCCCGACGAGCAACAACGGGCTTCTGCTGCGTATGCGCGACGAGGTGAACCAGACCGCCCGCGCGATGCTGCTCTCCTCCGAGGGGCAGGAGCCACTGCTGCGCCCGACGCTGGAGGTCACCTACCTCGAGCAGACCGCCGAGTCCACCTACTACGCGGCCTCGACGCCGCAGGCGCTCACCCCGAACGCCACCTACGCCCTGCCGGTGACGGTGTCGAACCCGACCCTCGCGGCCTGGAACCCGACCGACTGGGAGCTGTCCTACGACTGGAAGCGAGCCGACGGTGTCACCGACGGCGCCGACACCAGCTACGAGTTGCGTACGGCGCTGCCCAAGAGCATTCCGGCCGGCGGCACGGTCGACGTCACCGCGCAGGTGAAGACGCCGCCGTCGTCGACGGAGGGCAACAAGCGCACCGACTACGTCCTCCAGTGGCAGCTGCGCAACAAGATCACCGGCAAGTGGCTTTCCGAGACCACGCCGATCAAGGCGTTGCCGCAGAACGTGGCGGTCGAGGAGCCGACCTCCGACCAGCTCGGTCTGGAGAAGTTCTACTCGTACGCGGGGAAGAACACCGGCGCCGGTGGCACCCTGATGAACAACCTGTACGCCGGCAACACCGTCTGGTCGTACAACGCGTTCAGCAACCCGTCGCGCGGCCTGTCGACCTTCGTCCGCCTGGCATACAACTCGCTGGACACCAGCGACACGGTCGCCGGTCACGGCTGGTCGTTGCAGGCGTCGTCGATGATGCGCCTCGGCACCCCGCTGGACTTCCACCCCAACCCGAACCCGACGAAGGTCACGCTGACCGACGGCGACGGCACCAGCCACCGGTTCACCTGGGACGCGGCCACCTCGGAGTGGAAGAGCCCCAAGGGCGTGCACCTCTACCTGCAGAAGCACAGCAGCGTGGACTGCAAGCCCAACACGCAGGAGCCGAAGGCGTGGCTGCTCACCAAGCCCGACCGGACGCGGTTCTTCTACGACTGCGAGGGCTTCCTGTCCAGCGTGGTGGAGAACAACGGCAACGAGATGCGCTTCGTCTACGAGGAGCGCAAATCCAACAACAAGCCGACCAAGTTCCTGCGGTACCTGACGGACGCGACCGGCCGACAGACGCTGACCATCGACTACTACGCCAAGGGCCAGGCGTTCGACTACATCAACGACACCACCTGGACCCGGCAGTCCGGCACCAACCTGACCAACCCGAAGATCATCGACCACGTCTCGCAGATCACCGACATCTCGGGGCGCAAGCTCACCTTCACGTACACCGACAAGGGGCTGCTGGGTGAGCTGATCGACGGCGCCGGCTCCAGCCAGCCGAAGACGTTCAAGTTCGCCTACGACATGACGCAGGGCAACAAGAACGTCAAGCTGGTCAAGGCCACCGACCCGCGCGGCAACGCCACCGAGCTGGCCTACCACTACCCGCAGGCCGGTGACGACCCGAAGTGGCACTGGCGGACCAAGTCCTACAAGGACCGCCTGACCCACCTGACCCAGTTCGGCTACGTCGATCCGGACGCCACCAACGACATCCGGACCACGGTCACCGACGCGGAGAACCACGCGACCGTCTACCTGATGGACGGCTACGGGCGGCCGAAGGAGACGACCAACGCCAAGAACCAGACCACGAAGCTCGGCTGGGACGACGACCACAACGTGATCCGGCTGGAGGAGGCCAACCAGGCCGTCTCCACCTGGGCGTACGACGCCAAGACCGGCTACCCGACCGAGATCAAGGATGCCGAGGCGGTCAGGAACGGCACGCCGGGCACTGTGTTGACCTACCAGCGCCAGCTCAACGGCCACGTCGCGGATCTCATCGGGAAGACCAGCCCGGAGGGACGCCAGCACACGTTCGGCTACGAGGCCGACGGTGACCTGGCCTGGGTGGTCGACCCGATGGGCAACACCACACCCGACCCGGAGGACTACAAGACGTCCTACACGTACGACGCGTGGGGCCAGATGCTGACGGCGACCGACGCCAACGGCAACGTCACGGTCAACAACAACTTCGACCCGAACGGCTACCCGAAGACCATCACCGACGCGAAGAACAAGTCGACCACGTTCGTCTACGACGTGCGCGGCAACGTCCTGAAGGTCACCGACGCCTACAGCAAGGACACCACCCAGACGTACGACACGTTCGGCCGTCCGCTGGAGAACCGGGTCCCGAAGGACCAGTCCGCCGGCGACCTCGTCGTCACCCCAGCTCCGAAGTACGACGAGAACGACAACGTCTACGAGTCGTACGCCCCGAACGGCGCCGTCAGCAAGGCGTCCTACGACCAGGCCGACCAGGTGACCTACACGCTGGCTCCGGTCGACGTCACGGGCGACCCGGAGCGGAAGACGTCGTTCACCTACGACAAGGTCGGCAACCTGGTGACCACCACCGAGCCGAAGGGCAACCTGACGCCGACAGTGGCGGGCGACTTCGTCACCACCAACGCCTACGACGAGATCTACCAGCTCACCAACGCCACCAACGCCGAGGGCCACCGGATCACCTACGAGTACGACATCGTCGGCAACGTCCACAAGGTGATCGACCCGGTGAAGAACGCCTCGGCCGCGACCGACGACTACACCACCCTCTACGAGTACGACTGGTCCCACCGGCTGACCAGGACCACGGACGCGCTGGGCAAGTTCACCACCAGCACGTACGACCGGGACGGCCTGGTCAAAGCCGCCACCGACCAGCTCGGCAACACGACCGAGGTCACCTTCGACCCACGGGGGATGCCCAGCCAGGTGAAGGCGCCGCACAAGAATGACGCCGGCACCATCACCTACCGCACCACGAAGTACGAGTACGACGAGGTCGGCAACCAGACCAGGACGATCAGCCCGCGGGGCGTGGCCACCACCGACGACCCGGACGACTTCGCCACGGTCACCGTCTACGACGAGCTGAACCGGGCGAAGGAAACCCGCACGGCGTACGACAAGGACGACGCCCGCTACAAGACGGCGGACGTCACCACCTACGAGTACGACTTCGTGGGCCGGCTGGCGAAGGCCAGCATGCCACCGTCGGCGGGTGAGACGGTCCGCAACGACACGACGTACACCTACTTCGACAACGGCCTGACGAAAACCAGCAGCGACCCGTGGGACATCGTCACGTCCTACGACTACGACAAGCTCGGCGCGCAGACCGGCCGAACGGTGACGTCGGCGGGCGGATCCTCGAACCGGACCATGACCTGGTCCTACTTCCCGGACGGCAAGCTGAAGTCCCGCACGGACGACGGCGTGCCGGTCGGCCGGAAGGTCGTGCTGGTCGACAACTCCGACTTCAACAACACCGCCACCACCGGCACCTGGACCGCGGCCACCTCGGCAACGAACAAGTACGGGCACAACTACGTCACCCGCCCGACGGGGACCGGCGCGAACACCTTCACCTGGCAGTTGAACGTCCCCCAGGCCGGCACGTACGAGGCGTTCGCCCGCTACCCGAACGTGACCGGCGCCGCCACCGACGCCAAGTTCACGGTCAAGCACGGCGGCGGCGACACGGTGAAGACGGTCAACCAGACCGCCGGCGCCGGCACCTGGGTGAGCCTCGGCTCGTACAGCTTCACCGAGGGCAACAGCCACAAGGTGTCGCTGTCCGACCAGGCCGGCGGCACGGTCGTCGCCGACGCGGTGAAGCTGGTCCGGAACAACACCGGCGAGGCCGACAACGAAAAGGTCGACTACGCCTACCGGTACGACCCCAACGGCAACCTCCAGACCATCACCGACGCGTCTCCCGGAGCCCGGGTCGACACCTACACGGTCGCCTACACCGGCCTGAACCAGGTGCAGACGGTCACCGAGAAGAAGTCGGGGACGGTCAGGAACAACACCACCTACACGTACAACGAGAACAGCGCACCGAAGACCACCACCCACGACAGCCAGTACGCCAGCTACGGCTACGACCCGCGCGACCTGGTGTCGACGGTGATCAACGGCAAGTCCGCCACGGACCCGGACAAGAAGACCACCACCTTCACGTACACCGACCGTGGCGAACTGCTGACGCAGGCCAAGGGCAACGGCAACACCGTCGACCACACCTACTACCTGGACGGGGCGCTGAAGTCCCAGGTCGAGAAGAAGCCCAACGGGACGTTGGTGTCGGAGCACACCTACACCTACGACCTGAACGGCAACCGCACCCGGGACGTCGCGAGAAAGATGAACGCCGACAACCACGCGGCGTACCTCGATACCACCAGCGCCTACACCTACGACCCGCGTGACCGCCTGTCCCAACTGGTCAAGACCGGTCACGGCGCCGACACCGAAACCTACGTGCACGACGCCAACAACAACGTCATCGACCAGACCATCAAGAACGCCACGACCACCTTCAACTACGACCGCAACCGCATGCTCACCGCCTCGACCGGCGGCGCGACCGCCTCGTACAACTACGACCCCTTCGGCCGGCTCGACACGGTCACGGCGGCCGGAACGGTCATCGAGCGGAACGTCTACGACGGCTTCGACCACGTCATCGAGAGCCGCAAGACGGCGAGCACGGGCACCTCGACGACGAAGTACACGTTCGACCCGCTGGACCGGACGACGACCAAGACGACGGATGTCGGTGGTACCAAGGAAAAGACCACGACGTTCAACTACCTCGGTCTCTCCGGCGAGGTCCTGAACGAGGAGGTGGCCGGTGAGGTCACCAAGTCGTACCAGTATTCGCCGTGGGGCCAGCGGCTCTCGCAGATCACCCACAAGGACGACGGCAGCGAAGAGGACGCCTACTACGGCTACAACCCGCACACCGACGTCGAGCAGTTGACCGACGAGACCGGCAACACGAAGGCCACCTACGGCTACACGGCCTACGGCAAGAACGACGACGCGCAGTTCACCGGCATCGATAAGCCCGACGCCGCGGATCCGACGAAGGAGCCGTACAACGCCTACCGCTTCAACTCGAAGCGTTGGGACCAGAACTCCGAGTCGTACGACATGGGCTTCCGGGACTACAGCCCAGGCCTCAACCGGTTCCTCTCCCGCGACAGCTACAACGGAGCCCTCGCCGACATGAACCTCGGTGCCGACCCGTGGACCGGGAACCGGTACGCCTTCGGTGGCGGCAATCCGATCAGTGCCATCGAGATGGACGGACACAGCTTCATCTCCGACATCGGCAGCGGAATCGTCAGCGGTGCCAAGGATTTCTTCGGTGGTGTCGTCGATGGTGCAAAGGGTCTTTGGGGCGATATCTCCGGCAGCTACGCCGAAGCGGGACAAGTGGTCGAGGACGCTTCAAACGGTGATTGGGGCAGCGCAACGAAGCGGGCAGGCGGCTTAGCTGTCGACACGTACACCAAGCCATACAAGATGCTGTGGGGAATGGTGTCCGACGTTGGCGCCACCTGGTGGGGTGGTGTGCAGGCCGCCGCAGAAGGAGACTTGGAGGGCTGGGCACGCGCCGGCACCAAGAACGGTCTAACGATGCTGTCGTTTGCCGGTCCTGCCAAGGGCGCCAAGATCTCGAAGTCCACTCGCGCCGATTCCGCATCGACACCGGCGCCGCCGCGAAGGGTGGTGGAAGGTGGCCGGGCCGATGGCGAGATAGTATTTTCGGGACACTCGAAGCATAAGCTGTCTAGCGGCAATGTAACGGTTCCGGAGGGAACTAAAGTTGCGGTTTATGCGCCGTACAGCAAAACGCTCGACGATGCTCAAGGGTTCGCTGTGGAAAGTGGAAGTCCGTGGATGAAGCCAGTGCGCACTTACAAATCCGGTGAATCGATGCCGAACTTCACGCTTCTGCCTCCGAGTGGCTTGCGGATTCGAGCAAATTCGGTGACGGTGCAGGGGCCCACCTTGCTCGGTGACCTGCTTAGACCGAACATGGGGACATGCCACTGGGCGGCCTGTAGCGTAACAGCGAGGTAGAATGTTGACGCCCGGGTCGAGGCATCGGCCCGGGCGTCAACGGGCGGCGGCTATTCGGGATTGTGTTCGGGGTGCTAATGGGTGAACGGGTAGAGTTAATACAGTGCTGGCTGAACGAGGCGTGGGCTCGTGTAAAGCGACTGGAAATCTTGCCGGGCGGCGAGGATTTCCCCCCGCTGAGTCGCCGGCAGTCGATAGCTGTCATTGATGTAGGTGACGACATCAATCGCGTCCGAAAGTGGACCACGGAAGGTGAATTTGCTGAAGATGTATGTCGGTGCCCTGGTGATCTAACCCTTGCGCTGTACGATGCGGGGAATCTTCTTATTGGCTCGGCCACGCTGCATCCGGGGAGAATTTCCTGGGAGCGGAATCGTTTTTGGAATGACTTACTCGCGTCGGAGGTTGAACTGCGGCTGTTCCTGTCTCGGTTCGGGGTTGACGGTGCCTCTAGGAGCTTGTTGGGTCACATGATTTCGGCTTTAAATCTGCATGAGGGTGCCGTGCAGTTTCGGCCGGCTGGTGATGTTGCATTAACGACAGCACGTAGGGTTCCTTCAGTGCTGGTCGAAGACCTACTGAAGTGGCCCGGCGACGAGGCGGCAAACTTGGATCGGGAATTGGTGCAAAGAATGACTGATCGACTGATTCAAGCGGAAGAGGATTCGACGAAGACTGTTCGGGAGTTATTAGCATGGCTTGGTACTGCAACCTGGCCAGCTGAGGCGATTGCTGGCGATGGGCAACTCGCTCGACGCATGCTGGAGAAACTTGATCCGGCCCTCATGACGCAAGTGCTTCCCGAGCTCACTGATCCATTCGAGCTCATGGGTGCTGTGGTTTGGGCGGCCTACCGCGAAGACGATGCCGCCAGTATGAGCGCGGTCGAGCCTGCGATTACCCAACTGCTGGTAGATTCGTAGTGGCTCGACCGGTCGAATCTGTAAGACTGTAACTGTCGCATGTGCCCATTAGTTGAAATGTGCGCAGGGATTAGTTGACGGCGTCTACACGTTGGTGAAAAACGGTGCATCCCCGTCATAATTGTGGCGGGGATGCACGCAGGTGCGGGAAGCAGGCCCTCGCGCAACACCAGATCTTGCATTATTGAGCAATGCGCGCATCGCCGGCGCCTGATGGCGCAATCTCTCGAATGGGAGGTGCCCTCTTGATCGGGCGTGATGGAACCTCCAACTCCTATCTTCAAGCTTAGAGTCGATGCGCCACTGAATGTCATTCATTGTGCGATTGAAATGTTCTCGCCTGCGTCGAAACTATGGCGTTTCGGTGGCTGTCGGCATCAGCATTTCCTGGGCGGTTGACTTGCTAATTGCCATGCAGATTTCGCGAATTCCGCTGTTGACGAGGATTCCCTCACAGTCGGGGTCCGTCGCGGCCATCTGAAGGAGAACTTCGCCGGCCACTCCTGCGTTGAATACTGGGCCAAAGGCACTTAGTGCCGCTTCGGGGTCGGCATATGCAAGAATGCGCGACCGTCCGTCGCCGTAAGTGGTCTTGCCCGCGCCTAGACTACCGTCGGCGGTGAAATTGCCGTGTGGCGTATCGGTGACCGTCCCAGTGGCCACGATCCCGATCGTGGAGCTCCGGAAAAGCTCGAGAAAGCGTTCATAACCTTCGAGGGTTTTGATCTCCGCGTACTCAGACATGATATCGGACAGCGGGGTCTCACTCATAGGGCGAACGATAGCCTGCCACCGCGTCTGCAACAAGCCGAGGTGCAGGCGTTGGCGGCCTTCGAAGTTAAACGTGTTCGCCGCTGGAGTCGACCCCGAACGTGAGAAGCTTGCAGCTTGTTGGTGATCAGCTGTGTCTCGAGACGGATGCTCACTACTTGCCGCCTTTCATCGCGGGTGGGCAGCATGGTTGGCGACCCAGTCGGCGTGCCGGCGGTAGCCGGCCACGCATGGCGGCAGTGACGACGATCGCCAGTCGGTGCCGGACGCCGCGGCGGGCTCGGAGATCCGGCAAGAGCGCCGCGGGCGGGCAGTCCAGGGGCGGGTTGCGGGCACGGCGGCAGCCGCTTTACCAGACACGAACGAGATCAGCGATGATGGCAGCGCGGGCATGACGTCATACCTGCCCTGCTACCAGCAGCAACGGCGCGTCTGCATCCAACTGATCAAGCCGGACCCCTCAAGGCTTTGCCAAGCCCTGCTGGCCGCCCGGCAGTTGGCCCGCGCCGTCGTCGCCCAGCCGGCAGGTGCCCGGTGGGAGCGCTTCTGGCCTCCATTCTGTTACACCGGCACGCCGGCTCATCGCATTGAAATGAGTCACTTGAAGATGCCCGGTTTCTGCCTTGTTACCCCGCCACGTTGCCCTTAGCCTGAGCGCGCGCTCAAGGTGCTACGGGGGAGCTGCGGTGAAACTACAAATCAGGCTTCTGGGCAGTGTGGAGCTCTGCGTCGACGACCAGGTCGTTACGCCCGGCGCGGCGAAGCGGCGGGCGGTCCTGGCAGGTCTGGCGTTGGAGGCCAACCATTCGGTCTCCCTGTCCAGGCTGGCCGACATGGTCTGGTCCGATGTGCCGCCCGCCTCGGCGGTGGCGAACCTGCGTTCCCACGCCGCCGCGCTGCGGCGGGTGCTGGGCGACCGGCTGGTCGCCCGCCCCAACGCGTACGCGCTGCGGCTCTCGTCGTACGAGCTGGACGTCACGGAGTTTCACCGGCTGGTGGGCGAGGGGCGGGCCCTCCTGCGTACGGCCGACCCGGCCAGTGCCGTCGGCACTCTCACCGCCGCGCTGGCGCACTGGCGTGGGGCGTCGGGCGACGGGCTGCCCTGGGGCACCGCGCTGGACAACCGGTGGGCGAGCCTCGACGAGCAGCGGCTCCAGGTCTTCGAGGAACTCGCCGACGCGCGGCTCGCCGCCGGTGAGCATGGCCACCTCCTGCCCGAGCTGCGCGGACACCTCGCCGCCCACCCGCTGCGCGAGCGCGCCTGGGCGCAGCTCATGCTGGCCCTCTACCGTTGCGGGGACGTCCCGGCGGCGCTCACCGTCTACCGGGACGCTCGGGCCACGCTCGAGGAGCAACTCGGCATCGAGCCGGGCGAGGAGTTGGTGGCCCTGCACCGCGCGATGCTCGACCGGTGCTCCGAGTTGGCGTACACCCCGCCGCCCGCACCGGTCACGACGGTGCCCGCGCCGGTTGCCCCGGCGCCCGGCGTTGCCGGGTCGGCATCGCCCATGGTCGACATCGCCGGGGGCGTCGGCTGGACGGTGCCCCGTGAGCTGCCGGCCGGCCTGGTCACGTTCATCGGTCGGGGTCGGGAGACCGGCGAGGTGGTCGCCGCCCTGCGCGGTACGGGCCCCACCACCGTGGTCGTCACCGGCGCATTCGGTACGGGAAAGACCGCCCTGGCGGTACGCGCCGCGCACGCCGTCGCCGCGGATTTTCCCGACGGGCAGGTCTTCGTCGAACTCGGCAATCGGGCCCCGGCGACTTCCGGCGAGGTGCTCGCCCGGGTGCTGCGCGCGATCGGGGTCGCCCCCGGCGACGTGCCCGCGAACACCGACGAGCGGGCCGGCTGGTTCCGGTCGCTGGTCGCCGGTCGACGACTGCTGCTGGTGGTCGACGGGGTCACCCGCGCCGCCCAGGTCCGCCCGCTGCTTCCGGCCGGGCCGGGCCCGGGCCTGGTCGTGGTCGGGCAGCGCCGGTTGGGCAGCCTGGACGGCGTACGACGGGTGACGCTGCGCCCGCTCGCCACCGCCGACGCACGTGACCTGCTGGCGGCGCTCGCCGGCCCGGAGCGGCTTGCCGGCGACCCGGTGGCCACCGGCGAGTTGTTGCGACTCTGCGCCGGGTCGGTCCTCGCGCTGCGGGTCGCCGGCACGCGCCTGGCGGCCCGTCCGGGGCAGTCGGTGGCTGCCCTGGTCGGTCAGTTCGCCGACGGGCGGGAACGGCTGGACCTGCTGGACTACGAGGACCTTTCGGTGCGGGCCAGTCTGGACACCGCCGTCGCCGCCGTCCGCGCCGACGACGAGGTGGCCGGGCGGCTCCTCGCCCTGCTCGGCGCGACGCCCGACGCAGTGCTCCAGCCGGAGCGGGTCGCCCGGCAGCTCGGGATCTCCGCCGCGCGGATGCGCCGCACTCTGGACGACCTGGCGGAGGCCCATCTGGTCAAGGCCCACCGCCCCGGGCCAGGGGGCCATCTGCTGCCGGCGCTGGTCCGGGAGTACGCCGCCGAGTTGGCGGCCGAGCGGACGGTCGTGGCGCCCCCGTTGACGGCCCGGCGGGTGGACCCGCTCGTCGCCTGACGAACCTCAGGAGACCTCGCGGCGTACGATCGCCACCGCCACCCGGCAGAACTCGTCCATGTCCGGGTTGAAGCCGGCGGCGATGTCGGGGTGCAGCCCCGAGCGGGTCTCGTCGAGCAGCAACTGGCAGACCTGCTCGACCGGCTCACCGGCGTAGCTGGCGCTGACCCGTTCCGTGGCGGCCTGCAACGCCGAGGTCAACTGGTCCTCCAGCGGGCCCCGCAGCTTCTGCTGCACGGGATCCAGCCCGCGCGGGTCCAGCGTGACATGTGGCTCCGACATCGGCGCTCCCTTCGTCGGCGTCCGCGGTACCCCACCGCGGCCCTCGGTCAAACCACGTTCGGTACGGCGGCCACCCGCACCTGGTAGGAGAAGTCCTCCGCCGGTTCCTCCACGTACGACAGCCGGCGGATCTGCCGGTCGTCGTCGTAGAGGGCGACGTCCACCAGGACGCCGAGGTGGGCCAGGCCGATGCTGGCCACCCGCTTCTTGTCCTGGAGCACCGCACACACCCCGCCCAGCAACGTGCTGGCGTCGGAGGTGCGGTGCCCCGGCGGGCAGCGCAGCACGAGGTCCACCTCGACCGGCCCGGACAGCGGGGTCCAGCCGGTGCGCTGGGCCGCCGCGCAGGCCGCCTGGAGCAGGGCGCGGACCCTCGTCGCCTGCCGGTGCCCGGCGGCGAAGATGGACAGCGCCTCGGTCCTGACCGGTGGCAGGCCGCTCACCTCGAACGTCAGGGCGAGAGCGCGGGTGTCCTGCACGACGGCACCTCCTCGTTGGGGACGATCCTGCCCAACCGGTCCGGCGGCGGAGGGAGGTTCCCGCGAGAACCCACCGATCGGGGCGGGCCCGTGGTCAGTGGCGGGCGCGCTTGATCTCGTGGAAGGCGGGCATCCGGATCAGGGGGAGCAGCGAGTCCCAGATCGTCAGGGCGTCGTCGGTGCCGGGGACCTCGGTCAGGATCGGGCCGTGGATGCCCCGCTCGGCGCCCGGGACCATGAGAACCGGCGCACCGATGTCCGGGCCGGCCGAGGCGTACGCCAGGGCGTGTGACTCGCGTACCGCCTCGTCCCAGCGGTCGTCGTCGAGTGCCGGCGCGACGGCACCCAGGCCCGCCGCCTCGACGGCCGCGTCCACGATCTTCGCCGACAGCGGATTGCCCACGTCGTGGCTGAGGGCGCCGACCTCGGCATAGAAGCGTGCGGCGTCGTCGTGGCGGGCCTCGGCGCGTAGCGCCTCCACCAGCCGCAGCGCCCGGCTGGAGGCAGTCATCGCGTCGGCGTACTCCGGCCGGACCCGCCCCGCGTTGAGGATGGCCAGGCTGAACGCCCGCCACTCGATGTGCAGGCCGCGAGCGTCGGCGACCGCGACCAGCCACCGGGAGGTGCGCCAGGTCCACGGGCAGGCCGGGTCGAGGAAGAAGGTGGCGTCCATCGTCCGAGCCTACGGGCGGCCGGGCCGACCCGCACGGCGGTGATCCGCGCCACACGGGGTGTTGTCGGCGCCGTCCCGGCAGCGTCAGGTTTCGCAACTTCGCAGGTCGGGCAGTGTTGGGGCCACGAACGTCCGGGGCGACGAAACCACTGGTCAGGCGCCCCGAGCGGCTCGCCGTGCGCCGGGGCGCGGAGCCTGCCCCCGGCCTTTGGCCGACCTGAGGGGAGGGGTGATGAGCGACCCCGACAAGGCCCGACACCGACGCCGGCCACGCGTACGCGCGGTGGCTGCCGCCGCGGCGCTGACGCTGGTGGCGCCGATGGCGGCGGCCTGCGGTTCCGGCGGCGACAGCGGTACGCCCACGATCAACCTGTACTACCCGCCGGAGCAGAACCTGCAGAAGGTCGTCGACGACTGCAACGCGCAGGCCCAGGGGCGCTACGAGATCGTCTACCGGGTGCTGCCGAGGCAGGCCGACGACCAGCGGGTGCAGCTGGTCCGCCGGCTGGCCGCGCAGGACAGCGGGATGGACGTCCTCGGCCTCGACGTCACCTGGACCCAGGAGTTCGCCAGCGCCGACTGGATCAGGGAGTGGACCGGACCGGACAAGGCCGAGGTCGAGCAGGGCACCCTCGCCGGCCCGCTGGAGACCGCCCGCTACGAGGAAAAGCTCTACGGTGCGCCGAAGAACACCAACGTCCAGCTGCTCTGGTACCGCAAGGACCTGGTGCCCCAGCCGCCGAAGACGTGGGACCAGATGATCTCCATGGCGCAGGAGCTGAAGCAGCAGGGCAAGCCGCACCAGGTGCTCACCATGGGCGCCCAGTACGAGGGCCTCGTCGTCCTCTACAACACCCTCGCCGAGAGCGCCGGGGGAAAGATCCTCAGCGACGACGGCAAACAGGCCGTGATGGACGCCGGCACCGTCCGGGCGCTGGAGCAGCTCCAGCGCTTCGCCACGTCGGGCGTGACGTCGCCGTCGTTCAGCAACGCCACCGAGGACCCGGTCCGGCTGGAGTTCCAGTCCGGCGACGGCGCGTTCCAGGTCAACTGGCCGTTCGTCTACCCGGCGATGCAGGAGGCCGACCCGGAGCTGGCCAAGCAGGTCGGCTGGGCCCGGATCCCGGGCGTCGACGAGAACACCCCGAGCAAGGTCACCATCGGCGGGGTCAACCTGGCGGTCAGCGCCCACTCGAAGCACCCCGAGGAGTCCTTCGAGGCGGCCCGGTGCATCCGCAACGAGAAGAACCAGAAGTTCTCCGCGATCAACGACGGCGTGCCGCCGACCATCGAGAAGGTCTACGCCGACCCGGAGATGGCCGAGGCGTACCCGATGCGGGACACCATCCTCGAAGAACTCAAGGACCCGGCGGTCCGGCCGCTGACCCCGGCGTACCAGAGCATCTCCACCGTCATGTCGGCGATCCTGTCGCCGCCGTCGGCGATCCGGCCCGAGCAGACCGCCGACGAACTGCGCGACGCCATCGCCGACGCCCTCGAATCGAAGGGGGTCCTGCCGTGAGCGTGAACGCCACGCCGGCGGGCGCCGACGCGACCGCCGAACAGACCGCCGCCCGGTCCGGCCGGGACGCCAGGGTGCCGGCCCAGCACGCCGACCGGGGCCGCAAGGCCCCGCTGAGTGAGAACAAGAAGGCCGAACGCCGGCTGGGCTGGCTGCTCTGCGCCCCCGCCGCGCTGGTCATGGTGCTGGTGACGGCGTACCCGATCATCTATTCGGTCTGGCTGTCGTTGCAGCGCTTCGACCTGCGCTTCCCCGACGAGCGTAAGTTCGTCGGGCTGGAGAACTACGTCACCGTCCTGACCAACGACTTCTGGTGGACGGCGTTCGGCGTCACCGTGCTGATCACGGTGGTCACCGTCGTCATCGAGCTGGCGCTCGGCATGGGACTGGCGCTGATCATGCACCGCACGCTGGTCGGCCGGGGCATCGTGCGGACCGCCGCGCTGATCCCGTACGGCATCGTCACGGTCGTCGCGGCGTTCTCCTGGCGGTACGCGTGGACGCCCGGCACCGGCTACCTGGCCAACCTGTTCAGCGACGGCGCGCCGCTCACCGAGCGGGCCAGCTCGCTGGCGATCATCATGCTGGCCGAGATCTGGAAGACCACGCCGTTCATGGCGCTGCTGCTGATGGCCGGCCTGGCCCTGGTGCCGGAGGACCTGCTGAAGGCCGCCTCCACCGACGGCGCCACCGCCTGGCAGCGGTTCACCAAGGTGATGCTGCCGGTGATGAAGCCGGCGATCCTGGTCGCGCTGCTGTTCCGCACCCTGGACGCGTTCCGGGTGTTCGACAACATCTTCGTGCTGACCGCGGGCGGCAACGAGACCTCTTCGGTGTCGATGCTCGCCTACAACAACCTGATCCGGGGTCTGAACCTCGGCATCGGATCGACGATGTCGGTGCTGATCTTCCTCACCGTGGCGATCATCGCCTTCGTCTTCGTGAAGCTGTTCGGTACCGCTGCTCCCGGCAGCGACGACGGGGAGAGGCGCTGAGATGGCTGACACCACCACCATCCGGGCCAAAGTGCGCTGGGGCCTGCTGGACGCCATCGTGGTCGTCTTCGCGCTGGTCCCGGTGCTCTGGATCATGTCGTTGTCGTTCAAGACGCCGGCGACCCTGACCGACGGGAAGTTCATTCCGCAGGAGTGGACGCTGGACAACTACCGCTCGATCTTCGCCACCGACCAGTTCGTCCGGGCCCTGGTCAACTCGATCGGCATCGCACTGATCGCCACCGTGATCGCCGTGGTGCTCGGCGCCATGGCCGCGTACGCGATCTCCCGGCTGGACTTCCCCGGCAAACGGCTGCTGGTCGGGGTCTCCCTGCTGATCGCGATGTTCCCGCAGGTGTCGCTGGTGTCGCCGCTGTTCGAGATCGAGCGGCAGCTCGGCCTCTTCGACACCTGGCCAGGTCTGATCCTGCCGTACATCACCTTCGCGCTGCCGCTGGCGATCTACACGCTGTCGGCGTTCTTCAAGCAGATCCCGTGGGACCTGGAGAAGGCGGCGAAGATGGACGGCGCGACCCAGGCCCAGGCGTTCCGGCGGGTCATCGCCCCGCTGGCCGCCCCGGGGCTGTTCACCACGGCGATCCTGGTCTTCATCTTCTGCTGGAACGACTTCCTCTTCGCCATCACGCTGACCTCCACCGAGCGGGCCCGCACGGTGCCGGTGGCGCTGTCGTTCTTCACCGGCGAGTCGCAGTTCGAGGACCCCACCGGGGCGATCTGCGCCGCCGCCGTGGTGATCACCATTCCGATCATCCTGTTCGTCCTCTTCTTCCAGCGCCGCATCGTGTCCGGCCTGACCTCCGGCGCAGTCAAGGGATAGGTGGTACTCATGGCTGACATCGTGCTCGACAAGGTGAGCAAGAAGTTCCCGGACGGGACCGTCGCGGTGGCCGACGTCGACCTGGAGATCGCCGACGGCGAGTTCGTCATCCTGGTCGGCCCGTCCGGCTGTGGGAAGTCCACCACCCTGAACATGATCGCGGGCCTGGAGGACATCAGCTCCGGCGAGCTGCGCATCGGCGGTGACCGGGTCAACGACAAGGCGCCCCGGGACCGGGACATCGCCATGGTGTTCCAGTCGTACGCCCTCTACCCGAACATGACCGTCCGGGAGAACATGGCGTTCCCGCTGCGGCTGGCCAAGCTGGACAAGGAGACGATCAACCAGAAGGTGGAGGAGGCGGCGAAGGTCCTGGAGCTGTCCGCGCTGCTGGACCGCAGGCCGGCCAACCTCTCCGGCGGCCAGCGCCAGCGGGTGGCGATGGGACGGGCGATCGTCCGGCAGCCCAAGGCGTTCCTGATGGACGAGCCGCTGTCCAACCTCGACGCCAAGCTGCGGGTGCAGATGCGCACCGTGGTGTCGCGCCTACAGAAGAAGCTCGGCACCACCACCGTCTACGTGACCCACGACCAGACCGAGGCGATGACCCTCGGCGACCGCGTGGTGATCATGCGGGGCGGCGCGGTGCAGCAGGTCGGCCCGCCGCAGGAGCTGTACGACCACCCGCGCAACCTCTTCGTCGCCGGGTTCATCGGCTCACCGTCGATGAACTTCCTGCACGCTGCGGTCGAGGACGGCCGGCTGCGTACGGCGCTGGGTGACGTGCCGATCGGCGAGCGGCTCCGGCGTGAGTTGGAGGGCGCCGACGCCCCGCGCGAGCTGATCGTCGGCATCCGTCCGGAGCACTTCGAGGACGCCGCGCTGATCGACGACGACACCCGCCGCCGGGGCCTGGAGTTCGAGGCGCCGGTCGACATCGTCGAGTCGATGGGCTCCGACAAGTATGTCTACTTCAGTGTCGAGGGGGAGCGGGCCAGCGCCGCCGAGTTGGAGGAGTTGGCGGCCGACGCGGGCGCCGACTTCAGCGGCGGCGGCACCAGCCTGGTGACCCGGCTGTCGGCCGAGTCTCCCGTCGAAGAGGGGCAGACCCGGCGGGTCTGGTTCAACCTGGAGAAGATCCACCTGTTCGACCCGTCCAACGGGCGCAACCTGACCCTGCACGAGGGACGGGCGGCCGGCGCGCTGGCCGACTGACGTACGACGACACGGGCGGGTGGGTCGACGCGACCCGCCCGCCGCCGTTTCAGCCGACCCGCTCGATCCGCAGCGGCAGGCCCAGGAAGCCGGCGTAGCGGCTCAGGGCGACCTCCACGCGGGCCCGGGTCCCCTCGTCGAGGGGCACCAGCGGGTGCACCGTGACCGTCACCCGGGTCTTGCCGACCGTCCGCTTCCAGGTGCCCACGACCCGCCCGTCGCGCACGATCGTGGCCTGGAAGACGCCGTTGCGGCCCGGCACGATCGCATCGGCGTGGGCGGGATCCAGCATCAGCGAGCGGTTCTTGAAGCCCAGCAGGTATTCGTCGAAGCCGGGCAGCACCAGCAGGTCGTCGTCGACCGGCTCTCGGGGGGCGTCCAACAGGGCGGCGTCGACGAGCGCCTCCTCCCCGTCGACGCGCACCACCGTCAGGGCGTCGCCGGCCGCCGCGAAGCCTCGGCGCGCGTCGGTGAGCGTCAGCCCCGTCCAGCCGGCGAACTCCCGGGCGGTGACGGGCCCGTGCCCGCGCACGTAGCGGCGGGCGAGGGTCGCCAGGGACTCGTCCCGCTCCGGCCGGTGCGGGTCGGGCGCCCACTCGTCGAGCAGGGCGAAGGTCTGCTCGGTGCCCACGTTCGGCGCGAGGCAGGTGACACCGCGCACGCTGGCGTACCAGAGCAGGTGGTAGCCGCGCTGGTCGCCGGTGTCGATGCCGGCCGCCGCCAGCGCGGCCAGGCACCGCGCCCGGGTGAGCCGGCCGCCGCCGGCCAGCGCGGCGCCGAGCACGTCGACCGCGCGGTCCGCGTCGGTCTCGGTCAGCCCGAGCTGCGTACGACGGGTCGCGGCGCTGGCCAGCGAGCGTACGCCGGTCAGCTCCAGCATCCAGCGGGCGTCGCGGGGCGGCACCAGGTGCACGGTGCCCCGCATCGGCCAGGTGCGCAGCGCCTCCCGGCGCTCCAGCCCGGCGTGCACGTCGGCGTGGCTGAGCGCGGGCAGTCGGGCGCCGAGGGACCACATGCCGCTGGCCAGGTCCTGTGCCTGCATGGCTCCGAACCACCCGACCACGTCGGCCACCCCGCCCGGACGGGCGGTGGGGTGCGGGCGGAGCAGCAGGCTGGTCATTCGTAGCGCGAGCGCCTCGCGCCCGGTCAGGTCCACGGGCATGGAGGCTCCTCCGGTCGGCTGGGGCCTCAGCCTAGGACCGGCCTCCGACATCGAGCTGCCGGGCTTCGCCCACAGCTCGACGAGAACCGGCAACTCCTACGCATGACGGCCGGCGCAGCGGGAAAGCGGGCCGCCAGGCAGCGGGAATGCGGGCCGTCAGCAGGCGCACCACTCGCGCGCCAGGAGGGAGCGACATGACCGCGTCCAACGAACCGACCCGGGGTGCCGGCGCGCCGACTCGTGCGGGCCGTGCCGGGCCCTCGGCGAAGACCAGCGCCGCTGCGGCATTCGCGCTGGTCTTCGGCGTGGCCGCGCTGATCAGCGTGCTGACGGTCATCCTGTCCTGGATCGGCCTGCTGCTCGGCGTCATCGGCGTGATCCTCGGCATCGTCGGGCTCAAGATGGCCCGCCGACCCGGGGTGACCGGTCGGGGCGTGGCGATCGGTGGCCTGGTGCTCAGCGCGCTGGCGGTGCTGATCGGGCTGGCCTTCGCCGCCGGGATCACCACCTTCCTCAACGACGAGGGCGCGGTGAACCGGATCCAGCAGAAGGTCGACGACCTGCGTGACCGGCTCGACTGACGGGCGGATCGACGGGGGTGTCGCTCCCGACCGCGCTTCGCCGGCGACGCTGCCGGCGGAGCGCGATCCCCCGTTCAGGTTGGCCGGTGCCGGGCGGCTGCCGGTCCGTCGGCACCGGTGGGACCAGCATCCCCGGCCGACGGTCGGCCGGCACCGGAACGCATCGAAACTTGCGGACATCTTGAGCTGCCGCTGGCCGGGCATTCCGCAGAGCCGTCGTCCGCGGCGGGCGGGTCCGGCGGCAACTCCCTGCGCGACCGTTTGCCGGCGCAAATGCCGGGTAGTCGCCGGAGCTGACCCGACATGAGGAGGGAAACATCCGATGGCTGCCCAGACCAAGGTCGCGGTGATCTACTACAGCGCCACCGGCATCACGTACCAGATGGCGCAGGCGGCGTGCGAAGCCGCCGGTGACGCGGGTGCCGAGGTACGGCTGCGCAAGGTGCACGAGCTGGCGCCGGACGAGGCGATCCGTTCCAACTCGGGCTGGCACGCGCACCACCTGGAGACCCAGGACGTCCCCGAGGCGGAGCTGGACGACCTGTCCTGGGCCGAAGTGGTGATCTTCGGGACCCCGACCCGGTACGGCGTGATGGCCGCCCAGCTCAAACAGTTCATGGACACCACCGGGCCGCTGTGGTCGCAGGGCGTGCTGGTGAACAAGGTCTATTCCGCGTTCTGCTCGACGGCCACCTCGCACGGCGGGCAGGAGGCCACCCTGCTGTCGATGTTCAACGTCTTCTACCACTGGGGCGGGGTCGTGGTGACGCCCGGCTACACCGACCCGAGCCAGTTCGTCGCCGGCAACCCCTACGGCGCCTCGCACACCAGCAACAACGGCGAAACGGCGCCGGACGCCATCGCGCTCGGCGCCTGCGCGTTGACCGCCCGGCGGGCGGTGCTGATCGGTACGGCGCTCAAGTCGGGCCTGTCCGGCTGAGTCGGCGGTACCGGCCGAGCCTGCGGCGGCTGGTCGGCGGTGCCGGTGGCGACCGGCGGTCCGGGCGGGGGCTCTCGGCCCGTCCGGACCGCCGGTCGCAGCACCCCTACCCCGCGATCGGGTCGACTATGCGGGCCCGACCGCCCCTGACAGCCTCCCGGCCGGCAGCAGCCCGCTCAGCAGGTCGGCGAGGACGGCCAGGCCGTCGGGGCTGAGCACCGACTCCGGGTGGAACTGCACCCCCGCGAACCCCCGCCCGCGCAGCGCGTGCACCGCGCCGTCCACCGCGTCCCGGGCCAGCTCCACCGGGCCGTACGGGGTGGCCAGCCGGTCGGCGTCGGCGCGCGCCGTGAAGGTGGAGTAGAAGCCGACCCGGCGGGCCCTGCCGAAGATGTCCACCTCCCGCTGGAGCCCCTGGTAGGGCGCGTCCCGGCGGTGCGGCGCCAGCCCGAGCAGACCGGCGAGCAACTGGTGGCCCAGGCAGACGGCCAGGGTCGGCCGGCCCTCGGCGAGCAGGTCGGCGAGCAGCCCGCGCATCGTGCGCATCTTCGGCTCGGTGGTGCTGCCCGGGTCACCAGGACCGGGGCCGACCACCACCAGGTCGTGGGCGTCCACCGGGCCGGCGGCGTGCCACGGCCGCAGCGTCACGGTCAGGCCGAGCGCGCCCAACTGGTGGGCCAGCATGCCGGTGAAGGTGTCCTCGCCGTCGACGATCAGCGCCCGTCGGCCGGCCAGCCCGGGCAGTCCGGCGGCGCCGGGGGACCGTTGGTCCAGCCAGAACCGGGCCAGCGGGGCGTTGCGCGCGGCCAGCGCGGCCCGGACCTGCGGGTCGTCGGCGAGGCGTACGACGGGATCCGGGCCGGCGGCGGGCGCCTGCGGGCCGAGGCCCAGCGCGGCGAGCACACCGGCCGCCTTGGCGTGCGTCTCGGCCACCTCGCCCTCGGCCGTCGAGTGCCGGACCAGGGTGGCGCCGACCGGCACCCGTAGCCCACCGGCGGGGGAGATCTCGGCGGTACGGATCAGGATCGGTGCGTCCAGGGTCTGCCGGCCGGCGTCGTCGCGCCCGAGCAGCGCCAGTACCCCGGCGTAGTAGCGCCGCCCGGTACGCTCGTGCCGGGCGATGACCCGGCAGGCGTTCTCCATCGGGCTGCCGGTGACGGTGGGCGCGAACATCGTCTCCCGCAGCACCTCCCGCACGTCCTTCGTGCCCCGGCCGGCGAGCAGGTACTCCGTGTGGGCCAGGTGGGACATCTCCTTGAGGTACGGCCCGACCACCTGACCGCCGTGCTCGGCGACCGTGGCCATCATCTTCAGCTCCTCGTCGAGCACCATGTACAGCTCCTCGACCTCCTTGGGGTCGGCGAGGAAGCGCAGCAGCGCGGCCCGGTCGGGGCCGGCGGCGGTGTGCCGGAACGTCCCGCTGATCGGGTTCATCGTGACCAGGCCGTCGTCGACGCTGACGTGCCGCTCCGGGCTGGCCCCGACCAGGATCCGGGTGCCGGTGTGCACCAGGAACGTCCAGTACGCCCCACGCTCGCCGAGCAGCAGCCGGCGTAGCGCGGCGAGCGCGGCGACCAGCGGCGGGCCCTGCACGGTGGCGCGCAGGGTCCGGTGGATGACGAAGTTGGCGCCCTCGCCGCGCCCGATCTCCTCGGCGAGCACCCGGCCCACGGTGGCGGCGTACTCGTCGTCGGTGACGTCGAAGCCGGCGTCGGCGGTGCGTACCGGCCCGTCGGGCAGCGCGGCGAGCGCCTCGGCCAGGTCGATCCGCTCGTGCCGGGCGATCTGGAGGAACTCCAGTGGGACGCCGTCGTCGACGCAGGCGAAGCCCCGCTCGGTGACCTGCCGGTAGGGCACCAGCGCCAGGGTCCGGGGGCCGGCAGCCCCGTCGGGCAGCGGGATGTCGGCGAGCCGGTCCGCCGCGCGTACCGTGCCGGTGAACAGCTCCAGGTGCGTGGCGCCCTCGCGTCGGACGAGCGCGAAGGGGCCGGGGTCGACGCCGCCGGCGATGGCGGCGAGCAGCTCGGTCAGGTGGGTCATCGGGGTCTCCTCGGGCCGGGCGGCGCCCGGCGGGGCGACCGGGAGGGCCGGGGAGAGACCGGCGGCCGCCTCGTCGGGCGGCCGCGTGGGGAGCTACGCGCGGGAGATGGCCGCCGGGTCGGCGGGCCACCAGCAGGACAGGTGCGCGAGCATGCGATCACCCTATGCGGTCCGCGCGCACCTCGGGAAGCCGATCGGGCGTACAACCCACCCGCTGGGACGCCGGGACCCGGCGTACCGGGTAACTTTTCCCGCGATGAACATTCTCGCGCTGGACCTGGGCACCTCCTCGGTACGCGGACTCGTGCTGGACGCGGACGCCCGCCCGCTGCCCGGTGCGCTGGCCCGGCGCAGGGTGAGCCTCGTCGTGCACGACGACGGCACCGGCACCCTGGACGGCCCCGGCTACCTGGCCTGCCTGGTTGAGTGCCTGGACGAGCTGGCCGCTGGCGGCCACCTGCGTGACGTGTCACTGGTGGCGACGTCCGCGCAGTGGCACTCCGTGGTTCCCGTCGGCGCCGACGGTGTGCCCCTCGGGCCGGTGCTGACCTGGCTGGACACCCGACCGGCGGCCCTCGCCGGGGCGAGCGGGCCGGCCGACCCGGCCGACTTCCACCGGCGCACCGGCACGTGGTGGCACCGCTGTTACTGGTCGGTCCGGCTGCCCTGGCTGCGGGAGCACACCGGTGGCCGGATCGCCCGGTTCGCCGGGCTGGCCGAGTACGTGTTGGGCGAGCTGCTCGACTCGGCACCCATGTCGATCTCCCAGGCCTCCGGCACGGGCCTGCTGGACCTGCGGACGCTGGACTGGGACGCCGAGGCCTGCGAGCTGGCCGGCAGCCGTGCCGGCGAGCTGCCCGAGCTGGCCCCGACGAGGTGGCGCGGCCGGCTGCGGCCGGCGTACGCGCGGCGCTGGCCGCAGCTCACCGACGCGCCGTGGGCGGGTCCGGTCGGCGACGGCGCGGCGTCGAACGTCGGCTCTGGCTGCGTCGAGCCGGACCGGGTCGCGGTGACGGTCGGCACGTCGGCGGCGGTCCGGCTGGTGCAGCGCGTCCCGGCGGGGGAGGCCATGCCGCTGCTGCCCGAAGCGCTCTGGCGCTACCGGGTCGACCACGACCACGTGGTGACCGGCGCCGCCTACTCCTCCGGCGGCAATCTCTTCGCCTGGGCCGACCGGGAGCTGCGGCTGCCCGAGGGTGCCGAGCTGGAGGCCGCCCTGGCCCGGGTGCCGCCCGACGGCGGCCGGCCGGTCAACGTCCGCTTCGGCGGCGACCGGCCGCCCGGCCTGGCCCCGGCGGGGTCGGGCGAACTGCGGGGCCTGAGCTTCGGCAGCACGGCGGTGGAGATGCTGGCCGGGCTGATGCGAGGGCTGTGCGACCTGGTCGCCGAGGACCTCGTCGGGCTGGAGTCCACCGTCGACAAGCCGGTCGAGGTGGTGCTCGGTGGGGGAGCGGTGGCCGCCTCGCGCTGGTGGCGTACGACGTTCGCCGCGGCGCTCGCGCCCCGGGCGGTGTGGTACGGACGCAACCCGGAGGTCGGGGCGAGCGGCGCGGCGCTGGTGGCGTCGGGCCGCGTGGGTGACGCCTCCCGGCTCGCGGCCATCGTCCGGACGGACGAACCCGACTCACCCTCCTGAGTCGCACCTCAGCCCGGACCGTTGACACAGCTTGCCGGCCTGATTGGATGGACTCCGCTCCCCGGCTCGCGGCGGACGCGAGGCACGCAGGAGGCAGGTGTGGGAGCAGGTCCGGAAGCGTCCGACGGCGTGGTGTCGCACCATCGCCGCCGGTTCGACGTCCGGGTCGTCCCGCACCGCCGCCGTTCCCCGTTCCGGTTGCGGGACTGGCGGATGCGCACCAAGCTCACCACGGTGCTGGTCATTCCGTCGGTCGCGTTCCTGGTGCTGGCCGGCGTGCAGACCCACACCCTGGTCGGTCGGACGACCGCGCTGGGCGACTTCGCCCAGCAGGTGGGCATCGGCCGGGAGATCGTCGCGGTGGTGCACCAGCTCCAGCAGGAACGTGACCGGGCCGCGGGCGAGCTGGGTGAGCTGCGCCGCGGCGGCGCGGGTGCCGACCGGGACGCGACGATCGTCGAGCTGAAGCCGATGCAGAGCGCCACCGACCAGGCACTGCGTGAACTGCGTCGGGCCGCCGAGCCGCTGGCCGACGCCGACGCGTCCTGGCGGGTCGCCTACTCCGAGGTGTTGGCGGCCTATGACCAGGTCATCTACATCCGGGCCGCGATCCCGCCGGCGGTGCTCGGCAGCGACACCATCCTCAGCAACTATCACCGGGCCGTCGACGCGTTGCTCCGCCTCCTGGCCGAGCCCTCGCCGGGCGAGAACCGGCCCGCCCTCAGCGACGCGGTGCTGCGCTACGTGCAGCTCGCCCGGGTCAAGGAGCTCTCCTCGCGGGTGCGGGCCCAGCTCTACGAGGCTGCCCGCACCGGCCGGTACGGCGTGGAGGACCGGGTGGTCCTGACCGACCTGCGCGCCCAGCAGCTCACCGCGTTGGGCGCGTTCCGGGTCGCCGCCACCGCCGAGCAGATCCGCCGCTACGACGAGACCTCGGTGGACCCGGCGTTCCTGGCTGCGGCCCGGCTGGAGGAGCAGAGCCTGCCGACCGGGGCCGCCACGCCGACCGTGCTGCCGGCTCCACAGTGGTGGGCGGCCGGCGAGCAGCGCCAGGAGTTGCTCCGCCGGGTCGAGGCGTCGGTGCTCGACGACGCCGTACGGCAGGCCGACGAGGTCAGTGCGACGCAGCTGCGGACCACGCTGCTGGTCGTCGGCAGCATCGTCACGGTACTCCTGGTCGGCCTGCTCATCTCCGTGCTCGTCGGCCGGTCCGTCGCCCGGTCGATGCGGCTGCTGCGCGGCCAGGCGCTGCGGATCGCCCAGCTGGAACTGCCGGACGCCCTCGACCGGCTGCGTACCGTGACCGGGGGCGTCCCCACGATCGAGGTCCCGCCGGCGGTGGTCCGTTCGCTCGACGAGATCGGCGAGCTGGCGGAGGCGTTCGTCGCGGTGCACCGCAGCGCGGTCAACGTCGCCGTCGAGCAGGCCACCACCCGGCGTAACGTCAATGCGATGTTCGTCAACCTGGCCCGGCGCAGCCAGGTGCTCGTGGAGCGCCAGCTGGAGCTGCTCGACGACCTGGAACGCGAGGAGAGCGACCCGGACCAGCTGGAGAACCTGTTCAAGCTCGACCACCTGGCCGCCCGGATGCGACGCAACGACGACAGCCTGCTGGTGCTGGCCGGCACCGAGGCGACCCGCCGGTGGAACCGACCGGTGGGGCTCGGCGCGATGCTGCTGGCCGCCAGCGCGGAGATCGAGCAGTACCAGCGGGTCCGGCCCGGATCGGTGGCCGACCTGCACGTCGTCGGCCACGCCGTGGGCGAGCTGGTCCACATTCTCGCGGAGCTGCTGGAGAACGCCACCTCCTTCTCCCGTCCGGACACGGTCGTGGCGGTCACCGCCCGGGCCGACGGCGCCGGGGCGGTCATCGAGATCACCGACCAGGGGCTCGGTATGAGCCCGACCGCCCTGGCGGAGGCGAACGCCGTGCTCGCCACCCCGCCCGCCGCCGACGTGGCGACGGTCGAGCGGATGGGCCTGTTCGTGGTCAGCCACCTGGCGGCCCGGCTCGGCGTCGAGGTGCGTCTGGACGGCGGCGAGGATGGTCTCGTCGCCCGGGTGCGGCTGCCCGGCGGCCTGCTGGCCCCGGCACCGGAGTGGGCGGCGCCGGTCCCGGCGCGGATGCTGACCGCCACGGCCGGCGCGGCCTGGGACGGCCTGCCGCCCGGCGAACTGCCGGTGGCGGGGCGACCGCCGGTCTGGGGCGGGGTGCGGCCGGCGGGCGAGCTGCCGGTGGCCGGGCGGCGGCCGGAGGACCCGCCCCGGCAGGCCCGGCCGGCCCCGGTCCGGGCCGAAGCCGTGCTTGCCCCGGCCAGCCGGCCGTCCGCGCCGGCCGGTGAGGGCTGGTGGTCCCGGCAGGGGCCGGTGCCCGGCCCGGTGCCGGAGACCTCACCCACCCCGCCGGCCGTGCCGGTCACCGGCGGAACCAACGAGCGTGGCCTGCCTGTCCGGGTGCCGATGGCGCAGCTCTCCGCCGTCAGCCGTCCCGTGCAGCCGGCGGTGCGCCACGATCCCGACCCGGAGGCGGTCGGGGGGATGTTGTCCCGGTTCTACAGCGGGGTACGGCGGGCAGAGGCCGAGGAAACCACCGAGATTTTCATGCCGCCGGGCGGCGTACGCAGCGAAGGGGGACAGCGATGACGACGTTGAGCCGGGAGGCCCGCGACCTGAGCTGGCTGGTCAGCGGGTTTGCGGAGCGGGTGCCGGGGGTGGTGCACGCGATCGTGGTCTCCTCCGACGGTCTGCTGGTCGCGATCTCCGACCACCTGCCCAGGGACAACGCCGACAAGCTCGCCGCGGTGACCTCGGGGCTGATGAGCATCACCGCGGGCGCGGCCCAGATGTTCGACGGGGACGTGGTCAAGCAGACGGTCGTCGAGATGGGGCGTGGCTACTTTCTGGTCATGCAGGTGCGCGACGGGTCCATCCTGGCCACCCTGGCCGGGGCGGACGCCGACATCGGCGTGGTCGGCTACGAGATGGCGCGGCTGGCGAAGCAGGCGGGGGAGATGCTGACCCCGGCGCTGCGGGCGGAGTTGCAGCAGGCCCTGCCGCGCTGACGGAGGACGTACGGTGGGACGCCGGGACCGCTGGGCCACGGCGTCCCACCGCCGGCGACGCACCGGCGTCCCCACGAGACAGCCGGTGTGTCACCGGCCGTTCACCAGGGCAGCGGCCCGGCCTCGTTGAAGTAGCCCCCGCTCGGCCCGTCGGCCGGCAGGGTCGCCAGCCGGATGGCGACCGACGCCCCCTGCTGCGGGGTGTAATCACCCTCGCCGCCGTTCATGTCCGTGGCGCAGTAGCCAGGGTCGGCCGCGTTGACCTTGATCGGTGTGTCCCGTAGCTCGTTGGCGTAGGAGACGGTCACCGCGTTCACCGCGCTCTTCGAGACGTTGTAGGCCACCATCGGCATCCGGGAGGTCGGCGACGTCGGGTCGGTGGCGGCCGTGAGCGAGCCCAGTTCGCTGGACAGGTTGACGATCCGTCCGGCCGGTGCCCCGCGCAGCAGCGGTAGCAGCGCGTTGGTCACCGCCACCACCCCTAGCACGTTCGTCTCGAAGGTGCGCCGCACCGCATCGAGCGGGGTGGCGCTCGGGGCGATCCCGAAGTCGAGCAGCACCGCGGCGTTGTTGACCAGCACGTCGAGCCGGCCGTACGCCTGCTCGATGGTCCGGGCCGTGGCAGCGACCGACTCCGCGTCGGTGACGTCGAGGCGCACCGTCGACACGTCGTACCCGGCGACGGCGAGCTTCTCGGCCGCCTCCCGGCCCCGCTGCGCCGACCGGGCGCCGATCAGCACCCGCATTCCTGCCGCGGCCAGTCCCCGCGCGATCTCGTAGCCGATTCCCCTGTTGGCCCCCGTGACGAGGGCGACCTGTGCGCTCATGCGGCCAATCCTGCACGTCGGGGCCCGGGCCCCAAAAGGCACCGTGGAACCAGGGATCACCGGTCCCTGGTTGGCCCGGACCGCCCGAGCCACGATGGGTGGATGGACCGTCCACTGCTCGCCGAGTTCCTGCGCAGCCGCCGCGCCCGGGTACGCCCGGAGGACGTCGGGCTGCCGCCTGGCGTACGGCGGCGTACTCCGGGCCTGCGCCGGGAGGAGGTCGCCCAGCTCGCCGGGATTTCGGTCGACTACTACAACCGGCTGGAGCAGGCTCGCGCACCCCGGCCGTCCCGGCAGGTGCTGGCCGCGTTGGGGCGTGCCCTGCTGCTGTACCCGACCGAGCGGTCGCACCTGTTCCGGCTGGCCGGCGAGGTGCCCGATCCGCCGGCCAGCCCGGACGACGTCGTGCCGCACGGGCTCCGGCATCTGCTCGACCGGCTCACCGACACGCCCGCCTACGTCATCGACGCCCGGTACGACCTGCTCGCCTGGAACTCGCTGGCGGTGGTCGTGCTGGGTGACCCGGACGACTGGGCGCCGGGCGAGCGCAACCTCGCCTGGCGGATGTTCCGGGGCCGGCCGGCCCCCGACGTCGACGAGGCCGGCGCGTGGGCCGTCGCCGCGCGGTGCGTGGCGGACCTGCGCGCGGCGTCCGGCCGCTACCCGGACGATGCGGCCCTGCGGCGGCTGCTGGCCGGGTTGCGCGCCGACAGCCCCGAGTTCGACCGCCGCTGGCGGGATCAACCGGTCTGCGTACGCGACGGATCGGACCGGATTCGCCTGACCCACCGGGCGGTGGGCGAGCTGACGCTGGACCGCGAGGCGCTGGAGTTGGCCGGGAGCGGGCAGCGGCTCGTCGTGCACACCGCCGCACCGGGCAGCCGGTCGGCCGAGGCGCTGCGGCTGCTGACCGTCATCGGAACGCAGTGGCGGCCGGCGCCGGCGAGCTGACCGACGCGCGGACGCCTGGCTCGCCGGGCCGGCGCTCAGATGCCGTTGGCGGCGATGACCTGGCGGTACCAGTGGGCGCTGCGCTTGAGCACGCGCCGCTGGGTCTGGTAGTCCACATAGACCAGACCCCAGCGCTCGTCGTACCCCGCGTCCCACTCGAAGTTGTCGAGCAGGGACCAGACGTGGTAACTCTCCAGCGGCACGCCGTCGGCCACGGCCCGGTGGACGGCGGCGAGGTGGTCGCGCAGGAAGGTGACCCGCCCGGCGTCGTCGACCGTGCCGTCGGCGTCGAGGGTGTCCGGGCTGGGCAGCCCGTTCTCGGTGACGGTCAGCGGGATCGGGCCGTAGTCGCGGGTCACCCGGGTGAGGATGTCGTACATCCCGTCGGGGTGGATCTGCTGCCAGGGGGCCTGCGAGGTGGGCCAGCGCCGGGTGGTCGTGCCGTCGGCGGTGAGGTAGTACGGCGTGTAGTACTGGACGGCGAGCAGGTCGACCGGCGCGGAGATGGTGGCCAGGTCGCCGTCGCGGACGCCGCGGGCCAGCCGGCTGTCCGGGCCGAGGTCGTCGAGCACGTCCTGGGGGTAACGGCCGGTGAGGATCGGGTCGAGGTAGAGGCGGTTCTCGTAGCCATCGTGGAGCCGGGCGGCCCGGGCCGCCTCGGGCGAGTCGTCGGCCGGGTAGCAGGGGTGCAGGTTGAGTGCCGGGCCGATCCGGCCGGCGCCGGTGGCGCGGTGCGCCGCCACGGCGAGCCCGTGGGCCAGGTGCAGGTGGTGGGCGACCAGGTACGCGGCGTCCGGGTCCTGGCGGCCCGGGGCGTGGTGTCCTTCGAGGTAGCCGTTCTGCACCACCGTCTTCGGCTCGTTGACGGTCAGCCAGACCGGCACCCGGTCGCCGAGCGCGCGGAAGACGATCTCGGCGTAGTCGGCGAACCGGTGGGCGACGTCGCGCGACTCCCAGCCGCCTTCGTCCTGAAGGGCCTGTGGCAGGTCCCAGTGGAACAGTGTCGCCATCGGCGCGATGCCCCGCTCGTGCAGCCCGTCGACAAGGCGGCGGTAGAAGTCGAGTCCGCGCTGGTTGGCCGCGCCGGTGCCGTCGGCCTGCACGCGGGGCCAGGAGATGGAGAACCGGTAGCTGGCCAGCCCGAGGTCGTGCATCAGGTCCAGGTCCTCGGCGTACCGGTGGTAGTGGTCGGCGGCGACGTCGCCGGTGTCGCCGTTGCGGGTGCGGCCCGGCGTACGGCTGAAGGTGTCCCAGACCGACTCGCCCCGGCCGTCCTCCTTGGCGGCGCCCTCGATCTGGTACGCCGAGGTGGCCGCCCCCCAGCCGAAGCCCGCGGGGAAGCGCAGCCCGCCCGCCGGCACCTCGTCGGTACGCGGCGCGGGGCCGGCGGACCCGTTCCCGCCGCCCGTGACGGCACCCGGTCCGGTGCCGGTGGTGGCGGCGGTGGCGGGCGGCGCGGCGCCGAGGGACGGGCGCGGGGTGGGCATCGACATCGGTTCTCCTCATGGTGTGCGTGGCCGCCGCCGGGCCGGGAGCGCTCCCAGCATAGGGCAGGAGCCGCCGGCCGGTCGCCTCCGCCCGGGTCGGGCCGGGCGGGGGCGAGCGGGGACGGCGGGAGGGGTGTGGCGTGCGCCCGTGGCGGCGGTGCGGGCGGCGGGGTGCGCGGTGACGCGCCGGAGCTCGGGTGGCCGACCGCAGGACGCCGGGACGCCGGGGCGTCGACCGGGCGGTGCGGGCGGACAGCGGACGAGGCCGGTCGGAACGGCGACACGGCCAGTCCCGTCGGCCTCTTTTCCCATCGTGGACGGCGGTTTAATGTGGGGACGGGGGAGGGCAACCCCCGTCCCCACCGTTGCTGCACACGCACGGGCGGAATTGGCGTCCTGTCGTGCGTGTCGCGCGGGAGCCGGGCCACGCGAGTGGCTGGCGGATCCACCTCCCTCCGTGTCGGCGGGATGGCTGACGGCGGCGTCCGGGCTGGCCCGCTGTCAGCCCTTGGGCTGACTCCCCGAGGTCCGTCGTCGACGGACCTCGGGGTGATCTTCTATTTGGACCTCCGTCGATGGAAGCGCTCCCATCGACCGATGTTGCGACTGTAACGCCCGTCACGACTTTGTGAAAGCCCCAAAACGAGATCGAAACATGTTGCTGCTCCGGTGCGCCGACGGCCATTGTGGGAGCGCTTCCATGCGTGGCACACTGTCGCCACCGCGACGCGGAGCCAGATCGCGCAAGCGTGGGTCGCCGAGGGCAGCCGGTGTCTCCGGTACGGCATCCGACGCAGACGGTGGAGTTGTCGCCCCACAGCGGGCGCCGTCCGCCGCACCCCGGCCTCGGGCCGGGGCGACCACCATCCCCGGGCGCCCGAATCCCCGTTCTCGGGAGGGGTGCCCCGCCGGGGCCTTCGTCCCCGGCCAGGTCCGAGGAGACACCGCGCACATGAGAAATCTGGCAAGACGTCGCCGCCTGGCGATGGTCGCCGCCACCGCGCTCGCCGTCGGCGGGGTGACCCTGCCGGCCGGCGCCGCGCAGGCCGCCCCCGCCTGCGACGTGGTCTACGCGACCAGCGACTGGAACAACGGCTTCACCGCCAACGTCACCATCAAGAACCTCGGTGACCCGATCAACGGCTGGACGTTGAAGTTCGCCTTCCCCGGCGACCAGCGGGTGACCCAGGGCTGGTCGGCCAGGTGGAGCCAGACCGGCAACCAGGTCACGGCCACCAGCGAGTCCTGGAACGGCGGCCTCGGCACGGGCGCCTCGACCAGCATCGGCTTCAACGGCTTGCACAGCGGCACCAACCCGAAGCCGACGTCCTTCTCGGTCAACGGCGTGACCTGCGGCGGTGCGCCGCAGCAGCCACCGACGGTCGGGCTGACCGTGCCGGCCGGCCCGTTCGAGGCCCCCGCCGACGTGCCGTTGAGCGCCACCGCCAGCGACCCGGACGGGACGATCAGCAAGGTCGAGTTCTACCGCAACGGCCTGCTGGTCAACACCGACACCACTGCCCCGTACGGCTACACGCTGGAGGACCTGCCCGCCGGCGCGTACACCGTGCAGGCCAAGGCGTACGACAACGCGAACCTGACCGCCACCGCGGAGAGGTCCTTCACCGTCACGGCGGCGTCCGGGCCGGTGCTGGTCGCCACCCCGTCGGCGGTGAGTGTGACCGAGGGCGGCAGCTCGACGGTCAACCTCAAGCTCAGCGCCGCGCCGACGGCCAACGTGCCGGTGACCCTCGCCCGCACCGGTGACACCGACATCACCGTCTCGCCGGCCTCGGTGACGCTGACCCCCGCCAATTGGAACACCGGGGTGAACGTGACCGTCGCGGCGGCGGAGGACGCCGACACGCTCGGCGGTACCGCCACCCTCACCGCCTCAGCCACCGGATACGCGCCGCTGGCGATCACCGCCACCGAGATCGACAACGACAACGGCGGCGGGGACAACACCTACGTCAAGCGGTTCCTCGACCAGTACGGCAAGATCAAGAACTCCGGCTACTTCAGCCCGGAGGGCGTGCCGTACCACTCCATCGAGACGCTGATCGTCGAGGCGCCCGACCACGGGCACGAGACCACCTCCGAGGCGTTCAGCTTCTGGCTCTGGCTGGAGGCCCAGTACGGGCGGGTGACCCAGAACTGGGCGCCGTTCAACAACTCCTGGACGGTGATGGAGAAATACATAATTCCGAGTCACGCCGACCAGCCGACGGCCGGCTCGGCGGGCACCGCGCAGTACGCGGCCGAGCACGACCTGCCCAGCCAGTACCCGTCGCAGCTGGAGCCGTCCGTGCCGGTCGGCCAGGACCCGCTCCGCTCGGAGCTGCAGAACACCTACGGCACCGGTGACATCTACGGCATGCACTGGCTGCTCGACGTGGACAACACCTACGGCTACGGTCGCTGCGGCGACGGCACCACCCGGCCGGCGTACATCAACACCTTCCAGCGGGGCACCCAGGAGTCGGTGTGGGAGACCGTGCCGCAGCCGTCCTGCGACACCTTCGCGCACGGCGGGCGCAACGGCTACCTCGACCTGTTCGTCAAGGAGGCGAACGCGCCGGCGAAGCAGTGGAAGTACACCAACGCCCCCGACGCCGACGCGCGCGCCGTGCAGGCCGCGTACTGGGCCCTGACCTGGGCCAAGGCGCAGGGCAGGGAGGCCGACGTGGCGGCCACCGTGGCCAAGGCCGCGAAGATGGGTGACTACCTGCGGTACGCCATGTTCGACAAGTACTTCAAGAAGATCGGCAACTGTGTCGGGGCGGCCACCTGCCCGGCCGGCACCGGCAAGGACTCGGCGCACTACCTGATGTCCTGGTACTACGCCTGGGGCGGCGCGTACGAGCCGAACCAGAACTGGTCGTGGCGGATCGGCTCCAGCCACAACCACTTCGGCTACCAGAACCCGTTCGCGGCCTGGGCGCTGACCAACGTCAACGAGCTCAAGCCGAAGTCGCCGACCGCGGTCACCGACTGGACCAAGAGCCTGGAGCGGCAGTTGGAGTTCTACACCTGGCTCCAGTCCGCCGAGGGTGGCATCGCCGGCGGCGCGACGAACAGCTGGGGTGGCAACTACGGCCAGCCCCCGGCCGGCACGTCGACCTTCTACGGCATGTACTACGACGTCGACCCGGTCTACAACGACCCGCCGTCGAACCAGTGGTTCGGCATGCAGGCGTGGTCGATGCAGCGCATCGCCGAGCTCTACCTGGAGACCGGCAACGCCAAGGCCAAGGCCCTGCTGGACAAGTGGGTGCCGTGGGCGGTCGCCAACACCACGCTGGGCACCAACTGGTCGATCCCGTCGGACATGAGGTGGACCGGCCAGCCGACCACCTGGAACCCGGCCAACCCGCAGCCCAACACCAACCTGCACGTCGAGGTCACGGTGAAGGGCCAGGACGTCGGCATCGCCGCCGCCTACGCCCGCACCCTGATCGCGTACGCGGCGAAGTCAGGCAACGCGGCGGCGAAGAACACCGCCAAGGGGCTGCTGGACGCCCTGCACGCGGCCAGTGACGCCCAGGGCGTCTCCACTGTGGAGAAGCGCGGCGACTACCGCCGCTTCGACGACGTCTACGACGCCGGCACCGGTCAGGGCCTCTACGTGCCGCCGGGCTGGACGGGGACGATGCCCAACGGTGACGCCATCGCCGCGGGCAAGAGCTTCGTCGACATCCGCTCCTTCTACAAGAACGACCCGGCCTGGCCGAAGGTCCAGGCGTACCTGGACGGCGGCCCCGAGCCGGAGTTCAAGTACCACCGGTTCTGGGCGCAGGCGGACGTCGCCATGGCGTACGCGGACTACGGCAAGCTCTTCCCCAACGGCTGAACCGGCTCCTCCGGGTGGGCGGCGCGGCCAGCTCACCCGGAGGCCAACCGGCCCACTCGCCACCCGGATACGCACCCGCCGCGAAAACGCCCGAAAAACCGGCCACCACGGGATCACGCGCGGGGCCGCGACGCTGTAACGTACGTCACCGGAGAGGCCGCTCCCCCCGTGGCGGCCTCTCCCTTACTTTCCCGCCGGCTCCGCCGCAGCCGGGGCCGGGACGACCGGGTGACGCAGCCCCGGATGACCCGCCGGCAGCGACCGGCGCACCACCACCCAGCTCACCGCGAGCACCGCCGCCACCAGCGGCCAGGACAGCGCGACCCGGGCCACCGTCAGCGCGACCACCTGACCGCCGAGCCACAGCGGCAGGAACACCGCCAGCCGCAGCACGTAGCTCACCGCCCAGACCCAACTGCCCCGGCCGTACGCGCGCAGCAGCGCCGGATCCCGCCGCCACCGGGTGCGCTGGCCGAGCACGACACCCACCACCACCCCGAGCAGCGGCCAGCGCACCACGATGCTGATCACCCAGGCCAGCGTGCTGGCCGCGTTGGACAGCAGTTGGAGGAGGAAGAAGTCCTCGGCGCGACCGGTGCGCAACGCGATCAGCGCGGCCACGCAGACGGCCAGCAGCCCGACCAGCACCGAGCGCGGCCGGTCGCCCCGGCGCAGCCGCCAGCCGGCCAGCGCGGCGCTGGCGACCACCGCGGCGCCCACGCCGCCCCACAGCGAGTGCCCGCCGAGCAGCCAACCGGCCGCGAACGCCACCGGTGGGAGGCTGGCGTCGACGGCGCCCCGCCGCCCGCCGAGCAGGTCCGCGAGCGTCTCCGGCTGGTCCGCCGGGGCCGCCCCACGCTCCGGTGTACGTGTCACCGCACCCTCCTCACATCCGCCACCAACCTAGCCGTCCGGGAATGGCAGGCCACCCGCCGACCGGGGTGCCGCTGCCGTTACGGTGTGCGGGTGCGAGCGACGGCGAGGGGTTGGACCGCGGTCTGGTTGGTCATCCTGGCGATCGTTCAGGCGGCGGCCTTCCTCGCGGTGTGGCGGGTCGCCGTGCACGTCGAGGTCGGCCAGTGGGTCGACACCGTCGCCCTGACCGGCAACCGGATCGGACAGGACCGCATCGACGGTCCGGTGGACCGGATCCTCAACGCCATGTCGGTCGTCTCGCTGCTGGCGGCGACCGCGGTGATCGGCTTCATCGCCCTGATCCGGGGCCGGATCGCCCTGGCCGTCACGGCCACCCTGCTGATCGCCGGCGCCAACGCCACCACCCAGCTGCTCAAGTACGGCCTGACCCGGCCCGACTTCGGCATCGACCCCGAACGGATCTACGCCGGCAACAGCCTGCCCAGCGGGCACGCCACGGTCGCCGCGTCGGTCGCGGTGGCCCTGGTGCTCGTCCTGCCGCGCACGGTACGGGTGTTCGGCGCGTTCCTCGGCGCCGGTTACGCCGCGATCGCCGGGGTGGCCACCCTCTCCGCCGGCTGGCATCGGCCCAGCGACGCGGTGGCCGCGTTCCTGGTGGTCGGGGTCTGGGCGGCGCTGGCCGGGCTGCTGCTGCTGATCACCCAGCGGGAACAGGCACAGGTGGAGTCGGCCGACGCACACCGGGTCGCCGCGACGGTGCTCGGCGTCGGCGGCGTGCTGGCGGTGGTGGCCTGCGGGTTCGCCCTCGCCTGGCTGGTCGACCTGCGGGGCACCCCGCCCGCCGAACTGGCCCGCCGGCCGCTGCTCGTCGGGTACGCCGGCAGCGCCGCCGGGATCGCCGGCACCATGGGCGTGGTGATGGCGCTGGTGCTCGCCGCCGTGCACCGGCTGGTGCCCCGGGTCAAGGGCTGACCCGCTCAACGGGAGTAGGTGCCCACCATCGTTCCGCTCGCGATGTCCCGCTCGGCGAGCAGGCGGTGCACCTCGTCCGCCCGTGGCGTGCCCGGCAGTTCCAACGGCCGGTCCAGCGCGTAGAGCCGGAAGAAGTACCGGTGCGGATCGTCGCCCTGGGGCGGGTGCGGGCCGCCCCACCCGGTGCTGCCGAAGTCGTTGGGCCACTCGCGGCCACCCAGCGGCACGCCGCCCTCCGGCGCCCCGGCCGCGCTCGGCGCGATCCCGGTGACCAGCCAGTGCAGGAACGGCGTCTTCCCGGCGTCCGGGTCCTCGACGAAGAGGACCAGTTCGGCCGCTGACTCCGGCACCTGCGCCCACTCCAGCGGCGGCGACACGTTGTCGCCCTCCCGGGCGAAGCGGCTCGGCAGCATGTCGTGGTCGTTGAACGCGGTGCTGCGCAGCATGATTCCGGCCATTCCTGGCGCTCCTCTCGTCGGCCCGGCGGCGGGTACCCGCCGGGCAGGCGCCGAAACGGCCACCGGGGTGGGGCACCGGTGTGAAAGGGTCTGGGCGGACGGGGAGAGGACCATGGAGAGCGTACGGACGGCGTTCCGGGACGAGTGCGAGCGCCTCGGCGAGGTGCTGCGCGGCGTGGACGAGGTGGATCTCGACCGCCCGACCGACTGCCGGCCGTGGACCGTACGCGAACTGCTGGCCCACGTGCGCAGTGGTGCGGGCCGGCTGGTCGACATGCTCGCCGCGCCGGCCCCGCCCCGCGCGGAGGTCGACGCCGCCGGCTACTTCGGCGCGGCGAAGTTCACCCCGTCCGTGGACGCCGCCCGCGTCGACAGCGGCCGGCGGGAGGCCCGGGAACTCGACGGGCCGGCCCTGGTGGCGGACTTCGACCGGGCCTGGCGGGCCGTCCTCGACGCCGTCGACGCCGCACCGCCGGGTCGGGTGGTACGCACCCGGCACGGTGACGCGATGGCGCTCGGCGAGTTCCTGCGTACCCGCGTGGTGGAGGTCGGCGTGCACGGCCTGGACCTGGCGGCGGCGCTGGACCGGCGGCCGTGGCTGACGCCCGCTGCGGCGGCGGTCGTCGCCGACCTGCTCACCGACGGGCGGGCCGTCCCGCCCGGGCTGGGCTGGGACCGGCTCACGCTGATCCGCAAGGCGACCGGCCGGGTCGGCCTCGACGACCGCGAGCGGGCGGTCGTCGACGCCGCCGGCTTCCGCTGGCTCTCCTTCGGCGGCTGACCGGGCAGGGCACTGAGCCGAGTGCGCGGGCCCGCGCCCGCCGCGTGCGGTTCGTGCCTGTCGCGCAGGACCCGGGCCCGGCCCGGCGAGTCTGTCAGGCGTCGGCGCCGAGCGGGTCGGCCGCCGGGCGCGGCGCGGGTACGTGTGGGGCGGTCCTGCGCAGGTGGTCCAGCACGACCGGGTCGATCCGGCCGGGCACCAGGCGCTCCTCCAGGTTCTCCAGACCGGCCCAGGAGAAGAGCGCCTCCTCCGGCCGGGCCGGGTCGACCGGGTGGCCGAGCGTGGCCAGCAGCGCGCCGACCTCGGCGGCGACCGCGCCCGTCAGGTCGAGCAGGGTGGCCGGGTCGGGCCGGCCGAAGAACAGGGTGTGCACCGCGAGCAGCCGTCCCAGCTCGGTCACCGGATCGGGGTGGTCGTCGACCCGCAGGTCGACCATGACGTCGCTGCTGTCGTACCCGCCGCCGCGCTCGACCACCAGCAGCCCGGCGCTCTGCCGGCCGCGCCGGTCGCCGCCGGCCCGGTCCCCGGCGCTTAGCGCGGCGACCAGCCGATCGGGAAACGGCAGCGCGGCCCCGCCCAGCCAGGCGTCTCGCATCGCGTCGATCACCTGCGGACCGGCCAGGATGTTGCCCTGCGCGGCCCAGCCGTCCCCGGCCTGGCCGCCGGCCCACGGGTGGCAGCTCGGCCCGGTCCAGGTCGCGCCCGCGCCGCTGGTGGCGACGACGCCGAGCTGGCGATGGTCGCGGTCCGGGTCGGCGGCGACCAGCCCGGCCACCACGTCGGCGGCAGCCACCCCGGTGCGCAGCAGCGTCAGCCCCTGCGGGCGGTAGGCGAGGTTGACGTGGGCCTGGGTGGCGAGCGCACCGATCTCGGCCTCGGCGGCCGGCACCAGGGCGCCGGCGGCCAGGAACCTGCTGGCCACGACGACGCCGTGGTGCCGACCGTCATCGGAGCGGGCGACGAGCGAGAAGGTCACGTCTGGAGACTAGCTCCAGCGGAACAGGAACGCGGCGACGGTCGCACCGACGACTGCGGTGATCGCCAGACCTGCCAGGTTCGATGCGTCGACCGAGGCCCCCGCCCAGGCGCTGGAGAGCGCCTCGACAGTGGCGCCGAACGGCAGCCACGAGGCGGCCCGGGCCACCGGTTCCGGTAGGGAAGCGGTGCCGCCGAACAACCCGCCGACGGCCCCGAGGGCGAAGAAGGCGACCAGGCCGATGGCGACCGCAGAATTCGGGGTGGGTGCTACCGAGGCGACGATCATGCCCAGCCCGTACATCGCGGCCACCGAGAGCCCGACCACGGCGAGCGCCATGCCGACGTCGGCCGGCGGACGTGCGCCGAAGCCGACGACAGCGACGGCGTACGCCAGCCCGATCCCCACCACCGCCTGCGCCAGGCTCACCACCATCTGGGCGACGAGCACCATCGCCGGCGACGCGGGGGTGACCGCGAGCCGGCGCAACACCCCGCTGCGGCGGTAGTAGGCCAGGAAGCTCGGCATGTTCACGATGCCGATCGTGGCGAGGACGATGGTGAAGACCAGCGGAAGGACGAAGAGGTCCAGCGCCGAGCGCCCACCGGCAACCTCCTGGTCACCGGCGGCAGCGGCATTCATGACCAGAATCAACAGCGGCAGGCCCAACGGTACGACCAGCCCGGCCGTGTCCCGCACGACCATCTTCGCCTCGCACCGGATCAGGGTCAGCCACGAGCCTGCCCCGGGCCGTCGTACGGTCACCTCGATCATGCGTTCTCCTCCGTGACGAGTTCCTTGCCGGTGAGGCGGACGAACGCCTCCTCCAGGTTCGCGGCGCCGGCCCGGGCGACCAGCCCGGCCGGGGTGTCCAGTGCGACGACTCGGCCGGCGTCGAGCAGCACGACCCGGTCGCAGAGCCGCTGGACCTCGTCCATCGCGTGGCTGACCAGCAGCACGGTCTCGTCGCGCAGCCCCTCGACACCCGCCCACATGCGTCTGCGGGCGCGGGGATCCAGCCCGGTGGTGAGTTCGTCGAGGATCACCACCTGCGGGCGGCCGACCAGGGCCAGAGCTATGGAGAGGCGCTGCTGCTGGCCACCGGAGAGCTTCTCGAATCGCGTCCTTCTCTGCGCACGCAGCTCGACCAGGTCGAGCAGTTCGTCGGCGGGCCGCGGGTCGGGATAGAAGCTGCGGTAGAGGCCGAGCAGCTCACCGACGGTCAGAGCCGCATGCAGCTCGGCCTGCTGCAACTGCACGCCGAGCAGCTGGCGTACGGCCGCGCGATCCCGGCGCGGGTCCCGGCCGAGCACCCGGACGCGTCCCCGGTCGGGGACCCGCAGGCCGGCGATCAGCTCGATCATCGTCGTCTTGCCGGCCCCGTTGACGCCCAGGACGCCCAGCACCTCACCGGGGGCCACCGTCAGGCTGACGTCGTCGACGGCGACGACGTCGCCATACCGTTTGTGCAGGTTCTCGACCTCGATGGCGGGTTGGCTCATGCCCCCATGCTGGGCGACACCACCCGTCCGCCGCCTGTGCCGGAGGTCAGCCTCGCCGGCCATGACTTTCGGCACCCGTGGCCCGCCGGCCGCGGTGGCTAGGGTGGCCTCATGCGGCGGCTGGGACTTGATGAGTGGTCCGGCGTGGTGATGCTCGTCGTGTGTGTGGGCGTCGGGTCGCCGGTGATGCTCGGCCTGGTCGAACCGGACATTCCGGCTCTGGTGTGGGTGGGGCTCTTCGTGGTCACCCTGGGCGCGGCGCTCGTCTCCGTGGTCGAGTGGGGACAAGCGGCCCAGCGGTGGGCGGCCTACGGCACGGCGGTGGTCGCCGGCTGGGGCGTGGTCGCGACCGCCCCCCGTGCCGGCATGCTGCCGATCCTGCTGGTGGTGATCGCCGCGCTCGGGCCGGAAACCGTCCGGCTGCCGGTCAACCTGCTGGTGATCGCGCTGAACACGGTCGTGATCGCCCTGACCGTCAGCCGGATCCACGACGACCCGGTCGAGCCGCTCGCCGCCGGGGTGTTCTACGGGCTCATCCAGATCGCGACGGCGTTCAGCGTGACCGCGATCCGACGCGAGCAGCAGCACCGTCGGGAGCTTGCCCAGGCACACGTCGAGCTGCGGGCGGCCAGCCTGCTGCTGGCCGGGTCCGCCCGCACGGCGGAACGGCTGCGCATCTCCCGCGAGCTGCACGATCTGCTCGGTCACCAGCTCACCATCCTCACCCTGGAGCTGGAGGCGGCCCGACACCGCGAGGGCGACCCGGCGCGGGAACATGTCGAACGGGCCGGCAGGGTGGCCCGTGAGGTGCTCGCCGACGTCCGCGGCACCGTCAGCGCGCTGCGCGCCGGGTCCGCCGCCGATCTCGCGGAGGCGCTGCGCGACGTCGGCCGCGACATCCCCGGACTCGACGTGACGGTCGAGGTGGGGGAGGACGTCGAGGCGAACGAGGAACAGACCGCGGCACTCGTCCGGGCCGTACAGGAGATCATCACCAACACGCTCCGGCACGCCGACGCGCGCGAGCTGGGAGTCACGATCGTCCGTGACGGTGACGTGATCCGACTGACCGCGGTCGACGACGGGCAGGGCGTCCGGGACGTGATCCCCGGCAACGGGCTGCGGGGCATCGCGGAGCGGTTCGCGCCACTCGGCGGGGAGATCGCGTACGACGGCAGCTCGGGCTTCCGGGTGACCGCCCGGATGCCGGCCCGGTGACCGGGGTGCTCCAGACGACCCGGGCAGCCGGAACGACCGGAGTGCCGGCGTGACCAGGGTCGTCGTGGTCGACGACCAGACGCTGGTCCGGCAGGGCATCCGCACCCTGCTCGACATGGCCGGCATCGAGGTGGTCGGCGAGGCGGACGACGGTGAGGCGGCCCTGGGCGTGATCGACGCGACCCGGCCCGACGTCGTCCTGCTCGACCTGCGGATGCCGCGTCGGGACGGCATCTGGGCCCTTCGACGGCTGCGCGAGCGCGAGGCGGACGTACCGGTGCTGGTGCTCACCACCTTCGACGACGACACCCTCGTCCTCGACGCCCTGCGCGCCGGAGCGCGGGGCTACCTGCTCAAGGACGTCACGCTGGAGCAGCTGACCCGGGCGGTCGAGACCCTTGCCGCGGGCGGAACGCTCATCGCCGTGTCGATCACCGATCGGCTCCTGCGCGCCATCCGTTCGGCGCCGTCCCCGATCGGGGTGAGCGCTCCGCCGTCGCAGGAACTCACCGAGCGGGAACTGGACGTGCTGCGGCTGGTCGCCGAGGGCTACACCAACCGGGAGATCGCCGGCCTGCTCTTCCTCGCGGAGGGGACGGTCAAGAACCACGTGTCGGCGATCCTCTTCAAGCTCGGCGCCCGGGACCGCACCAACGCGGTGCTGCGGGCGTTGCACGAGGGCGTCCTGCGATAGAGCCGACGCGAGTGGGATCCCCGACCGGATCTTGCTCTGCGGCCCGGCGAGCGGGCACCATCGACCGATGACGACGCGATGGGGCATGACGGTGCCGCTGGACGGCATCCCGCTCGCCGAGCACGCCGCGGTCTACGCGGCCCTCGACGCCGCCGGGTTCACCGACGTCTGGTCCTCCGAGGTCAACGGGGCCGACGCGTTCACCCCACTGGCGCTCGCCGCCGCCTGGCAACCCCGGCTGCGCCTGGGCACCGCGATCACGCCGGCCTTCACCCGGGGCCCGGGCCTGCTGGCGATGAGCGCGGCGGCACTCGCCGACGCCGCCCCCGGCCGGTTCGCGCTCGGCATCGGCGCGTCCTCACCGGTCGTCGTCCGCAACTGGAACGCGGTGCCGTTCGACGAACCGTTCCGGCGCACCCGCGACGTGCTGCGGTTCCTGCGCGCCGCGTTGTCCGGCGAGACCGTCGACGGCGAGTTCGACACCTTCGCCGTGCGCCGGTTCACCCTGGAGCGCAAGCCGGCCGTGCCACCGCCGGTGCTGCTCGCCGCGCTGCGCCCGGGGATGCTGCGGCTGGCCGGCGCCGAGGCCGACGGTGTCATCCTGAACTGGCTCGCCGCCGCCGACGTGCCACGGGCGCTCGCCGAGGTGGGCGAACGGCGCCCCGGCTTCGAGGTGGTCGCCCGGATCTTCGTCTGCCCCACCTCCGACGCCGGGTACGCCCGGTCCCTGGGCCGCAGGCTGATCACCAGCTATCTCACTGTCCCCGCGTACGCCGAGTTCCACCGCTGGCTGGGCCGGGATGAGGCGCTCGGTCCGATGTGGCGGGCCTGGGCCGCCGGGGACCGGCGCGGCGCGGGCGCGGCGGTGCCCGACGAGGTGGTCGACGCCCTGGTGCTGCACGGCTCGCCCGAACACTGCCGCGAGCAGGTCCGCCGCTACGCCGACGCCGGTGTGGACGTGCCGGTGCTGGCCCTGCTGCCCACCCCCGAAGCGGCCGGCGGCGGAGCGGCGGCGCTGGGCGAGACGGTCACGCGGCTGGGCGGGGGTGGGTCGCGGTGAACCTCACCGACCGGGTGGCAGTGATCACCGGTGGGGCCGGTGGCATCGGCTCGGCCCTGGCCCGCCGCTTTGCCGCCGAGGGTGCGGCCGTCGTGGTGGTGGCCGACCTCGACGCCGACGCGGCCCGCGCGGTGGCCGACGGCGTCGGCCCGGTCGCCCACGCCGTCAGGCTGGACGTGACCGACGAGGAGCAGGTCCGCGCGCTGGTCGCCGAGACCGAGCAGCGGTACGGCCGGATCGACCTGTTCTGCGCCAACGCGGGCGTCACCTCCGGCGGCGGGATGGAGGTCGACGACGCCGGCTGGGACCGGGCCTGGCGGGTGAACGTGCTCTCCCACGTATACGCGGCCCGGGCGGTGCTCCCGGCGATGCTGGCCCGGGGCAGCGGCTACCTGCTGCACACCTGCTCGGCGGCGGGTGTGCTGACCTCGGTCGGCGACGCCCCGTACGCCACCACCAAGCATGCGGCCGTCGGCTTCGCCGAGTGGCTCTCCGTCACCTACCGCGATCAGGGCGTCCGGATCAGCGCACTGTGCCCGCAGGGCGTGGACACGCCCATGCTGGCCGACGGGCTGGCCGCCGGGCATCTGGGCGCCCGCGTCGTGGCCGCCTCCGGCGCGGTGCTCACCGGGGACCAGGTCGCGGACGCGGTGGTCGCCGGCCTCGCCGAGGAGCGCTTCCTCATCCTGCCGCACCCCGAGGTCGCCGCCTACGCCCGCCGCCGAGCGGAGGACCCGGACGGCTGGCAGTCCGGCCTGCGCAAACTGGTCCGCCGCCTCCGGGCCTAGCCTCGCGCGCAGCCGCGGAGGGCAATCGGCTGGTACCGCTGCCCCACAACACCAGAGAGGATCGTGGCATGTCCAGCGACCGTCTCATGCGCATCCACAGCGCCGAGTTCCAGGCCATGTCCGAGAGGGTCCTGCGGGTCACCGAGCTCACCTCCCGCCTGAACGTCCTGCCCTTCGAGGACGAAGCGGGCAAGGCGGGACTGTTCGAACAGATCCTCGGCAAGCCGCTGCTGGCGAAAACCACGATCTATCCGCCCTTCTACACGGACCACGGCCTTCACCTGGACCTCGCTGAGCGCGTGTTCATCAACCAGAACTGCACGTTCCTGGACTACGCCGGCATCCGGCTCGGCGAGCGCGTGATGGTCGGACCAAAAGCCACGTTCATCACCGTCGGTCATCCGGTCGATCCCGAGGAGCGACGGGGGTGGCTGAGTGGCGCGCCCATCGATGTGGCAGAGAACGTGTGGATCGGCGCCGGCGCCACGATCCTGCCCGGCGTCAGCATCGGCCGTGATGCCGTGGTCGCCGCTGGCGCGGTCGTGGCCGAGGACGTTCCGCCGGCAAGTCTGGTGACCGGCGGCAAGGCAACCGTGCACCGACGGTGGTGACGACCTCTCCGAAGTCGCGCTGACAAGTCCATGCGTATTGCCAGCACACCTGGCCCTCGGGTGGGGAGCGGGTAGGTCGACCTGCGGAAATCGAACTGGTATGGCCTCTCTACGATCCCGATCATGACGTACCAGCCGATGCCTGTGCCCACCCCGAAACCCAACCGGACGCTCCGCACGGTCCTGATCGTCGTCGCCGCCGTGGTGGCGCTCTGCTGTCTGGGTGGCCTCGGTGGCGGATTCTGGCTCTACCGCACCTACGACAATGCGGCAGGGCCGGCTCGCGAGGCCACGGCGGCGTACCTGGACGACGTGCGAGCCGGCGACTACCAGGCCGCCTACGGGCGGCTGTGCGAGAGGGTACGCGAGGTCACCACGCCGGAGGAGTTCACCCGCGTCCAGTCCGCGCAGGAGAAGATCAGAAGCTACAAGTTCACCGGCACGAGTGTGTCCAACAACAACGGCCGGGTCCGTGGGAACGTCACCGTCAGGATCGTCAAGGAGACGGGTGCGGAGCTCACCCAGAGCGTTCCGCTCGTCAAGGAGAGCGGTGAGTGGCGCGTCTGCCAGTAGCCCGTCGCGGGGAGGCTCAGCGGGGCCAGCGGAGAGGGCCGGGGCGGACGGACCAGAGCAGCCGGCGCCAGCGGGGGCGGGCGGCGCGCAGCGCGGTGACATAGTCGCTCGCGGCAACAGCGGCCCGGTCGGCCTGTTCCGTCGTCTCGGTGCCGGGGGCGAAGGCGACGTGGTTGAGCAGTTCGGCCAGCTCGTCGACCCGGGCGGCGTCGCCGGCAGGGGCCTGGACCCGTGCCACGCCGGCCGGTTCGTGGGCTGTTACGGCGGGGCCACCCCTGTCACGGCCGGCGGTGCCGGCCCGCCAGGACGCCGCGTCGGCCAGGGCGCGGCGGGCGTGGACGGCGACCTCGGAGGCGGACTGGTCTCCGCCAACCGGGTGGCCGGCCAGCCGCAACGCGTCGGTGACCTCCCGCCAGGCACCGGCGATCCGCTGGCCGGGGTCGCCCCGCTCCAACCGCGCCCGGGTCAGCGCCCGGCGCATCGTCAGCAGCGTGAACAGCGCGGCCCCGACCAGCAGCAGGATGCCGCCCGCCCCGCCGCCGACCAGCAGCGCCGCCGACGGCCCACCGGAGCCGGCCGGCCCACCCGGCGCGGCCACCGGTTCCGGCGACGCGGTCGGCTCGACCGTCGGCTCCGGCACCTCCGACGGGGGCGGATCCTCCGGCGTCGGGCGGAAGTCCTCCTCCACCGGGCGCGGCTCCTCGTCAGGGCGGGGCAGCGGGTCGAACGGCACCCAGCCGAGCCCCTCGAAGAGCACCTCCGGCCAGGCGTACGCGTCGCCGGCCCGGACCGGACCGTCGCCGGCGGCGCGGAAACCGACCACCACCCGGGTCGGTAGTCCGGTCAGCCGGCCCAGCACGGCGAACGCCGCCGCGAACTGCTCCGAGGTGCCCCGCTGGCCACCCGCGTTGCGCGGACCGAAGAGGAAGAAGTTCAGGTTCGGGTACGCGTGCCCGCTCGGCGCGTCCGCGACGAGGCGGTAGTGCTCGGCGAGGAACTGCTCCACGGCGGCAGCCCGCGCGTACGGGGCGCCGTTGGACTCGGCGAGCTGGGCGGCGAGCCGGCGCAGCGGTTCGGGCACCCCGTCGGCGACCCGCAGCACCCGGGCCACCTCCTCGCCAGCCGGCACGTCCGCCGTACCGAGCAGGTTGCCGTCCGGCGTCTCCATCGCCGACGTCACGCTGTAACGCAGCCCCGGCGTCAGCCCTTCCGGCCGGATCAGCGTCCCGGTCGTCGGGTCGTACGCCACCCGGGCGCCGGTGACCTCACGTGGCGTGGCGACGGCGGGCAGCAGCCGGCCGCTCAGCCCGGCGACGGTGATTTCCTGCCGTACCGTCTCCACAGTGCTGTCCGGGGCCGGCGCCGTCGTGGGCAGGATCCGCCCCGCGTTGCGGTACGTCGCGCCGACCCGCCAGGTCACCCCGTCGTAGTCGCTGAGCACGGCCAGCCGGATCGGCACCGGCCGGACGGCGGTGCTCGGCCCGGAACCGGGGGCGCCCTCCGGGTCCGGGGCGGGCGCAGACCCGGGCGGGGCCGACCGTTCGGTGCGGACGTCGAGGAGTTGCTGTCCCGGGTTGAGCGCCCAACCGGAGATACGGATCAGCGGGTTCTCGTCCAGCGTCTCCACCTGCGGCGGCTCGACGTACCGCCGGGGGTCCACCGGCCGGCCGTCGACCTGGCCGGCGAGCAGCGGACCGAGCAGCGCGACCAGCCCGACCACCACCGCGAGACCGGCGGCGGAGGCGGCGGCGAGCCGGGCCCGGACGGCGGCGCGGACCGCCGGCGCCAGCCCGACGGCCGGATCGGCGCCGGCTCTGGCCGCGCCACCCGTCGGCACCGCCAGGCCGAGCGCCGCCACGGCCACGAAGGCCAGCGTCGGCCTGATCGCCGGATCGGCGTTCGGGCCGACCACGTAGAGCGCGGCGGCGTAGAGCAGCACCGGCGGCAGGTAGCCGAGCAGCACCCGGCCCGCCCGCAACGCCACCTCCGCCCCGGCGAGACCGGCCAGCCACGCGGCGACCAGCGGCACCAGCACCGTGTCGGGGGTCGGTTCCACCGGGATCATCGCCGTCAGCAGCCGGGGAATGCCGTTCGCGGCGGCGTCCGCGGTCACCTCGGCCAGGCCGCCGGGCAGCTCGGCCCGGGTCGCGGTGAGCCGCAACGACCAGGCCGTCCAGCCGGCCATCGCGAGCACCGAGACGGGCGCGACCAGCCACGAGGGCAACCGGCGGGCGGCCACACTGACCAGCACCGAGCCCACCGCCGCCCCGAGCACCAGCAGGGTCAGCAGCGGGCCTGCGTAGACCCGGCCCAGCACCGCGCCGGCCAGACCGATCATCGCGGCCAGCGCCAGCGGCACCGGGACCGCCCGCAACACCCGCACCAGCGGCCGCGCATTCACCACCTGCGCACCCCGTCCCACTCGGCGGCGAACGCGGCCCCGTCCGCGGCGTCGATCACCACCAGGCCGGCCGCGCCCGACGGCGCCGGCTCCGCCGCCCCGAAGACCCCCACCACCACCGACGGGTACGCGGCACGCAACGCGCCCACCACCCCCAGGTCGTCCCGGCCACCCGGCCCGGTGAGGAAGACCAGTGTGTCGCCGAGCCGCTCGCGCCGCAGCCGGCCGGTGGCGGGCTGAAGATCGCCCTCATCGGCGAGCCCCACCGCCGCGAGCCGGTCCAGCGGCCCCTGCCCCGCCGCGTCGCCGCCGGCCGCCGTGAGGTCGTCCGGCTCCGAGGCGACCAGCAGCAGCGTCACCGGCAGACCCTCCCGGTACGCGGCGACCAGCACCGAGGCGGCGGCCTCGCACGCCGACTCGAACGACTCGGCCACCCCGTCGAGGCGATCCGGGTGGGCGACCGCCCGGTTGTCCAGCAGCACCACCATCCGAGGCAGGCTGGTGTCCACGTTCTCCCGCACCATCAGCTCGCCCACCCGGGCGCTGGTACGCCAGTGCACCCGGCGCAACTCGTCACCGACCACGTACTCCCGCAGCGAGTCGAAGGTGATCGACCCGTGCGGCACCTTGTCCACCCGGCCGTCCAGGCTGCGCCCCGCGCCGGTGGGCACCGCGTTCAGCGGGTGCACGCGCGGGTGCACCCAGACCGGCACCGCACCCCCGTACGGGCGGGCCAACGCCACCAGGCCCAGCGGGTCGCGCCGGGTCACCCGCAGCGGCCCCACCGGCACCACCCCCCGGCGGGAGGTCGGCACGTCATAGCGGACCGTGGTGTCCCGACCCGGTCGCAGCCGCAGCAGCGGCACCGGGACCGACCGGTCCCCGCACCGGTCCTCGGCCACCAGGCTCGCCGCCCGCAGCCTCCCGGCGTTGCGCACCGTCAGGGTCATCGCGGCCGGCTCGCCCCGCGCCACCCGGTCCGGGTCGGCGCTGCGGGTCACCTCCAGGCGGGGCCGCCAGGCCGCGGTCAGCACGGCGTAGCCGACGGCGATCCCGGCCGCCGCCCCGAGCAGCGTCAACTCCGGGTACGCGAAGCGGAAGCCGGCGCCGAGCAGCACGACGGCGGCGACGAGCAGCCCGACACACCGGGCGGTGAGCGCGGACACCGGCGTCGCCGGTCAGCCCTGGACCGGGGCCGGCTGACCCGAGGGCAGCGGGACCGGCACCGAGGCGACCGCCTGGCGCAGCACCTCGGCGGCGGTCATCCCACGCACCTGCGCGTCGGGGGTGAGCAACAACCGGTGCGCGAAGACCGGCTCGACCAGGGTCTTCAGGTCCTCCGGCATGATCCAGCCCCGCCCGTCGACCAGCGCGTACGCGCACGCCGCGCGCGTCAGCGCGATCACGCCCCGGGGGCTGACCCCGACCCGCACCTGCGGGTGGTTACGGGTGGCCGTGGCCAGCCGCACCGCGTACGCGTAGAGCGGCTCGGCGATGTGCACCCGGCGGGCCATCGCGACCATCTCCCCGACGGTGGCCGTGTCGGTGACCGCGGTGAGCGCCTCGGGGGAGCGGACCGTCGCCCCGCGCAGCACCTCCACCTCGACGGCCTCGTCCGGGTAGCCGACGGAGAGCTTCACCAGGAACCGGTCGAGCTGGGCCTCGGGCAGCCGGTACGTGCCGTCCATCTCCACCGGGTTCTGGGTGGCCACCACCAGGAACGGCTGCGGCACCGGGTGCCGGACCCCGTCGACGGTGACGGTGCGTTCCTCCATCACCTCCAGCAGTGCCGACTGGGTCTTCGGCGACGCCCGGTTGATCTCGTCGGCGATGACGATGTTGGCGAACACCGGCCCCGGGTGGAACTCGAAGCCCCGGGTGGCCTGGTTGAAGATCGTCACCCCGGACACGTCGGAGGGGAGCAGGTCGGGGGTGAACTGGATGCGCCGCCACTCGCCCTTGACGGTGGCCGCGATGGCCCGGGCCAGGGTGGTCTTGCCGACCCCCGGCACGTCCTCCAGCAACACGTGCCCCTGGGCGAAGAGCGCGGTCAGCGCCAGCCGGACCACCTGCGGCTTGCCCAGCACCACCGCGTTGACGTTCTCGGCCAGCCGGGCGGCGAGGGCGGCGAAGCCCTGCACCTCCGGCTGGGTGAGCGGTTCCTGGGTGTTCACGCGGGTGGTGCTCCTTGCCTGGGGCGGGTCAGCAGGTGGGCAGGACCTTGATGTCGTCGCCGCCCTCCAGGTTGAGCCAGGCCCAGGGGATGTAGTTCTTCCCCTTGTAGTCGACCTGCACCCACCAGGTGCTGCGCTTCTCGTTGTTGTAGATGTAGGCGTAGACCTCTTCGCCCTGCTTCTTGCAGTTGGCCTTGAGCCGGGTGCCGTTCGCGACCCAGCCGGCCTGCTGGTCGTTGTCCTGCCGGGTTACCTCGAAGATCTCGTTGCCGTTGCGCTCGCCGGGGATCTCCCGGCTGCAGTAGCTGGCCTCCGCACCGGAGGAGCCGTTACGGCAGGTGGCGATCCCGTACAGGGCGGCGGTGGTCTGGGCGCGGGTGGCGGTGCCCTCGCCGGCGGCGTTGCTCGCCGTCACCGTGAACGTGTACGCCTTGCCCGGCGCCAGGCCCGTCATCGTGATGCTGGAGCAGTTGCCGGTCTTCGCCGGCTCACCGCTCGTGCTCAGCGAGCAGGTCGCCTTGCCGCCACCGGCGTCCACGGTGAACGTCACCGTCGCCGACGTGGCGCCCGCCGAGGAACCGGTCACGGTGATGCGGGGCTCGGCCACCGTACGCGCCGTGGTGCTGGCCTCCGGGCCGGGACCCGCCTCGTTGACCGCCTTCACCTTCACGGTGATGTTCTGACCGTTGCCCAAGCCGTCCACCGTGGCCCGGGTATCGGTCACCTCACTGCGGCGCCCACCCACGTCCACCAGGTACTTCGTCACCGGCCGGCCATTCGCCGCCGCCGGGGACCACTGCACCGCGACGGTGCCCGGCCGGTCGGCCACGGTGCTCGCCCGCAGCCCCGCCGGACGCTCCGGCGCCGCGTACGGCACGACGGTGTTGCTCACCGGCGAGTCCGCCGAGCCGGCACCCCGGTCGTTGACCGCCACCACCGTGAACGCGTACTGCGTGCCGTATTCCAGCTCGCCCGCCGGCACCACCAGTTCGGTCTTACGGGACTCGCCGGCCGGGGCGTTGGCGCCCGCCGAGGTGGCCGTGACGACGTACTTCGCGATCGTGTTGCCCTGCCCCTTCGCCGCCGGCCACTTCACCAGCACCGTGCCGTCCGGGCGCTCCTGGGCGGTGACGCCGGTCGGCGGGTCCGGCACCGCAGCCGTCGGCGTCACCGGGTTGCTGGTACGCGCGGGACCGTCGCCCTTCGCGTTGACCGCGTGCACCGAGAACCGGTACGTCTCGCCGTTGGTCAGGCCCTTGATCTCCACGGCCCGCTGGTTGGCGCCCACCTGCACCCGCTGGCCAGCGCCCTGCACCACGTACCGGATGATCTCCGCACCGTTGGCCGGGGCCGGCCGCCAGCTCACCCGGGCCTGCGCGTTGCCGGCGGCAGCGGTCACGCTGCGTGGCGCACCCGGCTTGCCCACCTTCGGCTTCTTCGGCGGGGGCGGCGGCGGGGGAGCCGGCGGCGGGTCGCCGCCGAGCACGTCGTTGGCGTACTTGTCGACCTCGCGGACCTGGTGCCGGTCGTCCACCACCCGGGCGGTCGCCGCGTCGGGAGCGTTGATGAACAGGTGGTTCTCCCGCACCTCCAGCTCCAGCGGCCCGGCGCCCCGCCCCCGGATCGTGTCGACGAGCTGGCCAGCGGCGTCGAAGGCGTAGACCGTGCCGGACGCCGCGTCGGCGCAGTAGTACCTGCCCGCCCACGCCACGGCCGGGCTGAGCTGGTCGCCCGCGCCCGGCACGGTGAAGGCCCGCACCGTGCCGCCGTCGTCGACCACGTGCACCCGCCGCTCGCCGGGCACCGTCACGGGCACGTCCGGCCCGCTGGTCCGCGCCGGCAGCGCACCCGGCGCCGTCATCGTCAACGGCGTGGACCGGACCTCGCCGCCCCGCACGGTGACCAGCGCCCCGGCGGTGCGGTCGAGCACCGCGACGCCGTCGTCCAGCGTGGAGACGACCAGCTCGTGGCTGGCCTCCGCGACGTCGTACGTCTCGACCTTCTTCGGGCTGAGGCCGGCCCCCGCGGGGGCGGCCGACGCGGGCGCCGAGGGCAGCGCCGCTGCGGTGATCGCCGAGACGGTGCCCTCGCTGGGCACCGCGATCCAGAGCCGCCCCTTACCGTCGAAGGACCCGCCGGTGATGCCCGGCGGGTAGCGCACCGGCTCGCCGACCGGGGTCAGCGACCGCGGGTCGAGCTGCCGGACGACGCCCTGCACGGCGTCGACGACGAACGCCGCGTCCTCGTGCAGGGCGACGCTGACACCGAGGCCCGGGGTCGTCCTGGTGGTCGCGGTGATCTGGAGGGTGGCCAGGTCCAGCGAGCTGACCTGACCGGTGTTCAGGTCCCGCAGGACCAGCAGCCGGTCGGTCTGGGTGACCTGCATCGGGTGCCGGCGGGCACCCGGGATCCCGACCCGGGTGTCGACCCGCGCGGTGATCCCGTTGACGCGGGCCATCTCGCTGCGCGCGGCACTCCACAGCCAGGAACTCGCGTCGTGGCTCGCCACCGCGTTGTCCGCCGCGCCCAGCCCGTGGATGGTGAGCCCCATGGCGGCCAGCAGCGCGGCCACCGTCGCGATGGTGACGACCCCGCCGCGCATCCGGCGGGGCCGGGGACGCGGGGGGCCGGTGCCGGCGTGCCCGGCGTCATCGATGGTGGCCACTACCGGCTGCCTCCCGTGTCATACCTGGCAGGTGGCGCGCCATGTCCGGCGACCCTCCCCTGAGCCGGGTGCCATCATATGGCCCGGTCGGAGGCGGGGGAACCCGCACCGTCCCGCTGTGGACACCGAGCGTGCGTGCCACGCCGCCGTGGCAGGTCAACTCGACGGCGTGTCGCCCTCCCGCTCCGTGCAGACCTGCCCGGACGTGGCGAACGAGTCCGTCGAGTAGACCGCGAGCACGGTGAAGCAGTAGTCCACCCGCGAGTTCAGCCCGTTGACCGTGTAGCTGGTCCGGCCCGGGTCCACCGTGGCCATCACACCCAGCGCCTGCCCGACCCGGCCGCCGGCCACCATGAACGGCACCCCGCCACCCGCCGGGTCCGTCCACTTGAGCGTGATCGTCGCCGAGTCGTCCTTCAGCGTCAGCCCGCCCGGCGGTGGGCCGGCGGCGGTGGTCGCCGACGGCGTGGCGGACGCAGGCGAGGCAGGTCCCGCCGCATCCCGGTTGAGCACCAACGCGCCCACGCCGACCAGCGCCGCGACGGCCAGGACAGCGACGGCCACCGCGACGATGACCACCGTCCGGTTCCGGCCGCCCTCCTCGGGCTCCGCCATCATCGGGTACGCCAGCGGTGGCGGGACCGGCGGCGCCTGCTGCTGGGCAGGGCGGCCGGCCGCTGTCCCGGCCCGGTAGGGCTGCGCCTTCATCGGGAACGTCTCGTCGATGTCGAGGTACGCCGGCGGCAGGTCGTCCGCCTGCTCCCGTTCCGGGTCTGCCGGCTGCGGCCTGGACTCCTCCAGTTCCGCCCGTTCCCGCTCCGCCCGCTCCAGTTCGTCCTCGACGTCAGCCGCGGCGTCGTCGGCAGCTGGGCCCGTCAACGCCTGCGGGGGCGCCGTGCTGCTCCACGGTGGCGCGGACATGCTCCACGGCGGTGCGCTGACCGGCGGGACCACGGGTGGCGCGCTGAACTGCTGCGGATGGCCGGGCGGTGCGCTGACCGGCGGCGGCATCACCGACGGAGCGGGCGGGACCGACGGCAGCGGAGGTGCCGGCGGCGAACTGACGCCCCGCGGGGGTGCGCTGACGGGCGGGCTGCTCGTCCAGTGCGCAGGTGGTGCGCTGACGGGCGTTGCCGGGTGAGGGCTCACCGGGTGTGGTGACGCGCTGAACGGCGGTGCGCTGACAGGCGGTGCCGGGGGCGCGCTGATCGGCGGGGTGGCGTGAGCCGGTGCCGGGTCCGTTGACGGGGCCTCGGGCGACCGCGCGGCACCGACTGGAGCGTCCGGTCCGGCAGGTGTGCCGGCGGCGCGGGCAATTTCCTCGGCGAGCAGCGGCTCGATCTGCTTGACCTGGATGGTCGGCTTGGCCCATCCGGGTGCCGGCCCCGCCGGGCGTTCCGGTGCCTCCGACCGTGGCGGCGCCGCCGCATCCGGTGAGGAAGAGTGCGGTGCCTCGGCTGCGGGCGACACCGCCCCCGCCGCTGCGGCGGGCGAGGGTACCTCGACGGCGGGCATCGGCGCGGCAGGCGTGCCAGTGGTCCGCGGCTCGGGCATGGCGGCGGGTGCGGCCGTATGCCGCCCGATCGGCGGGGCGGACGGTGCCGCACTCGCCGTCACGGCGGGCGGAGACGACACCGGGGCCTCCGAGGCCAGCGGGGCCCGCGATGGCGGGACCGTCCTCGGGTTCGGGACGACCGAAGCCACCCCCGCCGCCGGGGCGGGGCGCGGCGGGCTCTGCGGCGTCGGCGCGGACGGGCCCCGTGTCGCGGGCGGTTGGGTCGGCCCGGGTGGAGGCGCCCAGGGGGACTGCGGCGGCGTGGGCCCGGGTCGTTGCGACGGGACGACCGGTGGCGGCGGTATGGGCACCGCCGGGGTGTGTGGCGGCTGCGTCGGGGAAGCGGTCGAGGGCGGCACCACCGGAGGCAGGGGTACGGCGGCACGGGCCGGTCCCGGTGGCGTGGGCACGATCGGCGGTGGCGGAATCGTCGGCGGTGGCGGAATCCGCTGCGGCGGAGCGGTGTACGGAGTGGCCTGCCCCCGCCCGGGGGGATGTGGTGCTGGCGCCTGGGCGGCCTGCGGCGGGGCCGGCACGTGGGGCGGCACCGTCGGGGCCCACGTCTGGTGTGGCGGAACGGGCACCGCCGGCGGGGGCGGAATCTGGGCGGCCTGCTGCGGAGCCGGGTAGGGCTGCGGCGGTGCGGGCGGCACCTGCGGCGCGTGGCCGACCGGACGGGGCTGATACGGGGACGCCGCAACGGGCGGCGCCGGGGGAACGGGGGCGGCCCGCCCCACGCCGCGCACACCCGGGACGGGCGGAGGCGGCGGGATCGGCGGGATGCGTGGAGGCGCCGGTACGGCCGCCGGGCCACCGGCGACGTGCGGCGGCGTCGGCTGCGCGGCCGGTGGCTGCGGTGGGCCGACCGCGGCCGGCTCGTGTGGCCGCCAGGCGGTGGAGAGCACCGCCAGCGACATCGTCGGCTCGGAGAGTGCCGACATGTCGGGGCGCGCGACGGGCGGGACGGGCTGAGGGGCGGGAGCGGCGGCGCCGAGATACTGCCGGGCCGTGCGTACCGCCGGATGGTCGACACCGAGCACGGCGGGCCCGAGAGCGGCGACGCGGGTGTAGTTGCGGCGGGCCTCGTGCCGGTTGCCCAACTCGTCCGCCACCGCGGCCAACTCGAAGGAGAGCGCCAGCATCAGCGGATCGGAGGGTGGCCAGAGGCGTTCACCGGCGGCGAACGCCTCCTCCAGCACCCGGCGGGCGGCACCCGGGTCGTTCGCCTCCCTGTGCAGGCGGGCCAGCAGGTGCGCGCTGCTCAGCACATCCGGGTGGTCCTTGCCGTACGGAGGCCGGGCGGAGCCGACGGCGTCGGTGAGCAGTCGACGGGCGGAGGTGAGATCGCCCGCGGCGCGCAGGGCGAGGGCCCGGTGCTGCACGGCGGCCAGGGGAGAGGGATGGGACACGTGGCCATGCTGCCGCGTGAGGCCCGTCGAACGCTACCCAGGCTCACCGGTTGAGTGTGGCTCACACGGGTCTGGACACCCCTGCGACCTGCGTCGACCTACTGGCCGGAAGCTGATGTGCATGATCCACCCGGGGCGTGTACAGTAACTCCCCGTGCGGCCCACCGGGGCGGCCGACGGGTGGAAGGTCACCTCGGTCGACACGGTAGGCTGAACGAGTAGGTCCGGGTGGCGGAATGGCAGACGCGCTAGCTTGAGGTGCTAGTGCCCGTATAGGGCGTGGGGGTTCAAGTCCCCCCTCGGACACAATTTTGCAGCATCCCTGCTGTGTTTCACGTACTGGTGGTCGAGCGCGCTTGACCACGCCGATCTGATCTCAGTGACGCCTTCGGTGGCTCCCGCTTCGGGTGGGGGTTGTCGTCGTGGCTGATGCCGCTGTGGCTCCCGTGATCCCCCCGGTCATGCTGTCGAACCGGGGTCCGGAGGGCCGTCGACCTGACGAGCGACTTCGTCGACCCCCTCTCCCGTTGCCGGTGCTTCCGACGCCGCGGGTGGGCGCGATGGTCTACGGGCTGGCGGCCCTCGATGCCAGCGGTCGGATCGCCGACCGCGCGATCGTCCGCGCTCTCGGCTGGAGATCTGGCACTCGGCTGCACATCTACGAGGGCGCAGGTCTGATCGTCGTCCACGAGGACAGGCAGGGTGTCTTCACCGTTACGGGCCAAGGCCATCTCCTTCTGCCGGCGACGGTGCGGCACTGGTGTGGGCTGACGGCCGGTGATCGGGTGCTGCTGGCGGCCAACCCTGCTGACCGGCTGCTCGTGGTGCATCCTCCCGCTGCTTTGGACGCGGTGGTCGTTCAGCTTCACACTGCTGTTCTCGGCGGTGATCTGCCATGAGCGGGACTACGGCGGGTCGAGCCGAGTTGGATGCTGCCCGGTTGTTGCTGGCGCGGATGGGGATCTCACCGGCTGATCTTGTTGAGGCGGCGTTGGCGCGTCCGCCGGCGCCGACGTTCGCCGAGTACGTGCCGGTCGTGTCGGCGGCGGTGAGCGAAGGTACGCGTCGGGCGTATGGCTCGTACTGGAAGCGGGTGTTGGAGCACTGGGGGCAGCGGCGTCTTGACGAGCCGACGCCGTCGGAGATCGAGCAGTTGGCGGAGTACGTCAAGACGCATGTGGTGGCCCGGCGGAACGCCCGCGGCGGGCGTAGTGCGGCGGAGCATCTGATTGCGGCGTTGCGGTGTCTGTACAAGCGGGCGGTCGCTGATGGGTTCATCGCGGCGGCGGACAATCCTGCTTTGAAGGTGGCCAAGCTGCGGCGGTTGCCGAGTACCAGGCGGGCGGTGGCCGACACGAGGCTGGCGGAGATCAACGCCGTCGCGGCCAGCACGGGTGACGATCCGGCGTTGGACAGTTTGTTGTTGCGGCTGCACACGGAGACGGCGTGCCGCCGGGGTGGTGCGTTGGCGCTGCGCCCGGTGGATCTGGATTCGGATCAGTGCCTGATTCTGTTGCGGGAGAAGGGTGACACGGTGCGGTGGCAGCCGGTGTCACCGACGCTCATGATGCATCTGCAGCGGCATGCCGAGGAGCGCCATGCCACTGCCACGGGTCAGTTGTTGAGGTACCGCAGCGGGCTGCCGATCAGGTATCGGCGGTATGACCATCTGTGGGTTCGTATCGGCGAGCATCTGCCGTGGGTGTATGTGCAGCAGATCAGCACTCACTGGCTGCGGCATACGACGCTGACGTGGGTCGAGCGGAACTTCGGTTACGCCGTCGCCCGCGCCTACGCCGGACACTCCGAGGGCGGCGGCGACGCCGGCACCACCGCGACGTATGTCCGGGCGAGTCTTCAGGAGGTCGCCGCCGCGCTGGCCGCTCTCACCAACGAACCCCATCCCCTGGCGTGAGCTGACGCGACCGGCCAGGGTGGGCCCGGGCGACGCGTTCGGGCCCACCCTGGCCGGTTGCGTCGATCGGTGGGGCGGGGCTGCGTCATGCTTTTGAACAGCGGGTGCGGCGAGGTAGCCGGCCAGCGCGGCTGTGGACAGTCCGAGCACGTTCAGCCCTCCTCGGTGCCGTCGAGCAGCGCCCGCCGCAGGGCCAGACGGTGCACCCGGCGGATCTGCGCCTCGCGGTAGCGGTGCCGGTCCCCGTCGGTCTGGGGCAGCAGCGGTGGCACCGGACGCGGCTGGCCTTCGTCGTCGACGGCGAACCAGCGCGATGCCTGGGAGAAGACGGCGATTGTGTCGGGTGGATCTCCGGTGCCGCGCGCGGCCCGCTCCTCGCGGTCAAGGCCGCGTACCGGGTGGACGGCGATGCCTGCGAGTACGTCGAGGACCTAGTGCCGGATCATCTCGTGGTGGGCGCCGCGCTGGCCGAGCTCCCGGACGCGCAGCGCATCGCCAACCTATTCACCGGCGGTATGCGCTTTCCGGGTAGAGGAGGTCGCTGTGGTGCTCGGCTGTTCGCCGAAGAGGCCGACCTCGCGGAAGGTGGGCCAAGAGCACGGTTGCCAGGCGGCGTTGACCACCGCGAGACGGCCGAAGCTTCTCCTCCTGGCCTGCTACACGGTGTCAGGGCCGGTGTTCAAGTCGCAGCGGTGGACCAGAGAGTAGTGTCTAGATCACTTTCCCGGATTTCAGCGACACGCCGAGGTAGGCTGCACGACCGGAGGTTCGCTGCAAAACTAAGCTTGAGCGGAGTCCGGCCAGCCTGCCTGACCTGCGACTTAAGCTTTGGTCCTCATCCGCCCTACGAGGGATCGCAATGCGGCCTGGGTCAGGGGTTCGAGTCCCCTCGGCTCCACCTTGAAATTGCAGATCAAGGGCTTGCTCGTCGATCACCGCGAGCAAGCCCTTGAGGTCCTTGTCGACGCCGTTGACGAGCGGGCACGCCCGGCGGCGCGGGCGCCGCCGGGCGGTGGCCGGGTGCGGTCAGACGCCCCGGTCGCAGAAGATGTTGTCGACGTATCGCAGGCCGGTGATGACGTTGATGACGGGTACCCACTCCTGGACCGGGGTGGAGCCGTTGTCAGTCCGCGGCTTCCAGTTCACGTTGTCCAGGGTGATGCCGGTGCCCCAGAGCGAAAAGCTGTTCCCGGTGCTCATCGTGTAGAGCGGCGCGCCGGCGAACCCTGGCGCGCTGCGGACCGCCTGGCCGTCACCGGCCGCGACGACGACGACCTCGCAGATGCGCGGCGGCACCGCAGCCGACGCCGGGGCGGGGACCAGGGCGCTGGCCGCGACGGCCGCCGTCACGGCGGCAACACCGAACGACCGGTGGAGAAATGATCGATAGCCATCCATGAATGGATGCTATCGCGGGTCTGCGCGCCCCCGCTTGACCGGTCGCGCGTCTGACAGTCGGATAGCCAAGGCCAGCAGGCTCCAAGGTCAATTCCGCGACGACTGGGGCGGACTCTGTTGCGTTGTTGGATTGGTGGACATGGTGAGCTGCGGCAGGGGCGTTTAGTAGCGCAACGGCTCGCGGACGTAGCGCCAGCCGACGCCGATGCCGAAGCCGGGTCGCCGTTTACGCAGGTGGGCAGGGGCTGTCGGCAGGGATCGAGCCGACGCCAGTGAGGTCGCTGCTGCTTGCGGGTGGGTGCGAATCAGATCGACGAGGTGGTTCAGCGATCGCGGTACCAGTTGTCCAACCACCGGTGTTGCCCGCTCGCGGGACGGACGTCGACCCCAGGCCACGTTGTTACTGACCCATGCTCCTAGCACTAGCAGTCCCGCGCGCGAGCAGTCGATCCGTCAACTCAATGGTGGCCAGATACCACCAAAAGATCCAGTCCAGGAACACCAGATCATAGTCGGACTTCTGCCGCTCGTTCTCATGGCGGATGGCGAACTCGTTGGCGATGTGGAAGAGCGCGCCCTCGTCGCCGCGAAGCAACTCCGCCTTCAGTAACCTCCGGCGTCGTTCGAGAACGTGCGCGAGCGTGACGACCGCCGAGCGCTTGTCCTGGGTGGTGGCAGTACGGCCACGGAACAGCGCGATAGCGTGCTGGACCTGATCGCCTGCCTTGGGATCCGGAGAGCGAAGAGCGCGCTCGACCAAGACCCGGCGGTCGTTGTCGACCAGTTGCACCAAGCGGCCGGCGTCCTCGCCGTCCTCAGCAAGCCGTAGCGCGACGTTCGCGTCGGCGAGGATCTTGTTAACCCGCCACCGGTAGAGGTTCCTGGCCGGGGGCGACTGCGAAGACGCTGCAGTCCATCAGCCCGTCAAACAACGCGGCCCATCGCTGAACGTCTACTCTGTAGGCGGCAGCCACCGCTGCATCCTGTTTGGTCCACACAACCTCATGCTCGACGGTGGCTGCTCACTGTCGACGGACAAAACCACACCGTCACAGCAGGTCTGAACGGTTCGTTTGCTGACGTATTAGCACTATCCGGTTCCCAGGCCGAGCGGGTTTGCCATTTGTTGTAGCCGATCGTTGCTCGGCATCGACTCGCCAACAGGTCAACAGCGGTCGAGCGTCAGCGCCAACCGCACTAATTAGTTGGCGGATTCGGCGTGACCAGAACTACTGGTGGAAAAGACGCGACGCTGATCGCGCTCGCTCTCGGCTCTGGCCAACCGGCACCGCCAGTCCTCGCCGCTCGGGAGAATCCCGGCATGGTGTTGCATTTCGGTATTGTCACATCCGTCCACCATCGTCGTTACGTTCGCCCTTCGCCAAACGCCATGGTTTATCTCTCCGTGACGATCCGACTATCGTGAGTGAGAATTCCCGAAGAAAGAGAGGACCTCTCATGCCGTTGTCAGTGGCGGACCTCGCGGCGCCCGGAAACACACCGATCACGATCCTGTCGACGACCTTTCCGAACGTGTATCTGCGCATGGACGGCACCGGGGTGACGACCTGGAACGGGTCTGGCACTGGGATCGTCAACTGTCAATTTGGCGCGGGACCCTACGAGAAGTTCAAGGTTCTCCCGCAGGCCGACGGCTCGTTCGCCTTCGCGTCGGCGACCTTTTCGAACGTGTATCTGCGTATGGACGCCGCCGAGTTGCCGCAGATCCCCGGTGGGCCGGGCGGTGGGACCGTCAACTGCCAGGTCCACGTGGGTACCCACGAGACGTTCAAGCTTCTCCCGCAGGCAGGTGGCTCGTTCTCCTTCGAGTCGACGTTGTTTCCGAATTCGTTTCTGCGCCTGGTCGGCTTCGGGGTGACGGCCTCCACCAACGGTGGCGGTGGGGTAGTCAACTGCCAGTTTGGCGCCCCGGGTGGCGATCACGAAAAGTTCTTTCTCAACATGGCCGCCTAGCCACGGCCCCGTCAAGTCCCTGGAATACCTTGACTAAACGGCCCTGACCGGGCATGCCTGGTGTGGTGATGAGCGGATAGGGCTAATCCTTCAGCAGGAGAACCGTTCAGAACTCGGCGGCGAACGCCTCGAAACGGGCCTCCGCGGCCGCGACGGTGGGGGCGGTGTAGATCTCCCGCAACGCGGGGATGATCTTCTGCCAGTCCTTGCGGTTGGTGTAGCGCAGCGACGCCCGCACCAAATGGACGACGCACTGCTGGTGCACCGCCTGCGGCCAGACCTGCTCGATCGCGGTGGTCATGCCCTTGAGGCCGTCGGAGCAGACCATGAACGCGTCCTCGACGCCGCGGTTGCGGAGTTCGGTGAGGTAGCCGGCCCACTGCTTGGCGCCTTCGCCGCCGCTGCCGGCCCACATGCCCAGCACGTCACGTTCCCCGTCGAGGCTGATGCCGACCACGACGTAGACGGGCCGGTTCGCGACCTGCCCCTGGCGGATCTTCATCACCAGGGCGTCGATGAACACCACCGGATAGATCCGGTCCAGGGGCCGTTGCCGCCAGGCTTCCATCTCGTCCAGGACGCTGTCGGTGACCCGGCTGATCAACTCCCGGGACACCTCGGCGTCATACACGTCAGCCAGATGGGCGGAGATCTCCCCGGTCGTCAATCCTTTGGCATACAGCGACAGGATCGCCTCGTTGAACCCGTCCAACCTGCGGGCATGCTTCGGCACGATCCGCGGCGTGAACGACCCGACCCGATCCCGCGGAACCTGAATCCGCACCGGCCCCACCTCGGTCTGCACCGTCTTCGCCCCATGCCCGTTACGCACGTTGGCCCGCCGGCCGGTCGTCTCATCAACGCCGGCCTCGTCAAGATGGGCATCCAGTTCGGCGTCGAGCGCTGATTCCAGGACGGTCCGAGTGATCCCTGCGAGGAACCCACCAGGCCCGACCAGGGACACCCCGTCGGCCTTCGCCCGCTCGACCAACTGCTGAGCGAACTCCACCTCCACCGCCGTCGGCCGCGGAAGCTGAACAGCGTTCTTCTTGTCTGCCATGACATGGTCCTTCCCGGACAGGATCAACGTCCTGTCCAACGGACCACACCCGGGTCTGTGGATCTAAAGGCTCTGGCTCACTTTCGGTGGCGACATTCGGTAGTAGGCAGAGATGCCCCGGGATTGCCCTCATGTGCCTGAGCTGGCCAGCTTCGGGGAAGGAGCTGCAACTGCAGTTCGCCGAGTGGCTGGACACGCTCGCAGCCCCCTGACCTGCGATGTCATATTGCCGCAGCCGGAACTGCTTTCTGTCACCACCGAATGTGAGAAAGAGCCGAAAGTGAGACAGAGCCAGTTTTCTCAGGCGGAACCGACAGGCCGGATGCCAACCATTCCGTGGCGCACGGAGCGGGCCGCAAGATGTCGCGCGCCGACGCCCTGCGCCGGGGTCGGGCCAAGCACACGGTCGAGAAGCTGCGCCGCACGCCGGTGGGGTCGCTGGTGGTGTGCGGCGACCGCCACTGCTCTTCGAGGAGGCACCAACGGCCTACAAACGCATCGAGCAGGTGATCGCCGACCTTGTCGACCACGACCTGGCCACGCCCGTGGCCACCACGGTGCCCCTGGTCACCTACAAGACACCCGACCTCGGGTCGACACCTCGTCGGGATCGCAGGGACCACCGCCGCGAGCGAGGCCGGCCGTGAACACCCACCTGCTCCTGTCGGCCGGGCGCGGCCCGCAGGAGTGCGCCTGGGCGCTGGCCCGGTTGCTGCGCCGCCTGGAAGCCGACGCCACCCGGCAGAATCTGCGGACTGATCGGGTGCAGACCGTTCCCGGTGAGCGGCCCGGCACCTACCGATCGGTCCTGGTCCGGACCTCCGAAGCCGCCGCCGGGGCCTTCGCTGCCTCGTGGACCGGAACCCTGTGCTGGCAGGGCCCCAGCCCCTACCGGGCCAACACCGGCCGAAAGAACTGGTACGTCATCGCGCAACCGTGCCAGGTCGACACCACGCGTACGACCTTCGCGGAAGCGGATGTCGACATCGTCGCCTGCCGCACCGGCGGGCCCGGTGGTCAGCACCGGAACAAGGCCAGCACGGCGGTGCGGGCGACCCACCGCCCCTCGGGGATCGTCGTCGTGGTGGACACCGAGCGGCACTTCAGCCTCAATCGCCGCCTCGCCCTGCAACTGCTGCGACAACGCATCGAGCACGGCGACGAGGCGGCACGGCGCGCCGCCACCGCCGCCCGCCGGCAGATCCACGATGAGCTCGTACGCGGCAACCCCACCCGCGTCGAACGTCCGGGAACCGCGGAACAGGACCTGCCCGAACGGGCCGGGGTGGCGCCGGCCCGGGACTGAACGCGCGGAGCGGGCCACCCCGGACGACCGGGGTGGCCCGCTTTCACGCCGGTACGGTCAGAGGGTCAGGGTCCAGCTGTTGAGGTAGCCGGTGTCGATGCTCGCCGCGTCCTGGACCCGCAACCGCCAGGTCCCGTTCGCGGTCTCCGTGGAGAGGTTCACGGTGTAGGTCTGGTCGATGTTGTCGGTGCTGCTGCCGGAGCGGTTGTGCAGCACGTACGCGCTGCCGTCAGGTGCGACGAGGCTGACCACGAGGTCACCGATGTAGGTGTGCGCGATGTGCACCTCGACCTTGCTCGTCGTGGAGGGGGTCGCCGCGCAGCCGCTGATCACGATCGCGCTCTCCACCGTCGTGTTGTCGGGGATCGTCACGTCGGTCCCGTTCGTGCCGGAGCAGCCCGGCAGCCCGTTCACCGTCAGGTTCAGGGTGCTCGTGCGGGCGACCGAGGGGGAGGTACCGATCACGGTGATCGCGGAGGAACCGCTGCCGGCCGTGGCGGTGCTACTGACCGTGAGCGTGGTCGACCCACCGGCGGTGACCGACGGCGGGTTGAACGAGACGGTCACACCCGCCGGCAGCGGGCCGGTCGAGAAGGTCACCTGCTCGGCCGTGCCGCGGATGACCGCGGTGCTGACCGTGGTGGTGGCCGAGGCGCCCGGGTCGATCGTCAGCGACGCCGGGGCGACCGAGACGGAGAAGTCGTTGGCGGCACAGGATTCGGAGCCAACCACGTTCACCGCGGTCCAAGCGGCCATCACCGCCTTGTACTCGGTGCTGCAGAGGCCGTACAGGTCGGTGGCGGCCGACAGGGTGTGTAGCCGCGCGGTGTTCGTCGGCTGGGCGGTGTTCACGTAGCGGGTGTTCGAGACGAAGTACACGTCCAGGGCGCGGAACCAGATCTTCTCCGCCTTCGCCCGGCCGATCCCGGTCATCGGGGCAGCGGTGCCGCAGAGCGGCGAGGTGCCGTACGCGGTGGCGCCGGTGCCCTCGGCCAGGTTGAAGAAGAAGTGGTTGCCCACGCCCGAGGAGTAGTGCACGTCGATGCCGTTGGTGCCGGTCGACCAGCAGCCGTGCGACGAGCCGTCCAGCGTCGGGTTGTACATGTAGCGCAGCGGGGTGTTGTTGCCGTTGATGTTGATCTTCTCGCCGACCTGGTAGTCGCCCGGGTCGCTCGGCGCGTTGGCGTAGAACTCGACCATGTTGCCGAAGATGTCGCTGGTGGCCTCGTTGAGGCCACCGGACTCGCCGGAGTACACCAGGCCCGCGACGGCCTCGGTGACGCCGTGGCTCATCTCGTGGCCGGCCACGTCGAGGGAGACCAGCGGGCGGGAGTTGGCGGAGCCGTCGCCGTAGGTCATCTGGGCGCCGTCCCAGAAGGCGTTGACGTAGGCGTTGCCGTAGTGCACCCGGCTCGGCACGCCGGCGCCGTTGCCGAAGATGCCGTTGCGGCCGTGCACGTTCTTGAAGTAGTCGAACGTCATCGCGGCGCCGAAGTGGGCGTCGACGCCGGCGGACTGCCGGTTGGTGTTGGCGCCGGTGCCCCAGACGTTGTCGGCGTCGGTGAACGTGGTGCAGGTCGACGTGCCGTTGTTCATGTCACAGGTACGGCCGTTGCCGCGCACCGGGTCGATCATCTGGTACGTGCTGCCGGAGAGCGTGGTGTCGACGCTGACCGCGCCGGTGTAGATGCCCGTGCCGCTGCCGGTGACGGACTCGATCTCGTCGTACGAGCCGATCAGTGTGCCGGTCAGCGCGTCGGTGATGACGTGCAGCTTCGAGGGGGTCTGCCCGTCTGGCGCCCAGCCGGTCACCACGGTCTCCCAGGCGAGCCGCCCCGTCCCGCTGCTGGCGTCGACGAACAGCTCCGCCTCGCCGGTGGCGGTGACCTTGCCGGAGAACTCGGCGGTCGCCGCCTTCTGGGCCCGTCCGGCGCTGACCTTCGGGGTGGTGCCGAGGCTCAGCGGGGCAGTCAGGCCGACCGAGCTGCCGGCGAAGTCGCCGTCGGCCTCGGTGCGAATGACGAAGTCCCCGCCGTAGACGCGGAGCCCGTCGTACGTGCGGGTGTAGCGGACCACGCCGCCGCCGTTCGCGTCCCGCTTGCTGCTGTGGACGGCGTACCGGTCCTTCGCCGAGGCCTTGACGGTCCGGGCGTTCCCCTTCAGCGCCGCGTCGGCGGCGGTGACCAGCGCGGGGGCCGGCGTGGGTGGCGGGGCGGCGGACACACTCGTGGCGGTGACCACGAGACCGCTGCTGACCAGCGCGGTGATGCTGGCCAGCGCAAGGGCTGATCTCAAATCGACCTCCCAATCCGAGATGCTTACGCATCGATCGATGTCGAGATCGTCGTCCGTCGCGGGAGAGTCTGGGAAGAGGCATAGGCGCATCGGTCAATATCGAATTCCCCATGCTTTCGGTGGTATGGTCACCGAACTGCGTGAGGGTGGTGTGGACGGCCTGATGCTGGCGTGGTCCCGGTAGGTGTCCGCCCGAACGCCTGTAGCCACTCCGCTCGGCTCGCCCCGGGCGTCGGTTGTCGCTGGAGGTATCACGCGTCACTATGGCGCGGAGCTGCACAGCGTTGCAGAATCCTGGCTGTGGGTGACATCGGGCGGGTGCTGGGTGTTGTGGTGCGGGGCGAGCGGCGGGACGATCCGGTCGGGGCGGTGACCGAGGACGACGCGGCACGGCGGGCGGTGGCGTTACTGCGTGGTGACGATGGCGGTCCGATCGTCGTCGACCGAGGTCATCGCCTTCGTGGAGGGCGACCCGGGGGCGCTGACCAGCGACACCGTGATCCGGCACTTCGCGCAACGGCTGCCGGACACCATGGTGCCCAGCCGGGTGATGGTCATGCCGGCGTTCCCGTTGACCCCGAACGGCAAGCCGGACATGGCCCGGCTCTCGGACATCGCGAAGACCGCCACCGCAGCGCCGGCCTCTCCCGTCAAGGGAGCCGCCGCGCTGGTGGCCACGATCACGCAGGTCTGGAGCACGGTGCTGGCACGCGACCCGCAGGGCCGGAGGTCAACTTCTTCGACTGCGGCGGTGCGTCGGCCGGCATGCTGAAGGTGCAGACGGAGCTGTCCCGTCGGCTGTCGCGGGAGGTGGCGCTGCTGGACCTGTTCCGCTATCCGACGATCGCGGGCCTGGCGGCGGCGCTGGCCACCTGACCGGCTACTCGGTCCAGTTGGGCGCTGCCGTGACGACGGGAGCCAACGCCGTCGGAGTAGGGAAGTCGAGGATGTCGAGCAGATCGACGTCCCTCGCCAGATCCGTCCGGATGAGAGCCCGGATACGCACCGCTGTCAGTGACGTGCCACCGAAATCCACGAAATCGCTCTCCGCGCCGAGCGCGTCGTTCTTCAGCGCCGTCCGCCAGATGGTGACCAGTTGTGCAATGAATCGCCAGACATGGTTGCCTTTATCTCTTGCTTATCGTGCCAGTGGAACGGCGACGCTGGTCAGCCGCAGCAGTTCGGCACCTCGCGCGAGCTTCGCCTCGAGGCTTCCGCGACCGAGCACCAGATGCTGCGGCGCCGGCCTCGATCGCGAGCCGCAGCGGTTCGTAGACAACCAGGTTGAAGTACGAGTACGTGCCCGCAGTCCGTTCGGTGATATAACGCCCCACATCCGCTGCGGCATGGACGTCGGCACGCCAGTAAAGCTGCAGCGATTCCTCAAATGCGCCGAGGGCGGCGTCGATCAACAACGGGGCGGCCGGCGGAGCACCTTGCCCTGGCCCTGACTCAAGGGGGGAGGCAGCGGATGACCGCGCGGGTCTTGGCGGCACTGCTCTTCACCGAGCAGGACACGCTGACCGCGGGCGAGATCACCGAGTTGCTCATCATCAGCTCGGGTAGCGTCTCCACGGCGCTGAAGTCACTCACCTCGGTCGGACTGATCGAGAAGGTGCCCGCCCCTGGCAGCCGCCGGGAACACTTCCGCTTCCGCGAAGGCGCCTGGGCGACGCTGATGTCGGAGCAGAACCAGCTGGTGAGGGTGATGCGAGAGGCTGCTGAGCAGGGCATCGCGGCCACCGGCGAAGACAGCGTCGCTGGCCGCCGTCTCGGTGAGATGCGGGACTTCTACGACTACCTGTGGCGGGAACTGCCGGCCCTCATCGACCAGTGGAAGGCCCACGGATCAAAAGGCTAGGGGTTCGATTCCCTAGACGAGTAAGTCCTAACGACCCCTGGGGCTGCGGTATAGGCGAAGGGTGTTGAGGATTCGTTTGTGACGACAGACCTCAACACCCTTCTGACCGCACTGTACGTGAAGATCGACGACTGGCTTGGACGGCCGAACCGCCGCGAAGCGCTCCACGCCGACGTAGGCCGCTGACCTGCGGCGACAAGCCGCGACGGTTGACGGCCCGACCGGCCCGGACGCGTGGCCCGGGCCGGCCGCCCACCAGCCGCGCCTACTACGACCGCAAACGCGGCGAAGGCAAACGCCACAACGCCGCCCTCATCTGCCTCGCCCGCCGCCGCTGCGACGTCCTCCACGCCATGCTCCGCAACAAGATCCCCTACCAACCCCGCCCAACAACACCGATCACCGCTTGACCAAACCCATAGGGACACCCCCCGATGGCGAACCGTCTGACGACGTCCCACCCGCGGAGTCCGCAGCTCAGGTGCGGATGTTGGGCAGGTTGACCCCGCAGGTGCGTTCGATGAACTCCCCCGCGCGGCGTCCGCTCGCCTTCACCGCCGTGCCGTTCGGCACGGCCGCCTCCGCAGCGGACGCGGCGTCGTGCTCGTGCGCGGCCGTGCCGGCGTCGTGACCGGCCGCCTCCGGGCTCGATCCGGTCGGGCCGTGGTCGTGCGGGGTGGTGGGCTCGGGTCCCCCCAGTGCACCGGCGAGCCGCTCCAGGTCCGGGGTGAGCTCCCGTGGTGCGGAGCGGATCAGGGCGGCCATCGCCTCGACCCGCTGCTCACTGGTGAGCTCGCTCTGGTTGACCAGAGCGAAGGTCTGCGCCTCGGCGCAGAACTGGCTCCGGCCCGACCAGTCCGAGGGCAGATCCGGCCGAGACAGCCACCACCCGCCCAGCGCGGTGGCGGCCACCGCGACCACCGCCGCACCGGAGAACAGCAGACGACGATCAGACGTTGTCATTGATCGCGGTGATGTCATGGCTGTCGAAGTTCTTGGGCCAGATCTCGCTGCGCATACACGAGTTGTTGTCCGTGTCGGCGCTCTTCGAGCGGTGGCCCAGCGAGCCGGTGTGCCCGAGTTCGTGACAGCCGAGGCTCTGCCAGTAGCCCGTGGACTTGCCGCTCATCGTCCGGGTGTTGAATTTGACGTCGTACTGGTCGCACAGCCCGTTCCACCAGTTGGTGTCGGTGCAGGTCGTCTGCCCGTACCAAGAACTGGAGTACGACTTGTCGTAGACGTGGATGTCCCCGCCGCCGGTCGAGGTGTTGATCTGCGAGCGGTCGAGCTGAGCCCGGCCGTGCGAGACCGCCGCCTTGCCGGCGCTCGTCAGCGAGTTCGACTCCACCGCCTGTTCCTTGTTGTCCGGCTTGCCGCTGTTGGCCTTGCCGCCGTGCCCGGCCATGGCCGGTGGCGCCAACGCCACCACGGCGATCAGCGTGGTACCGAGGACGATCGTCGTGCGCTTCATTCCCCACTCTCCTCCGGAGGCTGCGGCAGCTCCGCGGTCGGCATCGACTCGGTCAGCGTGCCGGCGGCGACCTGCCCGCTCGCCGCGACGACCGTGTTGTTCAGGAACGAGGGCGCCATCGTGGTGATCGACGTGGCCAGCTCGTTCTCCGCGTTGCTGGGCCGCAGCGCGCCGTCGACCACCAGCGGCCGCCCGTCGGAGCTGGCCAGCTGGTAGGTGTAGGGGCTGCTGGTGCCGGCGGCGCGGCGCAGGAAGAAGTAGCCGGTGTCGCCCACCGCACTCCAGGCCACGTTGTTGGAGATGTAGCCGCGCCCCTCCTCGTCCCAGCCCTCCTCCTCGAGGGTGATGGACGGCGGGATGATCAGGTTCTTCGGGTTGTGCAGGACATCGTACTGGTTGATCGTCACCGTCCGCAGCCGGATGTCACCGCCAACCGCCGCCGGGTCCTCGTCGGCGCTGGCCAGCCGGCCGGGCTCCACCGAGGTGACCGTGCCGAAGACCACCAGGTGTGAGGTGGCGGTCATCTGCTCGACGGTCTGGAAGTCGTACATCTCCTTGCCGAAGGCAAGCGCCTCGGGCTGTGTGTCGTAGCGCACGCCGGGGTCGGCCCGGCCGACACCCACGGCCGCCACGAGCGCGGCCACCGCGACGGCCCCTGCCGCCGTCAGGCCCAGCCGGCGTAGGCCGGGACGCCTGAGTTTCTCCACTCGCCGTTCTCCCTTTTCGAGGTGAGGCGCGGCCGGTGCCGGCCGCGCGTCCCGACCGAACGGCCGAAGGGCCGCCAGATCAGGACGGGATACACGGTCCACACCCGTGGATGCAGGATGCTTGCAACCGGCTTGCAGCTCGTCCACTGCGGACCGTCATACTCGCCGGTGGGGAGGTGGCGGTGGAGTTCCGGGTGTTGGGCACGGTCGAGGTGTGGGCGCACGGCGTCCAGGTCGACCTCGGTGGGCGCCAGCCTCGCCTCGTTCTCGCGACGCTGCTGCTGGAGCCGGACCGGGTGGTGGCGGTGGATCGGCTGATCGACCTGGTCTGGGGTCCGGCGCCGCCGCGCAGCGCCCGGGGCACCGTGCAGGCACTGGTCTCCCGGCTGCGCACCGCGTTGCGGCAGGCGGGGGTGCCGGTGGAACTGATCGGCCGTGCGCCCGGCTACCTGCTCCGGGTCGACCCGCTGGCGGTTGACGCGCACCGGTTCACCGACATGGTCGCGCGGGCGCGGGCGGCCGGCGACGACGCCGTGGCCCTGTTCGACCAGGCGCTGGCGCTGTGGCGGGGGGAGCCGCTCGCCGACGTGGCCGACGAGGAGGTGCGGCACCGGCTCTGCGCCGGCCTGCGCGAGGCCCGCTGGACGGCGGTCGAGGATCGGGCCGACGTGCTGCTGCGGCGGGGGCGTTCCCGGCAGGTCGCCGACGAGTTGACCGACGCGGTGGCCCGGCAACCCGGACGCCAGCGGCTGGTCGGTCAGCTCATGCTGGCCCTGTACCGGGAGGGCGGCGCCGACCGGGCGCTGGCCACCTACCGGCAGGTACGCGATCGGCTCGCCGACGAACTCGGCCTCGACCCGGCCCCGGCGCTGCGCCGCCTCGAGGAGCGGATCCTGCGCGCCGACCCGACGCTGGGGCCGCCCGCCGACGTCGCCGGACCGGGCGGCGACGACCGCTCCGCGCTCGTCCGCCCCGCCGGGCTGCCGCACAGCAGCACGACCCTCACCGGACGGGACGCCGAGCTGGAACGGCTCGACGCCGGGTTGGCGGAGCCGGCCGGCCGTACCCGGATCTGGGTGATCAGCGGCACCGCCGGGGTGGGCAAGACCGCCCTGGCGCTGCACTGGGCCCACCGGGTCCGCGCGGAGTTCCCGAACGGGCAGCTCCACCTCGACCTGCGTGGCTTCGACGCCGACCGGGAGCCGATGCCGGTGGAGACGGCGCTGACCCACCTGCTGACCGCGCTCGGGGTCGACCCGAGGGCGGTGCCGGACGGGTTGGACGGCCGAACGGCGCTGCTCCGCTCGCTACTGGCCGGTCGGGACATGCTGCTGGTGCTGGACAACGCCCGCCACGCCGACCAGGTGCTGCCGCTCATCCCGTCCCGCGGCACCGTGCTCGTCACCAGCCGGCACCGCCTCGGTGACCTCGTGGTTCGCGCCGACGCCCGGCTGCTCCCGTTGGACGTACTCACCCCGGTGGCGTCGGTACGTCTCCTGGCGACGCTGCTGGGTGCGGCGGCCGTGCGGGCCGACCCGGCGGCGGTAGCGAAGCTGGCTCGGCTCTGCGGCCACCTGCCACTGGCCCTGCGCATCGCCGCGGCCAACGTGCAGTCGGCCGGCAGGGCGGACGTCGCCGGCCTGGTCCGCGAGCTGGCCGACGGGGACCGGCTGGCCGGGTTGACCGTCGACGGCGCCGAGGAGGGGGCGGTGACGAAGGCGTTCGCCCTGTCGTACCGGGTGTTGTCCGGGCCGCAGCGGGAACTGTTCCGCCGCCTCGGCCTGGTGCCCGGGGCGAGCATCACCGCCGGCCCGGCCGGCGCGGTCGCCGGCGTGCCGGTGCCCACCGCGACCCGGCGACTGCGGGCCCTGGCGGCGGCGCACCTGCTGGAGCGACACCCCGGCGAGCGCTACCGCTTCCACGACCTGCTGCGCCGGTACGCCGTGGACCGGCTCACCGCGGAGGACGACGAGGCGGCCCGCGGGGTGGCCCGGAGGCGGCTGTTCGACCACTACCTGGACACGGCCGACACTGCGGGCCGCCGGGTCATTCCGCATTTCGTGCGGCTGCCGCGGCCGGTGGCAGCGGACCCCTTCCCCGACACCGACGCCGCCCTGGCCTGGTTGGATGCCGAGTGGGCGAACCTTACGGCGGCGGTCGAAGAGGCCGCCCGGTGCGGTCCCCGCCGGTACGCCTGGCATCTCACCGACGCGCTGCGCGCCTACTTCCACCAGCGGGGTCGTCGGGAGGAGTGGCTGAACGCGGCGACGGTGGCGCTGGCCGCCGCCCAGACCGACGGTGACGCCCGCGCCCAGGCCGCGATGCACCAGAGCATCGCGCTCGTGCAGGTCAACAGCGGCCGGTACGAGGAGGCCCGCGAGCACCTGCTCGAAGGGCTGCGGTGCAGCGACGCGGACAGCTGGCAGGAGGGACGGGCCGGGATCCTGAACAACCTCAGCGCGGTGCACCAGCGGCTCGGCGACCCGCACGCGGCGATCGACTGCGCCCGCCTGTCGTTGGCGCTCAACCGCCGGTCGGGCAATGACGGCGGGGAGGCCATGTCCCTGGCCAACCTCGGGTTCTCGCATTGGCAGCTCGGCGCGTTCGCGGAGGCGGACGCCCACTTCCGGGCCGCACTGGAACGCGGGGAGCGGGCCGGGGCGCACTACAACGTGGCCGTGCTCCTGGTCGACCTGGCCAACGTGCACCGGGACCGGGGCGACCCGGACGGCGCGGATGATCTCTACGCCCGCGCGCTCGCCGCCAATCGGGAGCTCGGCTACCGGTACGGTGAGGCGACCGCCCTGGCCGGCCGTGCGGTGCTCTGGAGCGACACGGATCGCGCCGAGCTGGCCCGTGCCGACGCCGAGCGGGCGGTGACGCTGACCCGGGAGATCGGCGACGCGGGCACCGAGGCGTGGGCTGCCGACGCGCTGGGGCGGGTGCTGCTGGCGCTGGGACACCCGGGCGAGGCGGCCGAGCAGCACCGCCGGTCCCTCGAACTTGCCCGGCGTACCCGATTCTGCTGGTGCGAGGCGACGGCCCTGACCAGCCTCGCCGCCGCCGAGCTGGCCGGGGGCGACCCGGAGGCCGCCGGGCGACACGGGCGGGCGGCGTTGGGCCTGGCCACCCGCTCGGGCTATCGGCCGCTTGAGATTCGGGCGTCCTATCTCCTCGCCCGGCTCGCGGAGCGGTCCGCGGACACGGCCGAGGCAGCGCGGCTGGACGGCCAGGCGACGCGGCTGGCCCGGGAGACCGGGTACGCGCTGCCGGGTCGCCCGGCACCGCAGCCGCAGCGCTAGACAGAACACGACGACGTACCCGCAGTCCTGGCCGAGTTCCACCGGGTGCTACGGCCCGGCGGAACCATACTGCTCGGATTCCACGCCGGCCAGGGCAGCCGGCTCAAGACGGAGGGCTACGGCGGCCACCCGATGAACGTCTACGTACACCGCCGCTCGCCTGAGCGGATCGCGGCCTGGCTGCTTGCCGCCGGCTTCACCGTCGAGGCCGAGATGGTGCACCACCCCGCCCCGAACGTCGAGGGCGGGTTCGTCTTCGCGCACCGGTAGATGGTCGGAGCACGCAGATCCACCCGTCCCAAGTTTCCTGAACTCTGGTGCGCTCGCCCATACGCTCCAGGTACAGCAGCCTACGAAGCCCGACCCAACAACTCCGCCAGCATGATCACCATCGCCACGGTCGACAACATCGCCAAACGCCTCACCTCCGAAACCACCCCAACCTGGCGAGACGGCTAAACCCACATAGCTGTCGAAGTGCGTGCATTGGATGTCCTCGGAGAGGTCCCGATCGCGTGTCTGCATCCGATCACCGGCTGGCCGGACCCGAACTCGTCGGGCGCGCGGAGCTGCTGACCCGCATCCGCTTCGCTCTGGCCGACCGTGGTGGCGTCTTGCTGCTCGGCCCGGCAGGCATCGGCAAGAGGGTGCTGCTCCGCGCTCTCGGCGAGGACAGCAGAGTCGGCGGCGAAACGTTCTGCTCAGCAGCCCGACCGCCGCCGAGGTCACCCAAGCCGGTCCTGACGGTCGGCCGTCGCTGACCCGGTAGAGGCAGAAGGGGACGCCGGGCTCCACCGCCCGGCGTTTCCTTCGTCGTCAGCCTGCTTGCGGCACCCAGAGGAGAATCCAGCCCTCGTCCGAGGGCAGCCCGTCCGTAGTCCTGCTGCGGACGTACAGGAAGTACACGTCGGGGACCTCCGGTGTGATGGTCACCAAATGTGAGACAGGGTCGTTATTTGTGCAGTCCCGGACGCAGGGTTTCTGCCGGCGCTGCCGTCAGGGCTGCAAGGTGCGCGAGTTGGATGCGGGAGTGGATGCCGAGCTTCCGGTAGACACGGGTGAGGTGTGCTTCGACTGTCTTGACACTGATGGTGAGGGCGGTGGCGATGTCGCGGTTGCTCGCTCCGCTGGCGGCGAACTCGACGCAGCGCTGTTCGGCGGAGGTGAGGCGGGGGAGCGTACTGCCGTGCGCGGGGACGGGCTCCAGTTGGTGGAGGGTGCGGGTGGCGGCTTCGATCCAGGGGTGTGCCTGGTGCGTGCTGAAGAGGTCGGCGGCGCTCTGCGCCGCGGTGCGGGCGCTGGCGCGTCGGCGTCCGCGCCGTTCGGTTTGACTGAGGGCCAGCAGGGTTCGACCACGTTCGATGGGTAGGTGGCGGAGGCGGTCGGCTGCGGCGGCGAGGCGGTCGGCGGCCGCATCGTAGTTGCCCAGGGTGGCTTCCAGGAGTGCCTGGGAGCGGTCGAGCGCGGGGAGGACGCAGCTTCTACCTAGATCAGTCGCGGTGCGACGGGTGTCGGTCAGCAGCTTGCGGGCTTGGTCGAGGTAGCCGAGGGAGATGAGAGATTGGGCGAGGTCGGCGTGCCAGCGCAGGATGGACGGGTCGCGGACCTGCTGGTGCTTTTCAAGTGCACGGACCTCTTCCAGCGCCTCCAGGGCTTCTTTCGGACGCCCGGTGACCAGGAGAAGATGCCCGAGGACGAAGAGGTTTCGGGAGAGGAAGACCTTGTTGTCCTCTCGGCGGGAGGTGTCCGCCCCGCGGCGTGCGTGAGCGAGGGCGGAGTCGGTGCACGAGGCGGTGCCCTCGACTAGGGCGGAGGTGTAGCAGGCCGGTGCGGGGTCCAAGGCGGCTCTGTCGGTAAGCGACAGGGCGCGGCCGGCGTAGTTGAGGGCCAGTCCGCACCGTCCGGCGCGTATCTCAACTTCGGCGAGGCTGCGCAGGACATCCACGGTGCCTTCGGCGTCTCCGGTCCGCTCGGCTTCGACGAGCAGGGGCAGCAGTGCGCTGCGGGCTTCGTCCAGACGGTCGTCGAAGATGGCGTGCCGGGCGGAGAGCTGTTCCGGTCTGGCGTTGAGGGGGATGTGAGGGCTGCGTGGCAGGGACAGGGCGTGGCCGAGCGTGGTGTCGGCTTGGGGGCGGCCGAGGATGCGTTGGATGCGTGCCTGCATCGTGAGGGCCATGGCGGTGGTGGCTGTGTCGCCAGCGTTCCGGGCGAGACTGGCGGCCCGGGCGGCCTGGGCGCATGCCCGGTCGGGATCGCCGTTGACGTTGGCCCAGATCGCCTGGCGGACGAGGATCTGCGCGGTCAGGTCCGGATGTTCGGCCGCTTCGTGAAGTGCGTCGGCGAACAGCTTGTCGCCGTTGTACAGGTGCTGTCCGCCTGAGTCGATCAGGGTGATGAGGGCGTTGACGCGGTTGGCGGGGCTGCTGTCGTGGTTCAGGACGAGGCGGACGGCAGCCTGGCCGCGGGGCAGGTCGCCGTTGTGGGCGGCGTCGCGTACGGCGGTCAGCGCCCGTTCGGTGAGCAGGTCGGCGTCGGCTTCCGGGGTGCGTTCGGCGGCGAGCAGGGAGAGCTCGGCCGCTAGTGCGGGTTCTCCGCGCAGCCGGGCGCGGTCGGCGGCGCGGTCGGCGCAGTCGGCCGACTGCGGGTCGTTGGTGTCGGCCGCCAGCGTGGTGTGACGGTCGCGGCGGATGCTGTCGCGGCTGGCTTCGGCCAGGCGGGCGTGCAGGAGCCTGCGTGTGGCGACTGGCGGTCGGGCCGCGAGTTCGGCGCCGATCGCGGCGGCGGCGAACCGGATCTTCCCGTCGACCTGCCCGATGTTGATCAGTCCGGCTGCCTCGGCCTCGGCCAGGAGGTTTTCGGCGGGCGGGCCGGCGAGGCGGCTCAGCAGTTCGCGGTCGGGCCGGTCGTCGAGTGCGGCGACCGTCAACAGTTCCTGAACTTCGGCCGACACAGTGCCCAGCCATCCGTTCACCAGTCGGCGGGCGGCCGGCGGTAGGACCAGGTCGTCTACGAGACCCTGAGCGGCCGGCAGGTCGGTGGTGAGGCCGCAGGCCCCGGCGAATGCGAGGGCTAGGGCCGGGTTCCCTCCACTGCGGATGTGGGCCTGCGTGACCTGGTAGGGGGTTAGCCGGTACGGCGACAGCAGGGTCGCGACCTGATCGGGTGTCAGCGCCGGGATGCGGACCGCGCACGGGTCCTCGCCGCACCAGTGGCCTTCGCTCCCCGGGCGCCAGGTTCGCTCTGCGGCTATGACGGGAAGGTCGGGAGCCAGACGCAGTGCCCAACGCAAGACGGCCGCGCTGGCCGTATCCAGCCACTGGGCGTTGTCCACCACCAGTGTCAGAGGCGGGGTGTCCAGCAGCAGGGTGGCGGTCAACCGGCGCAGCCGTAGAGCGGTCCCGGCGGGATCGGCAGAGCCCGGCACTCCAACGGCCTTGTCGATCCCGGTCGCGAGTTCCCGCGCGGCCGGCAGCGGTTGGAGGGCCAGTGCGAGTTCGAGCAGCCCGGTGTAGGGGACCCGGGCGTCCTGCGGGCTTGGAGCCAGCTTTAGGACAGGCAAGCCCAGCTGCTGCCCGAGTACACCGGCCGCAGCGGTCTTGCCGATCCCGGGCGGACCGAACAGCACCACCCGACGGGCGCCGTGGACGACGCCCGGTACCACCGGCAGCATGGTGCCGGTGGCCCCCTGATGCGCATTCACTGCCGTTGCAGAATCTGGCACCGGGTCATAGTGCGCCCGACGGGCCTTCGCGCACCAGAGCAAGGGGTTGCCCTGATTTCGGCCAGCCTCCGCCGTTCCTAGTGTCATCGCCAAAGCCGAGCTGTCACCGGTTGCCGGAGATCCCATCAACACGGGCCCTGCTGCCACACCCCTCAACCCATCTCGGCGGGAGGATTGCGATGTATCGAAGAACTGCCGTGGCGGCCGCTGTCGCGGTTGCGCTTACCCTGGGCACCGTGACTGGGGTGGCCACCCAGTCGACCGCAGCCACCCCGCCCCCTACACCGACGGTGGCGCAGAGCCCGCTGTCGCTGGCGATCTCTGCAGCCGACCGCGCCGCCGACGGCGGTCACGACGCGCTGGCGAAAGGCCCCTTCGAGCAGTACGACCGTCGCATGGTGATCCCGTGGGTGGACGGCCTGTTCTCCATTGCCTACGAGCGCACCTACCGGGGCCTGCCGGTGGTCGGCGGCGACGCCGCCGTGCTCGCCGACGCCCGGGGCGCCATCCGGGCGATCTCGGCCGCCACCAAGACGAAGATCAACGTCTCCGTCGTGCCGACGGTCGCCGCCGACCGCGCCGAGCAGACCGCCAAGGGCCTGCTCACCAAGGTCGACCGGGTCGAGTCGCGCACCCTCGTGGTGCACGTCAAGGACAGCACCGCGCGACTCGCGTGGGAGGTCGTCGTCGCCGGGCGCACCGCCTCGGCGCCCAGCCACCTGCATGTCTTCGTGGACGCGCGCAACGGCCAGGTGCTGGCCAAGCAGGAGGACGCCGCGGCCGGTTCCGGCACCGGCAAGTGGAACGGGCCCAGCCCACTGTCGATCACCACGTCGCAGTCGGGCAGCACGTACTACCTGCGCGACACCACGCGCACCGGCCTGAACTGCCAGGACTACAGCACCAGCACCGTCTTCTCCGGCGCCGACGACAGCTGGGGCAACGGAGTGGGCACAAGCAAGGAGACCGGCTGCGTCGACGCACTGTACTCGGCGCAGAAGGAATGGGAGATGCTGTCGGCCTGGCTGGGCCGCAACGGGCACAACGGCAACGGCGGCAGCTGGCCGATCAAGGTCGGCCTGAACGAGCAGAACGCCTACTGGGACGGCTCGACGATCACGATCGGCAAGAACTCGACGGGCAACTGGATCTCCTCGATGGATGTGGTGGGTCACGAGTTCGGCCACGGCATGGACCAGAACACCCCCGGCGGCACCAGCTCCGAAGCCGGCCTCGGCGAAGCCACCGGCGACATCTTCGGCGCGCTGACCGAGGCATACGCCAACCAGTCCAGCGCCTACGACGAACCCGACTACCTGGTCGGTGAGGAAATCGACCTCGTCGGCGACGGCCCGATCCGCAACATGTACGACCCGTCGCTGGTCGGCGGCCACCCGAACTGTTACTCCTCGTCGATTCCCAACACCGAGGTACACGCGGCCGCAGGTCCGCTCAACCACTGGTTCTACCTGCTCGCCGAGGGCAGCGCGCCAGGCGGCGGCAAGCCGAACAGCCCCATCTGCTCGGGCGGCCCGTCGTCGGTCACCGGCGTGGGCATCCAGTCCGCCGGAAAGATCTTCTACGGCGGCATGCTGCTGAAGACCTCCGGCATGACCCACAAGAAGTACCGCACCGCGACCCTGACCGCCGCGAAGAACCTGGACTCCTCGTGCGTCCTGTTCAACCGGACCAAGGACGCGTGGAACGCGGTCGCGGTCCCGGCCCAGACCGGCGACCCGACCTGCACCGGTTCCAGCACCGACTTCTCCGTCTCGGTCAGCCCCACCTCGGGCAGCGTCAACGCGGGCTCCTCGGTCACCGCGACGGTCAACACCGCGACCGTCTCCGGCAGCGCGCAGACCGTGTCGCTGACCTCCTCGGGTGCCCCGTCGGGGGTCACCGTGTCGTTCAGCCCGACGTCGGTGACGTCGGGCAACAGCTCCACGATGACGGTGGCGACCACCTCCAGTGCGGCTGCGGGCACGTACACCATCACCGTGACCGGCACCGGTTCGGTCACCCACACCGCGCAGTACACGCTCACGGTCAACGGCGGCACCCCCGGTGGCACCGCGCCGGACATCGACGTCGCCAACGTGCAGGCGCACCTGACACAGCTCAGCACCATCGCCACCAACAACGGCGGCACCCGCCGCTCGACCGGCCAGGGCTACCTGCAGTCGGTGGCGTACGTCAAGGGCAAGCTGCAGGCCGCCGGCTTCACTGTCACCGAGCAGCCCTGCACCTCCGGCTGCACCAGCGGTGCAGGCCCGAACCTGATCGCCGAGTGGCCGGGCGGTAACGCGAGCGACGTCTATATGTTCGGCGCCCACCTGGACGGCGTCTCGGTCGGTCCGGGCATCAACGACAACGGCTCCGGCTCGGCGGCGCTGCTCGAGGTCGCCCTCGCGCTGGCCGCGCAGAACCCGACCATGCTGAACAAGGTCCGCTTTGGCTGGTGGACCGACGAGGAACAGGGCCTCAACGGCTCCAAGTTCTACGTCAACTCGCTGACCAGTACCCAGCGAACGGCGATCAAGGCCTACTACAACTTCGACATGATTGCGTCGAAGAACGGCGGCTACTTCATCAACAACATCACCTCGACCGCGTCGCAGCCGATGAAGGCGTACTGGGACTCCCTCAGCCTGCAGCCGGAGGAGAACGTCGAGGGCCAGGGCCGTTCCGACGACTACTCGTTCCAGAACGCGGGCATCCCGACCTCCGGTTACGCGATGGGCGCCAGCGCCACCAAGACGTCGGCCCAGGCGTCGAAGTGGGGCGGCACGGCCGGTCAGTCCTACGACTCCTGCTATCACTCCTCGTGCGACACCCTCAGCAACATTGACGCCACCGCGCTGAACCGGGCTGCCGACGGCATCGCCTACACGCTGTGGAACCGGGCGGTCGGCACCTCGACGCCGACCAACGACTTCTCGATCTCGGCCAGCCCCTCGTCGGGCACCGTGAACGCGGGGTCCAGCACCACGACCACCGTCGGGACCGTCACCACCTCGGGCAGCGCCCAGACGGTGACCCTGACCGCCAGCGGCGCCCCCACGGGCGTAACGGTCTCGTTCAGCCCGTCGTCGGTGACCTCCGGCAGCTCGTCGACCGCCACCATCGCGGTCGGCTCGTCGGTGGCCGGCGGCACCTACACCATCACCATCACCGGCACGGGGTCGGTGTCGCACAGCACCACGTACACGCTGACCGTGCCCGGCGGACCGGGCGGCTGTACCGCCGCCCAGCTGATCGTCAACGGAGGGTTCGAGAGGGGCACCTCGCCGTGGACCGGCTCCACCGGCGCGATCGGCACCTCTATCGGGCAGGTGCCGCGCAGCGGCACCCGGTACGCGTGGCTCGGCGGTTACGGCTACACCGCGACCGAGGCCATCAGCCAGACCGTCACCATCCCGTCGGGCTGCACCAGTGCGGTGCTGACCTACTGGCTGCACATCGACACGAACGAGTACGGGGCGCTCGCCTACGACGTGTTCACGATCAAGGCCAACGGCACCACCGTGGCGTCGCTGTCCAACATGAACGCTGCCACGGGCTACACGCAGCGCACCGTCAACCTCGGCGCGTACGCCGGCCAGACGGTCACGCTGACCTTCACCGGCACCGAGGACGCCTACCTGCAGACCAGCTTCGTGCTGGACGACGTGACCCTGCAGATCGGCTGAGTTCAACGGCAGGGTGGGGCGCTCGCCCCACCCTGCCGCAGGTCCTACGCCTGCGACTGCCGCAGCTCGACTGGCCAGAACCGGCGAGGGCCGAGGACATCCGCGCGGTCGCGCCGGCGGCACGCCGGGAGCTGGGCCTCGACGACGGACCGGTGCCGCACATGGTGCGGCTGCTGGAGGCACACGGGGTGATCGTGTTGTCCCTGCCGGACGCCTCCGAACGGGTCGACGCGTTCTCAGAGGCCGGTCCGGAGACGGGTCTGTGGATCTAACGGTGTTTCCGGCCTGACCCATCGGGCGTTGTGCCTGGTGAGGAGGGTTCCGTGATGACCGCGACACTGAACGACCAGACCGGACGGAAGAGGCAGCCGGAGCCGTCGGCGGAGGCGAAGGCCGCCGCCGAGTTGGTCCGGGCGGCGAAGGAACAAGGGCTGTCGCTGACCGGCCCGGACGGGCTGCTGAAGCAGTTGACCAAGACGGTCTTGGAGACCGCGTTGAACGAGGAGATGACCGAGCACCTCGGCTACGAGAAACATGACCAGGCCAACGCCGGGTCGTCGGGCAACATCCGTAACGGCACCAGGTCGAAGACGGTGTTGACCGACACGACCGGGCCGGTGCAGATCGATGTGCCGCGGGACCGGGCTGGCACGTTCGAGCCGCAGATCGTGCGGAAGCGGCAACGGCGCCTGTCGGGGGTCGACGAGGTCGTGTTGTCGCTGTATGCCAAAGGCCTCACGACCGGGGAGATCTCGGCCCACTTCGCGGAGATCTACGGGGCGTCGGTGTCGAAGGAGACGATCTCCCGGATCACCGACAAGGTGATCGAGGAGATGACCGACTGGTCGCATCGGCCCCTGGACGAGATTTATGCGGCGGTGTTCATCGACGCCATCGTGGTCAAGGTCCGCGACGGGCAGGTCGCGAACCGGCCCTTCTACGCCGCGATCGGGGTCACCCTCGACGGGGAGAAGGACATCCTCGGCCTGTGGGCCGGCACCGGTGGAGAGGGTGCGAAGTTCTGGATGAGCGTGCTGACCGACCTGCGTAACCGGGGCGTCAAGGACGTGTTCTTCCTCGTCTGCGACGGGTTGAAAGGGCTGCCCGAGGTCGTGACGAACGTGTGGCCGCAGACGGTGGTGCAGACCTGCATCATCCACCTGATCCGTAACACGTTCCGGCTGACGTCGCGCAGGTACTGGGATGAGTTGAAGCGGGACATCAAGCCGATCTACACCGCCGTCAACGCTGACGCGGCCAGAGCAGCGTTCGACGACCTGGCCGAGAAGTGGGGCGGGCGGTATCCGGCAGTGATCCGGTTGTGGGACAACGCGTGGGCGGAGTTCATCCCGTTCCTCGACTACGACCTGGAGATCCGCACCGTCATCTGCTCGACCAACGCGATCGAGTCGTTGAACGCCCGCTACCGGCGGGCCGTGAAGGCCCGCGGCCACTTCCCGAACGAGCTGGCCGCGTTGAAGTGTCTGTACCTGGTAACTAGGTCCCTGGACCCTACCGGAGCAGGACGAACCCGATGGACGATGCGCTGGAAACCCGCGTTGAACGCCTTCGCCATCACCTTCAGCGACCGCTTCCCAGCCGCTGAAACCTACTAACCAAGATCGCCGGAAACACCGTTGGCGAGACAGGCCCGGCTCGCTCAGCTCCATGGTTGTTATAGGATTACGGCATGAGTGCCCATGCTGAGCATGGACGCCGTGAATTTGTGTTTGAATCCCCCCTCGGACACGAACCATTACCCCACGGTGCGCGCTGAGATCCACTGCGGCGCGCACCGTTTGTGTTTCCGGCTGATAGGTGAGCCGGAGCCCGAGTTGCCGGTAGACCTCGGACTTGTCGGCAGTGTCGGCGACGCGGAGCACGGTGGTGATGTCGCCGAGCGCCGTCACCAGGCTCGTGATGTCTGCTCGGCTCATGCGGCGTGGGCTGTTGCCCGCCTTCGCGTGGAGGTCGGCTTCGGCGCGGGCGCGTTCGGTCTGGGTTTGGGTGATCCATTCGGTGACCACGGCCGGGTCGGCGCCAGCGTCGAGGGCTGCTCGGTAGCGCTCCAGCTTGGCGTCGCATTCGGTGATGATTGCCTGGGTTGCCCTGGCAAGATGGGGCGGATGATCCAGGGGTTGGGCGTCGGCCATCGCGGTGATCGTCTGTTCGATGCGGTGGGGTGTGAAGGCGGAGGCCAGCCAGGTGTCGAGCGGATCGGTGAGGGCGTCCTCGCGCAGGTACACGTTGCGGGGATGGTCGACCTGGTTGGCGAGGGCGTACTCCTGGGGGAAGCGGCAGCGGTAGTAGGCGTTGCCGTGGTTGTACTGGCCCTGCATGCGTCGGTCGCAGGCTGCGCAGTAGATCAGGCCGCGGAAGACGTACGGGTTGCGGGTGCGCTGCTTGACGTGTTGACCGCCGGTTCCCCGTCCGCGCCTTTGAAGGATTGTTTGGGCCTGTTCGAAGGTCGCGTCGTCGATGAGTGGTTCGTGGGTGATGTCCTTGGAGACCACCCACTTGTCTCGGGTGTTCCAGCGCATGATGCTGGTGTGGCCCATTGCTACGTCGTTGACGTCGAGTAGCACCTCGTCGGTGCGTTGCTTGTTCCATACTTGTCGCCCGGTGTAGCGGGGGTTGGTGAGGATGACGCGGACGGCGCTCTTGGACCAGGCGATGCCGCTGCGGTGGGGGTTGCGGGCGCGGTCGTGTGCTGACGGGCACGGTACGTGGTTGGCGGTGAGTCCTTCGGCGAGGCGAAGAGGCCGATGCCGGTGAGGAACTCGGCGAAGATCCGCCGGACGATCGGCGCGGTGTGGTCGTCGGGAGTGAGGCCCTTGAGGCGTTTGCCGTCGGCGGCCTTGGCGGGGTTGGGGTGGGGGCCGAGGTCGTGGAGGGTGTAGCCGTAGGGTGGGCGTCCGCCGAGGTAGCGGCCTTCGAGGAGGGTCTGAGCGGTCATGGCGGTACGGACGCGAAGCTTGATCCGGTTGCGTTCGCCCTTGCTCATGCCGCCGAAGACGGACATGACGAGTTCGTGTGCCTCGTTGTCGGGGTCGATGGGGCCGCCGATCTCGGGCACCCAGAGTTCGACGCCGTAGTGGGCGAACAGCGGCACAGTGAGGCCGAACTGGTTGCCGTAGAAGGCACGGTGGGGTTCGCCGACGACGACGGCGGAGTACCCGCGCCGTGGGTCGCGCAGCGCGGCGAGAAGGAGGCTGGCCTGGGTCCGGCGTTGCCATGGGAGGGAGCGGCTCTGGCCGATGTCGAAGTACTCGGTGACGATGCGTCCGCCGTGGGGCTGGATAAGTGCGGTCGCTCGCGTGAGCTGCCAGCTCCGGGACGATTCGGGGTCCTGGTTGTCCTCGGTCGAGACGCGGCCGTAGAAGGCGAAGGGTTTCGGTTGAGGGGCGGTCATCCGTTCTCCTCGGTGACGCGGTGCCGGCCCGGTCAGCTCGCCGGGATCGAGGCGGCCAGCAAGCTGGCACTCAAGTCCCTCGCCACCCGGTACCAGCAGCTCACGGCTGAGATCACCACGCTCGACGCCCAGATCGAGCAGCTCGCCCACCAGGCGGCGCCGCAGCTCATGGCGATCAAGGGCGTCGGAGCCGACACCGCCGGCGCGCTGCTGGCCGCAGCCGGCGACAACCCCGACCGGCTGCACAACGAGTCTGCGTTCGCGCACCTGTGCGGAGTCGCGCCGATCCCGGCCTCGTCCGGCAAGACCAACCGGTACCGGCTCAACCGCGGCGGCAACCGAGACGCCAACCGCGCCCTCTACGTCCTGGCCCTGGGCCGACTCAGCTACGACGGACGCACCCGCGCCTACGCGGCCCGGCGCACGGCCGAGGGCAAGAGCAAACGCGAGATCATCCGCTGCATCAAGCGTTACCTTGCCCGCGAGGTCTTCACAGCCCTCACCGCGGCTCACCGGCCGGCGCCGTGGCCGCAGCGACCAATTCGACAAGCGGCGTCAACAGCCGACCGATACCGAGTGGACCATGACCGGGTCGAAGTCGGAAACTTCAACGATGCCACCCACGCAGACAGCGCTGATCGTGCCCATACCGCAGGCGGAGCAGGCCGTAAGCCGATGGCGGGCGGTGCTCGACAGAGCCGCGAGCTGGGGCGTGCCGGCACACGTCACTGTTCTGTATCCGTTCCTGGCCCCGGAGGAGCTCGATGACGGGGGGCAGAGCACCATCGGCGATGTCGTTGCATCCATCCCCCCGTTCACGGCCGACTTCACGAGCGTGCGGTGGTTCGGCGACACCGTGGTCTGGCTGGCTCCCACTCCTGACGATCCGTTTCGTGCGCTGACCACCGCGGTATGGCGGCGCTTTCCTCAGGCGCCGCCGTACGAAGGGGTGCACACCGACGTCGTGCCGCACTTGACCATTGGCCATGACGCACCGAAACAGGCCTTGATCGAAGCAGCCGATGCGGTCGCCGGGTTCCTGCCGATCCGCGCAACCGTCGACACGGTCCGGCTCATCGCCGGGACGCCGGAACCCAACGGCTGGCACACCATCCGCGACTTCCCCATCGGCGGGTAGCCGCAGCAACCCGGACTTGACCATAGGAGCATCTCCAGCGCTGGCCAGGGGTGGCCCTGCGCGACTGCCAGAGCCGAGATCGTCATCCCGTTCGACCAGCGCTGGGCTTGTTTTGGTCCGGAAAGCTACCGGCAGGATTGCTGATGACGTGGAGTCAGGAGCTGCCAGCGTCGAGGAACTGTGCGAGCACCTCTGATGGTGCCGGCTCGACGGGCAGAGGTTTGGGCTCGGTGTGTTTGTCCGGGCCACAGCGGCTGAACGGCCCGTACTCGGCAGCCAGCGCGGCGAGGTGCGGGTCTAGGTGGTCGCGCCACCAGATGCTCGTTCCGGTCTGTGGGTCGCTGACCCGTAGCGTTTCCCAGGCTCGCCAGAGGGCGTACAGGCGGGAGATCGCCTCGGGGTGCGCCCACCAGCGGGGGCACCAGTTCACCCCGGAGGTTGGCCCGGAGGCGAGGCGCCGCTCGACGACGTGGGCGAGGTAGTCCCCGACGAACGCCTCGACGTTGCGGTAGACCGGCTCCGCCTCAGTGGGCTCGGTGGCCGGCGTCGCGGCCGGCGGCGCAGTGTCGCTCGGGTCGCCGGCGAGTTGGCCGAGCAGGGCACTGAGGTCGGCAACCGGGTCGCCGGCCGGTCCGGGCTGGGGCAGGGTCATGAGGTCGGCTCCGGCGGGGCGTCGGTGGTGAGGGCCCAGTCGGTGCGCTCGTGGGGATCCCAGCGGGCGATCGACACGCGGATCGCCGCCGCGTAGGGGCCGGTCTGCCAGGGGGCGGTGCGGGCGAGCGCGGGCGGGGCGCCGGAGGCGTAGACGACCATCCGGCCCCGGGGCAGGGCGTGCAGATCGGCGACGTCGAGGATGCGCTGGCGGCGGGTGGCGTGCGAGACCGACCGCTGGCCCCACCCGGATCCGCTGCTGCTCGTCGACCTGGTCGTGACGTCGTGCTCACCGATGAGCTTGGACAGTTCCTCCAGCCAGTCGGGGTCGGCGACGCCGCCGCCGTAGGTGCGGACGTTCGCCGCGGACCACAGCTTGCGCATGCCCTCGCGTCCCCACACGTCGACGCCCTGGGGGTAGGACTGGAGGATCGTGATGATGGGCAGGCCGTGGGAGCCGTAGAAGGAGTAGAGGGCCGGGAGCTGGCGTAGCCGGCAGATGTTCGCAGCCTCGTCGAGGACGCTCAGCAGCGGCGGATCCAGGCGCCGGCCGGGGCAGGTGCGGGCCCGCAGCTCGCCGGCACGCAGGACGGCGTCGGTGAGGGCGGCGACCAGCGGGGCGGGGGAGCCGGGTCCGCTCTGGGACAGCAGGTACAGCACGTCGGTGGAGGCGACGAAGGCGGCCGGGTCGAACTCGAGGACCCCGCCGCGCGTGGGTGGGGTGACCCAGGCGGTGACGGTCGGTTCGGTGAGGCACATGAGCATCTTCTGCGCGCCGGCGTAGATGCCGCCTCTCGTCTTGTCGGGCATGTTGACCACCCCGGCGACCGCGTCGGCGGGCAAGTCGTAGCCGTGCTCGCGCAGCAGCTCGGCCGGTTCGTCGTCGCGGGGGCTGACGGCCCACCGGCACGCGGCGAGGATGTCCCGGCCGGACACGGCAGCCGCGAGGAGCAGGTTCGCCACCAGCTCCTCGCTGGAGGAGTCGAAGAAAGCGTCGCGGCTGACGCCGGGCTCACGCTCAGCGGAGGCGAAGTGCTCGCCAAGGCGCCGGGCGTCGGTGATGGTGGCCACGGCACGCAGCGGGTTCCACCACATGCCCTGCTCGGGCCCGAGGATGTGCTGCGGGTCGAACGCCCACACCTGCCCTCGCGTGGCGCGGATGTCGCGGGTGGCGTCGACGATGTCGCCCTTGACGCTGGTGACCAGGGTCGGGCCGGGGGCGGCGACGATGGCGGGGATCGCCCGGCAGGTGGTCTTGCCGGTGCGCGGGCCCCAGATGTCGACGGCCATGTCCTCCCAGGACTGGCGCAGCGGCATTCCGCCGGCGACGGTGTGGGCGGCGCTCTACCTCGACTTCGACAACGTGTTCAGCGGCCTCTACAAGTTGGACCCGGACGTAGCAGTTCACTTCGCCGAGGATCCGGGGGGATGGCTGCACCGGTTGGCGACGACGGCGACGACGGATGGCACGCGGCGCTGGCTGGTCCTGCGCTGCTACCTCAACCCCGCGGGCTGGGTGTACCGCACAGACCTGGGCGAGGAGCAGCCACGGTTGTACTTCTCGAAGTTCCGGCCCTCGTTCGCCGACCGCGGCCATGTTCAACGCCGCCACGGGCAGCTCGGATGGGCCGGGGCGGGTGTACCGGCGGTGTGGCTGCCGTGACGAGGAGACGGGTAAGCAGTTCGGCGCTCGTTGCGAGCGTCTGGTGGACCTCAGCCACGGGCGCTGGTACTTCTCGTTGCAGACCGCCGCTGTTGACGGCGGTCGTGACCGGGTCCGTCGGGGCGGGTTCGCCACCTTGGGCGAGGCGGAACGGGCCTGCCTGGAGTTGACCGGGTTGCCGGGGCCGGAGGCGGTGGCGCGGACGTGGACGGTGCGGCGCTGGCTGCACTTCTGGTTGTCGGAGTTGAAGGCCGGTTGAGGCCCACGACGGTGCTCAACTACCGCAGCATCGTGGACAGGTACCTGATCCCGCACCTGGGCCGCTTCCGGTTGAGCAAGCTGCGCACGAGGACCGTTCAGCGGGCGATGGACGCGGTCTGCCGTCAGGTTGTGCGCGGTGGCCGGCTGATCTCACCGGGAAGCGTGAGCCGGATCCGCGCGGTGCTGCGCAGCGCGTTGTCGGAGGCGAGGCGGCAGGGCATCGTCGGTCACAACCCTGCCCGGAATCTGCGGCTGCCGAATGGGGCACGCCCGCATGCGGTGGTCTGGGACGACGAGCATGAGGCGGTGTGGCGGGAGACCGGCGTGCGTTCACGGGTCGCGGTGTGGGATCTGGACAATCTGACGCGGTTCCTGGAGGCGGTGCGCGACGATCCAACTCCACGACCAGCAGGTGTCGGTGGCACGCCAGGCCCGGACCCGGGAACGCAACCGGATCGCCCGTGACCTGCACGCCCCCCCTGGGCCACCGGCTCCCCCTGATCTCCCTGTACGCGGGCACCCTGAACTCGGCCACCGGAGCCCAGTGGGGCGAGAACGTGGCCCTCCTGAGATCCACGGCGGGTGACGCCATGGCCGACCTCCGGCAGATCCTCGGCGTGCTGCGGCAGGAGGAGGCCGGCGACGAGGTGGGTGTCGCCCAGCCGCTGGGCAATCTGACGCCCTGGTCTACTCGGCGCGGTCCGCCGACCGCTACCCCACTGGTAGATGATCGACCTCCACACCGGGCGCGACCACTCACAGCGCTGGCTTCTGGTACTGGTCAACGCGTGACCTCCTGATGTCGTACACCTGACGGGCCTGTCGCCGACAGGCCCGTCAGGTGCGATGGTCACGCACTCTTTTCACCAGAAGCCTTGGCTATCGATGCTCTTCTAGATAAAAAGATCATCGACCAAGGGCTGTTTCCGTGATCAGTCAGGGGCCCACAAGGCCCTCAGAGTTTCAGAATCGGCTAGACCGGGCGTACGTAGCCGGAGACGTAACGCTTGACGCCGTCGCGGGTGACATACATGGAGCTGGGCTTGCGCCAGCCGAACGCAGTCACCTTGTTGCTGACGTTGCCCTCGACGGTCATGATTTCGCGGCTGGAGCCAGAGCCACGTACGCCGACGACAATTCCGATGTGTCCGGAGTCGGCATAGTGGCCGTAGACGACGGCGTCGCCGATGGCCGGGGTGCCCGACAGACCCGTCCAGCGGCCGTTTTTGTTTGCCCAGGACTTCCAATAGGTGGCCCAGTGTCCCTGAGCGGTTCCGGAACCCTTCATGCTCGGCTTCTTGGTGGCTCCGCCGATGACCCAACAGTAGTTCACGAAGACGCCGCACCATTCGGCTGGCCGTACGATGTTGCCGTTGAGTTTGTAGCGGAGGGGGTAGTTGTTGTTTCCGGTCTCGACTGATCCGACTTCGCTTTCGGCCGTGTTGGAGATCAGGCGGCGGATGTTGTTTGCGTCGGCGAATGAGGGTGTTTCCAGCAGTAGCGGGGCAGTTAGGCCCGCTGCTGCCGCGAGCAGTAGCCTGCGTCGCGAGATATCGGTGTCGGTCATTGGGGGAGCGTATGACTCGGTCGGGGTTTTTGCAAGGAGGCTGCTGGTTGACTCGTAGGTACATAAATGCTGCATCGAAAAGGTGTAAAAGCGGTGCGGCTGCCGTCCCGCGGGCTCGGCAACTGGTACGTCGACTGCTCCGCCACTTACGCGTTCGGCGGGCCGAACGCGGGCACGACTAAGCGGTTCTTCGTCCAAGGGCAGCGATCGGTCCGGGGATTGGATCTGGGACTTCTTCGTCCACGCGCTGCGGTGGTACAGGCGATTACGTCCACGACGATCTCGACGAAGCATTGCTCGCATCCATCTGTCCGCTGCCCCCTCCGGGTTCATGTCGCCTGCCGACGCCGATGCGGCCCACCAGGGCTGCAGCCGATCATGCGCGTCCGCTGCTGATTACCTGTACCGGTTGTCCCTGGGCGAACGGTAGGCCCCGCCCGTGTTCCGAACAGATCCGAACCGTTCGAGACGGACCCGGCCAGCCAGGTCAGGCGAAGTGCTGTGGCTTCAGACAGGGTCGAGCAGGAAGATCTGACCGGAGGCGTTGGCATCGCAGGCGAGCTGGCGGACCGGTGCCCAGTCGTTGGTGGCGCTGTTGGCGACGCCGAGGCACATGTCACTGTGGACCGGCCGGATGCGGTACCCCAAGGCCGGGACGGTAACCGGTTCGAAGCGGAAGTCTTGCCCGCCGCCGGTGTCGCAGAAGCTGTCCGCGACGACCCCGTTGACGTCCCTGGTGGCCTGGTCGACGCCCATGCAGCCCGCTCCGAACCGCGGATGGTCGGTGCGGATACGGAATACCCGGTCGCCCTCGGTCGTGAGCGTCATGGAGGGCATCGCGGCGGCACAGGCAGTCTGGAATAGGTGACCGAGATCGGAGTCGGGACGTTCGGACACGCACAGACCGGTGTGCGCCAGCCGCAGCCGGTACGGTCCGGGGGCGGGCTCGGCAGGCTGCCATACCGAAGCATCGCCGTTTGCCGAAGTGCGCGGGTTCGGGACCTGATGCGAGTCGGGTGGACTGCCAACAGGCAGCAGTACCACCGCCGTTACGGTGGCGACCGCGGCACCGGCAACGAAGCCCAGGGCCGCAGGCGTGAGCCAACCACGTCGCGGTCGCCCACTCGCGACCCGGGTGCCAACCTGCGTCGGTTCCACCGGCGCATCGGCAGCCTCCGGATCGGTGGCGGAGCAAGCCGGCCTGGTTTCCTCGGCCAAGCCGTCAGACTCGGCGTACGCCATGGACGCGTCGCTGTCCCCCGCCTCGCTCACAGCGAGTCGACGTCGAGCGTCGAGCCATCGCGCCACCTCGTCCGGCCCGAGCCCGCAGGCCCGGATCAGCGCCGCGACCGCCTGCTCCCGCGGCAGGGTGGCGCGTCCCAGCATGGCGGCCAGTGTGCTGGCGGGCAGGACCTCGCCCGCGGTGTCGGCCCGGTCGGCGATCTCCCGGTAGGTCAAGCCCGACAGCGTCCGAAGCCGGCGTAGCTGAGCCACATACTCGCCCGGCGTTCGAGCTGTCTCAGGCTGCAGCTCGGTCGGCTGATTCGGCATCACACTCCCCTTTCGGCGCGCCGTTGTCGGCTCCGCCTGAAAACTGACCCCGTGGTTCCGGCTGAATCTAGGGCAGGCGACCCCGCCCGACCCTCAGCGGAGCCCTTGATCGGCATCGGCGGCACACCGCATCTCGTGTGGCGGCGAGGTGATCACGGAAGGGGTCACCCTGCCTGCCTCTACACCTCGTCGCGCAGCGGCGTCGCCTTGTTTCGCTCAGTGACCTGGTCGAGTTTCTGTTGTGCCGCCGCGTCCCCGCGCGTCTACCACCCTGGATGTTCTGACGAGGAAGGACCAATCCTTGACAAAGGTGATCAACTGGAAACGGCGGCGGCTCGGTGCGGTCGTCGAGGTCGGCGGGCCCGGCGGCCACGCCGGGCCCGCTCGTGTGCGGTAACCGAGTGCCCCTCGACGAGGGCCGCCCAGGCTGCTCCGTGGCTGTTCGAGTCCCTTCGGGCGCACCTTCTTGAGTAGGGGAGATAGCCGGCTGGCTATCTCCCCTGAGCCTATTTGCTGGCTGTCGGCCGGACCCAGGTGCTCCGGCTACCTCTCCGGGCGCTGTCCGAGCTTCGACACGACGGCCCGTTGCAGCACCGCGATCGTGCCCAGGACCGTCCCGGCCGGCCCGTCGGCGGTGTCCGCCATGAGATAACTGCGCTCACCGAGGTATTCATACGTCCGTTCATCGAAGATCCACTCCTCGCGCCGGTTCAGTTCGGTGTGCGCGACGGCTATCCCTCGCCGGTCGGCCGCGTCGGTGACTCCCCACGGACCACCTCGACCCCCGGAGTCTTCGCTGCGGCCCGGTAGAGCGCGGCGCTCGTCTGCGGCGGCACCAGAGACTCGCGCAGGATGTCGCCGATCGCGGTGAACGCCGCGCCCTCGCGGCTGTTGCCCCGGCCTCGCTCGTCCCGCTCCCGGTAAAGCTTCGCCAGCAGCTCGTCCGGATCGCTGGGCAGATCGACGACCTCCGCGTTCGGCGTCACGTCCGTGAGCATCGCCCGCTCCGGGATCACACCGATGATCGGCAACTCGACGAACGGCTGCCGGAGCAGGCCGTCACCTCGCTCGTACCGCGGGATCCAGATCTCCCGCTCGCGTACCGGTTGCAGCCGGGCCGGGCCGTCACCCAGCTCGGCGAACGCACCCCGGCTCTTGATGTAGACGTACTCGCCCTCGCCGGACGATGGTCCCGGCTTGTCGGCGGCCGCTGCGGCCATCTGGTTCAGGAACAGCGTCGCGCCACTGTGTTCCCCCTGCTCGACTGTCACGATCAGCGGCGCGCTGTCCGGCGCCCACGGCAGGGCGATCACCCCGGCCACGACCGCGGCGGCCAGCACGCCCACCGTAGGCGCGAGCACCAGCATCCGCCGTGGCCGCAGGACCGGCGGCCGGTGGGGCATCATTCGCTCGTGCATGGCGGCCGGTCCGCCGGCGTTCAGCGTGGCGTTCCGGCCGCAACTGCAGCGGGCACGCTCGAGGTCGTGATGAGCCGTTGGCGCGACATCGAGCGCTGCCTCATCGAGCTGCCGCCCTTTACCTACGCGGCTATCCGGACCAGGATGAGGCAGATCTCGCTGGCCTGACGCTGTCGCGAGCTGATCGTGTGGTGCTCCGGTGGTGCTCGGATGTTCGGCACCTCATCAGTACGGGCGCGACTGTTCCAGCATCGCAGCAGCTCCGCCGGCCACCGACTGCGGCGGGCTGTCGAGTGCAACGCCTGGACCAGCGGAAACGAAAAGCCCTCCGTGTGGACGGAGAGCCGCTGAACCGGTACGTTATTGGACTCTAAGCTTGGGATAGAGATGTTTTGCCCGGTTTCGACTACGGATCAGATGCTTCTGCGGGGCCCGTGGTTGCGGTGGGAGTGCGTGTAATGACTCTGGAATCCTGAGAGCGCTGTTCGCAAGTTGGCCGAGGACGCCGGCATGATCCGTAGATGGGTCCTCCGCACGGCCGACACCTGGCGCTTGCGGCTCCAGCCCACCCGCCCGCGCGGCGACATTAACAGCATGAGCGACCTCGTCGCTGACCGGCAGGCCTGAGCGCGGCGTGGGCGGGCCGAGCGGTGGCGGAAGGGGTTCGGTCATGCCTCGCCGCTTGGTCAGGTCAGTCTCGTGCCGCCCGGTTCGCCGCGTCCGTGGCCTGGGCCTGCGGTGCGCCGCCGGCCGGTGGTGTGGTGAGGCGGCTGATGCCGGGCGGAAACCGGCCAGTTTCTGGCGGAGTAGACCGTGCCGCTAACCGTCTCAGGTATGGCTCTTCAACGGCGCGGACCTGCAGTTGGGCTGAGGCCAGGGCCACGCGGTCGGCTTCACCGACCTGCACCCCGCCGAGGTCTGGTCGGTGGGGCCACTTCTCCAGATCCTGCGCTGCGCGATGTGTGGGCGACCCGTCCGACCACTGGTGGGCTTCTTGCGGCGGCCAACTGGATCCGGGCGCGACCTCCATGGTCAGCGGGTCTTCTTTGTCATGTCCTTTGTGGTGGGCCGGCCGTCTGCCGAACGGAACCGGCCGACGCCGACCCGAAGGCGAATCCCGCACCCGGTTAAACACCCGGCGCAGGCCGTCCGGCACCACCGGCACCACCTCGTCTCGACACAGCACCCGAGCCCACGAATCGATGCCGGCGTCGACGAGGCGATGTACCACCTCGCCCTCGGGCAGCGGCTTTGCCCCGCAGCCGGGGGTAGCGCGCCCACGGCGTGGATCTGTCAGGGACTCGACAGTCACGCCGGCCCCGGACGCACCCCGCGGGCGGCACCATCGATCGGATGCGCACTCGACACAGCATCATTGTCATCGCCATAGCCGCCCTCACCCTGGCCGGCTGCGGCGGCGATACCACTAGCAGCCCCACCGCCCCGGCAGCTCCGGCGTCCACCCCGAGCAGCCCTGCACCAGCGCCCGCCGCCCCCTTGGACGCGAAGACGGTCCTCGCGAAGCTCACCGCGGCGAAGGTCGGCGTCACCGCCGGGGCAGTGCAGGACGAAGACACCGACCCGAACAACCTTCTTGGTCGCCCGAACGGCTACCTGTCGCGGGCATCAGCCGATCTGCCTGGCGGCGACCTGGAATCGGAGAAGTACGGCATCGACCGGGGGCTGGTGATCGAGGTGTTCCCGGCAGCGGCTGACGTGGACCGGCGGTCGCAGTACATCCAGGAGTCGTTGAAGTCGCTGCCGATCCTCGGCACCGAGTACCACTACCGCGCCGACGGGGGCCGGGTGTTGGTGCGGGTGTCGGGGAAGGTGAAGCCGTCGCAGGCGAAGAAGATCGAGGCGGCCGTGGCTGGCCTCTGATCTGAGATCGGGACGCCCCGACTCGGTAGGGCGGGGCGTCCCGCGGCGTGTGGGTCAGTCGACGTGGTTGACGACCATCCGTGCCCGGAAGCTGTCCGCCTCGTCGCCGGCCACGTGCTGCACGTCCTCCACGTGACCGATCAGCACGTCGACCATGTCGCGGAGTCCAGCGACGGCGCCGTACCCGCCCAACTCGACTGGGTGCGGGCCATCGGCCTGCTTCGGGGCCTGCCAGATGTTGCCGATGTGTTCGTATAACATCCGCAGCGCCTGGAGGTGCCCCGCGCGCTGCTCCGGGCTCATCAGCGCGAGGAACCGAGTGTCGTGATCCTCGAACCGTTCGCCGATGTGCGTGGCCGCGTCTTGTAGCTCGTCGTCGGTCATCGGGTTCTCGTCGTAGTCGACACTCATCCGCCTGCCCTTTCCGGTCGTCGTGTATGGAGAGTGCGACCGACATCCGGACGTTTGGGGAGCGCGATCGATCTCTGACCGGCGAGAATTGGCCTGTGTCGAATTCTCGCGCGGCCTCGGCTCACCGGCTCGTCGTCGTCTGGCCGATGCTCCTGACCGCAGGGACGCTCGTGGGCTGCTGGTGGTGGCTACGCGGATACACGATCTTTCGTGATCCGGCCTGCAACTGGCGGCGATGGGCGGGCATCGTCGCGCGGGTGGCGGTACTCGCAGCCGCTTTCTGGGTGGCCAACCTGCCGGGCTCTGTGCGTTGGCTGGGTTTCGCCGTGATCATGCTTTGCGCGGCGCTGGGCTGGCTGGCGTTCCTGCGTCTCAGGGAGGAAGCTCGGCAGGAAGCCCTGCCACGTCAGGCCAGAGTCAGTACGTCATCGCCCCAGGCGAGCCCCGAGCTGGCGGAGCAGATGCGCCGTCTCGTTCTTCAACGCCGCATGAGTCGGCTCAGGTCATCGCTCTTCACTTCGACACCTTCCTGTTCGGCAGCCCGATCACTAGTGCGGTGACGATATACGCACGCCGGCTCTATCGCCCTTTGGGATGCTCATGCAAGACTGGCTCGCGATCATCGATGGCCTGCTCGCGCTATCTTTTCCCGGTAAGAACACGCGGGAGGGGCGCCAGGCCAGCGGACCCGGCTTCCACATGTATGTCCTGCAGGCCAGCCGGGATTTCTGGGATGACCGCAGCGAGGAGATCATCGAGGCAGCCCAGGCGGAAATCGGTACCGCTTTCAAAGCATTAGCGACCGCGCTAACGGCCCGCTGGGGCGAGCCTCAGACAATCAATCTCGAGTCTTATCTCTGGAGTGAGGACCAAGCGTCGGAGCCGATAAACCAGCTTTGTCAGCTCAGTGGTGAGATGTACGTCTGGCGACCGCCGGGTGCAAGTCGGTGGGTTGCACTCGCCGTCGGTCAGGGCGATCCGGAGTTGCCGATTGAGTTGCTCTCGGCGGTCGGTGAGCCGATCCATGGAGCTGATCAGCCACCTCCACACTTTGAGCAGGTCAAGCGGCCCTGACGCGGGAGAACGATCACCAAAAGTATTGTCGCCTACCTGACACGACCCGTGTTCGTGGTGGCGTCGTCGGCGACCATGCGCCCTTGAATGGTGCTCTACACCACGGCCCGATGCCCAATAGCGTCCTCGTCCCCGTCGGCCTGTACTGGATCATCGGCGCGACGATGGTGGTGAGCGCAGCCCTCAACGCCGCCGCCGACGGCTCGGACCGGTTGGCTGCGATTGTGTTCCTCGGAACCGTCGGTGCCGCATGTCTGGTGGCCGCTCTCGGTCTGAACGCCGTTGGGGCCCGGCCGTCGCCCAGGTGGTGGAACAGGCCCGGGCGGCGGGTCTGCAGCTCACCGGCGAGGGCGGGCTGCTTCAGTAGCTGACCAAGCGGGTTCTCGAGGCCGCTCTGGACGGTGAGATCACCGACCATCTGGGCTATGACAAGGGCGACCCAGCAGGGAACAACGGTCAGAAGGGTCTGCTGCACCGATAGGTGACAGTTTCGGTCACGCAGCCTGACTGGCTGGTGGGGTCATGATGGTCTCGTACTCGATAGGGGGCAACCGGGACAGGGATCGTTGGCGTCGGCGGCGGTGGTAGGTCCGTTCGACCCAGGTCACGATCGCGGTCCTCAGCTGCTGCCGGGTCGTCCAGGTTCGGCGGTCAAGGACGTTGTTCTGCAGCAGGCCGAAGAAGGATTCCATGGCGGCGTTGTCGCCGGCGGCGCCGACTCTGCCCATCGACCCGGTCATGTGGTGCTGGTTGAGGGCACGGACGAATTTCCGGCTTCGAAATTGGCTTGCGACCCGCGGTCGGTGTGCAGCACGCAGCCGGCTACGTCACCACGACGGGCTACGGCGTTGTGCAGGGCGTTGACGGCCAGCCTCGATTTCATGCGTGAGTCAATGGAGTAGCCGACGATCCGGTTGGACCACACGTCCTTGATCGCGCACAGGTAGAGCTTGCCCTCGCCGGTGCGGTGTTCGGTGATGTCGGCCAGCCACAACCGGTTCGGGCCGTGGGCGGTGAAGTCGCGGCGCACCAGATCGTCATGCACCGGTGGACCGACCTTGCCGCCCTTGCCCCGACGCTTCTTCTTGCTGAACGCGCTGAACCAGCCCATACCGGAGTAGATCTTCCAGGCGGTGCGCTCGACCATCGGCTGGCCGGCAGCGCGGGCCTCATCGGCCAGGAACCGATATCCGAACTCCGGGTCATCGCGGTGGGCGTCGAACAACGCGTCCGCCCGATACGCCTCAGCCAACTCGGCGTCGGTGACACGGCGGGCAAGCCACCGGTAGTAAGGCTGACGAGCGATCTTCAATACCCGGCACGTCACCGCCACGGGGATCCCGTCGGCGGCCAGCTCACTCACGAGCGGGTAGAGCCTTTTCCCGGCAGATGCGCCTGCGACAAGTACGCCGCAGCCCGACGCAGGACCTCGTTCTCCTGCTCCAACAACCGGATGCGCCTACGCGCCTCGCGCAGCTCCGCCGACTCGGTGCTGGCCGTCCCGGGGGTGGCGCCGGCGTCGATGTCGGCTTGGCGCAGCCACTTGAACAACGTCATCGGGTGCACCCCGAAGTCCTTGGCGATCTGCTCGACCGTCACTCCCGCCTCACGGTCGCGAGCGACACGCACGACGTCATCACGGAACTCTCGGGGGTAAGGCTTGAGCACAGCGACATCCTTCCAGCCCGCCCACAGGGCAAGCCATCTCAGATGTCACCTATCGGTGCAGCAGACCCACCAACGCGCCCCTGAGCACCCAGGGCATCGACGCCGGCAAGAAGATCGTCGGACGCAAACGCGGCATCCTCACCGACATCCTCGGCCTGCTCCTCGCGGTCGTCGTCACCACCGCCAGCACCAGCGACAACACCATCGGCATCGACCTGCTCGACCAGGCTAAAACCACTCATCCACGCCTGGCCAAGACCTGGGTCGACGCCGGCTTCAAGAACAAGGTCATCGAACACGGCGCCACCCTCGGCATCGACGTCGAGGTCGTCACCAAAGACGCCGCCGCCGGCGCGGCCCTGGTCGGCGCGCCGGCCGGCGCGGCCCCACAAGTCAGGGGATTCTCGGTGGTCAAACGACGGTGGGTCGTCGAACGCACCCTCGGCTGGCTCATGCACCACCGACGCCTGGCCCGCGACTACGAAGCCCTACCCGACAACTCCGCCACCATGGTCCGTATCGCCATGATCGACAACCTCACCAAACGCGTCACCGACGAAACCACCCCAACCCGGCGAGACACCTGAAGGCATCATCACTCGCAAAATACGTGAATCAGGCGCCCTCCAGCGGCGCCTGACGCCGTATCCCAGTATATGGGAGCCGGTGAGGCCCGTTTGGCGACCTTCGGCCAGGTGGCGGGTGTTGGCTGCGAGATGCGCAGAGTGAAAGGGGTTGTGCGAACAGTAACAACTCAGTCAAGATCGTTCGACGTCTATATAGGCCGATGGAGGTTTTGTGAACAGGTTGACAGCAGCGTTCAGGGCCACGGGGGAAGGCAGAGGCGCCAGGGTTGGTCGCATAGCACGGGTCGCCGCCATGCTCGCCGCACTGTTGGTCACCATTCCGCTAGCCGCCGGTCCTGCGGCGGCAGCGCCGACCCCGATCGTCGGGGGTGAGAACCAGAGCGACGCCGACGGCCTCGCCGCAGTACTAGTCAACGGCCAGTTCCAGTGCTCCGGGTCGATCGTCGACAACTACTGGGTGCTCACTGCCCGGCACTGCCTCTACAACGGCTCCACCCGGATCCCCGACGGCGACATCAGCGTCCGCGTGAAGAGCATCTGGTGGTACACGGGCGGGGGCGTGGTTAACGTCAGCACCTCCCGGGTGCGCACCAGCCACGACATCGCGATGCTCAAGCTCGACCGGTCGGCGAACGCCGAGCCGGTGCGGCTGCCCACCGCGACGACCACGGTGGGGGCCACCACCTACGCCTTCGGTTGGGGCCGGACCTGCTCGAACTGCGGGGTTGCCGAGGTGGTCCGCCGGGCGACCCAGAACGTGCTCGCCATCAACGGCAACACCGACTATTACGGCGGCCGGGCTGTCCGCACCGACGGCTTGAACGGCGACATGTGCTACGGCGACTCAGGTGGGCCGCTGTTCAAGCTCGTGGACGGCCTGCGGTACCAAGTGGGTGTTCTGTCGACGATCAACACCGGCTGCACCGGCGGCGCCTTCTGGGCGACCGTGCCGGACAGCCGGGACTGGATCCTGAACGTCATGGCGACCGTGTAACCGAGCGCGTGGAGTGGCGGACCGGCCGGATTCCGGCCGGTCCGCCGCCGTTAGTACTCCGGCCGCACCTGGTGGAGTTGGAGTCTTCGCTGGTAGTGGGCTGTTTTGGCGCGGTACTGGTGTCGGCGTCGCCATCGTGACCATCGATGGATGTGGTCGAAGGGTCGGATGATGGTGATCAGGTGTGCCAGGAGACGTCGGACCTCGCCGAGGGCGAGGGGTATGAGGCCGTCATCGGATTCGGCGCCCCCTTTTTTTTGCGTGGGCAGCGGTGACGGCGAGGTAGGCGTGGGCGCACAGAACGAGTGTTATGTGGCGGTACCAGGCGTCGTACCGACGGACCTGATACGTAGCGGTGTGGCCCTATCTGGCGTCGTCGTTGTTCTGATGGTTCAACGGAAGGTGGATCGGCTGAAGGGCGTCCCGATACGAAGTTACTCCCACCTGATGACTCTACGGCCGCATGCGCTACGACCGGGCCCGCAAGAACCTCGACCGGCACCGCAACTACATCCTCGCCGCGTACACGGCCTCCGGGGCATAGCCAGCGCTCACGGCTCTACCGACAGCAGTGCGCCGTGCCGGTTGCCGACGTTTGAAGCGATCACTGCATGGTGGTGGCTGGTGGGTGATCGAACGAGACCGGGCAGCGGAAGATGTACAGGGCATAACTGCGGCCGATGGAGACATCGGTCGGGTTGCGCGGGGCCTCCGCCGGATCTTCCACCGGCCGCCAACTGCCGCCCGACCCGTGCCACTCGCTGGAGTCGGCGGTGAACAGCAGCGTCATCGCGGTGCCGCACTTTGTGCAGTCCATCGGACGCGGGTCGGCCAGTCCCCAGTTCGCGAAGCCGCCCACCTTCCAGCCCGGCGCCAGTGACAGGTCGAACTGATAGTCGATTCCCTCATCGTCGTCGGATTCCTCTCCGGACTCCTCTTCCCAGACGGTGATCTGGGCGGCGAGTTCCTCGGGCAGCAGTTCGGCGTACTGGTACTCGCGGATCTGTTCCGGGTGCACGACGCAGGCAGTCGGCAGATAGGAGTCGTTGACGACGGGGGGTTCGGGAGCCGCGGCCAAGGGCCGGCTGACGTCGGCGCTTCGCCGCCAGTACAGCCGCACCCGCGGGTTGTGGCCCTCCTCGGAGTGGTCCAGCGGGCACCACAGCACCTGCAACAGATCGACGCCGTCCGGGCCGGCGAAGTCGGGAACGTCCCGGCGGTACATCTGCGCCACCGGGACCAGCGGGATCGGCTGGTTCACCATGCTGTGTGGCTCGGAGAAGTCGAGGCCCGGCAACTGCGCCCGCTCCTCGTCCGTCAGGGCGTAACGAGTGCCCGTCGCGTAGGCACGGGCCTGCGCCGCCGCGTAGATCTTCCGGCTGGCGCGGACCGTCGACGGCGTCCGGAGCCGGAACACGTAGTGGGCATCGCCATCTGTGCATACTGGCCAGGCCTCATCGGCCGGCCAGAGCAGCGGGCCACCGACCGAACTGTCGGCGGCCGTCGGCGTACCGGGCCTGGGATGCAGCCGCGTGGCTGTCGCCGAGTGCTTCCTCAACTCGGGGAACTGCTCCGTGATGTCCAGCGGCCGCGGGGGCGTGGTGCGAGTCATTGCCGCTGATCCTACGACCGGATACGACAAATCATGCGGTCCGTCGAGCCTCGACGATTGACCACTTGCAGGGTGGAGGATCATAGGAAGGTGACGTTTGCGGTGCATTACCTCGTGCCGGCGGCCGGTCTGCTGCCCGTGCCGGACGGCGACGATGTGCTGGTGTTCGACGCGACGATCGCCGTCGAGGCGGGGGAGCGCACCGTCGTGTTCTCCGTGTTCGCCGAGGGCGCCGGCCTGCGGATCGCCACCGACCTCGACCACACCGCGCTGCTGCGCCGCGAGCTGGCCGAGGTCGCCGCCGTCGCGGCGGTTGACGCTTGGGTGCTGGAGCGGGCGCCGGGCGCGATCCGGCTGCACGAGCTGCTGCTCGACGTGCTGCCGCCGCGGGCGGACGCCGAGCGCTGGTTGGTCGCGAGGGACCCGGCCGGCGACTACTGGCGAGCGTTGGGGCGGCCGCGGTGAGGCTGCGGTTCGGCAGCCGCGCGGTACAACGGCAGGCCTCGACCGAATGACCGGATCTGCCGTACCGAGCGCGTGGGCAGCCGGTGCACCCGTCGCCGTCGGTAGCCGAGTCTCGCTGGTACGGACGTTCGGCATTGCCGATGTGCGGACACGGGTCGCAAGCGACCTGTCATCGTCCTTCGATGGCGATCGACTTGCGCGTGGCGGACAACCGAGATGTGTCGTTCCTCGTCCAGGCGGATCTTCACGTCGACCGGCAGGAGCTCCACGGGGTCATCGAGGTCGGTCGAGTCACCGTTGCCGTGGAAGACACGTTCATCCAAGGAGCCCTTTCCATCCTGGTGGTGCTGGTCAGGAATGACATGCGAGCGAGGCAGGGCAGGGGGTGACATGAGGGGAGGCTTCGGTAGGACCTTGGCGGTTTCAACTGCCGCGGGCAACGTGCGCAGGCTTGCGCTGGAACCGCCGCCTGTGGCGCCGACATATGTCCAGGTTCGACAGGGCCGATGATTCCGCGCCGCGGAGCAGGGCAGAAGGCCCTCTCAGTTGGGCCGACCAGGGTTGTGCCGAGGTTCGGTTGTGCCGTGAACGTCCTACCGGGCTGGCGTCGCCGTTCTGCCGCGAGCGAATCCGCTTGTCTTGTTGCGGCGTGCTGCGGAGGATCGGTGGATGGATCTTCTCACCGCGGAACGGCAACTTCAAGCCGCCCAGCGCGCTGCCGACGTCGAGTCCCTCGACGCGCTACTGCACCCGCAGGTCGTGGGTGCCGGACCGGACGGCACGGTCTTTACGAAGGAAGACGACTTGGAGAGCTACCGCTCCGGTGCACTGCGAATCACCAGCCTGGTGGAGGAGTCGCTCGACGTCCAGGAAGACGGTCAGACTGGGGTGACTCGCATGGTCGCTGCGGTGGATGCCGTTCAGGGCGGTGCCGCTATGTCCGCACGGTTGCGCTACACCCGACTTTGGGTGCGTGAGGACGGCAACTGGCGGGTGTTGGCCGCCACCCTCGTCCCGGTCTAGTGAGCCTTTTCAACTGCCGTGTACCAGGTTCTCGAGGTGATGAAGGACGAGGATGGAGTGCACGAGCGCGGTTGACCTTACTTCTGCCAGTGGGACAGTTTCGGCCGGTAGCGGTGGCGCTTGAACGGTGTGCGGATGCTGCCGTGGGCGCGGGCTTGACCACCTCACCGCGCACGGCCTGATCCTGGAAATGCTCGCCGGACCCCTGCCCGGCCTCTACGACCCCACAGGCCCCGGCCGGATCCTGTTCGCGTTCTTCGCCGTGATGGCCGAGGGCAAGATGGATGAAGCAGGAACCGGTTGCCTGTCTGGTGGGCGTCGCCTGCCACGGCCGTCGGCGCCCACCAGGCAGAGAACGTTGTGCTACCGCGCTGCAGCCGTAGGGAGGACGCGCAGCCGGCTGACCGGTGAGGCGGCGAGCGCGATCACCACCGCTGCCGAGGCAATGGCCGCGGCTGCCAACGCGGGTCTGGCGCCGATGGCCCCGGCGAGAATGCCCGCGGTGAGTCCGCCGAGCGCTCCGCCGCCGAACAGCAGGGTTCGGAAGACTGCGGTCATCCGACCCATCATCGGCTGCGGGGTGAGCGTCTGACGAAGGCTGACGATGATGACGCCGGCCACGCCGAGTCCCAGGTAGGTGGTGAAGAAGGACAGGGTGAACATCGCCGTCATCACTGGACGGGGACCGGCGGCCGTGACGATCATCGCCGGGCCCAGCAGCAGGGCGGACTGGGCGATGAGGTAGACCCGGCCGATGGGGAACCGGTCTATCACCTTCCGGGAGATGACCGCCCCGAGCAGGCCTCCGATCGATGCCGTTGCGAAGATGCCGCCGAGTGTGGTCGAGCTCAGGTGCAGCTCCCGTGTGCCGTACAGCAGGAACATCGTCCAGACCGTGATCATCGAGAAGTTGCAGCAGAACCCGATGGCCGCCAGCCACCGCAGGATGCGGTCGTGCAGCACCCACCGCAGACCATCGCGTAACTCGGTTCCGAGGTGGCGGTCCTGCGCCGCCCGCGTCGATCGGGGTTCGGGGGTGCGGATCAGCAGGAGCGACACGACCGAGACCAGGAAGGAGCCGGCGTTGGCGATCAGTGCCATGGGTGCGGTCAGGATGCCGATCAGGACACCGGCGAGACCGGGCCCGGCCACGTCCGCCACGGACGAGCTGACGCCCATCTTGGCGCTGGCCTCGACGTAGTGCCTGGGGTCGCGGACAAGGGTGGGCACATAGGACATCCAGCTCACGTCGAAGAGTACGGAGGCGACGCCGATCGCGCTCGCGATGACCAGCAGTGCTGCCATGTTCAATGCGTGCGCCGAGTAGAGGATCGGCACCATCGCGAGCAGTGCCAGCCGGGTCAGGTTGGCGGCGAGCATCACGTTGCGTCGGCGGGCGCGGTCAACCCAGACTCCGAACACCAATGCCAGGCCGATGTACGGGGCCAGCTGTAGGAAGCGCAGGATTCCGACCTGCTCATCGGTCGCGCTGAAGGCGTGGATCGCCATCAGGGGTAGGGCGAGGTTGGTGACCTGCGTGCCGAGTAGCGACAGGGTCTCGCCGAGCCAGAACGTGAGGAAGTCGCGGTTGTGCCACAGGCTTGCCGACGGCGTGGCAGCTGGAGCCTGGCTGGTGGTGTCTACGGCCGCCATTTCTCCTACCTGCCGGCCGAAGGACTGGCGGCGAGTTCCGCGACCGCGCCGGCGACCGCGTCCACCTCGTCCTCGGTGTTGTAGTAGTGCGGTGACAGGCGCATGGCCCAGGTGATGTCCTTGTCGGCGAAGTCGAACTGGGCGAACTCCCGGTAACTGAGCGCCGAGTTGATCCGGCGGTGGTCCATGGCCTGTTTGAACGGTTTTGGTGACCATCCGGCGACGTCGAAGGTGACCAGTGCGGCGGGGCGTGGACCGCGGTCGAGCACGCGTACGCCGGGGATCTGGGCCAGCTGCTCGCGCAACCGGGTGGCCAGCTCGGGCGTGCGCCGGGAGATCGGCTCAATGCCGACCGCGAGGGCATAGCGGGTGGCGACGGCGCTGCCGATGACGGCGGCGTAGGGGAACTCCCAGTCCTCGAAGCGCGCGGCGGTGTCGACCGGCCGGTAGGTGTCCGGCCCGGTCCAACGGGCGCCGTACATGTCGATGAACAGCGGCTCGTACCCGGCCCGCAGGGCGCGGTCGCTGACGTAGAGAAAGCCGGTGCCGCGCGGCCCGCGCAGGAATTTTCGGCAGGTCGCGGTGAGGAAGTCGCAGCCGATCTCGTCAACGTTGATCGGGTACTGGCCGACTGACTGGCAGGCATCGACCAGATACATCAGGTCGAGCTCACGGCAGTGGTGGCCGATCTCCGCGACGGGCTGGACCAGACCGGAGTTGGTGGGGACATGTGTCGCAGCGACCAGCCGCGGCCGCCGCGCGCGCATGAGCGCGGCCATCGCGTCGACGTCCACGCCGCTGCCGTCGGGATGATCGGCGGCGTGCACGATCTCGATGCCGAACCGCTTGCGCAGTGACAGGAAGGCGATCTGGTTGGAGATGAAGTCGTTGCGGGTGGTGAGGATGACGTCGCCGGGCTCGAACGGGATGGATGACAGCGCCCGGGTGTAGGCGTCGGTGGCGCTGGCGGCGAACGCGATGTTGCCCGGTCCGGAACCGATCAGGTCCGCGACGGCGGCGTAGAAGTCGCCGACCTGGACAGCCCTGGCGTCGGAGGCCTCGTAGCCGCCGACGCGCGCCTCCAGGTCCAAGTGCTCGACCATCGCCCGGTGCACCGGGCGGGCCAGCAGACCGCAGCCGGCGTTGTTGAAGTGGATGACCGTCTCGCAGCCGGGAGTGTCTGCCCGTAGCGCCGGGACGTCGAGGAGCGGTTCTCCGATCGGCAGGAAAGCGCTATTGTTGTCTCTCATGTCAGAGAGTAGCACTATCGAGCGTCTCGTCACGAGCCTGCGGGCGGAGATCGCGCGCCTCACTCCTGGTGATCGGCTACCGAGCAGCCGCGACCTGGTACGCCGTCACGCGGCGAGCCCGGTGTCGGTCGCTCGTGCCGTCGCCGTGCTGGCGGCCGAAGGCGCCGTCGTGACCCGGCCGGGTAGCGGAACGTTTGTCGCCGCCCGAAGCTCCCGGGCGTTCGGGGCGCCTCCGGACACCTCTTGGCAAGCCGTGGCGCTCGCCGACCGCAGCATCGACGCCCACACCGTCACAGATCTGCTCCGCGCACCGCCTGCCGACGCGATCACGATGGCCGGCGGCTATCTGCACCGCTCGCTGCAGCCGACCAAGGCACTTGGCGACGCCCTTGCCCGGGCGGCGCGGCGGCCCGACGCGTGGGACCGGGCGCCGACGGCTGGGCTGGAGACGCTGCGGGCCCTGTTCGCGTCGTTCGCGGGCGGCGATGTCGACACTGACGACGTGCTCATCACCAGTGGCGGGCAGGACGGCCTTTCGATGGCGTTCCGCGCGATCGCCGCGCCGGGCAGCCCGATCCTGGTCGAATCGCCCACATACCAGGGCGCCCTTGCGGCCGCCCGCGCCGCAGGCCTGCGCCCGGTCCCTGTCCCTGTCGACGATGACGGTATCCGCCCGGACCTGCTCGCAGACGCGTTCGCCACCAGCGGCGCCCGGCTTCTGTACATCCAGCCGACCTTCCACAACCCGACCGGCGCAGTGCTTTCCGCGCAACGCCGCCCTCAGATCCTCGACGTCGCCCGTGCCGCCGGCGCATTCATCCTCGAAGACGACTTCGCCCGCCTGCTCGGCCACGGCGGCGCGGTGCCCCGTCCGCTGGTCGCCGACGACGCCGACGGCACCGTGGTCTACCTGACGTCACTGACCAAGCCCGCGTCACCGAGCCTACGGATCGGTGCCCTGATCGCCCGGGGCCCGGTGATGGCCCGGTTACGCGCCATCCGGCTCGTCGACGACTTCTTCATCTCACGCCCAATACAGGAAGCCGCCATCGAACTGCTCAGCGCCCCCGCCTGGGATCGCCACCTGCGCAGCCTGGCCACGGCGCTGCGCGAGCGCTGCACGGCACTCACCGCCGGCTTGGCCCGTCATACGCCTGAATGGACAGTCATGCGCATCCCCGCAGGCGGCCTGCACCTGTGGGTCCGCCTTCCCTCGAACGACCTTCATCACATAACCGACGCCGCGCAAACACACGGGGTGGCCGTCAGCCCCGGTAACGGCTACTTCGCAGCCGAACCACCCAGCGCGTACATGCGAGTGGGGTTCGCAGCCGCGGCGGATCTCGCCCAGCTGGCAGAGGGCGCCCGTCGGCTGGGCGAGGTAGCCCGCGGGAGATCGACGCGTCTAGCCAGCCGCTGAACCTCTATCCCTCAAGCTCTGGCCTCCACGCTACGAGGGGAAGGCCAGCCACTCCCTTCTCGGAGTCTTGGCCGTGGCGTTCGTGCGCGCCTCGGCCCTGATCCGCGTCAACCCGGCCTATAACCTCGACGGGCATCGATACTTTCTCTAGCATGGCTATTCCGCGACGAAAGCTGTGACCCCACGGCCATCAGGAGACTGTCATGTTCAGGCGTACCCTCGCGACGCTCGCTGCGGCCCTTCTCGGCCTGTCTGCTCTGGCGGCTCCCGCCGCGGCGGCCCCGGCAGCGGAGCCTTCCGCCCTCGCTGTCGGGTCCACACTGTCCGCACCTACCGGTTGCACCACCTCGATCGAATGGGTCGTCGAGGGAAACAGCTACTACCAGGGCCGCGGCAAGGTGACCTGCTCGACCGGGCGCTACAAGGTGAAGATCCAGTGCCGCAACGCTCAGACTGGCGTGGGCTACGTCGTCTACGGCACCGAGGTCGTCAACGCCCCGAGCACCGCCACCACCACGTGCTACAGCGGGAACGTCGCGGAGAAGGTGTATGCCGTGCAGGATCCGCCGGGCACCGGCGTCACCGGCTGCGCACCGTGGATGGAGTGGGTCCACGAGGGCAGTAGCCACTATTACGGTCGGGGCAGGGTCCAGTGTGACACCGGTAGCTACCGGGTGAAGATCCAGTGCCGCAACGCTCAGACTGGCGTGGGCTACGTCGTCTACGGCACCGAGGTCGTCAACGCCCCGAGCACCGCCACCACCACGTGCTACAGCGGGAACGTCGCGGAGCAGGTGTATGCCGTGCAGGATCCGCCGGGCACCGGCGTCACCGGCTGCGCACCGTGGATGGAGTGGGTCCACGAGGGCATCAAGCGCTACTACGGTCGGGGCAGTATCCAGTGTGACACCGGTAGCTACCGGGTGCAGATCCAGTGCCGCAACCTCCAGACCGGCGTAACTTACGTCGTCTACGGTGCCTACACGGTCTCCGCCCCGAACATCGCCACCACCACCTGCTACAGCGGGAACGTCGCCGAGGTCGTGGTGGCCGCGCCTTAAAAACCCTGCGCTGGTAAGGATGTCCGAGAAGCGCTGGCAGGATCTCCGGGTACGAGCTGACGACCCGGTTACGCCCGCACGCAGACCGAGTCCTGGGAGTGTGTCGATTTCGGCGCTGTCTCACATCGGTGGTGACATTACGTAGCGTCAGCATTGCCGACAGAGATGACGGGCGGTGCCCCGGTCTCAGCGGTGAGCCGGTTGACCGCGTGGCTGCCCGGGTCCGTACCGTCGCTGAGCCCTGCCGCCCAGGATCAGCTGACGATCCTGGCGCCGTTGGTCGCGGCCCGCTCCATCCCGTCGATGATCCAGGGCATGCCGCCGAATCCCTCGTCGGCGAGCACCTTGCCGATCATCAGTTCCGCACCCGGAGCGACACTCTTACGCGTTCCGCCGGTGCCGGCGACGGTGGCCGCCACGTGCGTGCCATGCCCGTGCCCATCGGTCAACGCCGACACACCCGGCACGGAGCTCTTCGACCTCACCACCTTGCCCTGTAGGGCCGGGTGGGCGGCGTCGAATCCGGTGTCCAGCATCGTGACCTTCACCCCGGTGTCGTCGCTCCGGCGGCCCAGGCCTCCGGAGCGACGATCAGCGGCACGCGGCCGAGGTCGCCTTTCGCCGCTGGCTCACCGCCCGAACGTGCCCGCAGCACGTGGGCTGACTTCCTGCGTACGCCCTGTTGGGCCTGTGGCGTCTTCGTGACGGTTGCCCTGGCGGGAGCGCGGCTGTACGTGCTCGCAGCAATCGAGCACGGTTTTTCCGGATGTCCATGTCCGACTCGTGAACTCTCGCACTAACCAACCTATCGCTTGTTTGGTAAACTCGGCGACATGCTGGCTCCCAGATCCGCGCCAGGGAGTCGCCTCGCTACGCAAGGAGACCTCACGATGAAGGTGCTCGTGGTCGGTGGAACCGGCATGATCGGGGCCCACACTGCCCGCTACCTGCGGGACCGGGGAGACGACGTCACCGTCGCCGCCCGAGGGGCGGTTGATGCGGACTCGCCCGTCGCCGACCTGCCCGTCCTCCGTGGGGACTACACCCGCCAGACCTTCACCCGGGAGGACCTGACCCCCTTCGACGCGGTCGTCTTCGCCGCGGGGCAGGACGTGCGCCATCTGCCCCGCGACGTCAACGAGACTCAGTTCTGGAAGGAGGCCCAGAGCGCGGGAGTGCCGGCCTTCGCCGCGCTCGCCAAGAGTGCGGGTGTCTCCCGCTTCGTCCAGGTCGGCAGCTACTACCACCACCTGCGACCCGCCCTGGCCGACTCCAGCGCCTACGTCGCCGCCCGCCGCGACGCCGACGAGGGAGCCCGGGCGCTGGCTGACGCCTCCTTCACGGTCTGCACCCTCAACCCGCCCTCGATCATCGGTGCCATCCCCGGCATCACGGCCAAGCGCTACCGCCGCATGGTGTCCTGGGCAGCCGGCAACGAGCCGCAGATACCCGACCACGCACCGGCTGGGGGCACGAACTACATGTCGGTCCGGTCCCTGGCCGAGGCGGTCGGCGGCGCGCTCGACCGTGGCACGGCGGGCGCGGCATACCTCGTCGGTGACGCCAACCTCACGTTCGCGCAGTTCTTCCAGCTGCTCGTCGACGCGGCCGGGGGCAACCGCACCATCGCCGAGCTCGACGAGCCGCACCCCTTCATGCCCGACTCGATGATCGTCCAGGGCCGCGGGAACGTCCTTGCCTACGAACCGGATCCGGCCGAGACCGCACTGCTCGGCTACACCCGCGGTGACTGCGAGCGCGCCGTCGCCGAGCTCGTCGAGGTCGTGCGCGCGGCGACCGCTCCCGCAGCGTGACCAGCCTCGACGCGGGCGACCTCACCGCGCTGCGCGTACTCTCCGAAACGTATGCCGCAGCCGCCGACGACCGTGACGCAGCCGCGGTCGGCGCGCTCTTCGTCCCGGACGGCGTCCTCGTCGTCCCCGAGCCGCCGGCTCACCTCGACCCCCACGTGTCCCACGTCGGCCGTCCCGCTGTCGTGGCCGCGCTCGGGGCACTCGCCGGCACCCTGGCGACGACCCACGTCGTGGCCGGGGCACGCTACCTGCCGACGTCGACCGGGGCCCGTGGCCGGGTCCGCGGCACGGCCCACCACCTGCTGCCCGGTCGCGAAGGGCCCTGGGACCTCGTCTGGTTCCTGCACTACGACGACGAGTACGCGCACACCGACGAAGGATGGGCCTTCACGCGTCGCGCGGTGACCATCAACTGGATCGAACGCCACCGTGTCTCCGTGACCAGGATCGACGAGGAAGGAACCGGCAGATGAGCGCCGCCCGCAGGCTCGAGGACCAGATCGCGGTCGTCACCGGCGGTGCCCTCGGGATCGGCGGCGGCATCTCCCGCCGCCTCGCCGCCGCGGGTGCCCACGTCGTCCTCGTCGACATCGACGGGGAGGCCGCCGTCGACACCGCCGCCGACATCCGTAGCGCCGGCGGCGAGGTCGAGGTCGTCATCGCCGACGTGCGCACCGCTGACGGTGTCGCCACCGCGGTCGCCGCCGCGTCGGCCCTCGACTCGGGGCGGGTCGACGTGCTCGTCAACAACGTCGGCGACTTCCGCCCGGCCTCCAAGACCTTCCTGCACTCGACCCCGCAGCAGTGGCAGGCGCTCTACGAGATCAACCTGTGGCACGTGCTCGCGATGACCCATGCGCTGCTGCCCGGCATGGTCGAGCGAGGCCGTGGTGCCATCGTCAACAACTCGACCGTCGAGGCCTTCCGGGGTATCCCGGCGTGCGCCCCGTACTCCGCCTACAACGCCGGGGTCAGCGCTTTCACCAGGAGCCTCTCCGTCGAGGTCGCCGGCTTCGGGGTGCGGGTCAACGCGATCGCGCCCGACCTCGCCGACACACCCCAGACGCCGGCCGCGGCGATGCTGCGCGGACGTGACCCGGAGCTCGTCCGCACGTGGATCCCCGTCGGGCGCTTCGGCGAGCCCGACGACTACGCCGCCGTCGTCGAGTTCCTCGCCAGTGACGACGCCCGCTTCGTCACCGGGCACACGATCCCCGTCGACGGAGGGACCCTGGCCGCCTCGGGCTGGTACGCGCGGGTCGACCGCAAGGGCTGGTCGAACATGCCCAACGAGGCCTGACTGCGGGCGCCGGGACCCACGCAGGGGTCCCGGCGCACCCGGCCGTTCTCAGTCGCGGCGGTCGAGGCCGAAGAGCTCGGCTGCCGCCGCGAGCTGGTCGAGGTATTCGGCCAGCTCGCGGTGCCGCACGACGAGGTTGACCACGGTGGCCCCCGCCTCGCCGAGCCGGCCGACGAGGTCGAGCGCGGCCTCCGGGTCGCCCTTCGGGTCGAGGCGGGCCGGAGGCGTGATGACGACGTCGAACCCCTCCGGCAGGTCGTGCTCGGCGAGCATCCGCGGCAGGGTCTGCAGGTCCGGACCGCGATAGGTCACCGGGGCTGGCGCCCACCCGTCGCCCAGGGTGACCGCGCGCCGGAGGGCACGCTTGCTGTGACCGCCGACCCAGATCGGGACCTTCTCCTGGACCGCGTGCGGGCTGATGACCTGCTCGGTGAAGTGGTAGTACTCCCCGTGGTAGGTCGCGAGCCGCACCGACAGCGACGCCCGCAGGGCCCGCAGGGCGTCGTCCGCCCGTGGTCCGCGGTCGGCGAACGGGCGTCCGAGCAGCGCGAACTCCTCCTCGAGGTTGCCGACGCCCACTCCGAGGACGACCCGCCCGCCGCTGAGGTGGTCGAGGGTGCCGTACCGCTTGGCCAGCTCGAGCGGATGGTGCAGCCCGAGCACGAGCACGTATGGCAGGAAGCGGATCCGCTCCGTGATCGCCGCGAGGTAGGAGAACGTCGCGACCGGGTCGTAGAAGCGTTCACCCCGGGCCAGCCCTTCTGGCACGCTGACATGCTCCGGGCAGGTGAAGAACTCGAACCTGAGCCGGTCGGCGGTCGTGAAGACCTCCCGCAACTCGGCGACCCCGGCTTCGGCCTCCCACGCGGGCCGGGGCCCGGAGTCGGCCAGAACGGGGGCGCTGAGGCCGATACGCACGGGCTCAGGCCTCGGAGTCGACGGCGCGGGCGAGAATGTCGCGGCCCTCGTCGGTGCCGTCGAGCTGGCGGTTCCAGCGGTGGGTCACCTTCCAGCCCTCGTCGGTGCGGGTGAACTCCCACCGGTTGGAGCCGGTGCGCCAGATCCGGTAGCCGTTCTCGTCGGGAGCGTTGAGCACGAGCTGCGAGTAGTTCGTCACGACGGCCCGGTCGCCGTCGACGACGATGTGCGGCAGGCCCATGAGGTGGGCGGCGCCGGAGTGGATCAGGGCCTGGTGCCGCTCGCCGATCACCATGCCGCGCAGCGCGTCCCGGCCGGTGAGCACGACCGGGTAGGTGTCGTACACGCCCTCCTCGGTCCACATCTGGGCGGTGACCTCGGCTGAGCCGCTGTCCACGGCGGGGCCGTAGCCGGCGACGATCTGCCACAGGGCGAGCTGGTCCTCGGCGGCGGCGAGGCGCCGTTCGGCCTGCTCGAGGCGCGCCTCGAGCAGGGCGAGCCGGTCGGGCTGCGAGTCGGTCATGGTGGGGTTCCTTTCCGATCGGGCCTCTCGGGCCGATCCGGGCCGGTGGCCGGTCAGGTCGTGGACGTGTTCGTCTCGAAGCGTTCCGGGGTGAGTTCGCGCAGCGCGGCCATCTGCTCGAGGTGGTGGGCCGCCGAGGTGGCCACGAGGCTCGCGTTGACCGCGGTCGCCCCGACCGCATCGGCCGTGTTCAGGCGTTCGCGGGAGCCGTCCGGGTCCCCGAGCGGGTCCAGCGGCGGGATCTGCAGCACGAGGTCGAAGTCGTCCGGACGCTCCACGGAGGTCCACAGGCGGGTCAACTCCTGCGGCCCGAGGCCGAACGGCGCCCACCCGGTGCCGTGCGCCACGGCGCGGCGCAGCGAGCGGCGGGTGCGTCCACCGAACCACAGCGGCACCGCTGTGCGCGGCGCGTGCGGTTCGACGACGAAGTCGGTGAACGTGAACCGGGGCCCCTCGTGGTGCGGCACGGCCCTGCCCCATGCGGCGCGCAGGGCCACGATCGCCTCGTCCGCGACCGCGCCGCGCTCAGCGAACTCGGCGCCGAGCAGGTCGAACTCCTCTTCGAGGCTGCCGACACCGACCCCGAGGATGACGCGCCCGCCGCTGAGCAGGTCGAGGGTGCCGTAGGTCTTGGCGAGGGCCAACGGGTGGTGGTAGCCGATGACGACGACGTTCGTCGCGAGCCGGACGCGGCGCGTCGCCGAGGCGAGGAACGACAGCGTGGCCACGGGGTCGAAGTACGTCGCGCCCCGCTCGACGGCGATCGGGGCGGGCACCGCGACGTGCTCGCTGCACGTCAGGTGGTGGTAGCCCAGGTCGTCGGCGGCGCGGGCGATGGCCAGCAGCGCGCCGCCGACGTCGGGGCCGGCCAGGACCTCCCGCTCCCAGGCGGCTGCGGTGCGCGGGTGCTGGACGACGACCGGGGTGAGCAGTCCGATGCGTGCGGTCACGACAGGGTCTCCGATCCGGCGCCGCTGCGCGGCGCGCTGGTGGTCTCGTCGCTGGGGTCGCCGGCCGCAGGCGGGTCGCAGGCCGCAGTACTCGTCGGGATTCTCCGGAGGCGTACGAGCAGCGCACCGAAGTCCTCGTCGTCGTCCGGGTCGAGCGGCAGCCCGAGCCCGAGTCCGTCGGCGAGCCCGCCGTAGGCCTGCTCGAGTACGTCCGGCAGCTCGGCATAGGTGCCGTGCGGGATGAGCGTGGCCAGGGTCTCGTCGTCGAGGGTGTCGGCGAGTCCCGCCCAGCGCCCGGAGGCGGCCATCTCGGCGAGCCGTTCGCCGACCCGGCCCAGGCCGAGCCGATCCAGGGTCGTGCGGTAGGCCGGGGTGGAGAAGAGGAACGCCAGCTCCTGGCGGGCGGAGTCGCGACTCGCGGCGAGTGCGGCCTGCGTCGGACCGGTGATCGACTTGGACACGACGACAACCCGCGGGATCCCGGCGCGTCCGGCCCGTTGGGCCCCGGCGCGGAGTGCGGGGAGCACGACCGTGCGCAGGTGACTCGGGTGCGAGTTCGTCGCGTGGGTGACAAAGCCGTCGGCGAGTTCGCCGGCCACCTCGCAGACGCGCCGGTTGACCCCGCCGGTGTAGAGCGCCGGGGCCGCGGTCGACAGCGGGCCGGGGTTGAAGTAGGGCTGGAGCCGGGTGAAGCGGTAGTGGCTGCCCTCGTGCTCCAGGGGCCCGCCCGTGGTGAACGCGGCGAAGATCGCCCGGATCGAGGCGAGGTAGTCGCGCAGGTTCTCGGCCGGCCGGTCCCACGGCACCGAGAAGCGGCCGACGATGTTGCCGCGTACCTGGGTGGCCAGACCGAGCTGGAAGCGACCCTCGGAGAACCGCGCGAGGTCCCATGCGGCGTATGCGGTCACCATCGGGCTGCGGGGGAAGGCCAACGTCATGCTGGTGCGTACGGTGATCCGGCTGGTGTGCTCGGCTGCGAGCAGGGCGACCGCCAACGAGTCGTGCGTCGTCTCGGGGACGTGGACGGTGTCGAAGCCGAGCCGTTCGATGCGCGCCACGACCGCGGGCACCTCGCGTAGCGCCGTCGTCGGCGGCAGCGTCGTGGCCAGCTCCATCGGGGTGACGGGTACCTGTGGTGCCGTCATGGGATGCGGCCAGCCAGGGCGGCGTCGACGACCTCGTCGCCACTGACGATCCGGGCGAGCTTCTCCAGCCGGGGCGCGCGGCGCAGGTGCGCCCCGCCCTCGACTGGCAGGCACGCGCCGGTGATCCACGAGGACTCGGGACCGCACAGGAAGCGGACCGCGGCGGCGATGTCCTCGGTGCGTCCGACTCGTGACAGGGGCTTCTCGGCGACGGTCGCGGCGGCCAGTTCGGGGTCGGCCAGCAGCAGGCCGGGGTTCTCCCCGTCGGTGGCCACGATGCCGGGGCGCACGACGTTGACCCGCACCGCGAGGTGGCCGAGCTCGTCGGCGGCGACCCGCACGAGCGCCTCGAGCGCGGCCTTGCTCACCGAGTACGACGGCATGAACGGGAAGGAGTGTCCGCCCGCGCTCGAGGAGGTGCACACGATCGAGCCCCCACCGTGCGCGGCCAGGGCCTGTCCGCCGTGCCGGATCGCGTGCAGCGCGGTCGTGACGTTGCGCCGGAAGTCGTGCTCGAGGGTTTCGGCGTCGAGGGCGAGCACGGGACGGAAGGTGCCGCCGCCGACCGTCGTGACGACGGCCGCCAACGGGGTCTCGTCGGCGACGCGTACCGCGGTGGCCACGTCCTGCTCGAGGGCGGAGTCGCCGACGCTGACCCGCACGGGCAGCGCCCCGGGAGCGGCTGCGGCGATCGTCACGGCCGCCGCCCGCAGCGTCGCCTCGGTGCGCCCCATGATCGTTACGGTGGCCCCGTCGGTGGCCAGCGCGGCGGCGATGGCGCGGCCGAATCCGCCGCCCCCGCCGATGACGAGCGCACCGCGGCCGGCGAGCGGACCGGGTGAGGTTCTGGTCGGGTCGGGACTCGTGCTCATGCCTGTTCCCTCGGGAGCCGTCGGAACTTCTCCCGCGTCGACGGGTCGTCCATGAGCACGAAGGTGCCCGTAGCCGTGACGCACGTCAGGTCCCCGACGCGCAGCTCGCCGGAGCTGCGCACCTTGCGCCCGTCGCGCCCGTCGTGCCGGGCCAGGATCGTGATCGTCGAGCCGATCGGGATGGCCGCGCGGAAGGAGATGTCGAGCCCGACGGTTACCGCGGCATATCCGGCGCGGGCGTTGGCGATGCCGAGGGCGTGGTCCATGAGCATGGCCGAGGTGCCGCCGTGTATGTGCCCCGGGGGTCCCTGGAAGGCCAGCCCCAGGGTGACCTCGCCGCGCAGTGATCCGTCAGGCTCGACCCAGAGACTCACCGGCGGCGACAGCGGGTTCTCGGTGCCGCCGGCGGGGTCGAAACGGCCCGGGCCAGGCTGGCGCCACATCGTCGCGATCCGCTCGGAAAGGTCTGGGGCGTGGGCGTCGATCCGGGCGGTGAGCACGTCGAGGTCGGCCACGATCCGGTCGGCGTCCGCGTCGATGGCCCCGCCCGCGCGGGCGATCGCGTCGACGAGCCGGCGGGTGGCTGAGGCGACGGCGTCGATGCCGGTGTCGCGGGGATGTGCCGTGGCGAGGGTGGCTTCCACCGGGCGGACTCCTTTGGCCGGTCAGGGCAACCAAGCGCTTGCTTGATCGCACCTTAGCGACCCGGCGGCGCCCTGGCAACGGTTGCGCCCTGGCGTCGTCCCCCCGTTGGTCGCGGGGGCGTTCGCCCGTTGACGCACCCGCATCCTGCCCTTACCGTTCCCAATCGAGCGCTTGGTTGGATCGCGGGGAGGCCTCACGCCGGCAGCCTCGGGGGACACCGGCGCCGGTCAGGTCCAGGCGCGTACCACGCCGCCGACGCCATCCATCACCCATCGTGACCATCGCGCCCTCACGGCCACTGCCGAACGGCCGCCGGCACCCAGCCGCCCCAGGCACCCGGGGCCCCGCCAGCGGCCCGGAGCCGCTCCCGGCTCGGACCGCAGGTCAGGAAAGGAGCACCGTGTCTCGCCTCCCGCACCACCGACGCCTCGCCGTCGCCGTCAGCCTGCTTGCCACCCTCGCCGTCGGAGCCTGCTCCGGCACCCCGACCAGTAACCCCGGCGCCACCGGTGCCGGCACAGGTGAGATCGACCCCAACGCCGTCCTGCGGGTCACGGCCTCGTCCCCGTTCCAGAACCTCGACCCGGCCCAGCCGGCCCCCGGCGGTTACCCCTACCTCACGCTGATCTACGACCGGCTCACCATGGTCGACTCCAGGGACGAGATCGTCCCCGGCCTGGCGGTCTCGTGGACCTACGCCAAGGACGGCTCCTACCTCGAGCTCGCCCTGCGCGACGACGTCACCTTCCACGACGGGACGCCCTTCGACGCCAACGCCGTCAAGGTCAACATCGAGCGCGGCCAGACGCTGCCGACGAGCACCATCAAGCAGGATCTCGCCGACATCACCGGCGTCACCGTCGTCGACGCGCGCACCGTGCGCCTCAACCTCAAGCCGGGCACCGGCGCGGTGCTCCCCTCGGCCCTGGCCACCGCCGCCGGCATGATGGTCTCGCCCAAGGCGATCGCCGACGGCGTCGACCTCAAGCGCGCCCCCGGCAAGGCCGGCTCGGGCCCGTACGTCGCCACCGAGTTCGTGCCCAACGAGAAGTACGTCCTCAAGCGCGCCGAAGGCACCTACTGGGACCCGAACGCCGGGCGCCTCGCCGGGATGGAGATCACCCGCGTCCCCGAGGGCGCCACCCGGCTCAACGGCGTCATCAGCGGTCAGACCGACCTCAGCTTCGTCTCCTCGGCCAACGAGGTCGTCCAGGCCCGCCAGTTCGGCGAGGCCGGCCAGCTCAAGGTGACCACCCGCCCGTTCCGCAACGTCCTCGGCATCCTGCTGCGCGCCAACATGGGCGACCTCAAGGACAAGCGGGTCCGTGAGGCCATCGCACGCTCGGTCGACCCGGCCGCCATCCGCGCGCTCTTCGCCGACACGTGCACGCCCACCCGCAGCATCTACCCGGGCAGCCCGTGGGAGGACCCGGCGGCGACCTACCCGTACGAGTTCGACCTGGCCAAGGCCAAGGCACTGATCGCCGAGGTCGGCGGGGCCAAGGTGTCGATCAGCTTCTCCGCCGGCACCAACACCGAGCAGCCCGCCACCGCCATCCAGGCCGCCATGTCCCAGGTCGGCATCGACGCGAAGCTCAATCCGACGCCGAACTCCGAGACCGAGGCCCGCTTCATCGCCGGCGACTTCGAGCTTGAGGTGTCCAACACCTTGAACCCGCGCCTCGACCCGGCGGGCACGGTGAGCAACTACCTCACCGGCAACTACAAGCTCGCCACCGACCCCGAGGCCATCGCCCCGATCGTGGCCAAGGCCGCCGACCCCCGCTCCAGCGTCGAGGAGCGCGCCAAGCAGTACCACCAGCTGTGGGAGCAGCTGTTCACCGAGGCGTGGTTCATTCCGGTCTGCAACCTCACCAACGCCACCGTCGCCTCCCCGAAGGTCGTCGGGGCCGAGCAGCTGCCGTGGACCAACCTCGGCCTGTTCGACCTGCGCACCGTCGCGATGACGAAGGGCTGAGTTTCAGGTCCCCACCCGTCGGCCGGCCGGTCGCCCACCGCGACCGGCCGGCCCGAAGAAAGGTAGCCAGAGCCAGTGACCCGCCCCACCGCAGCCACCCCCTCCTGCCCGCCCTGTCCCGCCTGCTCGACGAGCAGCCGGACCTCGCCCTCACCCTCGCCGGCACCCCGTTCACCGTGGCTGAGCTCGATGCCGCGTCGCGTCGCCTCGCCGGGTTCCTCGCCGACCGCGTCGCTCCCGGCGACCGCGTCGTCATCCTCGCCCGCAACGGCCGCCTGGCCCTGATCGCCTGGTGGGCGACGACGCTGTGCGGCGGTTTCGTCGTCCCGCTCAACACGAGCAACCGCGGCCCCGTACTGGCCCACCAGGTGCTCGACGCCGACCCGGTCGCGATGATTCTCGAGGACGAGTTCGTGCCCGTCCTGGACGACGCCCTCGTCGGCACAGGGCTACGGGCACCGGTTCTCGTCGGCGCCCCCGTGGCCGGCCGGCCCTCCTCGGGCTTGGTGCCCGCCTGGGCCACCGAGGTCATCGACTTCGACGCCGCCGTCGCCGAGGGCTCGGCGGTGACGACCACCCCGGACCTCGACGCGTATGCCACCAGCCACCTCATCTATACGGCCGGCACGACCGGACCGTCCAAGGCGTGCATGGTCAGCCACGGCTACGTGGCGAACATGGCCCGCCAGATGCACGAGAACCTCGGGCGCCACCCCGGTGACGTCCTGTGGTCGGCGATGCCGCTGTTCCACATGGCCGCCGTCGGGCACGTCATGGGTTCGCTCCAGCTCGGCTCGGCCATGGACGTCGCGCAGCGCTTCTCGGTCCGTGGCTTCTGGGACGAGATCCTGCGCTCCCGCGCGACGATGGCCGCGCTCATGGGCTCGATGCTGCCGATGATCGTCGGCGCCCCCGAGTCCGAAGCTGCCCGCAAGGCCTTCGGCCAGTTGCGCGTCGTGTCCGGCTCGCCGGTCACCGCCGACCTCGCTGCTCGCTGGACCGAGCGGTTCGGCGTCGAGCGGGTCGGCTCGGGTGCCTACGGCCTGACCGAGGCCGCCCTGATCACGCTCACCCCGCCGGGGGGCTACCGCGCCGGGGCCGCCGGCAAGATCAACGAGTCCTTCGAGGTGCGCATCGTCGACGAGCACGACAACCCGCTGCCCGTCGGCGCGGTCGGCGAGATCGTCGCCCGCCCCACCCGCCCGGCGATCATGTTCAACGGCTACTGGCGCCAGCCGGAGAGGACCCTGGAGGTCTTCCGGGGCCTGTGGTTCCACTGCGGTGACTACGGCCGGCTCGACGAGGACGGCTACCTCTACTTCGTCGACCGTGGAAAGGACTACCTGCGCCGCGGCGGCGAGAACATCTCCAGCTTCGAGATCGAGGGCATCGTCGCGACCCACCCGACCGTCGGCGAGGTCGCCGTCCACGCGGTTCCCTCCCCCCTGGCCGAGGACGACCTCAAGGTGACGGTCGTGCCCGCGCCCGGCGCGCAGATCGACCCCGCAGAGCTCTTCGAGTGGTTGCACCCGCGGATTCCGCGGTATGCCGTCCCCTCCCACATCGAGGTCCGCACCGAGTTGCCCAAGAACGCCGTCGGGCGGATCCTCAAGCGGGTCCTGCGCGAGGAGGGCGTGACCCCACAGACGTGGAGCACGGACCCCCGCGCCGTGACCGGCACCGCGGTCCGGGCCGGCGCCGGGGAGCAGGCATGAGCGACGCCCCGGGGACGGTCACCGACCAGCGGTCCGAGGGGCCGCTGGCCGGCCTGCGCCTTCTCGAGCTCGGTGGGCAGGGACCGGTGCCGTTCGCGACGATGATGCTCGCCGACCTCGGTGCGCAGGTCGTACGGGTCGACCCGCCCGGCGAGCCCGACCGGCGGGAGCGCGCGGAGGTCAACGCGATCGACCGCGGCCGTACGACCGTCACGCTCGACCTGAAGTCCGAGGCCGACCGGCTGCTCGTGCACCGGCTGCTCGCCGACGCGGACGTGCTGCTCGACCCGTTCCGTCCCGGGGTGCTCGAACGTCTCGGCCTGGACCCGGTCGAGCTCACCGAGCGGTACCCGCGCCTCGTCGTGGCGCGGATGACCGGCTGGGGCCAGGACGGCCCCCTCGCCGCGGCCGCCGGGCACGACCTCAACTACATCGCCGTCTCCGGGGTGCTCGACACGATCGGCCTGCCCGACGCCGGCCCCGTCGTGCCGCCGATGTACCTGGCCGACTTCGCCGGCGGCGGCATGGTGCTGGCCTTCGGCGTCCTGGCCGCCCTGCACGAGCGCGTCTCCTCCGGGCGTGGGCAGGTCGTGGACTCCTCGATGCTCGAGGGCAGCGGGCTGCTCACCGTCGTCATCCAATCGATGCTCGCGCGGGGCGCCTGGAACCTCACCCGTGGAACGAACTACCTCGACGGTGGGGCGCACTTCTACCGGGTGTACCGCACCGCCGACGACAAGTTCATGTCGGTCGCGGCCATCGAGGCGAAGTTCTACCGCACATTCCTGCACACCCTCGGCCTCGATCCGGAGGACGGGCCGGGGCAGTTCGACGAGTCGGGGTGGGCCGGCTGGGCCGGGCGGATCGCGCCGGTCTTCGCCGGACGCACCCGGCAGGAGTGGACCAGCGTCTTCGAGAGCGTCGACGCGTGCGTGCACCCGGTGCTGGACATCGCCGAGTCGGCCGAGCACCCGCAGGTGCGTGCCCGGGGCGCTGTCGTCGAGGTCGAGGGGGTCGCCCAGCCGGCCCCGGTGCCCCGCTTCTCGCGGACGCCCGCCGGCATCCCGCGGGCCCCGCGGCGCCGTGGTGAGGACACCGACCGGGTGCGCTCGGCGCTCGCCGAGGCCAGCCCGTGGGAAGCCCTGTCAAGGCCTTGACCTGCGTCACACCCCACCTTACGATCTCGACCAAGCGCTTGCTTGTTGCCGCTGATCCGCATTCGACGACGAACGAGACGGAGCGACGTCAATGACGACTCAGACCCCGGTAGCCCGAACCTCGGGGACCGCCGTCTTCGGCGACATCGTGCGCGGGCGCACGGGTGACGATCACCCGGGCCTCCTCTTCGAGGGCCGCACCATAACCTGGGGCCAGGTCGTGCAGGAAGCCGCCGACCGGGCCGCAGCCCTGGCCGACGTGCCCCGGCCCGCGGGCAGGCCGCTGCACCTGGGGGTGCTCCTGGAGAACACCCCCGACCACGTGTACTGGATCTGCGCGGCCGCGCTGGCCGGTGCCACCGTCGTCGGGATCAACCCGACCCGACGGGGCGCCGAGCTGGCCCACGACGTGCGGCACACCGACTGCGACCTGCTCATCACCGAGGACCGCCTCGCCGGCCTCATCGACGGGCTCGACCTGGGCATCCCCGCCGAGCAGGTGCGCAACATCGACTCCCCGGAGTACGCCGCCTGGCTGGCCCGGCGCGCCGGCGCGCCGGCGCCCGTCGACGAGGTGGACCCCGGTGCCGACCTGCTGCTCATGTTCTCCTCGGGCTCGACCGGGGCACCCAAGGCGGTCATCTGCTCGCATGGGCGCCTCGCCGCGGTCTCCGAGGCGCTGCTGGCCCGCACCGAGCTGACCCGCGACTCGGTCACTTACCTGTCGATGCCGCTGTTCCATGGCAACGCCGTCATGCTCAACCTCGGGCCCGCCATGGTCTGCGGCGCGACGATCTGCATGGTCCGCAAGTTCTCCGCGTCCGGCTTCGTGCGTGACGTGCACGAGCACGGCGTCACCTACTTCAACTACGTCGGCCGGGCCCTCGCCTACGTCCTGGCCCAGCCGGTCGACCCGCGCGACGCGACAAGCACGCTGCGCCGCGCCGTCGGCACCGAGGCCTCGGCCGCCGACATCGCCCGCTTCACCCAGCGCTTCGGCGCCGTCATCTCCGAGGGCTACGGCTCCAGCGAGGGCGTCATGCGGATCAACCGCACCCCCGAGACGCCCGACGAGGCGCTCGGCGTGGCCGTCGCCGGCGCCGAGATCAAGGTCATGAACGAGGCCACCGGGCTGGAGTGCCCGCCGGCCAGGCTCGACGGGACCGGGCGGCTCGTCAACGCCGAGGAGGCCATCGGCCAGCTCGTCGGAGTCGGCATGGCTGCCCGGTTCGAGGGCTATTACAAGAACCCCGAGGCCGCCGCCGAGCGGGTCCGCGGCGAGGACTTCTGGTCCGGGGACCTGGCCTACCGCGACGCCGACGGCTACTTCTACTTCGCCGGCCGCTCCTCGGACTGGATCCGCGTCGACAGCGAGAACTTCGCCGCCGGACCCGCCGAGCGGATCATCGAGCGCTGGGACCGGGTGGCGGTCGCCCCCGTCTTCGCCGTGCCCGACCCGCGCACCGGCGACCAGGTCATGTGCGCGCTCCAACTGCGTGGCGGCGCCAGCTTCGACCCCGAGGCGTTCACCGCCTTCCTCGACGAGCAGGCCGACCTCGGCACCAAGTGGCGGCCCCGCTTCGTGCGGATCGTCACCGAGATCCCCACCACCGGCAACAGCAAGGTCGCCAAGCAGGTCCTGCGCCGTGCCGCCTGGGTCACGACCGACCCCGTCTACGTCCGGGACGGCGCGTCCACCGCGTACCGCCCGCTCACCACGGCGGACGTCCAGGACCTCGAGAAGCAGTTCGCCGACAACGGACGCACCGCCCTCCTGCCGGCCGCCTGACCCGCCGGCCCGCCCCGCACACCGACTGGCGTCCCACGCCCCGAGAAGAGGACATCCATGTACCTGGAGTACACCCCAGAGCATCGAGAGCTGAGCCGGGAGCTGCGCGCCTACTTCGCGCGCCTGCTCACGCCTGAGGTCCGCGAGGCGCTCGGCGGCACCAACGAGGACCGTCCGGCCTACCGCGAGATCATCCGTCAGATCGGCAAGGACGGCCTGCTCGGGCTCGGTTGGCCCAAGGAGTTCGGCGGCCAGGGCCGCCCGGCGCTCGACCAGTACATCCTCTTCGACGAGATCAACCGCGCCCAGGCGCCGTTCCCCTTCGTCACCATCAACAACATCGGCCCGATGCTCATGCGCTACGGCACCGAGGAGCAGAAGCGCACCTACCTGCCGGGCATGCTCACCGGCGACGTCATCTTCGCCATCGGCTACAGCGAGCCGGGCTCCGGCACCGATCTCGCCTCGCTCGGCGCCAAGGCCGAGGCCACGCCCGAGGGGGGCTGGGTCATCAACGGCCAGAAGGTCTTCACCAGCGGCGTCAGCCAGGCCGACTTCGTCTGGATGGCCGTGCGCACCGACCCCGACGCCCCGAAGCACAAGGGGATCACCATCCTCATCGTGCCGACGTCGGACCCCGGCTTCAGCTGCACGCCGATCGCCACCAGCGGCATCACCCACACCAACGCCTCCTACTACGAGGACGTGCGCGTCGGCCCCGAGGCACTCGTCGGCGAGGTCAACGGCGGCTGGCGCCTCATCACCGGCCAGCTCGGTCACGAGCGAGTGGGCCTGGCCGCGATGGGCGGGCGCACCGAGCAGCTGTGGACCGACGTCGCCGCGTGGGCCGCCGAGCCCGACGCCGACGGGATCCGCGTCCTCGACAAGCCGTGGGTGCGTACGGAGCTGGCCCGCGACTACGCCGAGCTGACCGCGATGCGCCTGCTCAACTGGAAGATCGCCGTCGTCGAGGAGGGCCAGAACCCGGCTCCCGCCGCCGCGTCCGTCGCCAAGGTCTACGGCACGGAGACCCACGACCGGGTCTGCCGCAACCTCGTCTCCGTCGTCGGGCCCCGCGCGACCCGGCGACCCGGCGCACCGGACGCCGTCCTCGGCGGACAGCTCGAGGCCTACACCCGCGGCTCCTACATCAACACCTTCGGCGGCGGCACCAACGAGGTGCTGCGCGACATGATCGCGGTCGCCGGCCTCGGCATGCCGAGGAAGGGGCGGTCCGCATGAGCACCACGACGTGGACCCCGGCCCCCGACGCCACCGACGAGGAGGCCTTCCTCGCCCGCCTGCGTGAGTTCGTCGGCCTCGAGGCCACGCCCACCCGCTACGCTCAGGACGCCGTCAACCAGGCGATGATCCGCCACTTCGTCGAGGCGATGGGCGACGAGAACCCCGTCTACGTCGACGAGCAGGCCGCCCGTGACACCGGCCGTGAGGGCGTCGTCGCCCCGCCGCCGATGCTGTCCACCTGGCTCATGGTCGGCTACCGGGCCCACCTGGCCGCCGCCGCGGGCGCCGCGCCGGACACCCCCATGGCCCGGCTGCTCGCGATCCTCGCCGAGGCCGGCTTCGTCGGGGTCGTCGCGACCAACGACGAGCACGAGTACGTTCGCGAGCTGCGCCTGGGCGACGAGATCAAGATGGCGACGGTCATCGAGGACGTCTCCCCGCGCAAGACCACGGGTCTGGGCACCGGCCACTTCATCACGACGCTGCGCACCTACACCGACCAGGACGACGAGGTCGTGGCTCGCCAGCGCTTCCGCATCCTGCGCTTCGACCCGTCCGGCGCCAAGCCCGCGGCTCCGGCCGCCGGCGACCCGGCGCTGCGGCACAAACCGTTCATCCTGCGCGACAACGCCTTCTGGTTCGAGGCCGCCGCACAGCGTCGCCTCGTCATCCAGGCCTGCACCGACTGCGGCACGCTGCGCCACCCGCCCGGCCCGCTCTGCCCTTCCTGCCACTCGTACGCGTGGCACGAGGTCGAGGCGAGCGGACGGGGCACGGTGCACAGCTACGTCGTCAGCCACCACCCGAAGGCTCCCGGGTACGACTACCCGCTCACCGTCGTGCTCGTCGACCTCGAGGAGGGCACGCGCCTCGTCGCCGACTTCGTCGGGGACGCCGACGAGGTCGAGATCGGCATGCCCGTGCAGGTCGACTGGCTCGCCTACGACGAGAACCTCACCCTGCCGCGTTTCCGGGCCGCGACCTCCGCATCGGAGCCCACCGAAGAGGAGAAGAACTGATGGACTTCCAGCTCGCCGAGGACCAGGTCACGGTCAACGACCTGGCGCGCGACGTCTTCTCGCGCAACGGCGACCCGCAGCGCCTCTTCGACATCGAGGCCGGGCAGGACCGCTTCGACCGCGCCCTGCACCGCGACCTGGCCGAGTCCGGCATCCTCGGGCTGCTCGTGCCCGAGGAACACGGCGGCGCCGGGCTGGGCCTGTGGGAGGTCGCCGGGGTCTTCGTCGAGCAGGGCCGCACGCTGGGCACCGTCCCGCTGTGGGAGACCCTCGTCGGCGGCGTCCTGCCGTTGGTGCGCTACGGCGACGCCAGGCAGCAGGCCGAGTGGCTGCCCCGCGTCGCCGCCGGGGACGCGGTCCTCACCGTGGCCGTCGACGACCTGGCCGACGCCCGGCCGTACGGCGCCCGCGTCCGTGCGCGGTCCGGCACCGAGCCCGGCGGTGCGGCGGTCACCCTGAACGGCACCGCCGTCGGCGTTCGCTCAGCGCACCTCGCCGACGCGATCATCGTCCCGGCCACCGACGAGGAGGGCACGGTCGGGCTCTACCTCGTGCCGACCGCTGGCACCGGGGTGCGCCGCGACACCTTCGAGCGCACCGACCGCGGACTCGCCTCCGACGTGCACCTCGAGGGCGCCGCCGCGGAGCTGCTCGCCGAGGGCCCTGAGGAGGACCGGATCGACTGGCTGCTGCGCCAGGTCTGGATCGCCGTGGCCGCCCTGCAGAGCGGCATCAGCCAGGCCGCCGTGCGCCAGGCCGCCGACTACACCTCCGGCCGCGAGCAGTTCGGTGTGCCGATCGCGACCTTCCAGGCCGTCGCCCACCAGATCGCCAACTGCCACATCGACACCGAGGCGATGGAGGTCACCTACCTCAACGCGCTCTGGCGCGAGACGACGGCACGGCCGCCCCGCGCGGCCGTACACGTCGCGAAGTACTGGGCTGCCGAGGCGGGCGACCGTGTCGCGCGCACCGTGCAGCACGTGCACGGCGGCATGGGTGCCGACGTCACCTACCCGATCCACCGCTACATGCTCTGGACCACCCAGCTGGCCAACACCGCCGGCTCGGGGGCCTGGCAGCTGCAGCAGCTCGCGGACCTCGTCGACGCGGGGGAGCAGCTGTGAGCGGCACGCAGATCACCATCGAGCAGGTGAGCCTCGGCGACACGCTGCCGGAGCTCGAGATCCCGCTGACCCGGACCCTCATCGTCGCCGGCGCCCTCGCGACCCGCGACTACGAGGACGTGCACCACGACCCGGCCCAGGCCGAGCGTCGCGGCACCCCCGACACCTACATGAGCATCAACAACACCAACGGGCTCGTCGGCCGCTACGTCACCGACTGGGCCGGCCCCGCGGCGCGCATGGTGCGCCTGAGCACCCGCCTCGGGGTGCCGAACTTCCCGGATGACGTGATGCGGCTGACCGGAGAGGTCGTCGGCGTCGAGGAGGACACCGTGCGCGTCGCGGTGCGTGGCATGAACAGCAAGGGCGCGCACGCCGTCTCCGAGGTGACCGTGCGCCTGCCCCGCGGAACGGAGCAATGACGTGACGTCCAACTTCCTGTCGGGGCGCACCGCGATCGTCGGCATCGGCGCGACGGAGTTCTCCAAGAACTCCGGCCGCAGCGAGCTGCAGTTGGCCGGCGAGGCCGTCTCGGCCGCCCTGGCCGACGCGGGCCTGAGCCCCGCCGACGTCGACGGCATGACGACCTTCACCATGGAGACCAACCCGGAGAACATGGTCGCCCGCAGCCTGGGCATCCCCGAGCTGAAGTTCTTCTCCCGGATCCCCTACGGCGGTGGCGGCGCCTGTGCCCCCGTCCAGCAGGCCGCCATGGCAGTCGCGAGCGGCGTCGCCGACGTCGTCGTGGCCTACCGCGCCTTCAACGAACGCTCCGGCGTCCGCTTCGGGCAGGGGCCGCCTCCGGCGAAGACCCAGGCCACCTCGGACAACGAGTACCGCTCCTGGGTCAACCCGTACGGCCTGCTCACCCCGGCCCAGCACACCGCGATGTTCGCCCGTCGCTACATGCACGAGTACGGCGCGACCAGCGAGGACTACGGCCGGGTCGCCGTGCTCGCCCGCAAGCACGCCGCGAACAACCCCAAGGCGTGGTTCCACGGCAAGCCGCTCACCCTCGAGGAGCACCAGGCCTCCCGCTGGATCGCCGAGCCGCTGCACCTGTTCGACTGCTGCCAGGAGACCGACGGCGGCCAGGCGATGGTCATCGTCAGCGCCGAGCGCGCCAAGGACCTGCCCTCCACCCCGGCCTACATCGTCGGGGCGGCCCAGGGCATGGGGGCGGACCAGTACCAGATGGTCAGCTACTACCGCGAGGACCTGACCCGGATCCCCGAGGTCGAGCTCTGCGCCCGGCAGCTGTGGGCCCAGTCGGGCCTCGGACCCGCCGACATGGACGCGGCGATCCTCTACGACCACTTCACCCCGTACGTGCTCAACCAGCTCGAGGAGTACGGCTTCTGCGGTCGCGGTGAGGCCAAGGACTTCATCGCCGACGGCAACCTCGAGGTCACCGGCTCGCTGCCGACCAACACCCACGGTGGCCAGATCGGCGAGGCCTACCTGCACGGGACGAACGGCGTCGCGGAGGGCGTCCGCCTCGTCCGGGGGACCTCGACCAACCAGCCCGACGGCGTACGCAACGTCCTCGTGACGGCGGGCGTCGGGGTCCCGACCAGTGCACTGATCCTCTCCGCGGAAGGCTGAGACGCCGGGTGACCGAGCGTCCGGCGGTCACCACCCCACAGACCCTGAAGGCCGTCACAGCGACCCACCGATCCCGCCCGCAGCCGCCGGGCGGGACAACACCACCACCGATCGGCCGGAACGAATCGGCCCGTGTTTTTGGAAGGATGAAGATGGGCGTCAACAACAAGACCAGGGGACGCCTGGTCGCGCTGATCGCCATCGGGGCTCTCGCCGTGGCCGGCTGCAGCTCACCAGACAACTCCGGCACCACCGGCACCGGCCAGGGCGAGATCGACACCTCGGCCGTGCTCAAGTTCGCGTCGGCGGGTCCGCTGCGCGACCTCGACCCGGCCGTCCAGACGAGCTACGGCGCCTGGGGCTACCTGTTCCTCGTGTGGGACCGGCTGACCATGCTCGACAAGGACGACAAGATCGTCCCGGGCCTGGCCAAGGAGTGGAACTTCGTCGAGGACGGCAGCGTCCTCGAGCTCAAGCTGCGTGACGACGTGAAGTTCCACGACGGCACGCCGTTCGGCGCCGAGGCCGTCAAGGTCAACATCGAGCGCGGCAAGACCCTCGAAGGCTCGACCCTCAAGAGCGAGCTCGCCGACATCGAGTCGGTCGAGGTCGTCGACGCGACGACTGTGCGCCTCAAGCTGGTCAAGGGCAAGGGCGTCCAGCTGCCTGCGTCCTTCACCGGCACGGCCGGCATGATGGTCAGCCCGAAGGCCATCAAGGACGGCGTCGACATCAAGAACAAGCCCGGTACCGCCGGGTCCGGCCCGTACATCGCCACCGAGCTCGTGCCCCAGGAGAAGCTCGTCCTCAAGCGGGCCGACAGCTACTGGGACCCGAACGTCGGCCGCCTCGGCGGCATCGAGCTGCAGCGCGTGCCCGACGCCGCGGCCCGCCTCAACGGCCTGCAGAGCGGCCAGGTCGACCTGGCTCCGCTCAGCTCGGCCGGTGAGATCGCCACGGTCGAGAAGATCGTCACCCCGGGCAGCGGTCTGCAGCAGCACCAGGTGAAGTTCAAGAACGTCGTCGGCGTCTACATGCGCGCCACCAAGGGCGACGTCGCCAAGCCCGAGGTCCGCCAGGCGATCGCCCACGCGGTCGACCCGGGGGCGATCAGCGCGCTGTTCAGTGGCTACTGCACGCCGACGCGCCAGCTCGTCCCCGAGACGGACCCGAGCCGCATCCCGAACTACACCTACCCGTACGAGTTCAGTGTCGACAAGGCCAAGGCCCTGGTGCAGCAGGCCGGCGGCGCCAAGGTGTCCGTCACCTTCGCCGCGGGCACGAACGCCGAGCAGCCGGCCAACGTCGTGCAGGCGTCGCTGCGGGCCGTCGGCATCGACGCGTCGCTCAACCCCGTGCCCAACACCGAGAACGAGCCGCGCTTCATCGCCGGCGACTTCGAGCTGATGGTCGGCACGTCGTGGAGCCCGAAGGCCGACCCGGCGGCGACGGTGAACACCTACCTGCTGAACACCTACAAGCTCGCCGCGGACCCCTCGCTCATCGCGGCCAAGGCGGCCGAGGCCGCCAACCCCACGCTGCCGATGAGCCAGCGCGCCCCGCTGTACCACGACATCTGGAAGACGACGCTCGAGCAGGGCTGGTACGTGCCGCTGTGCAACCAGACCAACGCGAGCGTCGCGAAGGAGAACGTCGTCGGCGGCGACAACATCCCGATGTCGAACATCGGCATCTGGGACCTGCGCAACATCGCCGTCAAGAAGTGACCGGTCGCTCCTGACCACCCGGTGGTGCCGCCGCCGGACCCGCCCGTTGTGGCGGGGCTGGCGGCGACACGACACCGCCCGCGCCGGCACAGGCCGGGCGAGGCTCAGTCCCAGGCACCACGCTCAGAGTCGAGGTAGGACATGCTCCGCTACGCAGGCAGGCGGCTACTCGCGGCAATACCCCTGCTGTTCGTCGTCCCGCTGCTCGTCTTCGCCCTGATCGAGCTCGCCCCGGGGGACCCGGCTGTCATTCTCGCCGGTGACGAACCGACCCCGGAACGCGTCGAGGCGATCCGCGAGGAACTCAACCTCAACGATCCGGTCCTGCTGCGCTACATGATGTGGATCGGGGACGTCGTCCGCGGCGACCTCGGCACGTCCTTCCTCTCGGATCAGACCGTGACCGAGCTGCTGACGCGGCGGATGGCCACGACGCTGTCGCTGGTGCTCGTGGCGATGATCTTCGCCATCGTGCTCGGGGCCACCCTGGCGCTCGTGGCCACGCTGCGCTCCGGCGGCATCGTCGACCGGATCGTCAACGGGTTCGCCTCGATCTCGATCGCCATCCCGGGCTTCTGGTTCGGCCTCGTGCTCGCCTCGGTCTTCGCGGTGGGGCTGCAGATGTTCCCGGCGTTCGGCTACCAACCGCTGTCCGACGGTTTCTGGCCGTGGCTCTCGCACCTCATCCTGCCGGGCATCGCCCTCGGTCTGCTCCCCGCCGCCGAGGTGACCCTGCAACTGCGCTCGGCGCTCGGGCAGGTCATGAAGACCGACTACGTCCTCAACGCCGAGGCCAAGGGGCTGTCGCGCGCCAGCGTCGTGTTCAAGCACTCCCTGAAGAACGCGTGCATTCCCGTCATCACCGTTCTCGGCTTCCGCGTCGCGGAGGTCCTCGCCGGGTCGGTGACCATCGAGATGATCTACAACATGCCGGGCCTCGGGCGCACCGCCGTCGAGGCCGTGCAGGGGCGTGACGTCCCGGTGCTGCTCGGCTTCGTCCTGTTCAGCACGACGATCGTCGTGCTCGTCAACCTCATCGTCGACATCTCCTACGGCTACTTCAACCCGAAGGTGCGGTCATGAGCGCGAACCAGACCCCCACGTCTGCGGTGCCGGGGAACGACCCGCACGACGCCGGCGCGCCCGCGGGCGGCCTCGCCGAGACCGTCCTCACCGAGGTGCCCACGGCGGCCATCGGCACGGGTGGCCCGGAGCCGGCCGCCGCCCCCGGCATCCTCAAGAGCATCGTGCGTCGCCCCGCGACGATCGTGGCCGGCGTCTTCCTGCTCGTGCTGACCCTCATCGCGATCCTCGCCCCGGCCCTGGCGCCGTACGACCCCGACGTGCAGAACCTGCTGCAGCGGCTCAAGCCGCCGAGTGCCGAGCACTGGCTGGGGACCGACGACTACGGCCGGGACGTGCTGAGCCGGCTCATCTTCGGGGCGCGAGTCTCCCTGTGGGCGGCGCTGCAGGCTGCGGCCGTCGCGCTCGTGCTCGGCCTGCCCCTCGGCATGATCGCGGGCTACCGCAGCGGCTGGGTCGACACGATCCTCACCCGCCTCATGGACGCGCTCATGAGCGCTCCGTCGCTGGTGCTGGCCATCACCATCGTCGCGGTCCTCGGCGCCGGCATCACCAACGCGATGCTCGCCATCGGCCTGGTCATGGCCCCGCGCTTCTTCCGGGTGGCCCGCGCCGGCACGATGGACGTGCGGCACGAGACCTACATCGAGGCCTCGATCGCCCTGGGCTGCAGCACCCTGCGCACCGTGGTGCGGCACGTGCTACCCAACGTGCTGCCGCCGATCATCCTCGTCGCCTCGGTGTCGTTGGGCACCGCCGTCGCGGCCGAGGCGAGCCTGAGCTTCCTCGGGCTGGGCGTGCAGGCCCCCGCCGCCAGCTGGGGCTCGATGCTCTCGACGGCCTCCTCGAACATGCGCCTCGCGCCGTACCTCGTGTGGCCGCCCGGCGTGATGATCTTCCTCGCCGTCCTCGCCTTCACCTACCTCGGTGACGGCGTCCGTCGCGCCCTCGTGCGCACCCGGTCGGGCAATTGACCGGCCCGGCAACCACCAGGAGCTGACATGGCACGTGAAACGGCACCCGGCGGGACCGCCGGCACCAGGACCGGCGCCACCGACGAGGCGGCGGACCTGCTGCGCGTGGAGAACCTGAGCGTCGAGTTCCCCGCACCCTCGGGTGGGTGGCAGACGACCGTCCAGGACGTCTCGTTCTCGCTCAGGCCGGGGGAGTCGATGGCTCTCGTCGGCGAGTCCGGTTCGGGCAAGACGGTGACCTCGATCGCGGTGATGGGCCTGACCGGGGCGACCGGCGGGCGGATCGCCTCGGGCCGGATCGCCTTCGACGGCGTGGACCTCACCGCGGGCAGCCAGAAGCAGTGGCGGGACCTGCGTGGCCCGGGCATGGGCATGATCTTCCAGCAGCCGATCCGCAGCCTGAACCCGGCCTACACCGTCGGGGACCAGATCGCGGAGTCGGTACGCAAGCACCTGGGCATGAACCGCAGGCAGGCCCGGGCCCGCGCCGTCGAGATGCTCGAGATGGTGCAGATCCCGCGGGCGGCGCAGCGGGTCGACGAGTACCCGCACGCGTTCTCCGGCGGCATGTGCCAGCGCGTCATGATCGCGATGGTCATGGCGTGCAACCCGCGCCTGCTCATCGCCGACGAGCCGACGACGGCGCTCGACGTGACGGTGCAGGAGCGGATCCTCGAGCTGTTGCGCGACCTGCAGGAGCAGACCGGTGTGGCACTGCTGTTCGTCAGCCACGATCTCGCGGTGGTGGCCGAGCTGTGCCAGGAGGTCGTGGTCATGTACGCCGGCGAGGTGGCCGAGAACGCGCCCTCGGAAAAGATCTTCTTCAACCCGCGGCACCCCTACACCTCCGGCCTGCTCGGTTCGATCCCGAAGCCGGGCCTGAGCACCGACCGGCGGCTGCGCACGATTCCCGGCGGCATCCCCTCCCCGGGCGCCTGGCCGCACGGGTGCCGCTTCAGCAGCCGGTGCGAGTACGCCGAGCCGGGCCGGTGCGACGTGGCCCACCCGGGCCTGGTCCGTGTCGACGGCGCCGCCGGGCACCACGCGCGGTGCGTGCGCGCCGCGGAGCTCTCTCTGGATGGAGTGACGGTCTGATGAGCCTGCTCGAGGTCGAGGGCCTCACGAAGTCGTTCAGCTCCGGTCGGGACTGGCTCGGCCGGCGCACGAAGTGGTCGCACGCGGTCAAGGGGGTGAGTTTCACCCTGGAGCGCGGTGAGTGTCTCGCGGTCGTCGGTGAGTCCGGCGCGGGCAAGTCGACGGTCGGGCGCATGGTGCTGCGCCTCATCGAGCCGGACTCCGGGTCGGTGACCTTCGACGGGATCGACGTGCTGGCCACGAAGCCGAAGCAGATGCGCGAGCTGCGCCAGCGGATACAGATGATCTTCCAGGACCCGTACAGCTCGCTCGACCCGCGAATGACGATCAAGGACGCGGTCGCCGAGCCGTTCCTCGTGCACACCGGCAAGGACCGGGTCACGCGTGAGCGGGAGGCCGTCGAACTGCTCGACAAGGTCGGCATCGGCTCGCGTTACCTCGGGCGCTACCCGGCGGAGCTGTCCGGCGGGCAGTTGCAGCGGGTCGCGATCGCACGGGCGTTGACGATGAAGCCGAGCCTCATCGTGTGCGACGAGCCGGTCGCGGCGCTGGACGTGTCGGTGCGGGCGCAGGTGCTCAACCTGCTCCGGGACCTGCAGGAGGAGTTGGGCCTGGCGTACCTGTTCGTCTGCCACGACCTGGCTCTCGTCGAGGTCATCGCCGACCGGGTCATGGTGATGGCCTCCGGTGAGGTCGTGGAGACGGACACGACGGAGCAGATCTTCGCCAACCCGCAGCAGGAGTACACGAAGAAGCTGCTTGCGGCGATCCCCGTGCCGCTGCCGCGCGACAGTCAGGGCAATCGGCTCGTCGCGCCGGGAAAGGTGGGCTGAGCGGTGACTGTCCCGACGGGACCGACCCGGACGCAGCTGCTCGCGCGGTTCGCGACGACGCGCGACGAGGACATCCCCGAGTCGGTGCGCGACTACGGCAAGCTCGTCGTGCTCGACTCGCTCGTCTGTGGTCTGGCGGCGGTGCGGTTGCGGCGCAGCCGCATGGTCCAGCGGGTCGCCGCCCGGTTCGGCGGCCCGGCCGAGGCGACGGTGTTCGGGCTGGGGCAGCGGGTCGCGGCGATCAACGCCGCTCACGCCAACGCGGACATGATGAACGCGTTGGACGCGGACGACACCTTCTTCAACTCGGCGCACTTCGCGGTGTTCGGGGTCGCGGCCGGACTGGCCGAGGCCGAGCGGCTGCACGCCGACGGGGCGAGCCTGTTGCGCGCGAGCATCATCGCCTTCGAGATCAACGCGCGGCTGAACCTGTCGACCTCGCTGATGGCCTTCGAGGACGGGCAGTTCCGCTGGTCGCCGCTGTCGTCGCACGGGTACGCCTCGATGGGCACGGCTGCGGCGTGCGCCGTCGTCGGCGGCTGGGAGCCGGAGCGCCTGACCCACGCGCTCGGCCTGGTCGCCTGGCTGGCCCCGCCGGCGAAGAATTCCTACATGGCCGAGCGGCGCTCGTTCAACGCGTTCAAGTACGGCCCGTACGGCGCGATCGCGCACGCCGGGATGCTCGGCGCGGCGCTCGCCGAGGAGGGCTACACCGGCGACCTGGACGTGCTGGACCGCACCCCGGGCTTCATCGAGGCGATGGGCTTCCTCGGAGGTGAGCGGCACGAGCTGGTCGCCGGCCTGGGGTCGACGTGGTGGATCAGCGAGACGTCGCTCAAGCCGTACCCGACGTGCCGCTTCACCCACGCCGCGCTCGACGCGATCCGCGCGTTCCCGAGCACCCACGGGGTGCCGGTGTCGCAGATCGAGTCCATGGAGATCCGGCTGAGCCCGGCGGCCTACCGAACGTTGCAGTTCCGGGAGCCGGCCCCGCAGATCCCGGACACGCTCGTCGCGCCGCTGGACGGTGCCTTCAACATGCCGTACGCCGCGGCGCTGGCATTGCTCGGGCACGCCCCGGGGCCGCAGTGGTACGACCCGCAGCGGCTGGCCGACCCTGCGGTGTGGGACCTGGCGCGCCGGATCACGACGGCGCCAGACCCGGTGCTCGACGCCGAGTGGGAGGCCGACCTCAAGGAGCACCCGGGTGGTCAGATCCGCCGGACGCGGGGCGCGCTGACGATCCGGGCCGGTGGCCGGGAGTACGTCGTCGAGTCGGACTTCGCCCAGGGCGACCCGTGGGACTCCGCGACGCGGGCGGACTGGGACTTCGTGGTCGGCAAGCTGGCCACGTTCTGCGACGGGATCCTCGACGCGGGCTCGCAGGAGCAGCTCGTCGAGGTGGTCCGGGGCATCGAGGACGTCGCCGACGTCGCCGAGACGCTGTCACCGTTGCTGGCCCGCGCGCGATGAGCCGGGGAGACCGGATCGGTGCGGAGACGAGGTCGTTCGCCTCGTACGGCCGGTCGTGGCTGGTCATCATCCGTGGGCCGCGCGGGATGGCGTTCGACCGGTTCCTCGTGCGAAGGACCGGGTTCTCGCTCGTGTCGTTGCAGTACGCGCTGGCGGGCAGGTTCCCGTACAACCCCACGCTGCTGCTGACGACGGTGGGCCGACGGTCCGGGCAGCTGCGCGACGCGGCGTTGCCGTACGTGCCGCACGGGACGGACCTGGTGGTCGTCGGCTCCAAGGGGGGCGGCCCCACGGACCCGGCCTGGGTGGTCAATGCGCGTCACCACGAACTCTGCTGGATCGTCCTGCGGCGCAAGACGATCGCGGTGCGGGCGCGGGTGACCGACGGGGAGCGCGACCCGGAGCTGTTCGCGCACGTCGTGGCGCACAAGCCGAACGTGGGGCGCTACGCCGAACGGGCCGCGGGCTTCGGGCGGCAGATCCCGCTCGTCGTCCTGTCCGCCGTGTCGGGGGAGTCGCTCACCTAGCCTAGGTGGCTGGTCTTGTAGCGGTGCCGGGCTGCGGGATCGGTGGTTGGAGATCGCCCGATCCGAGGCGACCCTTCCGGGCGGTCCGCAGCGTCCCGTCGTCGCCTGATTTCAGGTCTTGAGCGGGGACGGTGGCCAGCAGGAGATCGTTTGAAACCTCAACGATCAGGTGACTGGTGCCTGGCACCATCCATGTATCAGGCACCGGGGCATCGGGCAACATGGCAGCCGCTGGTCGGAGTGCGCCGTCGGCGACTGGTGGCAGTACCGAGGTCCCGAATCCATTTCGCGACAGCAGGCATTCACTTCCATGGATGGAATGTGGCATAGTGACAGAACGGATTCGGGACGTCACCGAAGGTGTGCCGCCGCCTGTAGTGGGCTGGAACAGATCCCGCATCCGGATGTACGGCACCAGGAGCGGCAACCCGAGCTCGGCCTATCGATAGGCGCAGATAGCAGTAAGCCGTGACACCGCCCGTCCACCTGCGTTCGCGCCGGTGGGCAACGGGCTGCTGTCCGGACGGGGTCACGAACGGCCGTCGTGGTGTTCGGGCCGGACATCAAGGTGTCGACCCGCACGAACGAGGAGGTGAACATGCTCAAGACGATCGAGGCGATGGGCAGCGCCCTGCTGGGGCGTCTCGTCCCACGGCTGGAGGCGTCCGCCGCTTGTTGGGGCGCCTGCTGGCAGTGCAACAAGCTGTACGGCCACCAGGACGGGGTCTGCAACTGCAACGCCCCCTGCTGCTCCTGGCCGAGCAACGCGAACCGGTTCAGTTGCAACTGTCTCGACTGCCCCTGACCGACGGGGCCGATGAGGGACGAGCCGCGGTCCTGCTAGCCGCACGGTGAGTCAAGCCCCGGTCGGGGGCGTCGCGGCGGGTGGGTCAGGTACCTGGCACCCGCGCCCGCCGAACGACACCCGACGCTCCCGACCGGCGGCGACCCGCACGGGGGAGGAATTGGTGCAGTACCTCACGCTCGGGCTCCGCTGCCTGCTTGGGGCCGTCTTTCTCATCGCCGCGGTGAGCAAGGTCGCGGGCCGGGAGGCGTTCGCCTCGTTCGCGGTCTCCCTGCGCCGCATGCGGCTACTGCCGAACGGCCTGGTCCGACCGGTTGCGGCGCTTGTGGTCGGGGCGGAATTGACCGCTGGCGCGGCGCTGGCCTGGCCGACGGCGAACGGCGCACCGGGCTTCGCGCTGGCGGCGACCCTGCTGATCCTGTTCGCGGCCGGTATCGGGCGGGCGGTGCGCCTCGACATCCGCGAGCCCTGCCGGTGCTTCGGTCCGTCCGAGACCCCGCTCGGCCGGCCACACATCGTCCGCAACGCCGTGCTTGCAGCCGTCGCGTGCGTGGGCCTCTGGGGCGCGCAGCAACCCGCGCCGCTCCACGCCAGCGGCGTCATCGTCGCGGTGTCCCTCGGGTTGCTCGCCGCGGCGGCGACCCTGCTGCTCGATGACATCACCGAACTGCTCCGACCGCTGTGACGCCCGGAGTGCCTGCCCATCGACCTGACCCGAACGGAGTGTGAGATGGCGGTCCTGACTGCTGTCGTGCTTGTCTTCGCGGCGCTGTGCCTGGTGAACCTGCTGTTGACGTGGGCGATCGTCAAACGCCTGCGCGTACATACCGAGATGCTCAACGGCCTGAACGGATCCGCGTCGCTCGGCGTCGGGCAGGAGGTCACCGACTTCGCCGTGGCCACGGTCGACGGCGAACGGATCGATCGCGACTCGCTGGCCGGGAAGACGCTGGTCGGCTTCTTCACCCCGACCTGCGAGGCGTGCAAGGAGAAGCTGCCCAAGTTCGCCCAGTTCGCCCGGCGACACGGCCGGGACCGGACGATGGCCGTCGTCGTCGGCACCGCCGAGCGGGTGACCGCACAGGTTGCCACGCTGCGTGAGGTCGCCCGCGTGGTGGTGGAAGAACGGAACGACGGCCCGGTCTGCTCGGCGTTCCAGGTGATGGCGTTCCCGGCGGTGTTGTCGGTCGGACCCGACGACAACGGTCGAGTCGTGGTCATCGACGACCGGGTGAGGTTGGATCGACAGCCCGCATCGGCATGACCGAGCCGACCGACGCCGGTGGTGCCGCGGGCGACGCCACCACCGGCGCGGGCGGCCCTCGGCGTACGCCCCGCCGCCGGCTCCTGCCGCGCGCGTGGTGTGCCGTCCGGGAGATGTTCCTGGCCGGGGCGCTCGTCGGGCGGGCCGCGCCATGGACGTTGACCAGCTACGTGCTCCTGACGGTGACCGCTAGCCTCCTGCCGGTGGCGGCCGCCTGGCTCACGAAGCTCCTGATCGACGCACTGGTGGCGGGCCCCACCGCCGGTACGCTCCTACCGTTCGCCGCAGGGCTGACGGCGCTGGGCGTGGTCACCGGGACCCTGCCGCACGGCATGCGTTACCTGCACGCGGAGCTCGACCGGGCGGTCTCGGTGCTGGCGCAGGACCGGCTCTTCGGCGCGGTCGACCGGTTCCTCGGGCTGGCCCGGTTCGAGGATCCGCACTTCCTGGACCGGATGCGACTGGCGCAGCAGGCCGGTGGCACCATGCCGAGCCAGACCGTAGACGGCGCGCTCGGGGTCGGGCGCTCACTCCTGACGATCGTCGGCTTCTTCGGCTCCCTCTTGGTACTCAGTCCCCTGATCACCGTACTGGTGCTGCTGGCCGCGGCGCCGACGCTCGTCGCGCAGGTCGCGCTCTCGCGCCGACGGGCGCAGTCGCTGCTTACGACGGGTCCGACGGAACGGCGGGAGTTCTTCTACGCCGCGTTGCTCTCGACGATGGAGGCGGCGAAGGAGATCCGGCTCTTCGGCAGCGGCGCGCTCCTACGGCGCCGGATGCTGATCGACCGACGGATGATCAACCGTGTCCGACGGGGCCTGGACCGCCGCGAGATCCTCGTCCAGGCGTCACTCGGCCTGTTGGCCGCGCTGGTGTCCGGAGTCGGGCTGCTCTGGGCGGTCGACGCCGTCCGACAGGGGCGGCTCACCGTCGGTGACCTCACCGTCTTCGTCGCGGCGGTCGCCGCCGTGCAGGGCGCACTCGCGACCCTGGCCAGCGAGTTCGGGCGTACGCACTATGCCCTGCTGATGTTCCGGCACTACCTCGGGGTGATTACGGCCGAGCCGGACCTGCCGGTCGCCACGGCGCCGGCCGCACTTCCGTCGCTGCGGCAAGGGATCGAACTCCGGGATGTCTGGTTCCGGTACTCCGACGAGCATCCCTGGGTGCTGCGCGGCGTCGACCTGTGGCTTCCGGCCGGTAGGACCACTGCCCTGCTCGGGCTCAACGGTGCGGGGAAGTCCACGCTGATCAAGTTGCTCTGCCGCTTCTACGACCCGACGCGCGGGTCGATCCGGTGGGATGGGGTGGACATCCGCGAGGTCGACGTGACCGAGCTGCGGGGCCGGATGAGCGGCATCTTCCAGGACTACATGCACTACGAGATGACCGCTGGCGACAACATCCGGCTCGGTGATCCGGGGGCCGCCGGAGACGAGGCTCGCCTGCGAACGGCCGCCTCCGCCGCGGGCATCCATTCGCTCCTCAAGCGGCTGCCGCAGGGGTACGAGACCCTGTTGTCCAGGATGTTCTTCGCTGACTCCCCCGGCGAGGAGCCCACGTCCGGAACCGTGCTCTCCGGTGGGCAGTGGCAGCGGCTGGCGCTGGCCCGCGCGTTCTACCGGGAGCATCGCGAACTGGTGCTGCTCGACGAGCCCTCCGCCGGCCTCGACGCCGAGGCGGAGCACGACGTGTATGCCGCGCTGCGGCGCCGGTCGGACGGGCAGACGTGCGTCATCATCTCCCACCGGCTGGGTACCGCCCGGGCGGCCGACGTCATTGTCGTGCTGCGGCAGGGGCAGATCGTGGAGCAGGGCGGGCACGCCGACCTGCTGGCCAGCGGCGGCCAGTACGCACGGTTGTTCACCGCGCAGGCCGCGCAGTACCGGGAGGGGGACGAGGAGGACTCGACGATGAGCGGAGCGCGTGGATGAAGCCGGTGATCGTGCTGGCCGTGGCGATGGCGGTGGCCGCGGTGCTCTGCCACGCGGGGCTGTCCCGTAGGTTCGTCGTTGTTACGGTGCGCGGCGTCAGCATGGAACCGACGTACCACGACGGCGACCAGGTCCTGGTCCGACGCAACGTGCAGCCCACCGCCGGTCAGGTCGTGGTCTTCGAGCAGGGTACGGGCGACTGGCTCGCCGCAGACGCACCGGCCGCGGCGCTCACGTCCCCCCGCCGACACTGGATGATCAAGCGCGTCGCCGCCGTGCCCGGTGACGCGGTGCCACGCGCCCAGGTACTCGCGCTGCACGACGTGCCGGAGGACCGGGTCCCGGCGGGCCAGCTCGTGCTGCTCGGCGACAACGACCGGGCCGCGCTCGACTCCCGTCAGGTGGGGTACTTCGCGGCGGAGAGCCTGCTCGGCGTGGTGCTGTGGCGAATCTCGGCCCGGCGCCGCCCAGGGTAGTTCCATCCCCACAGCAGCCGCTCAGTTCGGAAACACCGCCGCTTCATGCGCCGCCGCTCTGACGGACCTACCGCCGATGCGGCACCGAGTCGGGCATCCGGGAGTCGAGCTCACCAACCAGGCCGGGTCATACCCACGCGGCAGGCGCTGTCGGTGGCCGGCTCTATGGTGCCGCCATGACGATCAGAGACGGTTGGATCTCGTTCGATCTCGGCAGGTTCCGCAGCCACGAGGTCGATTTCGCCACGTACAGCGGCAGCTCCCACACCGCGCTACCAGCGCTTCCCCTTGGGTATCCAGGTGGTCTGCACAGCTGGATGCGGGAGTTGGTGCCACTCGGTGAACGCGCTGCCGGTCCGCACGGCCCGGACACACTGACCAATGGCGCGCCCGTGTCCGGAAATCAGGCGGCCTTGCCGGAGCAGTTCGTCGCGTTCATGGCTGATCCGGTGCTGCGCGATTCGGTGCCGACCTGTACGTCGTGTTACTGGGCCTCCGATATTCCCTGGGCGCCGAGCCCCGTCCACCAAGGGGCGCAGCTGGTGCGGTTCCTCAACGACCAGCAGGGTTGTCTGTTCTGGTATCTGCACCTGCTGCCGGACGGCCGCCACGAGGTTCTGTGCGGTGCAGAGGCGTACGACCTGGGGGTGGTCCCCCAGGAGGAAGCGCATGAGGACCTGGTGCGGGTGGCCGACGACTTCGACCAGTTCATCGCCCGGTTCTGGATCGAAAACCTTGCCTGGTACGAGGTGGTGGGACAGAAGCGATCCGATGAGGATCTCTCCGAACCGGTCTGGGAGTACGTACGCCACTATGCGTCTGCGGAACCGTCGGCCGCTGGATGACCAGCAAACGGCGCGGTGGCAGCGCGGCTGGGCTGACACCACGCCCTCGTCCTCACCCTGCCGCTACCCACCAGCGCACACCCCGCTCTGGTCGATTTGGCGACGGGAATCCCAAGCCCGAGCCCGACGATCCCACTACCAGCGCAGACTCGGTCCCTACGCCAGCCGGAAGATCAAGTGATGTTGGAGTACTAGGAGCTCCTCTGCGGGCGTGGGGTCGTGGCGTGGGGTCGTGCCGGGCGGCTCAGCCGGTCGTGAGGACGATCCGCCCGACGAAGTCGGAGGCCTCCAGACGGTCGTGCGCGGCCGCGGCCTGCTCGAGCGGGTACGTGGCGGCGACCGTAGGGGCGGCGGCGACGGCCGAGAGGGTGAGGGCCTCGCGCAGCTGGCGGGCCACCGCCTCGGGCCCGGGCCGGCCGATGCCGCGCAGCGTCCAGCCCTTGACCATGAGCCGACCCAGGTGCAGGTGGGCGTGGCTGTCGGCGGTGACGCCGCAGGTGACCAGCCGCCCGCCGGGGGCGAGGACCTTGAGCACGTCGGACCACAGGGTGCCGCCGACCGACTCGACGATGACGTCGGCCTCGCCGCCGGGCAGGGCGGAACGCAGGGACTCGACGACGTCGGGGCGGTAGTGGTCCACGACGTCGAGGGCACCGAGGGCGCGTACGGCGTCAGCCTTCGCCGGGGCGCTGGTGCCGACGACGCGCGCACCCAGGTGGTGGGCGTACTGGACGGCGAAGGTGCCGACGGCGCCTGCGGCAGCGACGACGAGGACCCGGTCGCCGGGGCGCACCCCGGTGAGGTTGACGACCGCGTCGTAGGCGGTGCGTCCGGCGGTGGGCACCGCCGCGGCGTGGACGGCGTCGAGCGCGGCCGGCCGCGGGAAGCAGTGCGTGGCCGGGACGACGGCGAGCTCGGCGTGGGTGCCGGTGGTCAGCCCGACGACCGCGTCGCCGGGAGTGAATCCGGTGACGCCGGGACCGGTCCGCACGACGGTGCCGGCGACGTCCCGGCCGAGGATCGCCGGCCCGGTGACCGCCATCCCGTGGGTGCCGCGACGGATGTAGGTGTCGACCCGGTCCAGGCTCGCTGCCTGGACCCGCACGAGCACCTGACCGGGGCCGGGCGCCGGGGCCTCGAGCTGGCCGAGACGCAGGCTGTCGGGGGAGCCGGAGTCGAGGACGTAGCTGGCGAGCACGGGGTTCCTCTCAGGGCAGGGCGAGGGTGGCGGAGGCGATGACGTGGTCGCCGAGGCTGTTGGTGCCGAGGACGTCGACGGTGACGTGCGTTTCCCCGGTGGCCTCGGGCGCCGGCTTCAGGCCGGTGACGACACCGTCGAGGGTGAAGGTGTCGCCGGGGTGGTTCTGCGCGGCGAGGCGGGTGCGGAAGTCGACGACGCGAGCCTCCGGTCCGGCCCAGTCGGTGAGGTAGCAGTTGACCAGCGCGCTCGAGCCGAGGATGTTCATGTAGACGTCGCGGGCGCCTCGCTCGATGGCCGCGTCGCGGTCGAGGTGCACGTCGTTGAAGTCGAAGGTCGCGGTCGCCAGGGCCGCGATGGACAGCTGGGTGACGGGGATCGGCCAGGGGGCGAGGCGTTGCCCGGTGCTCACCTCGGCCCCGGTGCGGGTGCTCGTGCGGCGTTCGGGCCGCGGGGCGGTGAGTACCGGCAGGATCTGGCCGTCGCGGGTGCGTCGGTGGGCCACGACGACCGGCATGCCGTCGTGCACGAGGTCGGGGCGCAGGTCCACGACGTCTCCGCTGAGGCGGGTCCCGTCGGCGAGCTCGGCGCTGCCGACGAGGTAGGGGCGCTCGTCGAGGGGGGCGGCGGCGTAGCCGGGTTGCAGGTACGCGGTCAGGGTGCCGGTGGTGCCGGCGGGCGGCAGGTCGGTCGAAGCGGCACCGACCGGGCGCACCGGCCGAGTGAGGCGGTCCCCGGGCGTCGCCGGGACCTTGTCCCGGGTCGCCGGGTTCCAGCGGAGCATCCGCAGGACGACGCGTCCGACCGGCTCGCCCTCGAGGGTTCGGTAGTCGCTGACGAGGTCGACGAAGTGGCCCCGACCGAGGCGGGTGGACTTCTCCGGGGAGACCGCGCCGATGGAGGGGAACTGCTCGAGGTGGTCGCCGGGGCGCAGCGGGCGCACGTAGGTGTGCTCCGTCTGCACCGCGGCCACCGAGGTGAAGCCGCGCTCGGCGAGGACCTCGTTGACCCGGTCGAGGCTCTCGGCGTGGCGGTGGCTGCGCCGGTTGCCCGGCAGGGTCCACATGTTCAGCGAGGTCGCCGGGGCCACGATGCCGCCCCAGGCGGAGCGGGCGGCCCACTGCGGGTCCTGGTAGGCGGGGTTCTCGTCGCCGACGGCGTCGCACCAGATGCGGATGGCTGCTTCAGTGACCGCGTCCTTGGCCCGACGTGGCGGGTCGGTGAGGCCGATCAGGGCGTCGAGTCGGGCGCGGAAGTCCGCGTCGCTGGCGGTCATGGGACTCCTTTGCGGACACTTATGTCAACCAAGCGCTTGCTTGACGATAGTGCTGGTGCGGCCCTAGGGTCAAGGGTCAGCGTGCCCAACACCACCCGTGGAGAGGGCCGAGTTAACGATCCCTACGGATGTATCCGGGGGATTTTCCTCCGGGGTCAGGCCCTGGATTCCCAGCTCGGACCGCACCTGATCCATCGTCGCGGAAGAAGGCGATCAGATGTCTTACGTCGTCGGCACTGGCACGGTCGCGTTCGGCCGTGGCGAGGATCGTCCTCGCGGCGTTTCGGTCGCGGCATGCGGTATAGCCGCATGCCGCGCACTCGAAGGTACGGATACCCAGTCCGAGGCGAAGATTGGCTCTCTCGCCGCACTCGGAGCAGGTCATCGTGGTGTAGGCGGGTGGTACCAGCACCACCTTGCGGCCCGCCCGCGTACCACGCTCGATCAGTTCTTTCTTGCATGCGCCGATTGCCGCGTCGGCCGCTTTGCGGGCCATCGTGGTGCGGGCGAGGAATTTCGGTTTGAAGTCCTCAACCGCGATCAGCGCGTGGTGGTCAGTGACGTTCTTGGCCCAGACGCGGGCGTCGTGGGTGTTCTGTCGGGCGGCCTTCTTCGCGACCCGGGCGGCCTGCCGCTTCGCGGTCTGGTAGCCCTTCGACGGGGCGTGTCCCTTGGGGCGACGGCGGCGGGCCATCTTGCGCTGAGCCTTGGCCATCTCGGCGGCGCGCCGGCGGCGATGGCCGAGGTTCGGCAGGTCGAACGCCGGGTCGGTCGTGGCGGCGGTGGTCTTGACGCCCCAGTCGACGCCGATACCCGGCGAGTCCGACTCGGGTGCGGTGGTGATCTCACGGCGGACCACGAACGAGGCGTACCAGTGGCCGAGGGTGTCTTGGTAGACGCGCACGCTGGTCGGCTCGGACGGCAGTTCCCGCGACCAGACGACCGCAACGGTCACCTTGCCCGGCAGGCACAGCCGGCCGTCTTTGATCCGGAAGCCGCGGGTGGTGTACTCCAGGGTCGGCAGCGAGTCCTTGAGCCGCTTGACCTTCGGTCGGCCCCGGCCCTTGACCTTGAACGAGTGGTCCAGGGCGGCACCATAGGTGCGCAGTGTCTGCTGCTGTGCGACCTGCGATCCCTCGCGCAGCCAGGCATTACGGCTGCGCGCCTCGGTCAGCAGCTTCGACAGCTTCCCGAACGTCGGCTTGCGGCCGGTCTTCTGCTGGTGCACAGCTTCGTTCCACAACCACCGGCACCGGCCCCACTCGTCGAGCAGTGCGGCCCGCGCGATGCGGCCGGGCCGCAGGCGATAGGTGTAACGCACTGTCTCGTCCACGCCAAACACTATATACCACAAAGCTATATAGTCTCGGCGTGGACGAGGTCAGGTCGAACAACAACGTCGTGTACCGCTGCCACTACCACGTCGTCTGGTGCCCGAAGTACCGGCGCAAGGTCATCGACGGCAAGGTGGACGAGCGGCTCAAAGAGATCATCCGCGAGGTTTGCGCCGAGCGGAACGCACCGATCGAGGCGATCGAGACGATGCCCGACCACGTGCAACTGCTCGTGGTCGTGGACCCGCAGTACGGCATCCACCGCCTGGTCAAGCAGATCAAGGGTCGATCCTCCCGTCTGCTGCGCCAGGAGTTCCCGCACCTCAAGTCCCGGATGCCGACCCTGTGGACCAACTCGTACTTCGTCGCCACGACCGGCGGCGCCACTTTGGAGGTGGTCAAGAGGTATGTCGAGAACCAGCGCAACGTGTGACCAGACGCCCATCCGCCCTGGCGGCGAATGGGCTATCCCTGACCTGCTCCGCAGGAGTTCCGTTTCCTCCCCATGGCTAAAGCCGGGGGTTTCCACGGAAGACATTCGATGATCCCGAGCACCCCCGAGACCGCCACCCGCGCCTTCTTCTCCTTCCCGCAGGTGACCGACCCCGCCCGCCATCGCGCCTACAACGCGTGGCACCAGCTCGATCACCGCCCCGAGAACCTCGCCCTGCCCGGCGTCGTCCACGGCGACCGCTGGGTGCGCACCCCCGCGTGCGAGCGGCTCGGCAGCTACCCGGACCTCGCCCTCGCCGGCAGCCAGTACATGGCGATGTACTGGTTCGCCGAGCCGACCGCGGACTCGATCCTCGCGTGGAAGGACCTCGGCGACCGGGCGATCCACCAGGGCCGGCGTCCGGAGCTGGCCTGGACCGAACGGCCGATGACCCGGATGTTCCGCCCCGTCCAGGGCTACGTGGCCCCCCGGGCCCTCGTCACCCTCGCCGCGCTGCCGTTCCGGCCCAACCGCGGCGTACACGTGGAGGTGAGCCGGGTCGAGACCTCCCTGCACCCCGACGTGGCCGACCTGTCCCAGTTCGAGCACGAGACCCAGGTGCCCGACCTGCTCGCGCGCGACGGCGTTGCGGGCGTGTGGACCTTCCGCAGCGCCCCGAGCCGCAGCAACCCCGACGGACCGGTCGTGCGGATCCGTCTCACCTACCTCGAGGCCGATCCGGTCGAGTTCACGCGGGCCCTGGCCGTGGACCCGCTGCCGGCCCCGCCCGCAGCGCTCGCCAGCACGGCCACCCCGCTGCTCACCGGGCCCCTGGCCACCATCACTCCCTGGGAGTGGGACTGGTTCGACGAGCCCGTCGCCGCGGCGACGGAGAGCGTGGCGGGGGCATGAGCGAGGACACCGGCGTGACCGGCCTGCTCGGGCGCTACGGGCCCTGGGCCCTGGTCGTCGGCGGTTCCGAGGGGGTCGGCGCCGCGTTCGCCGAGCAGCTGGCCCGGGCCGGCCTCGGCGTCGTACTCGTCGCCCGCAAGCCCGAGGCCCTCGGGGAGGTGGCCGACCGGGTCCTGGCCCACGGGGCCCCGTGCCGCGTGCTCGCACTGGACCTGCTCGACGCGGACGCGACCGCCCGGATCGTCGAGGCCGTCGCCGACCTCGACCTCGGCCTGCTCGTCCTCAACGCTGGCGCGAACACCTACCGCAGCCGCTTCGTCGAGGCGGACCTCGCCCGGGTCCAGGCCGTCATCGATCTCAACGTCACCCGCCCGCTCGAGCTCTGCCGGGAGCTCGGTGCCCGGCTCGCCGCACGTGGGCGCGGCGGTATTCTCGTCGTCGGCTCCTCGGCCGGCTACCTCGGCCACGCCGACATCAGCATCTACGCCGCGGCCAAGGCCTTCGCCCGGATCTTCACCGAGGGCCTGTGGCTCGAGCTGGGGCAGGTCGGCGTCGACGTGCTGCACCTCGTGCTCGGGCTCACGGCCACCCCCGCCATGGAGCGAGCCGGCCTCGACCTGACCGGAGCGGCCGACCCGGCCGACGTCGCCGCACAGGGGCTGGCAGCCCTGGGTACCGGCCCGGTACACGTCGTGCGCCAGCAGGCCGAGGTCGCCGCGCGGCGCTCTGGCCTGGACCGGGCCGCCCTTGTCGCCGGTAACTACGGCGGGATGCACGCGATGCTGGGCGGACCGAGCCCCGGCCCGAGCTGACGGCGGCCCCCGAGCTCGACGACCCGCGCTGACGGCTGCCCGTGGGGCCCCACGGGCAGCGCTCACTGCGTGATGGTCCACCCGCCGTCGACGACGAGCAGCGCCCCGTTGACGTACGAGGCCAGCGGCGAGAGCAGGAAGAGGATCGGCCAGGCGATCTCGTCCGGCGTGGCCATCCGGTGGCTCGGCACCCGGGCCAGCACGGACTGCCCTGTCGGGGACCCGGCGAAGCCGCGCAGCCTGGCGGTGTTCACCATGCCGGGGGCGACCGCGTTGGCCCGCACCACGTCGGCCCGGTGCGCGGCCAGGTGTCGGGTGTAGCCGACGATCGCGGCCTTCGCTGCGCTGTACCAGTCCGAGGCGGTGCCCACGACGGTGCCGGCGACCGAGGCGGTGTTCACGAGGGTCGCCCCGGGCGGGGCGTGCTCGAGCCAGGCCCGGGTCACCGAGCGCACGCTGCCGACACACAGCTGCACGGCGCGGTCGAAGTCGAGCTCGGTCGCCGAGGACGGGCCGGCGTTGTTGACGAGGTGGCGCACCGGTCCGTACGCCGCGCGGGTCCCGTCGAGGGCCGCGCGCACGGCCGCCTCGTCCGAGACATCGACCACGTGAGGGTCGACCACCCCGCCTGCCGCGCGGATGGCGACGCTCACCGCCGTGAGGGCAGCGGCGTCGAGATCCCATGCCGACACGACGAGTCCCTGGGCGGCCGCAGCCGCCGCGGTCGCCGCTCCGATTCCGCTGCCGGCCCCGGTCACGACGACGACGTCGCCCGTGCGGAGGCCGAGTCGTGGCGCGGGGGCGTCGCCCCCCGGCATCCGGTCGCCCGCCTCGTGTGTAGAGGGCTGTGGGTCACTCAGAAGGGCGCTCAGGACCGCTGCCCGGGGCCGGTGAGCCGGATCCGGGCCCGGGCCGTCGGGCGGCCACGGGCGGCTGACCGGGTCGGACCCGTCGCGGGCTCCCCGCAGCGAGACCTCGGGGATCGGCCACTGTCCGGCGAGGTCGTCGACCCGCTGCCACTCCGAGACGGTGAGACGTTCCTGCACCCGCCACTCATCCGCGCGCCGGGTGACGAGGTCGACGTAGCGAAACCCGCTGACGATGTTGCCGTGCGGCGGCTCGGACGTGCTGCGCTGGAACGCGATGCCGTACGTCTCGGCTCGGGCCCGGTCCGGGTCGGCCGGGTCGAGCTCGACCAGGACGTTCGTCAGGTAGTGCATCGTCATGGTGCGCCGCGCCACGAGCGCGAAGACCACGTCCAGCGTCGTGTCCCGGTCGGCCACGGTCCCGCCGAGGGTGATCTGGGCGTCCGGGTGGAAGGCGCTCGCGGCGAGGTCCCGGTCCATCCGGTCGACCCCGCGCGCGTAGCGCAGCAGGGCCTGCTCGATGGCCCGCTCGGCGAGCAGCACGTCCAGTCCGACCGAGCTGGACGGGAAGGACTGGGGCTGGTCAGACACCGAAGCCTCCGTCGACGTCGAGCTTCTGCCCGGTGACGAAGTTGGCCCGGTCGCTGGCCAGGAAGCAGGCGGCTTCGGCGATGTCGAGGGCGGCACCGAAACGCCGCAGCGGGGTCGAGGACCGGGCGACGGCCAGGGCGCGTTCGTCGAGGTCTCCCGAGGAGATGAGCCGCTCGGCCATCCCGTCGGTGAGCATGCCCGGCCCGACGCAGTTGAACCGGATGCCGAAGCGGCCCTCCTCGTTGGCGAAGGCCCGCACGAGCGCCTCGACCGCCGCCTTCGGCGCGGCGGAGAGGCCGTCCCGGGCGGGGTAGCGCACCGTCGCCGCGGTCGTGATCGCCACGACGTTGCCGCGGCTCTCCCGCAGGGCCGGCAGGCAGGCTGAGACCAGCGTGAAGAAGGCGGTCGTGTCGTTGGCCACCTGCGTGGCGAACTGCCCGGGGCTCACCGTCGACAGGTGCCGCATGGGCACGTGCGGCCCGGCCGCGTGCACGATCGTGTGCAGGGGACCGTGGCTTGCGGTGAGTTCGGTCACGAGCGCGGCGGTGGCCTCGGCGTCGGTGAGGTCGAGGTGGTGCGCCGAGTGCGTGCCGGACGCGACGGGCGGCAGTACGTCGAGCACCTGTCGGGCCGCTTCGGCGTTGCTGCGGTAGGTGATCACCACCGCCGACCCCCGGCGGGCCAGCTCGAGGGCGACGACCCGGCCGATGCCGCCGCTGCCGCCGGTGACGAGCGCGACACCGGTGCGGTGGGCGAAGTCGGCGGGCACAGGCAGCGCCGACGTGGGTGTGGTCGGAGGGGACTGGTCGGTCACGACGAACTCCTGGAAGGGGGCGGTGGACAACGGGAGCGGCCGGTGGGGGCAGGAGGAGTCAGGAGGGGCCGGGGCGGTCACGTCGCGGGCAGGGGATCGCTGCCCCGGCGACGCAACCGCACGAGCACGGTGATCGCCGTCGCCAGGCACGCGGCGGCGAACAGCAGGAAGGCGGTCGCGGAACCGAACCACGTGCTCAGCCCGCCGAGCAGGAGGGCACCGAATGGCATACCGCCCCACCCGAGGAAGTAGAGGCTCATCGCCCGGCCGCGCTGCGCGTCGTCGACGACCCGCTGAACCACCGTCTGCAGGATCACCATGGCGCCGATGCTGAACGAGCCGCACAGCAGCGCCGCCCCCGCGAGCACGGGCACTGTCGTCGCCGCCCCGAGCAGTGCGGTGCTCACGGCGAGCAGGCCGAGGGTTACCGCGGCATGCCACACGGTGGCGACGCGCGCGGAGAGCCGGGCCACGACGAGGACCCCGAGTAACGAGCCCAGCCCGGTCAGGGCCACGAGAATGGGGAAGACCGTGTCCGGATGGTCCGAGGCCGAGGCTGCCCGGACGGCGAGCTGGCTGGTGAAGGCGCATCCGAAGAACGCGTTGACCCCGACGATGGCCAGGCACAGCGCGGCCGGGGGCCGCTCCCGGGCGTGCCGGATACCGGCGCGGACCTGCGCGGCCAGGCCCTCGCGCACCATCGGGGTGACCGGCGGGACGCGACGGGTGCGCACCGCGACCGCGGCTGCGGCCGCGGCGAGGCTGAGCGTCGCGTACATCACGAACGTGCCCAGCGGTCCCCAGGCCACGAGGACCAGCCCGGCGGCCGCGGGGCCGATCGAGCGGGCGAGGTTGAGCCCGGCGGCCTGGATCGGGACGGCGTTGCCGAGCGCCTCGGCCGGGACGGTGTTGGCCACAAGGGCCTGGGTCACCGGGGACAGGAAGCTGATCCCGGTGCCGGCGAGGAAGGCGAGCGCGAGCAGCACGGGCAGGTTGACGACTCTGGCCGCGACCGTCGCCGCGCAGACCCCGGCCAGGGCGCTGGTCGCCAGGAGCACGCCGATCTGCAGCCGCCGCCGGTCGAAGGCGTCGGCCAGCACCCCGGCAGGGATCGAGAAGAGCGTGAACGGCACGAGCAGGAAGAAGAAGAGTAGGCCCATCGTCGCCGGGGTGCCGTCGACCTCGGTGAGCACCGACTGGAAGGCGATGTTGCAGCCCCAGTAGCCGGCCTGGGACAGCACCAGGGTCAGGAGCACGAAGCGGAAGTCTCGAAATCGCAGGGACGAGAACATTGTCACGTAGTTCGCCGTCCTTCTATCGTTTTCGGCACCCTACCAAGCGCTTGCTTGCATCGCCAGCGTCGGATGTGGTTTTCTGGCCGTACCACGAGTGAAAGGGCGTGTCGTGAGCTTCTGCGTAGGACGAACGGTGATCGTGACCGGTGCTGGACAGGGGCTGGGCCGGGTGCACGCCCTCGAGTACGCCCGGCAGGGCGCCGACGTCGTCGTCAACGACATCGAGAGCAGCCGGGAGGCGGCACAGGCCGTCGTCGACGAGATCCGCGCTGCGGGTGGTCGCGCGGTCGTCAGCACCGGCGACGTCAGCGACTGGGCATACGGTGAGCGCCTCGTGCGCGAGACCGTCGAGACCTTCGGCGGGCTGCACACCCTCGTCAACAACGCCGGCGTCAACCGTGACCGGATGCTGGTCAACATGAGCGAGCAGGAGTGGGACCTCGTCCTGCGGGTCGACCTCAAGGGCCACTTCGTCCCGATGCGCCACGCCGCCGCCTACTGGCGGGACGAGGCCAAGGCCGGCCGCCAGGTCGCCGCGCGCGTCGTCAACACGTCCTCCGGCGCCGGGCTCATGGGCAGCGTCGGGCAGGGCAACTACGGCGCCGCCAAGGCCGGGATCGCCGCCCTGACCCAGATCGCGGCCGTCGAGTGGGCCCGCTACGGCATCGTCGTCAACGCGATCGCCCCCTCGGCCCGTACCCCGATGACCGAGGCCGTCTTCGCCGAGGCGATGGCCGCCCCCGAGGCGGGCTTCGACGCGATGGACCCGGCCAACGTCTCCCCCCTCGTGGTCTGGCTCGGATCCGACGCCGCGCAGGCCGTCACCGGAGCTGTCTTCGAGGTCGCTGGCGGTGAGGTCTCGCTCGCCGACGGCTGGCGCCACGGGCTGGCCGCCACCAAGGGCGAGCGGTGGGAGCTGGAAGAACTCACCGAGGCGATCGCCGACCTCATCGCCCGCTCCGAGCCGCCAACCCCTGTCTACGGTGCCTGACATGGGTGCGGACGCGGCGCAGGCCACCGGTGCACCGGTGAGCGACGAGCAGTTCCGGGCCGAGATCCGCGGCTGGCTCCACGAGGCCCTCACCGGGCCGTTCGCCGAGGCCGTCGGCACCGGCGGCGAGGGGCGCGAGCACGAGGCGCACGAGCTGCGCCGCGAGTGGGAGCGCCACCTGGGCCGGGCCGGTTGGATCGGCCTCAGCTGGCCCAGCGAGTACGGCGGTCGTCCCGCGACCCTGGCCCAGCAGGTCATCTACCACGAGGAGTACGCCCGCGCCGGCGCCCCCGGCCGGCTCGGGCACATGTCCGAGCAACTACTCGGCCCGACGCTGCTCGCATTCGGCACGCCGGAGCAGAAGGCGCGGTTCCTGCCCGGCATCACCAGCGGCGAGGACATCTGGTGCCAGGGCTACTCCGAGCCCGGTGCCGGCTCGGACCTCGCCGGGGTGCGCACCCGCGCCGAGCGCCGGGGCGACAGCTACGTCATCACCGGGCAGAAGGTGTGGACCTCGCTCGCGCACCTGGCCGACTGGTGCTTCGTGCTGTGCCGCACCGACCCTGACTCGACTCGTCATGCGGGCCTGTCCTACCTGCTCGTGCCGATGGACCAGCCCGGCATCACGGTGCGCCCGATCACCCAGCTGACCGGCACGAGCGAGTTCAACGAGGTCTTCTTCGACGGGGCCGTCGCCGCCGTCGAGCACCGCGTCGGCGCCGAGGGCGAGGGCTGGAAGGTCGCCATGGGCACCCTGGGCTTCGAGCGCGGCGTGTCCACCCTCGGCCAGCAGATCGGCTTCCGTCGGCGCCTCGACGCCGTCATCGCCCGGGCTCACGGGAACGGCGCCTGGCAGGAGCCGGCGCTGCGTGACCGCCTCGTCGAGGCCTACATCGGCCTCGAGGTGATGCGGCACTCAGCGGTGCGGCTGCTCGCGTCCGCCGGTGGGGGTCTGTCCGGCCTGGAGGCGTCGATCTCCAAGCTGCAGTGGGCCACGTGGAACCGCTCGCTCGGCGAGCTCGCGGTCGACGTCGAGGGGGCCGGGGCGCTGCTCACCGGGCCCGAGTACGAGCTGGACGATGCCCAGACCCACTTTCTCTTCAGCCGCGCCAACACGATCTACGGCGGCTCCAACGAGATCCAGCGCAACATCATCGCCGAGCGCCTGCTCGGCCTGCCCCGATGAGGTGAGGACGATGACCGAAGCGAGCGCCGGCCCCCAGCCTGTGGCCGAGACGTCGCGTCCCGAGGCGGCCGAGGAGCTGGCCCAGATCCGCGCCTCCGTCGTCGAGGTGCTCGACGAGCGGGCCGACCTGCGCCGTACCCACGAGCTCATGGTCGGGGCGCCGGGCCACGACCCGCAGCTGCACGAGCTGCTCACGGCCGAGCTGGGCCTGCTCGGCCTCGTCGTGCCGGAGCACCTCGGCGGGCTCGGCCTCGACGTGCCCGCCGCGACCGCCGTCATCGAGGAGCTCGGGGCCCGGCTCGTGCCCGGCGCGCTCGCGACGAGCCTCGCCGCGATCCTCGCCGCCCGCGCCCTCGGCCCGAGCGCCGAGCCCCTGTTGGCGCGCGTCGTTGCCGAGCAGTTGACCCTGGCCAGTGCCCTCGCCGAGGACGGCGCGGGCTGGGACCTCGAGCAGACCGCCACCCGGGCCACCGGCACCGGGGACGTGTGGGCGCTGACCGGGACCAAGACCCTCGTCGCCGGAGCCGAAGCCGCCCGGGTCGTCCTCGTCACCGGCCGGGACGGGGGCGGTGAGCTCGGCGTCTACGCCGTGGACCTGGCCGCCGACGGGGTGGACGTGCAGACGCACATGACGCTCGACCAGACCCGGCGGCTGAGCACGGTGCACCTCCGCGAGGCCGCCGCCACCCGGGTCGACGCCCCCGGCGGCGAGGGGGCCCGGGTGCTGCTCGACCACGTGCGCGCCATGCTCGCGCTGGAGTCGGCTGCCGCCGCCCGCGCCTGCCTCGACCTCACCGTCGAGTACCTCAAGATCCGCGAGCAGTTCGGCCGCCCGATCGGGTCGTTCCAGGCTCTCAAGCACCGCTGCGCCGACCTCGCCGTCGCGGTCGCCGGAGCGCGGGCCACGGTCGACCACCTCGTCACGACGCTGCACACCGGGGCCGCCACCCGCTCGCACGATGCGGCACTGGCCAAGCTCGTGTGCACCGACACGCTGATGACCGTCGCCGCCGAGGCGATCCAGCTGCACGGCGGCATCGGGTTCACCTTCGAGCACGACGCACACCTGTTCTTCAAGCGCGCCAAGTCGGCCCAGCTGCTGGCCGGTTCCCCGGCGACGGTTCGCGCCGAGGTGGCAGCGCTCGCCGGTCTCTGAGCCGGCTGCCGACATCAACGGCAGGCAACCGCGCACTACATAGGGGTCCGCACCGGTCGGTGTGGACCCCTATGTCGTACGTGCTCCGCGGGGCTCAGCCGAGCGGAGCGGTGCCGGGCGGCTGGGCGGCGAGGTGCCGCGACGGGATCTCACCGCCACCGGCGACGACGATCTCCGTGCCGGTGACGTAGCTGGACAGCGGCGAGGCGAGCAACAGGCAGGCTGCGGCGATGTCGGCCGGGGTGGCCATCCGCCGCATGGGGATCGTCCGGGCCACGCGGTCCTGTCCCGCCTCGTCGCCGTAGTAGAGGTGCGACAGCTCGGTCTGCACGAGACCCACCGTCACCTGGTTGACCCGCACGGCTGGCGCGAAGTCGAGCCCGAGGCACCGGGTCAGCATCGTCAGGCCCGCCTTGGCAGCGGCGTACGCGGCGGTGTCCGGGGCCGGGTTGGCCCCGGCGACCGAGCCGATGTTGATGATCGTCCCGCTGCCCTGACGCTGCATGACCTCGTTGGCCGGCTGGGCGACGTAGAACGGAGCGAGCAGGTTGAGCGTGACGATCGCCGAGACGAAGCGGGGGGAGACCGTCGCGGTGTCGGCGCTCGGCGCGCCACCGGCGTTGTTGACCAGGATGTCGAGCCGGCCGAACCGGTCCACCGCCGCGGCGACGAGGGCCTTGGCCTGCTCCGGGTCGCGTACGTCCGACTGGACGAAGACGGGCGTGCGTCCGTCGACCTCGGGCAGCCGCTCGGGCTCGTTGCGGCCACACACGAGCACCCGCGCCCCGGCCTTGAGGAAGGTGCGGGTGATCTCGGCGCCGATGCCACGGGTGCCTCCGGTGACGATGGCGACCTGGCCGGTCAGGTCGACACCCTCGGGCGTCGTGGACGTGGTGGGGGACTGGGTCATCAGAGCCTCTCGATGATCGTCACGTTGGCCTGGCCGCCGCCCTCACACATTGTCTGCAGGCCGTAGCGGCCGCCGGCGCGCTCGAGCTCGTGCAGCAGGGTGGTCATGAGCCGGGCGCCGGTGGCGCCGAGTGGGTGGCCCAGGGCGATCGCGCCGCCGTTGACGTTGACCCGCTCCGGGTCGGCCCCGGTCTCCTTGATCCAGGCGAGCACGACCGAGGCGAACGCCTCGTTGACCTCGAACAGGTCGATGTCCTCGATCGACAGCCCGGTGCGCTTGAGCGCGTGGGCGGTGGCCGGGATCGGGGCGGTGAGCATCCACACCGGGTCGTCGGCGCGCACCGACAGGTGGTGGATCCGGGCGCGCGGGGTCACCCCGTGCTCGGCCACGGCCCGCTCGCTCATGACGAGCAGGGCGGCCGCGCCGTCGCAGAGCTGGCTCGCCGCGGCGGCAGTGACCCGGCTGCCCGGGGTGAGCGGGTTGAGACCGGCCATCTTCTCCAGGCTCGTGTCGGCGCGCGGACAGGTGTCGGTGTCGACGTCGCCGACGGCGCGGATCTCGCGGGTGAAGCGGCCCTCGGCGATGGCCCGCAGGGCCCGCTCGTGGCTGCGTAGGGCGAAGCGCTCCATGTCCTCCCGGCTGATGTCCCACTTCTCGGCGATCATCTCGGCCGAGCGGAACTGCGAAATCTCCTCGTCGCCGTAGCGCTCGCGCCAGCCGGTGGATCCGGAGAAGGGGTCGTTGAAGCCGTACTGCTGACCGGTGAGCATCGCGGCCGAGATGGGGATGGCGCTCATGTTCTGCACGCCCCCGGCGACGACGACGTCGTTGACTCCGGCCATGACGGCCTGGGCTGCGAAGTGCACCGCCTGCTGGCTCGAGCCGCACTGCCGGTCCACGGTGACCCCGGGCACGTGCTGCGGGAGGCCGCCGGCGAGCCAGGCGGTGCGGGCGATGTCGCCGGCCTGTGGGCCGATGGTGTCGACGCAGCCGAACACGACGTCCTCGACGGCGTTGGGGTCGACCCCCGAGGAGCTCATGAGGCTGGTGAGCGCGGCGGCGCCCAGGTCAGCGGAGTGGATGCCCGCGAGCGCGCCACCGCGTCGCGTGACGGGGGTGCGGACGGCGTCCACGATGTATGCCTCTGCCACCGGGTTCCCTTCCTGCGGATGCCTCGCCGGTCGGTGCCGGACGTCGGATCGGTTGAGTCTGCGTGGCTCGCTGACGGTGTAGCCGGCGTCGCCATGGCTAGTCTAGCAAGCGCTTGGTTGGTAGTCTGTGATCCGTTCCAGACAAGTGACGGGCTCCGCGTGAGGAGATGTGCGTGAGTGACGTGTTGACCACGATCCCCGCCCTGCTGCGGCAGGCCGCGCAGGACGCTGCCGAGCTTGAGGCCCTCGTCGACGGTGACGTACGGATGACCTTCGCCGAGCTCGACGCGGCCGTCACCCGGTTCGCCCGGGCCGCAGTCGCGCACGGTCTCGAGCCGGGGGACCGTGTCGTCGTCTGGGCCCCGAACAGCGCCGACTGGGTCATCAGCGCCCTCGGCTTGCTGGCCGCCGGGGGCGTGCTCTGCCCCGTCAACACCCGCTTCCGTGGAGGGGAGGCGCGGTACGCCATCGCCAAGGTCCGGGCCACGATGGTCATCCTCGACGACACCTTCCTGAGCGCCGACTACCTGGCCGCGCTGCGCGGCGACGGGCCACCACCGACCATCGGGCACCCCGTGCCGCTGCTGCCCTCGGTGCACACCGTCGTCGACCTGTCCGCCGCCGCCGGCCGCGAGCAGGCCGGTGACGGCGTGTGGTCCCTGGCCGGCTTCACCGCGCTGGCCGACCAGGTCGACCCCGCCATCATCGACGGACGGATCGCAGCCCTCGACTCCGAGGGCATGGCCGACATCCTGTTCACCTCAGGCACCACTGGCTACCCCAAGGGTGCGATGGTCTCGCACGCCTCGAACCTGCGCGTCGACCTGGAGTGGGCCCGGCTCGTCGGGCTGCAGCGCGGCGACCGCTACCTCATGGTCAACCCGTTCTTCCACAGCTTCGGCTACCGGGCCGGCATCCTGGCCTGCCTACTCATGCGCGCCACGATCATCCCGGTCGCCGTGTTCGACGTCGAGACCGTGCTGCGTCTCGTCGAGCGGGAACGCGTCACCGTCTTCCCCGGCGCGCCCACCGTCTACACCTCCCTGCTCGAGCACCCCGCCTTCGGCGCCTACGACGTCAGCTCGGTACGCCTGGCCGTCACCGGGGCCACGGTCGTGCCGGTGCCGCTGCTGCACCGGATGCGCGAGGAACTCGGCTTCCGCGACGTCATCACCGCCTACGGCCTGACCGAGACGTGCGGCACCGCGACCGTGTGTCCGCCCGATGCCGACCTCGAGCGGATTTCGACCAGCTGCGGAAAGGCGATCCCGGGCACCGAGCTGCGGATCGCCGGTCTCGACGGACAGGCGCTGCCGGCCGGTGAGTCCGGCGAGGTCCTCGTGCGTGGTTACAACGTGATGCTGGGCTACTTCGAGGACCCGGTCGCCACCGCACAGGCCATCGACGAGGACGGCTGGCTGCACACTGGTGACGTCGGCTGGGTCGACGAGGACGGCTACCTGCGCATCACCGACCGGATCAAGGACGTCTACATGGTCGGGGGCTTCAACGTCTACCCCGCCGAGGTCGAGCGCGTGCTGTGCGAGCACCCCGCAGTCTCCGACGTCGCCGTCGTCGGGGTGCCCGACGCGCGGATGGGCGAGGTCGGCAGCGCCTTCGTGCAGATCGTTCCCGACTGGAGTGGGGACGAGTCGGTGCTCGTCAACGAACTCGAGGCGTGGTGCCGGGACCGGCTGGCCAACTTCAAGCGCCCCCGCAGCTTCAGCATCGTTCCGGCCCTGCCACGAACCCCGAGCGGAAAGATCCAGAAGTTCAAGCTCACCGAGTGAGCCCGGCGTTCGCGGGTCCCGCCCGGGGGCGCTGCCCCCCGAGGCGCTTGTGCGGGCGCACCGGACCGGTCTCCCGCGGCCCGCAGACCCGACACCCCCGACCAGACCTGACACCGACGGCACCGCCGTCACGGGCACCAGCCCAAAATCGGAGGACACCATGCAGGACGTAGTCATCGTCGCCGCGGCGCGCTCGCCGATCGGCCGGGCCTTCAAGGGGTCGTTGGCCTCGATGCGGGCCGACGACCTGGCCACCCAGATGGTCCAGGCGGCCCTGGCCCAGGTGCCGTCGCTCGACCCGACCCAGATCGACGACCTCATGCTCGGCTGCGCGCAGCCGGCCGGCGAGCAGGGCTGGGGCCTCGGGCGCGTCGTCGCCGTCGAGCTCGGGCTCGACCGGGTCCCCGGGACGACGGTGCAGCGGTACTGCGCCTCGAGCCTGCAGACGACCCGGATGGCGCTGCACGCCATCCGCGCCGGTGAGGCGGACGTGCTCGTCTCCGCCGGGGTCGAGGTCGTCTCGCACTTCGCCGCAGGCAAGTCCGACGGCATGCCGGACACGAAGAACCCGATCTTCGCGGCGGCGGGGGAGCGCACCGCCGCCCGCGCCCAGGGTGGAGCCGGCCCGTGGACCGACCCGCGCGACGCGGGTGAGCTGCCCGACGTCTACATCGCGATGGGCGAGACCGCCGAGAACGTCGCGAGCCACCGCGGTGTGAGCCGCGCCGCGCAGGACGAGTGGGCCGCCACGAGCCAGCAGCGGGCCCAGGCCGCGATCGAGTCGGGCTTCTTCGCCACCGACATCACGCCGGTGACCCTCGCCGACGGCACCGTCGTAGCCACCGACGACGGCCCCCGCGCCGGGGTGACCGTCGAGTCGCTTTCCGGCCTCAACCCGGTCTTCCGGCCCGACGGCACGGTGACCGCGGGCAACTGCTGCCCGCTCAACGACGGCGCGGCCGCCCTCGTCGTCATGTCCGGCCGCAAGGCCGCCGAGCTCGGCATCACGCCGCTGGCCCGGATCCTGTCCACGGGGGTCTCGGCGATCTCGCCGGAGATCATGGGTCTCGGCCCGGTCGAGGCCTCGAGGCAGGCCCTCGCGCTGGCCGGGCTCTCGATGGCCGACATTGATCTCGTCGAGCTCAACGAGGCGTTCGCCGCGCAGGTCATCCCCTCGATCTGGGACCTCAAGGTCGGTCCCGAGCGGGTCAACGTCCACGGCGGCGCGATCGCCCTGGGCCACCCGTTCGGCCAGACCGGAGCGCGGATGACGACGACGCTCATCAACGGGCTGCGGGCCCGGGACGGCCAGCTCGGTCTCGAGACGATGTGCACGGCCGGCGGCCAGGGCATGGCGATGGTCATCGAACGGCTCTCCTAGGGCCCCGCGCCCACCCCGCACAGGGCCCGGTCGCGAACGCGACCGGGCCCTGTGCGGAGGTGCCAAGGTGCGCGGGTCCGCGGCCGGGCGAGGGTCAGTGCCGGCGCAGCGCTGCCGCGAGCGTCGCAGCCCGGCCGGCGACGGCGGCCGACTGCTCGGCGAACGAGGCCGCGGTGCGGTCGCCACCGCTCATCGCACCCTGCGCGACCCTGGTGTGCACGCCCTCGACGATGCACGCGGTCTTCCACCAGTTGTAGGCGACGAAGTAGTCGATCCGGGCCAGATCGGTGCCGGTGGCGAGGCAGTACCGGGAGAGCAGCTCCTCCCGGGTCGAGAATCCGGGCAGGACCGTGGCCGGGTCGTGCAGCGCGCGGGCCTCGTCGTCGGCCTGCGCCCAGTAGACGAGCAGTTGGCCGACGTCGGCCAAGGGGTCTCCGACCGTGGTCAGCTCCCAGTCGAGCACGCCCTGCACCCGCCAGCGCGAGTCGAGCATGCAGTTGTCGAGGCGGAAGTCCCCGTGCACGATCCCCGAGCGGGACTGCTCGGGAGCCGCGGCCACGAGATGCTCGTGCGCGGTCTGCAGATCGGGCAGGTCGCGGATCCTGGTCCGGTGCCAGTTCTCGTTCCAGCGCCCGAGCTGGCGGGCGATGTAGTCACGGCGATGGGCCAGACCGCCGAGCCCGATGACCTCCGGCTCGAGCCCGTGCAGGGCCACGAGGGCGTCAACGATCGTGGGGCCGATGAGCGCGCGATCGGCCTCGGTGGTGAGCCGCTCGACGTCGGCGGGGCTGCGCAGGATCGTGCCGTCGAGGTGCTCGAGCACGACGAGAGGGGCGCCGGCCACCTCACCCGTCTCCTCGACGGCGAGCACTCGCGGCACCGGGAGGTGGCCATGCAGCCCGCGCAGGATCCGCGCCTCGCGTAGCACGTCGTGCGCGGTGGCCGGGTGGTCCCCGAGCGGTGGACGTCGCAGCACGACGACGTGTCCGGCCGCGTCGGTGGTCCGGTAGGTGAGGTTAGAGCGTCCCCCGGCGATGAGCTCGTGTCGCAGGTTCCCCTGCAGCTCGGGCACGGCGCGGCCGAGCCAGGCGTCGACCCCCGCCGGGAGCCCGGCGTGTCGGGTGGTGCCGATCGGGGCCGGACCGGTCCTGGCATGACCTGCTGCCGTCATGGGAGCGCCTCCTCGTCGTCGGGACGACCGTAGCAAGCGCTTGGTTAATTCGGCGTGTCGTGTCGTACGCCGGACGTGGACGCCCCTGGCGCGGACCGGCCGCGCTCAGTCGCGGGCGAGAATCCGTCGAGGTAGACCGAGACGAAGTCGGCGGCGAAGGCTGCCCTGGAGTACGACGGGGTCGGTTTGAACCAACGGACCGAGAGCCACAGCGAGTCACGCAGCATGCCGTGCAGCACGCGCACCGGGATGTCGTTGCGGAAGTCGCCCCTGGCAATGCCGGCCTCGAGTACCTGGATCCAGGCCCGCTGGATCACGGCGGCCGACTCGCGGATGTGCTCGTAGCCGTTGATCGTGGGCAGGTAGGTGCTCGAGTTCTGGTAGATCTCGGTCGCATGCGGGTGGGCCTCGATGTTGGCCAGCGAGCTCGTCACGAGCTCGCGTAGCTGGGCCGCCGGGCTCTCCTCGGACGCCAGCACCTTGGTGTAGCGGTAGGTCAGGTCGGTCAGGTAGTCCGAAATGATCGCGTTGACCATCTCGTCCTTGGACTTGAAGTGGTGGTAGAGGCTGCCCGAGAGGATGCCGACCGAGTCGGCGATCTCGCGGACGGTCGTGGCGCCGATCCCCTTGGTCGCGAACAGGTGCGCAGCGTTGTCGAGGATGACCGAGCGGCGGTCCTGGGTTGTCGACATCTGGGGTGCTCCCGGTTCCTCGAGCATGTTTGGTCAAGCGCTTGTTTATATCACTTCGGCACCTCCCGTGCTTGGTGGAGGTGGAGACCTCCCTTGACCGGTGAGGCTGCGCCGCCTATTATACGGCCAACCAAGCGCTCGTTCGGTTGCGAGAGGGGCTGCGCTCCGGACCCCGATCAGCCGAAAGGGGCTGCCCGTATGTCCGACCCGAGGACCGGTCCGATCCCCACCGTCCTGCCCGGCAGCGGCGGTCGTCCACCCGTCTCCAGGCCTGACGAGGGGGCCGGCCTGCTTGCCGGCCGCGTCGTCCTCGTCACCGGCGCCGCCAACGGGTTGGGGGCGGCATACGCGCGCGGCATCGCCGCGGCCGGGGCACACGTGGTCGCCGTCGACGTCGACGAGAAGGGACTCGAGCGGCTCAGCGGGCAGCTCGCCGCAGTTGGTGGGCGCGGCTCGAGCAGGGTCGCCGACGTCGCGGACTGGGCGACCGCGCACGACCTCGTGCGTGACTGTCTCGCAGAGCACGGCCAGCTCGACGGCCTCGTCAACAACGCTGGCGTCTTCGCCATGGCTCACGCCGGCACCGAGTCCGAGGCCATGGCGCGCCGGATGCTCGAGGTCAACGTGCTCGGCACCATCGCCTGGGGCAACGCCGCGATCGCGGCGATGCGCACCCAGGGCCACGGGGTTCTGGTCAACGTCACCTCAGGCGAGCAGATGGGCCGTGCCGAGACGGCCGTGTACGGGGCGACGAAGGCCGCGATCGCCACGCTCACCTACGCGTGGGCAGCCGAGCTCGCCGAGGCCGGGATCCGCGTCAACGCGATCTCCCCGAACGCGCAGACCCAGATGGCCGAGGTGCTCGAGCAGTTCCGCGGTGCCCCGAGCGGGCAGAACGCGGGGATCGCGCCCGAGGCCAACGTGCCGCTGCTGCTCTACCTGCTCTCAGACCTCAGCGTCGAGCTCACCGGTCAGGTGCTGCGCTCCAACGGTCCCGAGCTCATGCTGACGACCCACCCGGCGCTCGTCGACCCCGTGCTGCGGCACGCGGCGTGGACCCCGGAGCGGATCGCCGAGGCCGTCACGGCGCGGCTGCGGCCGTACCTGGCGCCCCTCGGGGTGCGCCGGGTGCGCATCGAATACCTCGACTGACCCGACGTCCGACACCCGAACGACCTCCGAACCGACAGGAGCCCGATGTCCGCCACGATCAACCCGCTCTGCGTCAGTGGCATGGCCGCGATGTCCTGGGCCCTGCCCGAGGAGGTCGCGATGTACCGGCGTACCGGCACCGACCTCGTCGGCCTGCAAGGCGGCAAGGTCGCCCCCTTCGGCGTGCCGGCCCTCGGCGACCTGCTCGCCGAGCACGACGTACGGCTCGGCTACCTCGTGCACAGCTTCACCGCCCATCCGGACGACGAGTCGGGCTGGGCACAGCAGGTCGCGGCGCTGCAGACCGGCGTCGTCAACGCCCGTACGCTCGGGGCCGACCTCGTCTACCTCACGTCGGGCCCCTCGGCACACCTGACGTGGGAGGAGGCGGCCGACCGGTTCGCCGAGCGGATCATGCCGGTCGTGGCCACCGCCCGTGAGCACGGGGTGCGCCTCGGCGTGGAGAACACCCTGCCGGTCAGGTGCGACCTCAGCTTCACGCACACCGCGCGGGACGCCCTCGCCCTGGCCGACCTCTGCGGCATCGGCATCTGCCTCGACCTCTACTGCTGCTGGCAGGAGCGCGGCCTGACCGACCTGGTCCGCGAGCGGGTCGCGCAGATCGAGATCCTGCAGGTGTCCGACTTCCGGGTCGGCACCTCGACCTTCCCGAACCGGTGGGTGCCCGGGGACGCCGACCTGCCGATGGCCGGCCTGCTGGGGAGCGTGCTGCGGGCTGGTTACACCGGCATCGTCGACGTCGAGTTGCTCGGCCCGGCCATCGAGGCCGAGGGCGCCGAGTCGGCGGTGACCCGCTCGATCACGTGGATGCGCGAGCAGGTCGCGGCGGCGTGCCCCTGAGCGCTCAGGGCACGTCCGCCCACCGCGGCGCGCGCTTGGCGACGAACGCGGCCGCGCCCTCGGCGGCATCCGGCCCGGCGAGCAGCTCGAGGGTCGCGAGTCGGTTGACCGCGGCGAAATCACGTTCGCGGGTGTCCAGGCTCAGGTGCATGAGCCGCTTGGTCGCCAGCACCGCCGCCGGAGAGTGGGTCGCGATCCGGGCGCCGAGCGCGAGCGCGCGCGGGAGGACCTCGTCGGCGGGGACCACGGCGTTGACCAGGCCCAGCTCGTGGGCCCGGGCCGCCGGAAGCGGCTCGGTCGTCAGTCCGAGCTCGAGGGCGACGGCGACCGGCAGGCGACGGGGCAGGTCGGTGCCGCCCTCGGAGGCGGCGATGCCGCGCCCCACCTCGGGCAGTGCGAAGTAGGCGTGCTCGGCCGCGACGACGAGGTCGCAGGCGAGGGCGAGCTCGAAGCCGCCGCCGACGGCGGGCCCGTTGACCGCGGCGATGACCGGCTTGCGGTAACCGCCGCGCAGCAGCGTCAGCGGACTGCGTGCCACGTCGACCAGGCGCCCCTCGGCTGCGGCACGCAGGTCCATCCCGGCGCTGAAGGACAGCTCTCCGGTGCCGGTCAGCACGACCGCGCGCACGCCCGGGTCCGCGTCGTACCCGAGCAGGGCGTCGGTCATCGCCAGGAGGGTGTCGGGGTCGAGGGCGTTACGCACCCGCGGCCTGTTGATCCTGATGACACCCACCGCGTCAACGCGTTCGCACACCACTGTGCCCATCGTCCCACCCTCCTGCGCATTAGGGTCTTGACCCTTTCCCGATGGCTGTTAGTCTACCAACCAAGCGCTTGCTACACGGTGGCCCGGCCACGGATGCCCGGCACGCGACTCGCTTTCGCACCGCTCGCCACCGCGCTCGAGTAGTGCCCCGAGACGGAACGATGAGGGACACATGGCCGACAAGACTCTGACAACCCGCGACGTCGTGTCGCGGCTCGAATCCGGGATGATCATCGGCATCGGGGGATGGGGCTCACGGCGCAAGCCCATGGCCCTCGTGCGCGAGATCCTGCGCTCCGACCTCAAGGACCTGACCATCGTCAGCTACGGCGGGCCGGACGTCGGCCTGCTCTGCGCCGCGGGCAAGGTCAAGAAGGTCGTCTTCGGTTTCGTCTCGCTCGACAGCATCGCCCTTGACCCGCACTTCCGCGCCGCGCGGCAGAAAGGCGCCGTCGAGGTCGCCGAGGTCGACGAGGGCATGCTCCAGTGGGGGCTGTACGCCGCCGGCATCCGCCTGCCCTTCCTGCCGACCCGCGCCGGGCTCGGGTCGGACGTCCTGAAGCACAATCCCGACCTCAAGCTCGTCCAGGACCCGTACGGCACCGAGCAGCTCGTGGCCATGCCGCCGCTGCGCCTCGACGCGGCCCTCGTGCACATGAACCGCGCCGACGCCCAGGGCAACGGCCAGTTCCTCGGACCCGACCCGTACTTCGACGACCTCTACTGCCTCGCCGCCGACAAGGCCTTCATGTCCTGCGAGCGGATCGTGCCCACGGCCGAGCTCAGCGCCGCCGGCCACTCGGCGACGATCAAGATCAACCGTCAGCTCGTCACCGGCGTCGTCGAGACCCCGAACGGCGCGCACTTCACCTCCTGCGCCCCCGACTACGAACGCGACGAGGCCTTCCAGCGTGAGTACGTCAAGGCCGCCGGTGACCCGCAGGCCTGGGCCAAGTTCGAGAAGCGATACCTGTCCGGTACGGAAGATGACTACCAGGCGGCCGTCGCCGCCCGAGCCGAGGAGGTCGCATGAGCAGCACCGTCACCGGGTCTGCGGACCAGCCCACGGGCAGCGCCATCACTGCCGACGCGCCGGTGACCCGCGCCGAGTACTGCGCGGTCGCCGTGGCGGACGCGTTCGCCGGCGACGGCGAGTTCATCGCCAGCGCCTTCGGCACGATCCCGGCCATCGGCGTCCGCCTCGCCCGGCTCACCGTCGCCCCCGATCTGCTGCTCACCGACGGTGAGGCCCACTTCGTCTCCGGCACCTGGCAGATTGGCGCGGACCCGCACGCCACCGAGGGCGTCGTCGTCGAGGGCTGGAGCCCGTTCCGCACGATCTTCGACCTCGTCTGGCACGGCAAGCGGCACGTCATGATGATCCCGGCCCAGATCGACGGGCACGGCAACACCAACATCTCGGCCATCGGCGACTACGCCCAGCCCAAGGTCCAGCTGCTCGGCGTGCGCGGCGCCCCCGGCAACAGCGTCTACCACCCGACCAGCTACTGGGTGCCCAACCACTCCACGCGCAGCTTCGTCCGGACCGTCGACATGGTCTCCGGCGTCGGCACCGACAGCGCCCGCGCCGCCGGCCCGGCCGCGAGCGCGTACCACGATCTGCGCCGTGTCGTCACCAACCTCGCGGTCCTCGACTTCGGCGGCCCCGACGGCGCGATGCGCCTGCTCAGCCTGCACCCCGGCGTCACGCTCGAGGAGTTCCGTGCAGCCACCGCCTGTGACGTGCACGTCGAGGGTGAGGTCCCGGCCACGCGCGCGCCGAGCGCCGAGGAGCTGCGCCTCATCCGCGAGGTCATCGACCCCCGCTCGCTGCGCGACCGCGAGATCCCCGCATGAGCCAGGCCCAGGGGCCGCACCCGAGGCTGCGTACCCGGGCGACCGACCTGTTCGGGGTGCGGTACCCGATCGTCCAGACCGGCATGGGCTACGTCTCCGACGTGCGTTTGACCACCGCGACGGCCAACGCCGGCGGGCTGGGCATCCTCGCGGCCGGCCTGCTGTCCTTCGACGAGCTCGTCGTGGCCATCGAACAGATCCAGGCTGGCACGGACGCGCCGTTCGGCGTCAACATCCGCGCCGACCAGCCCGACGTCGTCAAGCGCATCGACCTGCTCATCTCGGCCGGCGTCAAGGTCGCCTCCTTCGCGCTGGCCCCCAAGCAGGCGCTCCTCGCCAAGTGCAAGGACGCCGGCCTCGTCGTCGTCCCGTCGATCGGCGCGCGCCGCCACGCCGAGAAGGTCGCCGCGTGGGGCGCCGACGCCGTCATCGTGCAGGGCGGCGAGGGTGGCGGCCACACCGGCGGGGTGCCCACCAGCCTGCTGCTGCCCCAGGTCGTTGACGCCGTCGACATTCCGGTCATCGGCGCCGGTGGCTTCTTCGACGGCCGCGGCCTCGTCGCCGCGCTCGCCTACGGCGCCGAGGGCATCGCCATGGGCACCCGCTTCCTGCTCACCAGCGACTCGCCGGTCCAGCCGTCGGTCAAGGACGTCTACCTGTCCAAGACGGTCAACGACACCGTCCTGACCCTGCAGGTCGATGGCGTGCCGCAGCGCGTGCTGCGCGCCGGCACGATCGAGGAACTGGAGCGCACCTCCGCCGCCGGCAGACTGCTGCGGGCCGTGCGCAACGCCTTCGCCTTCCAGAAGCTGTCCAGCACGCCGTGGGGCGACATGGTCCGAGAGGGCCTGGCCATGCGCAAGGCTCACGACCTGACGTGGAGTCAGGTCGTCATGGCGGCCAACGCTCCGATGCTCTACCGGTCGGCCCTGCTCGAGGGCAGGACCGACGTCGGCGTCATGGCCACCGGCCAGGTCGTCGGACTCATCGACGACGTCCCGACCGTCGCCGAGCTCATCGACCGCATCATCGACGAGGCCACCCGGACCCTCGACCGACTCGGCGTGCCCGCGCCGGTCGCGTCGGCCCCGGCCGTGCACAAGGAGGACTAGTCATGGGAGCACTGCAGGGACGGGCCGTCGTCGTCACCGGTGCCGGCCGCGGCCTCGGCCGTGAGCACGCGCTGCTCGCCGCCGCCGAAGGTGCCTCGGTCGTCGTCGCCGACACCGGCGCCGCCGCCGACGGCACCGGCAGCGAACCCTCGGTCATCGAGGCCGTCGCCGCCGAGATCACGACCGCTGGCGGGCAGGCCGTGGCCAGCACCGCGGACGTCGCCACCACCGAGGGTGCCCGCGAGTTGCTCACGCTCGCCCGCGACACCTATGGGCGCGTCGACGGCCTCGTCAACAACGCCGGCATCCTGCGAGACCGGATGTTCGTGAACATGAGCGAAGACGACTGGGACGCGGTGATCCGTGGCCAACTGCGCTCGACGTTCGCGCCGTGCCGGGTGTTCGCCGACCACTGGCGCACCGAGTCCAAGGCCGGCAACCAGCCGGTCGCCTCGATCGTCAACGTCTCCTCGACCTCAGGCCTTATCGGCGCCGTCGGGCAGACGAACTACGGCGCGGGCAAGGCCGGCATCGCCGCCCTCACCGTCATCCTCGCCGAGGAGATCGGCCGCTACGGCGTACGCGTCAACGCGATCGTCCCGGTCGCGCGCACCCGGATGACCCAGGACCTGCCCGGCATCGGCGAGATGGTCGCTGCCCCGGCCGACCCCGCCGCGTTCGACGTCTACCACCCGGGCAACGTCTCCCCGCTCGTCGCCTGGCTGCTCACCGCCGACGCGCCGGTGACCGGCGAGGTGTACTACGCCAAGGGCGGCGAGATCCGTCGCTTCGCGCCGTGGAGCTACGACTGGACCGTCGACAAGGGTGCCCGCTGGAGCGTCGAGGACATCGCGAAGGAGATGGCCACCCGTGTCTGACACCGGTCACACCAACGCCACCGACTGGGCCGGCCCCGCCCACGGGCTGCTCTCCGGGCGCTCGGTGCTCGTCACCGCCGCGGCCGGCACCGGCATCGGCTTCTCGACGGCGCGCCGCGCCGCCGAGGAAGGCGCGCGTGTCGCCATCAGCGACCGTCACGAGCGCCGCCTCGCCGAGTCGGTCGACGAGCTTGAGCGTCTCACCGGGACCCGGCCGCTCGGGGTGCCCTGCGACGTCACCGACCAGGTCCAGCTCGACCACCTCATGGACACCGTCGCCGCCGAGTTCGGCGGCATCGACGTGCTCGTCAACAACGCCGGCCTCGGCGGCACCGCGGCCGTGCAGGACATGACCGACGACCAGTGGGACTCCGTCCTGTCGGTGACCCTGACCTCGACGTTCAAGGCGACCCGGTCGGTGCTGCGGCACATGATCCCGGCCGGCAAGGGGGTCATCGTCAACAACGCCTCCGTCATCGGCTGGCGCGCGCAGAAGGGACAGGCACACTACGCCGCGGCCAAGGCCGGCGTCATGGCGCTGACCCGGTGCTCGGCCCTCGACGTCGCCGAGCACGGCATCCGGGTCAACGCGGTGTCCCCGAGCATCGCCCTGCACGCCCACCTGGCCAAGGTGACCAGCGACGAACTGCTCGCCCAACTCTCGGCCCAGGAGGCCTTCGGCCGGGCCGCGACGCCGTGGGAGATCGCCAACGTCATCGTCTTTCTCGCCAGTGACTACTCGTCGTACATGACCGGCGAGGTTGTGTCCGTCTCGAGCCAGCACCCGTGACCACCCGCTGCGTGCCGGCGACCCGCGCTGGCACGCAGCGGACCGACGAAAGGAGCCCGTCGTGGCCAACCCCGACGCGCAGGGCGTCACCGGCGCCCCCTTCCGGCTCGACGTCGAGCGCGGCAAGATCCGCGAGTTCGCGCTGGCCACCGGAGCGGCCGACGCTGCCTACCTGCAGGAGGAGAACCCGGTCGTACAGCCGACGTTCCTCACGACGACCTTCTTCTGGCAGGGCGAGGACTCCAACCCGTGGTCCGCGGTCGAGCTCGACCAGCAGCGCGGCCTGCACGCCGAGCAGCAGTACACCTTCTTCGGTGAGCCGCCTCGCGCCGGGACCAGGCTCACCTGCCAGTCGCGCATCGGCGAGATCTACACCAAGGTGGGGCGCCGCGGCGGTGAGATGACCTTCGCCGTGATGTACACCGACTTCCGCGACGAGACCGGGCGTCTCGTCGCCCAGGCCAAGCTCACCGGTGTCGAGACGGCCCGCCCGCCGGGCACCGAGGCCGCGACGCAGGACGGAGCTCCCGCATGAGCGACACGACCGCCACCACCCAGCCCGGTACGACCGAGGTCAGCCTGCCCGTCCCGGCGACCCCGCCGGCACGCACCCACGGCCCGGTGACCCGCACCGACTTCGTCCGCTACCAGGGCGCTTCGGGTGACATGAACCCGATCCACCACGACGAGGTCTTCGCCAGGTCCGCCGGGTTCCCGAGCCCCTTTTCGGTGGGCATGTGGCAGGCCAGCCTGCTCGGCACCTACGCCACCGACTGGCTCGGCGGCCCCAACGTGCGTGACTTCCGCATCCGGTTCCTGGCCCAGGTGTGGCCTGGCGACACCCTCACGCTCGAAGCTGTTCCGCTGCGCACCTACGTGTTCGAGGGTGAGGACGGTCGTGAGGGTCGCGTCGACGTCGAGCTGACCTGCCGTCGTCAGACCGGTGATACGGCCGTCACGGTGTGGGCGACATTCGTGCTGCCCGGGGCCGCTCTCGACGCCGCCGTCGGGGGCGCGACACCCGGGACCAGCGAGCAGCCCGAGACCACCGAGGAGCAGGGATGACCCCCACGACCCACGCGTCCGTGACGACGACCACGCACCCCGACGGGATCGCCGAGATCGTCGTGGACAACCCGCCGGTCAACGCGCTGCCCGTGGCCGGCTGGTTCGCACTCGCCTCCGCCCTCGACGCCGCCGGCGCCGACGAATCGGTGCGGGTCGTCGTGCTGCGGGCCGAAGGCCGCGGCTTCAACGCCGGCGTCGACATCAAGGAGATGCAGCACACCGACGGCTTCACCGCGCTGCTCGGCGCCAACCGCGGCTGCTACGCCGCGTTCAAGGCCGTCTACGAGTGCCCCGTCCCGGTCGTCACCGCCGTCAACGGCTTCTGTCTCGGGGGCGGCATCGGCCTGGTCGGCAACTCCGACGTCATCGTCGCCTCCGACGACGCCACCTTCGGCCTGCCCGAGGTCGACCGCGGCGCGCTCGGTGCCGCGACCCACCTGTCCCGGATGGTGCCCCAGCACCGGATGCGTGCCATGGTCTACACCTCGGCCACGGCCACCGCCCAGGAGCTGCACGCGTACGGCTCGGTCCACAGCGTCGTACCTCGCGAGCAGCTGCGCGAGGCGGCGTTCGCCGTCGCGGCCCAGATCGCCGGGAAGGACCCCACCGTCATCCGGGCCGCGAAGGCCTCGCTCAACGGCATCGACCTGTGGGACGTCAACCGCAGCTACCGCTTCGAGCAGGGCTTCACCTTCGAGCTCAACCTCACCGGGGTCGCCGACCGGGTCCGCGACGAGTTCGCCGGCACCGACAAGGCGGCGCGCTCGGGCCGGGAGGGCTGAGCCGTGCGTTCGATGGTGGTCCGTGAGCTCGGGGGGCCCGAGGTGCTCACGCTCACGGACCGGCCGCAGCCGCAGCCCGGCCCTGGGCAGGTGCTCGTCGACGTCGTCGGCGCCGGGGTGAACTTTCCCGACGGGCTCATCGTCGCCGGCACCTACCAGACCAAGCCGGAGCTGCCGTTCGTGCCCGGCTGCGAGGTCGCCGGCACGGTCGCGGCGCTCGGCGACGGGGTGACCAGCCCGCCTGTCGGCACCCGCGTCATCGGCTTCTGTGGCATCGGCGGCTACGCCGCGCAGGTGCTCGTCGACGCCCGCATGGTCCACCCGTTGCCCGAGGGCGTCGACCTCGTCGAGGCCAGCACGATTCCCGTCGTCTACGGCACGTCCTACCACGGGCTCGTCGACCGGGCCGGCCTCGCCGCCGGCGAGACGCTGCTCGTGCTCGGCGCCTCCGGCGGCGTCGGCCTCACCGCCGTGCAGATCGGCAAGGCCCTCGGCGCGACCGTGATCGCGGCCGCCTCGAGCGAGGACAAGCGTGAGCTGTGCCTGGCGCACGGGGCCGACCACGCCATCGGCTACGACGACATGACGGCGACGGTGCGCGAGCTGACCGGTGGCGCCGGTGCCGACGTCGTCTACGACCCCGTCGGCGGCGCCGCCGCCACCGCGGCGCTGCGTGCCCTTTCGTGGGCCGGGAGGTTCCTCACCGTCGGCTACGCGGCGGGCGAGATCCCGCAGGTCAAGCTCAACCGGCTGCTGCTCACCGAGGGCGCGGTTCTGGGGGTCCTCTGGGGCGCCTGGGCCAAGCGCAACCCGGAGGCGAACGCCGCGAACATGACGACGTTGCTCGAGTGGATCGCCGCTGGTCGGCTGAGGCCACACGTCAGCGAGGTCTTCCCGCTGGAGGAGGCCGCCCGCGCGCTCGGCACGGTGATGAACCGTGGCGCTCTCGGCAAGATCGCCCTCCGGATGAAAGCAGGCAAGAAGTGAAGGTGGCTGACGCGACCGAGCTGACCCAGATGGACCTCGGCCCCGGCCCGCGCTCGATCGAGCTGCTCGCGACGTTGCGCACGTTCATGGCCGAGCACGTCTACCCCGCCGAGAAGGTGTACGCCGCCGAGCTCGGTGCTGCGGCCCGCGAGAACGGGGGAGTGTCCCACGTCCTGCCGCCGGTCGTCGAAGAGCTGAAGGCCACGGCGCGCAAGCTGGGTCTGTGGAACCTCTTCCTGCCTGACCTGTCGGGCCTCACCAATCTCGAGTACGCCTACCTGGCCGAGGAGACCGGACGCTCGCCCTACCTCGCCCCCGAGGCGCTCAACTGTGCCGCGCCGGACACGGGCAACATGGAGCTGCTGCACATGTTCGGCACGCCCGAGCAGAAGCGGCAGTGGCTCACACCGTTGCTCGAAGGCACGATGCGCTCCGGTTTCTCGATGACCGAGCCGGACGTGGCCTCCTCCGACGCACGCAACATCTCCACCTCGATCGTGCGCGACGGCGACGAGTACGTCATCAACGGACGGAAGTGGTGGACGACCGGCGCGGCGGACCCGCGCTGCGACATCCTCGTGCTGATGGGCAAGACGGACCCGGAGGCGGCCGTCTACCGGCAGCAGTCCATGGTTCTCGTGCCGGTCGACACCTCCGGGGTGACGATCGTGCGCTCGCTGCCGATCTTCGGCTACCACGACCAGCATGGCCATTGCGAGATCCGGTTCGACGACGTGCGGGTGCCGGTGACGAACCTGCTTGGCGCTGAGGGTGACGGCTTCGCGATCGCCCAGGCCCGCCTCGGCCCGGGACGCATCCACCACGCGATGCGCTGCCTCGGCATGGCCGAGCGGGGCCTCGAGCTCATGGTGCGCCGGACGATGGCCCGCGAGGCGTTCGGCGGCCCGCTCTCCGAGCAGGGCGTGGTGCGAAACTGGATCGCCGAGTCCCGCATGGAGATCGAGCAGGCCCGCCTGCTTGTGCTCAAGGCGGCATGGCTCATCGATCGGGTCGGGGCCCAGGGCGCCGCGACCGAGATCGCCGCGATCAAGGTCGTCGCGCCGAGGGTCGCCCGCAACGTGCTGGACCGTTCGATCCAGGCACACGGCGGCGGTGGGGTCACCGACGACTTCCCGATCGCCCGGATGTGGGCCAGCGCCCGGATCCTCGGCATCGCCGACGGCCCGGACGAGGTGCACCTGCGCACGGTGGCGCGCACGCAACTACGCCGCTACCGCGACACGGCGCCAACGGACGCCGCCGAGACGGGGCGGGGCTGAGATGGACCTGACCTGGTCGGCGCAGGACGAGCAGTTCCGTGCGGAGGCCCGCGACTGGCTCGCCGTGAACGTGCCGCGGCAGCCGCTGCCCTCTGGGGACACCGCGGAGGGCTTCGCCGCACACCTGGAGTGGGAGCGGGCGTTGCACGCGGACCGGTGGTCGGTCGTGTCGTGGCCCAAGGAGTACGGCGGCCGCGAGGCTTCGATATGGCAGTGGCTCATCTTCGAGGAGGAGTACTACCGGGCCGGTGCGCCGCAGCGGGTGACCCAGAACGGCATCTTCCTGCTGGCCCCGACAATCTTCGAGTTCGGCACGAAGGAGCAGCAGGACGTACTGCTGCCGCGGATGGCGGCGGCGCAGGACCTGTGGGCCCAGGGCTGGTCGGAGCCGGGCGCGGGCAGCGACCTGGCGGGGATCCGATCCCAGGCGGTGCGGGACGAGCAGGCCGGCGGGTGGCGCCTGAGCGGGCAGAAGACCTGGTCGACGCGGGGCGCGTTCTGCACCCACCTGTTCGGGTTGTTCCGCAGCGACCCGCAGGCCGAGCGGCATCGGGGACTGACGTACTTCCTTGTGCCGCTGGATACCCCGGGCGTGACGGTGCGCGGGTTCGACCGGCTCGACGGTGACGAGGGCTTTGCCGACGTGTTCTTCGAGGACGCGTTCGTACCGGACTCGGCGCTTCTTGGCGGCGTCGACCAGGGCTGGTCGGTCGCGATGTCGACGACCGGGTCGGAGCGGGGCCTGACGCTGCGCTCACCGGGGCGCTTCCTCAAGGCGGCCGACGCGCTCGTGGCGCTCGCGGGCGAGCGGGCCGGGGCGGCGACCGATCTGCTCCGCGACCGTGTGGCGCGCTCGTGGATGCAGGCGCACGCCTACCAGCAGTTCACGCTCGCGCAGGTCACCAACCTCGTCGAGGGCCGCCCGGTCGGTGCGCGTTCGAGCCTCAACAAGGTCTTCTGGTCCGAGTTGGACATCGCGTTGCACGAGACGGCGCTGGAACTGCTCGGTCCGGACGCGCTTGTCGACGGTCCCTGGACCCGCGGCTACCAGTTTTCGCTGTCGGGCCCGATCTATGCGGGCACCAACGAGATCCAGCGCAACATCATCGCCGAGCGCGTGCTCGGTCTGCCGAGGAGGTGACCAGGCGTGCGTTTCGCTCCGAGTGACGAACAGCGTGAGCTCGAGGCGGTCGTCCGTCAGGTGCTCACCGACCGGTGCCCGCCGGAGACGGTGCGCGCCGGAGCCGGGTCGGCGCAGGTGGCCTCGCTGGCCGAGAGCCTGGCCGGCCTCGGCGTGGCGGGGCTGCTCGTGGCCGAGGACGACGGAGGGCTGGGCCTGGACGAGAACCATCTCGTGTCGGTCTTCGAGCAGATCGGATATGCCGCGGCCCCGTTGCCGCTCACGGCGACCCTGGCGGTTGCTCCGGCGGTGCTTGCCTCGGGCGCCCCGGACCTGCTGGCGAGCCTTGTCGAGGGGTCTCTCACGGTCGGTGCCGACCCTGCGGTGACCGGGCGGGTCTCGTTCGGTTCCGGTGTCGACCTGGTGCTGAGCGGCGGCTTCGGCGGGACCGGGCGCATCGAGGTTCTCGACGTGTCCGAGGCGACGGCCTCGGCGTCGCCGTCGGTGGACTTCGCGCTGGACCTGACCGAGTACGCGGACGCGCGGCTCGTGGCGACCGTGGACGACCCGCAGGTGGTGAGGCTGGCATGGGAGCGGGGAGTGTTGGCGGCCTCGGCCGAGCTCATCGGGCTGTCCCGACGGATGCTCGACCTCGCGGTCGAGCACGTGCGCACCAGAGAGCAGTTCGGGGTGCCGGTCGGCAGCTTCCAAGCGGTCAAGCATCACCTCGCCACGGCGCTGCTGCAACTGGAGTTCGCCGCCCCGGTGGTGGCGACGGCCGGGTTCGAGCTGGCCGCGGGCGTCCCGGGCCGGCTGCGCTCACTGGCGACCGCCAAGGCGTTGGCGTCCGAGGCGGCGCACGTCGTGGGCCGGGCCGCTCTGCAGTGCCACGGCGCGATCGGGTACACGACCGAGTACGACCTGCAGCTGTTCCTCAAGCGGTCGTGGGCTCTGGAATCGTCGTGGGGCAGCTCCGCCTGGCATCGGGCTGCTCTGCTGGCGGACCTCGGTGTCGGCCTGACCGGCGCGCGTCCCGCGTCCTGACCGCTTGCCCGCAGGCACTCGATGGTGCCTCACCGGCGGCCCATGACCCTCACGACGTACACCCCCGGCGAGAAGGAGATGCAGATGAGCGAGACCAGCGGCGCGGCCCCGCACGACGCGGCGGTGGAGGTCGTCCGGTACGAGACGCGGGGGCCGGTGGCCGTCGTGACGATGAATCGGCCCGAGTACCGCAACGCGCAGAACTCCACGATGACCTATGCCCTCGACGACGCGTTCTACCGCGCAGCCGCCGACGACGAGGTGAAGGTCATCGTCCTGGCAGGTGCGGGGAAGCACTTCTCGGCCGGCCACGACATCGGCACGCCGGGTCGTGACATCGACTCGTCGTTCGACCGGCGTGCCGGCCTGTGGTGGGACCATGTCGGAAAGGCCGGGGTGGACAGCCGGTTCGCCCGCGAGTCCGAGGTCTACCTCGGGATGTGCCGCCGCTGGCGCGAGCTGCCCAAGCCGATGATCGCCATGGTGCAGGGAGCGTGTGTCGCCGGTGGCCTCATGCTCGCCTGGTCATGCGACCTGATCGTTGCTTCGGACGACGCGTTCTTCGCCGACCCGGTCGTGCGCATGGGGATCCCCGGGGTCGAGTACTTCGCCCACCCGTGGGTGCTGGGCCCGCGGTTCGCCAAGGAGTTCCTCTTCACCGGCGACCGGATGCCGGCGGCGCGCGCGGCCGAGCTCGGCATGGTCAACCGGGTCGTCGCCAGGGACGATCTCGAGGCGGAGGTCATGGGGCTCGCCACCCGGATCGCACAGATGCCGCGTCTGGGTCTTGCGCTGACCAAGAAGGCGGTCAACCAGGCCGAGGACCTCATGGGCCTGCGGGATGGGATGGATTCGGTGTTCGGGCTGCACCACGCGGCCCACGCGCACAACGCCGAGGTGGGCAGTGATCCCCTCGGTGGCCAGGACGCCCGGAGCATGCGTGACGCCGCGAGAAGGGGAGAGTGATCCTGCCGTACGCCACCGCGACGGCGGCCTTTCCCGTGAGGACTGGTTAGGAGCGCTGCCCCGGGCAGGCCGCCAAAATGCATGCCATCTTTGAAACGATCTCTAACTAGGAGAAGGGTCGTCGAAGCGCGATGAACATCGTCGTACTCGTCAAGCAGGTGCCTGATTCGGGCGCGGACCGCAGCCTGCGTAGTGACGACAACACTGTCGACCGCGGTTCGGCGAGCAACGTCATCAACGAGATGGATGAGTACGCCATCGAGGAGGCGTTGAAGATCAAGGAGGCGCACGGGGGTGAGGTGACCGTTCTGACGATGGGTCCGGAGCGGGCGACCGAGTCGATCCGTAAGGCGCTGTCCATGGGTCCGGACAAGGCCGTGCACGTGTTGGACGATGCCCTGCACGGGTCGTGTGCGGTGGCGACGTCGAAGGTGCTGGCTGCCGCGCTCGGTCAGCTCAACGCCGATCTGGTGTTGTGTGGCACGGAGTCGACCGACGGTCGGGTGCAGGTCATTCCGCACATGGTCGCCGAGCGGTTGGGTGTTGCGGCGTTGACCGGTGCCCGCAAGCTCACCGTCGACGGCTCGACGTTGACCGTCGAGCGGCAGACGGAGGAGGGCTACGAGGTGGTCACCGCTACCGCCCCTGCTGTGGTCTCCGTGTGGGACACCATCAACGAGCCGCGTTACCCGTCGTTCAAGGGCATCATGGCGGCGAAGAAGAAGCCGGTGCAGACGTTGTCCCTGGCTGACCTGGGTGTGGCTCCGGCCGAGGTGGGTTTCGAGGGCGCGACCAGCACCGTGCTGGAGCACACCAGGCGTCCGCCGCGTTCCGGTGGGGCGAAGGTCACCGATGAGGGCGATGGCGGCGTGAAGCTGGTCGAGTTCCTCGCTACCGAGAAGTTTGTGTGAGGGGTCTGGACATGTCTGAGGTTCTCGTCGTCGTCGAAGCTACTCGTGAGTTCGGCGTCAAGAAGGTCACCCTGGAGATGCTCACCCTCGCCCGTGAGTTGGGCGCCCCGAGTGCGGTTGTGCTCGGTGGTCCCGGCGCCGCCGAGGCGTTGAGCGCCAGGCTGGGTGAGTACGGTGCGGAGAAGATCTACGCGGCCGAGAGTGAGGAGATTGACGGCTATCTGGTGGCCCCGAAGGCGACTGTGCTGGCCGGGTTGGTCTCGCGGGTGCAGCCGGCCGCCGTGTTGTTGGCGTCGTCGCAGGAGGGCAAGGAGATCGCCGCCCGGCTGGCCGTCAAGTTGGACAACGGCATCCTGACTGACGTGGTCGGTCTGGGTGCCGATGGCATCGCCACCCAGGTGGCGTTTGCCGGTTCTGCGATCGTCAAGTCCAAGGTCAGCCGTGGTCTGCCGTTGGTGACTGTCCGGCCGAACTCGGTCAACCCGATCCCGGTGGCGGCCAGCCCGGTTGTTGAGCAGTTGACCGTCGCGGTCACGGACACCGACAAGTTGGCCAGGGTCGTCGAGCGGGTTGCCGAGCAGAAGGGTTCCCGTCCGGAGTTGACCGAGGCGGGTGTGGTCGTCTCGGGTGGTCGGGGTGTGGGTAACGCCGACAACTTCAAGCTGGTCGAGGAGTTGGCGGACCTGCTGGGCGGTGCGGTGGGCGCGTCGCGTGCTGCGGTGGACTCGGGTTACTACCCGCACCAGTTCCAGGTGGGTCAGACCGGTAAGACGGTGTCTCCGCAGCTCTATGTGGCGCTGGGTATTTCGGGTGCGATTCAGCACCGGGCCGGTATGCAGACCTCGAAGACCATCGTGGCGGTCAACAAGGACGGTGAGGCGCCGATCTTCGAGTTGGCCGACTTCGGTGTGGTGGGCGACCTGTTCAAGATCGTCCCGCAGGCCGCAGACGAGATCCGCAAGCGCAAGTGACACGGTAGTGTCGATCATGCATACGGGCGGAGGGTGGCGGAGAACGACGGATGGCAGGAGCAGTGGCAATACGGGGCGGCGGCGAGACGCGCTCGTTCCTGGCCGTCGACGAGCCGGCGCTGGGATCGGTCGACGCCACGGCTACCCGCCTGCTCGGCTCGTTCGACCCCTTCCTCCAAGCCAAGGACCGAGCGATGCTGGTGCCGGGCGCGGTCCAGGCCAGGGAGTTGTGGCCAGTGCTGGGTCGCCCCGGCGCCGTCCTGGCCGGCGGTGGGCTGGTCGACACCTGGCGTCCCCCCAAGTCCGGCAGGACGTTGAAAGTCGTTGTTGATCCGTGGCAGAAGCTGCCCGCGACCACGCGTAACGAAATCGTCGAACAAGCTGAACGCCTTGCCGCGTACCGCGCTGGTTCCCTCGCCGGCGTCGAGTTCACCACCCGGGGCCTCGTCATGCAGCCTTGAACGGGTGATCGGTGTTCGGTGCGGCGGTGGTGGACGTCCGAGTCGGCCTGCGGGTGGAAGGGTCGTACGACGCTGTCGAGCTGAGTCGTTTGCGACATCAGACGGTGTCCGAGCCACCGGGTGGGACCAGACGGCCCTGAATCGTCTGCGACATCAGCTCGACAGGCCCGGCGCGGAGAACCTCCGCCGGCCGGCACCGTGGCGGATCTCGGCGCTCATCGCGACTCCCGGATCCCGATCGGGGCATGCTGGTTACGCCAGAACAGTCGATTACCCGGTCAAACATTCAAAATCGAGGCACTAGCGAATGACATGCCCGGCAGAGTGCCGCAGCCTTCCGGAGTCGTGGTCGTTGACCCCGCGCGCTTTCTGCGAGGCCTTGCGGAGGGCCGGGGTGCGTTACGCGCTGGCTACGAGTCACCCGACACAGCGGCCGCCGGATCTGGCGACGGCAGGAGCGGACGTTGCCTCCGGCCTTGCGGCGCTACCTCGCGGCTGGGCCTGACCTGCTACTGGGCGGCGGACCACCTGTTCTCCGACGCGGCGGCCGGCATCTCCGGCCAGGTAGTGCCCGGGGGCCGGCGGAGTGGGTCAGTTCTTGGCCCGGTTGGTCAGGCCGTCCACGAAGAGCGAGGTGCAGTCCTCGGCGAGGCTGGAGATGGGGTGGTCGGCGCTGGGCTTGAACCACCGTACGGACAGCCACACCGCATCCCGCATCAGCCGGTAGAGGATCTTCGGGTCGACGTCGGCACGGAAGGTGCCCTCGGCGATGCCAGCCTCGATGACGGTGAGCCAGGCATTCTGCACCTGCCGGCCGGCGTTGCGGAGGTAGCCGAACCGGTCGAACTGCAACAGGTAGTTGACGTCGTTCTGGTAGATCTCCGTGGCGTGTGGGTGTTCCTCGACGACCTTCAGGGAGGCCACGACCAGGTCGTGCAGGCGTCGGCGGGCGTCGGTCTCCTGTGCCAGGACCTGCGCGTACCGGTGCTGGAGATCCTTGAGGAAGGAGGAGACGATCTCGTCGACCATCGACTCCTTCGAGTCAAAGTGGTGGTAGAGGCTGCCGGAGAGGATGCCGACGTCGTCGGCGATCTGTCGGACCGTGGTCGCGGCCACCCCCTTGCTCGCGAACAGGGTGGCGGCGCTGTCGAGGATCGCCTCGCGCCGTACTCCAGGCTCTCGCGCCATGTTTTCTCGCAGACAGACTCGACGGAACAGGGTCTTGGTCGTTGGCCGTCCGAAGGGGCTTCCCGCCGGACGGCCTCCGGAGTGTACCGGCGGCATCGATAGGTCGTGCTATTCCAGGATCCAGGATAGCGTAACCAATCAAGCGCTTGGTAAATTTACCGCGCACGGCCCCGGATATCGAGTTACCCTGATCCAGGCGGCCGCCTGCGGGCCGGCCGCGGACGGCCGGGTGCGCCGGCGGCGAGAAAGCGGCGATGGCTGACAAGCCGGTCGTCAGGCTGTCGTAACCAACGAGTCCGACACGGTCGGCGAGCGGGATGGCTCCGACAAGGCGCAATCCCCGTGGGGTATTGACCCATGTCGACCATCGGACGCCAGCATCCGTGCGAGGTCACGGGAGCCAACAACTGTGGTAGCTCCCGATGCGTATCTCCTCGACCAGTGCGGGTTCGATTGATGGGCGCCCGAGCCGGTGGGGATACGTCCAACGGCGGGCGGCCAACCGTAGATGCCGGTGGCATGGTCCCGGACCGGGACCATCGGGCCGTAGTTCGGGCTGTGTGGGCGGCGGGCACTGCGCTCGTCGGGAGTGGCCTGCGCGGACCGCGCGGCGAGCGCGTCCAGGGGGCCAGCGCCGTGACGCCGGCGACGGCGGCTGCCCCGCCGAGCAGGGCGGGGCGGTCCAGGCCGGACGGCGACGGGGGCGGGGTATCCGGTGGGGCCATGAGCGAGATGAGCCTTGGCCCGGGAGTAATCCCAGGCCAAGGCCGTTCGCTACCCCAGGTACGTGGTCACGTGCGTGGGCCTTCGGAGCGCCGTCGCAACGCGCTATTCGGCGGTGGAACTCTCCGCCGGATCCGGTGCTTCCGTCTTCGTCTCGGTCTCCCGGGCGGCCCCCGTCCCGGCGGAGGGCTCGACCGCCTCAGCGGTCCTCGGGCTGACCCAGGAGAACTCGATCTCGACCGAGAACTCGTCCGTTCCCTCCTGCTCGACCTCCAGCTCGCACCGCACCTGGTCAGCGACGGCGATCGTACCCGCAGCGCCGTAGAAGAGGTGCCCGGTGGTCTCCAGTTGGCCCGCCAATTGGCGGAGCCAGGCGGCCAGATCCGCCCGAGATACGGTCCGGGCGTCTTCGTAGATATCCATGCCGTCATGCTTTCATTCCGCTAGCGACGGGCCGAGTGAGGGGCGTCCCGATCGACCGGCGGCGGTGGAGAAGTGGCCGACCGGGTCGGCGAGCGGCGTCTGTGCTGTCTTGTCCGTTCGCAGCCCTCGCATCGGTCTCAACCGGCGTTTGAGCTGGCTGTGATCAGCCTCGATCGGATTGTTGGCGTACTGCTCGACGTGGTGCCACGTGGACGGGGATCAGCTCGTCGAACATGTTCGGGTAGACGGCGGCGGCGTCGGTGAGTCCCCGCATGCCTTCGCCGACCCCTTGGTCCGCCGCAGCACCGGCAAGATCCTTCGGCGCCCCTGACGTTGACATCAACAGGAAGCTTTGTTTACTGTTTCTCGGCGTCTCCATAGAGAGGATCGCCGATGCGTACGCTCGCCGCCACGGCCGCCGCGCTGACCGCCCTACTCACCGTGCTCGCCGGCACCACCGGCACCGCGGCCGCCGCCGGCCCCACCCCGCTGGCGCCGGCCGACCTGACCGGTTCGGTCGCCGCCACCGGCATCTTCCTGTCCTGGCGCCAGCCGGCGGGCGGCCCCGCGATCGCGTCGTTCCGCGTCTACGAGGGCGGCGCGGTCGTGCGGCGCACGGCGACGACGTCGGCCCCGATGCAGTACCTAGGCGTCAACACCACCCACACCTACACGGTGACCGCGGTCTCCTCCAACGGCGTGGAGTCGCCCCCGTCTGCGCCGTTCACGGGCACCACGTGGACGCCCGGCATGGCACCCCAGTGCGACGAGCCCGCGCCGCTCACCGTCTTCGACGTGACGTCCTCCGCTCTATCGGTGCGCTGGTCGGTGGGCCGGGCGTCGCCGCAGCTCGCTCTGACGGTCAACGGCCGTGACTACGGCATCGTGCCCGGCACGAGCCTGCGCGTCGGCGGCCTCACCCCCGACACCGCGTACACAATCGCCCTGCGCCGCGCCAACTGCGACCCGCGCACCGGACCGGTTGGCTACGCCACCACCCGCACGCTTCCCGGCGCGACGAATGCGACCGCCGCGCCGCGAAACCTCGCCACCACCGCCAGGACCGACCGCTCGGTCGGCCTGACCTGGCCGGCCCCGTCCGACGGCTCGTACGTCCACCAGTACGCGGTCTACGACGGCGCCTACCGGGTCGCCACGACCTGGACCCCGTCGGCGACGGTCACTGGCCTGTTCCACGGCACCGTGCACCGCTTCACCGTGGCGGCGCTGGACGTGGCCGGCAACGAGTCGGAACACAGCCCCGTCCTGTCCCTCTCGACCGCCGCCTGCCCGGTTCTCCCGCCGTCCCCGTCCAGGGTGACCGCCACCGCTGTCACCGCGTCGACCCTGCGCCTGGACTGGACCCTCGAGTCGACCGCCGGCTCCTACACGGTGCTGGACGGCGACAGCGTCGTCGCCACCGTCACCGACCCGGGCGCAGTGCTCACGGGCCTGGCGCCGGCCTCGCCACACAGCCTGCGCGTGGTCGGGTCGTTGCCCGGCTGCCCCGACACGCCCGCCTCGGCGCCGCTGACCGTGACCACGCTCCCGGGCCCCACCGACCGCCCGGTGGCTCCGCTCGGCTTCCGTGTGGCCCAGCCGACGGTCGTCAACACCTACGATGCCGACGTCCCGCTGTCCTGGACCCCGTTGCCCGGCCTGGCCTACCGCCTGTACGACGGCGCCACGGTGGTCGGCACGTACCCAGGCAACGCCGTGACCCTGCGCACCCGCGGCGCTGAACGCCACCAGTACCGGCTGACCGCGGTCAACGCGAACGGCGACGAGTCCCCGCCGACTGCCCCGGTCGACGTGATCACCCCGTTCCTGGTCGCCCCGTGATGTCGCGGCGCGGGCGGTCCTGACACGCGCGTCAAGGGTGCAGGGCGGTGACCGCATGGTGTGCGCACTGGTCGGCCTCGGCGCCGTAACGGTCTTGTAGCCGCATCCAGGAGTAGGTCGGCTCCTGCGGCCACCCTTCGGGGGAGTGCTCCCAAGACTCCTGTCGTCCGTAGGGAGTGAGATCGAGGAGGTCGAAGACGAGCATGAACGGCTCTTCGCCCCGAGCAAACGTCGACCACGAGTGGAATATGCGGTCGCGGCGTCGAATGAAGACGCTGATCGCCTGCCGTTCCTCACCGTCCTGTGTGGCACCGAAGTCGTCGTTGAAGGTCGTCCCTCCGGAAGACACCCACGGTAGTTTCCATCCCATCCGCGTTCGAAATGCCGTGAGCTTGTCGATCGGCGCACGGGACACGAGCGCGAACGATGTGCGTCGCGCCTGCAGGTGGCTGAGAGGGCCGATGTGATCGGCCATCATCGAACAGCCGTCACATCCTTCCTCCCAGTCTTCAGCGAACATGAAGTGCTGCACGATGAGCTGCGGCCGGTCTCCGAAGAGGTCGAGGAGACTCACCGGGCCATCGGCCCCTTCGAAGACGTAGGGGGTAGTGACTTCCACGACGGGCAGCCGCCGCCGCATGGCCGCGACGGAGTCCTTCATCCGAGTGAGCGCCTTCTCCTGTAGGAGAAGCACGCGCCGCGCTTCCGCCCACGCTTCGGCATCCACAACGGGAGGCAGGGGAAGGTCGATCTCTGTCATGTGACGCTCCATCCGTTGTCGGTACAACTTGTCATGGCGGTGTCGGCCCGCCAGGCTCGGCGGATCAGGGCCTGGTGCACGAACGCGATCGCGATCGCGCCAGCAGCACGACGAGATCGCGTCCGCCCGTGGTGTGCGTGTCGGACAGTAATCCGGCGCGGATCAGGTCTGCGGCCGGCCGGAACGGCAGGACGTCGTGCACGGCCTGAAACCAGGCGGGAAGCTGTCCCGCCGGGAAGGCCACCGGAGAGAAGAGCAACACCAGAACCTGGGTGACGAGCTGGGTCAGCAGCGGCGGCAGGGTCACCGCTATCGATCGCCGTGGCGGTCACCGCTGTCAGGGCAGAGGCCGTGAGCAGAAGCGGCCAATTACGTACGCCCTGTTCCAACGAAGCTCCAGTGAGGGAGGGTGCAGTGCCTCAGTGTGCCTTGGCGGCCAGCGACTCCTCGGCGGCTGGGCCCTCGGCTACCGGCGACGAGGTGGCTCGGGCGGCGGCGATCGCGGCCTGCCCGGACGGCACCATGATCGCCACGATCATCACGGCGATGGTGACCAGGCCAGCCACGATCAGCAGGGTCTGGACGCTGATCACGTCGGCCAGTGGGCCGAACACCACCATGCCGATCGGGGTGGCCAGGGCCATCACGATGCCGACGTAGCTGAACACCCGGCCGTGCTTCTCCGGCTCCACCGTCTCCTGGATCAAGGTCATGAAAGGGGTGGAGAACAGGGGAACCGCGAGCCCGAACAAGAACATGAAACCGTAGAAGACCCACAGGTTGGTGCTGAGGCCCATCGCCACGGTGAGGATCGCGAAGCTGAAGGTGGAAATCAGGATCAGTCCGATCCGGCTGCGCTTGGCCAGCCAGGTGGCGATCAACGCGCCGCCGAGCAGCATTCCTACGCTGAACGCGATCTCCAGTACGGCCAGCATCCACTTTTCGCTACCGAAGGTGCGGGCCACCATCAGCGGCGTGACGAACGACGGCGCGACGGTGAGCATGAAGATGATCGCGAAGACCAGCAGCAGCCAGCGGACGATCCGGTGGGTCCAGATGTACTGCATGCCCTCGACCAGGTCCTGTCGGTAGGTGGTCGTAGTCTCGGTCGCCCGATCCAGGGTGGGCACCGCGACCAGGGCCAGCAGCCCGATGCCGATCACGGCGGTGATCACGTCCAGGAAGAAGACCGGCACCACTCCGAAACCGGCGTAGATGGCGGCAGCCGCCGCCGGAGCCAGCAGGGCCATCGCGGAGCTGATGGTCTGGAACATGCCGTTGACCCGCATCAGCTGGTCGGCCGGCACGATCTGCGGAATGATCGCCTGTACCGTCGGTGTCTGCACCCCGGCCCCGAAGGAGCGGACCGCGACCGCCAGCAGGATCACCCACAGGTCAGTGATGCCGTTCAACATCAACAGGGCCAGGACCAGGGTCGCCACCGCGATGCCCGCATCGGCGATGATCGTCAGCGTCTTGCGGTTCATCCGGTCGGCCAGCACCCCGCCGAAGATCGACACGACACCCTGCGGGGCGAACGCGCAGACGGCGTAGAGCGCGATCGCCAGGCCGGACTTGGTCTCCAACGTGACATACCACATAACCACGTACTGGACGACCATTGAACCGAACAGCGACACGGTCTGGCCGGACAGGAAGAGCGCGACGTTACGTTTCCAGTGTGCGGGTGCCGGCGCGGGACTGGTCTCGGGCGCAAGGCTTGTCTCGGGCACGGTCTCCTCAATCAGGGAAATCGGTCAGCGGCGACAAAGATAACCGCAGGGTGTGACCCTGTTGGGGCACTGGCGAGCGGCCCAGCTCGGTCCGGGAGGCCGGTTCACTCGTACGTCGGTGAGCACTCGCCCGATCGACCCAAACCGGCAAACCGTCCGGGCGGAGCCAAGGTTACGCCTGGTCGGGGCAGCTGATTTCCGGCAGCGTGAAAGCTCCCGTGGCGTGTCCAGAACCATACCGGTGCCAGGGTGGCTGTGGCTCGCCATTTAACCGGGAGCGGCGTGGCCTGGAGCCCGTGCTTTTCGGTACGGGCACGGCCGGCAGGCTGACGGTCCGCTCAGTCCCATTCCCAGCGCAGCCCTATCACGCCCGGCATGACCCCGGTCCGCACGAAGTGCGTGTCGTGGTGCGGGCCGAGGGTCATCTCCTCGCACTCGTCGTCGGCGCCGGTGGCGGAGCGCCGGACGAACCGCCAGCAGCGCACCGGCAGGGCGTCCGGGTCGAACCGTACCTGCAGCACCGCCTGGTGGACCGGGAACCGGAACGCGCGGGAGTAACCGGTGCCGGGTACGCCGCTGGCGTCGGTGATGTGGTATCGGAGGATCTGCGTCTCGCCGACCCGCAGCATGCGGTCGAAGAGCAGTTCGGCGACGAGCAGACCGGCCTGAGGATCTCGGCGGATCCGGCCGAGCCGGCAGTTGTCCAGGGCGGTGAACGACACCAACCCGATATCGCAGCCGGGATCGCCCTGGTAGATGGTGACATGCCGGTCGGTGTCCTGGTGCGCCGCCAGCACCTGGACGTGCTCGTACCGGCGGCCGTCGCGGCCGGCGCCGATCATGATGCTGTCGAAGGAACTGAGGATGTGCAGCCGGCCGTCCGGCCCGTCCAGGTCGTCGAGCAGCGCGGCGAGCGGCCCGGGCGCGTCGACCACGTCGGCGTACCGTCGCGCCCCGGGCGGCAGCCCGGCCGCCGGCCCACGCGGTCGGGGCGGGCCGAGCAGCACGATCAGTGAGTTTGCCGGCAGACCGAGGATCTCCTCCAGGGCGGTCACCGCCCGCAGCGAGGCGGGCCGTTCCGGCCGCCGACGCCCGGACTGCCAGTAGCTGAGCGTGCCGAGGCTGACGTGTACGCCGAACTGGTCGAGTCGGTGCTGGATACGTTGCAGGGCCAGCCCGTGGGACTGGATCGCCGCGCGTAGCGCGACGTGGAAGGGACCGGACCGCAGTACGGCGGCCAGTTCGCGATCCATGGCGACTCCTGTGAACGTTCACAGACAAATACCTTGTCGGGCACCGAAGCGCAAGGCCATCGCGCAGCGACGTTCACCGCTGCGTCGAGCGGTGTTCACCGAGCTACGGGGCGTTCCCGCGACGTCGTTGTGTGGCGCGGTGAACGGCTGCATCGTCAATGCGTCCCGTCCCTCACCGCTCGAGGAGCAAACAGATGAAACGCTTCTCTTCCTCCCGAAGAACACGACGGCTGGCGGGCCGGTGGGCTTCGGTCTGTCTGGCCGCAGTCGTCTCGACGGCGGTCCTGCCCGGCGCCCCGATCTCCGCCGCCCCGATCCCGGCCGGGCCGGCCGCGGAGGAGAGGAGCCAGTCCTGGCAGGTCGCGGAGAGCCAGCTACAGCCGGCTGACGAGAGCCAACTGCGACAGGTGGTCGCCGCCCGCCTGGTGAACCAGCACGGCCAACGCGCGCTGGCGACCTATGGCCGCGCCGCCACCGACAGCGTCGCGACGATGGTCGAACCCAAGCGGTACGCGGCCAACCGCAACTGGGTGTTCGGCGGCGGCGTCATTCGGGTGCCGTCGGACGTCGAAGCCGCACCGGTGGCGCTGCTCTTCCTGGCACAGCGGGTCGGTGGCAGTTGGCAGGTGGCTCTGGAAGGCAGTCCCGAGTTCGCCGTCGCGGCCCGGCAGGCGCCGGTGCTGAGCCAGGCCGAGCGGGACCTGTTCGGCCGGACGTCGGTCGCCGCAGCCGGTACCGCCACCGGCCTGGCGCTGCCCTGGAAGCTCAACCAGGGCTGGGCTCACTGGGGTGTGCACGGCGACTCGGGGGAGTCGTACCCGTACAACTCGATTGACTTCTACGGCGGCGACGGGGACGTACGCGCGTCGCGGGCCGGGTACATGTACCGGTTCTGCACCAACGCCCGCTGGCCGTACGTCAAGGTCGTGCACGACAACGGCTACACCACGGGCTACTACCACATCAGCAACCAGACGACGAAGGGCGAGGGGGCGTACGTCGCGGCCGGCGAGTACCTCGGCCGGATCGACGTGCAGTTGCCCTGCGGCGGCCGGGCCAACGGGGACCACGTGCACTGGACCCTCTGGCGGGGCAACACGGCGGTCACCGTGGTCGGCAAGACGATCGGCGGCTGGACCTGGTATTCCGGCAACGCCGCGTACCAGGGCTACGCGGAGCGCAACGGGCAGAAGGTGTACCGCAACTACTGCTGTCCCATCGTGAACTACGGCCCGGGTGACAGCAGCTACCCGACCGGCGTGGTGGAGACCGGCACGTTCAGCAACATCAACGTCAGATCCGGTCCGGGCGCCAACTACTCCGTCGTCGGTTCGGTGAACGACGGCGACGTCATCGAGATCGCCTGCACCGCGACGGGTGACTACGTGACCGGCCCGTGGAACAACCGGACCAACCTGTGGAACCGGATGCCGTCCGGCGGATACATCAGTGACGCGTTCGTCGACACCGGGACCGACGATCCGGTCGCCGGTACCTGTTCCTGACCCGGTGTCGGGGGCGGCGACCCGTCCGGGCCGACCCCGGTCCGGCACGGCACCTACCGTCACCACCACACGACAGCCCCGACCGGTAGCACCACCGGAGGCGGCGCCGGACGCGGCGCCGCCTCCGGGCGTCGCGGCGCCGGCCCCACTCTGGCCGCCGCGGCAAGACCGCACTGCTCGACAGACGGGCCTGGCCCACCCGCGTCGCCGCCCACAGGGCACATCCCGATAGCCCGATGTGCTGGACAAATCGGTTTGGAGATCTGTCCGATCCGTTCGATCCGGCCAGGCGGAGCAGCCTCTGCACCGCCAGGACAAGTGCACCGATAAAGCGTCCGATTGCTACAGTCGCGCGTCATGGGCGGGAAAGCGTTACTCATCGGAGTGCGACGGTTCGCGGACCGGGCGGGCGCCGAGTCGGAGTCGCCACTGACGCTGGGAAATCGGGCGCCTCTTGGGTTCGTTGATGACGTGCAGACAAGGGTGCGTAAAGCACTGGACCGACTGGGCTTCCACGTCGATGTGAAGCTCGACCCGGACCGGAACCAGATGGGCGAATCCGTTCAAGATGCGTTGGATGACGACAGCGGAAACCTGGTTCTGCACGTCGTGTCCCATGGCGAGGTCGGCGCTGACGACACACGACTTGATGTCGTGCCCGCGTGCGGGCGCACGGGAATGGGCACGAACGTCGCTGAGTGGGTATCGTCCGGACAGCTTCGTGACCAACCTGTTCTGCTCTTGCTTGACCTGTGTCGGTCGGGTCGGATCGCGCGGCTGCCGTGGCTGCTCCAGCGCACCGGACAGACCACCACGACCTGGGTGATCGCGGCGGCTGGCCCGGATGAGGACGCCTTCGACGGACGATTCAGCTGGGCGGTGGCCGACGTGCTCGACCGGCTCGCCATCGACGGTCTGGGTGCCGACCCGAGCCTGCGGTATGTGCCGCTGGAACTGGTTTCTCGACGGATCGCGAAGCGGGTCGCAGCCCAAAACGGCTTGCCGCAGCGTGTCTACGCCACTCCGGTCGACCCGGCCCAGCCGGCAGTCGAGCTGCGGTTCTTCCTCAACCCTCGCTACGAGCCCGATCATGTTGTCAGCAAGGTGTTGGATCCATCGCTGCGGGAGTATCTCGACTACGCCTACTTCATGGAGCGGGCGGGCACGCATTTCACCGGACGGCACCGCGAACTGCGCCTGCTGTCGCTCTGGTTGGACGGTGCGGCGAGCGACAGGTCCATCGTCATCACGGGCAGTCCCGGTGCCGGCAAGTCAGCGCTGCTGGGCGTGCTCGTGTGCGCGGCGCACCCCACCCTTGCCAAGGAGGTGCCCGCTGTCCGCGTACGGCTGGACACCCGATCACGCCCGTCGCTCAACCCAAACCTCGCGACAGTGCACGCCCGTGGCCGCGACACACTCCAGTTCGTTCACTCCATCGCCGACCAACTTAATCTGACCGCGCCGCAGCCCGACGGCTTCGCAGACAACATCGGCGACTGGCTTGACGAGATAGACAACGCACTGTGGCAACTGGATTGCATCCCCGCCGCCATGCGACAGTCGTTGTCGCCAGGCTGGAACGCCGCCACGCTCGTCGAGGCCATTGCCGGGCTGTCCGAGCCGCCGACAATCGTGCTCGACGCGCTCGATGAGGCACTCGACCCGATCGCCGTGGTCAACGAGTTGCTGCTGCCGCTGCTGCACGCCCACCGGCCGACGGGCGAGCGGGCGTGTCGGCTCTTGGTCGCCACACGCCCGGACGCGAAGTTCGCCCGGCTGATCGCCCAGACGGATGTGCTCGATCTTGACGGCGTCGAGGCGGACGAGCTGGGCGCGGACTTGGAAAGCCACCTCATGAATCGGCTCGCCGACGCGCCCGGCTACCGCCCGCGATCGGCGCGGCTGGTACGGGAACGCCTCGCCCGGGTAGTCGCGGGCCGCCTGGCCAGCGCATCCCGCAACTGGGGTGCGTTCCTGCTCGCGGAGGTGTTCCTGCGATACCTCGAAGCGGTGCCCGTTCCGGCCGACACCGAACGTGCCTTCCAGCTTGGTTTGTCCATGCCGACCCGGTTGCCCGAGGTATTCGAACTCCACCTCGGTGCGCTCGGCCCGGATCGAACTCTGCGCTGGGCGCTGGCCGCGATCGCGTTCGGCAAGGGCGACGGCATGCCCGCCGAGTTGATCGCGACCCTGGTCGGCGTCGACGTCACCGACATCCTCGTACAGGGAGGACCGTACCTGCGCACCAGCGCCGACTCTGACGGAACAACGCTGTACCGGCTGTTTCACCACAGCCTCGGCGAGTATCTGCGATCACAGCACGACACCACGCGTCTCTACGAACGCATCGTCGCGGGCGTACACAGTTGGCGTACCGCACCGCCATACCTGCTGCGGCACGCGATTGAACACGCCGCCGACGCGAACCGGGTCGACGACCTGCTCGTGGACCCCGAGTTTCTGCTCATGGCGGACCCGGACGCTGTCGTTCGGTGCCTCGGGAAGGCCCGGTCTCCGGCGGCACGAGAGGCAGCGGTGGTCTACCGGACGTCGGCGAAGCGGCATCGCAAGGCGACGCCCGACGAACGTCGCGAGATTCTGGCAATCGACGCGCGCCGCGTCGGTAGCCACGCACTTGTACGGACGTTCGCGGGCACCGGTCTCCTGACCCGCTGGGCGACCGGTGCACTGGTGAATCCCGCACTACGGGATGACCTGCCCGGGTACATCTTGCCGGTGTCATCGGTCGACTGCCTGCGTATCGGAGACGAGATCATCGCGGTCACCTGGGGCAGCCGCACGGTCCGGCTGTGGAACCTCCGCCACGGCCGCGCGCGGCAGCCGGCGCGGATCACCCTCGACCATCGGTACAACGCGGTTGCCGCGTTCGTCGCGGACGGCCGGCCGGTGGTGGCCGCGCTGGACGTCGAGTCTGGGATCCAGATCTTTGACCTGATCACCGGAGAGCCGGGCGGCCGGACGCAGGCGCCGAGTGGCCTCTCGTACCATGCCGTCACGGCAGGTACGGTGGACGGCCATGCGGTCGTCGTCGCCGGCGGCTTCGAAGGGACAGTGGACGTCTGGCCAGTGTCATCGTTCGATGAGATGGGCGCCGAGTCGCACAAGATCGGCTTTCACAACGATACCGTCCGCTACGCGAACTCGTTCACCGCAGACGGAGCCACGGTCGTCGTCACCGGCGACGAAAGCGGGCAAATCAATGTGCGCGCCCTGTCCGGCCGCCCGATTGATGCCACCCTCGCCGGACACGACGGCGAGGTTCGCGGTGTCTCCGGCGTCCTGCACGGCGCCGACCTGTACGTCGTGAGCACGGGCGAGGACGGGACCGTCCGGATGTGGAAGCTCAAGTCCGACAGCCCTCGCAGCAAGATGCTAACCAGCGGCGACGTGCTCGCCGGACCAGTCGCCTGCGCGATCGTCGACGACCGGCCGATCGCGCTGGTCGGACGCGCCGACGACATCGAGCTGTGGGACCTACGCACCCGAAAGCGCGTCGGCGCCCCGCTGAACCACACCGACAGCGTCCGGGCGATCCAATGCGTCGACCTCGATGGTGCGCCGGTCGCGGTGAGCACGGCAACCAGCGGGACCGTGCGGGTATGGAACCTGGACGTGGCTGTGACGGACGGATCGGCTGTCCTGCCAGGCCATACCGAACCGTTCTACGCGGCGGCGTGCGCCGTCGTCGACGACCGGATCGTGATCGTCGCTGGCGGCGGCGAGGTGGACAGCCGGCAGGACGGCGTGGCCGTGTGGGAGCTCGCAAACGGAACAATGATCGGTGAACCGTTCGGCCGCAAGGTCGGCTGGGTGGCGGCGCTGGCGACGGTGCGTACCGGCGACACGACCGTCGCCGTGCTGGCGGGAGGAGAAACGAGCTCTCTGGAACTGTGGGACCTCGCGACCGCACAGACGTGCGGGAACCTACTGGAAGGACACGAAGGCTCTGTGCACGACGTCGCCGCTGCCAACGTCGGCGGCCGGCCACTGGTGATCTCCGGGGGGTCAGACGGTGTGCCCCGGGTGTGGGACCTGGCCGACGGCAGTTGCGTTACGCTGCCAACCACCGAGGCTGATGTTGCCATCGACAAAGTGGCCATCGGCGACGACGGCGGCGCCCCCTACGTCGTGACCTGGTCGGAGCGGGACAGCAGGCTCGTGGTGTGGGATGTCCTCGCCCGAGTCATGCGTTGCAGGGTCGAGCCAGGGTTCACGACGGGGCTGGTGGCCTGCGCGACCGTGACCGGTAGACCGGTGGTCGTCGCGGCCGGCGAAGGCGTCGGTGTCTTCGACGCACGGACCGGCGCGTGCCTTCGCGTCATGGCATCACCGCCGGGTCTATACGTGCGTGCCCTTTCGTGCGGCGTACGTGGGGGACGCGCAGTGGCGGTGACGGGCTGCTTCGACGAGGTCGTGCGGGTGTGGGACCTGCTGACCGGTGAGTGCCTCGATACACACGCGGTGCCCGACCGTGCCGATGCTGTGTTGCTCGCTCCGGACGGTGCGATCGTGGTGTGCTACGAACGGGAAATCGTCGTACTGGACCGTGGGGAGTGACCCGCACCATGCGTGTCGTGGGGGTGCACGGTGTCGGCAACCATCGTCCGTCCGTCACCTCGGCCCAGGCAGGCGAACAGCTGTCGGCGATCTGGAGCCGCGCGCTGGCGCGTGGATTTTCCCAGCCGGTGGACCTGACCGTCGCCTACTACGCCGACCACCTACAGCCGCGCGGTCGTCAGGGCGCGGACGATGACCTGCCGCCAGAGGCACGTGAACTGCTGGAAGCATGGTTGGAACAACTCGACGTGCCACCTGCCGTCACCCAAGGCAACGCCACCCGACCGGTTCGCCAGATCCTCGGGTGGATCGCTGAACGCCGCCAGCTCGCGCCCCGTCTCGTGGAGTTGTTCGTGACAACTTTCTTCCGCGAGGTCGCCCGCTACCTGCGGAGCGACGGCGTCCGGCAGACGAGCCGAGACACAGTGGCCGCGACGATCCGCACACACCAGCCATCGGTGGTGCTGGCGCACTCCCTGGGCAGCATCGTCACCTACGAAACCCTGTGGCACCACGGAGACCTGGAGGTGGACCTGCTCATCACGCTCGGCTCGCCGTTGGCCATGCCGCACGCGGTGTTCCCGCGGCTCGACCCTGCCCCAGTGGCTGGGCTCGGATCCCGCCCGCCAAACGTGAGGCGCTGGGTGAACATCGCCGACGTAGGTGATCTGGTCGCGATCCCCTCAGGTGGTATCCCCATGCGGTTCCTCGACGTAGCGGCCGACCATACAGCGGCGATCCACGCGTTCGACTTCCACATGGCGGCGAGTTACCTTGCCTGCCTGCCACTGGCGGCGGAGCTTTCGGCGCATCGCTGACAGGCGGAGCTCTTCGGTCGGCCACCCCGCCTTCCTGGCCGGACCCCCGGCTCGCGGCTTCCTCACGAGCCCAAGTCGGCGGGCTGCGCCCGCCGTTCATCACCTCGGGCGTGGTCGCGGTCGGGCTGCCGTTCACCACAATTTCCAGTCGCCGACGCGTCTCGCGGCGGAGGCGGGCGTCTCAGCCGGCGCGGCGCCGTAGCAGGTAGGTGTCCATGATCCAACCCTTGCGCTCCCGGGCCGCCTGGCGCTCGTGCACGATCCGCGGCGCGACCTCGGCCAGCGGCCCGGAGACGAGAATCTCGTCCGGCGTACCGAGATAGGCGCCCCAGAAGATGTCCAGCTCCTGATCGGTGTACCGGGTGAAGGCACAGTGCGCGTCCAGCATCACCACGATGTCGTCGACGTCGTGCGGCAGACCGGTGGCGATGCGTCGACCGGTGGTGACCAGGAAGGGGCGGCCCACCCGGTTCAGGCCGATCCGGTGTCGAGCGGCCAGCGTGGCGATGCTGCTGACACCGGGGATCACCCGGTGCTCGACGGCGACCGTCCCCCGGGAGCGGATCTCCTCGACGACGGCGATCGTGCTGTCGTAGAGCGCGGGGTCGCCCCACACCAGGAACGCCCCGCACCCGCCGTCGGCGAGTTGCTCGGCGATGGCGGACTCCAGCAGGTCGGCGCGTTCCCGCCGCCAGTCGTCCACGGCTGTCACGTATCCGTCGGCGGTGCGGTCGCGCTCGGGGTCCCGGACCTCCACCAGCCGGTGGTCGGCGCGGGCGAACCGGGCCAGCAGATCCTGCCGCAGCGCGATGAGATCGTGCTTCTCCGCGCCCTTGTCGAGCAGGAAGAACACGTCCGCCTGCCGCAGCGCGTCGGCGGCGGCGAGGGTGAGCTGGCCGGGGTCACCCGCTCCGATACCGATGATGAGGATGGTCCGCACGGGGAGTCAGTCTGCCTCACCTCCCGGACGCTTCGCAGTCCGGTCCCGCCGTGGGGAGTAGAGGTAACTGTCGGGAAAGGAGTCGGCGCCCAGCACCGCACCCACGATGATGACCGCGGTGCGGCGTACACCCGCCGCTTCCACCTGATCGGCGATGTCGGCCAGGACGCCGCGCAGCACGACCTCGTCGGCTCGGCTGGCGTTGGCGACCACCGCGACCGGGCAGTCCGCCCCGTAGTGCTCGGCCAACGTCGCCGCCAACTGCCGGGTTCGGGCCACCGCCAGGTGCAGCACCAGGGTGGCGCGGCTGCGTCCGAGCACCGCGAGATCCTCACCGGGAGGCATCGGTGTGGAGCGTGCCTGGGCCCGGGTGAGGATCACCGTCTGGCCGATCGTCGGTACGGTCAGCTCCCGGCCCAACGTCGCGGCGGCGGCGGCGTACGCGGGCACCCCGGGCACGATCTCGTACGGCACGCCTGCCGCGTCCAGCCGTCGGCTCTGTTCGGCGACGGCGCTGAACAAGGCCGGGTCACCGGAACAGAGCCGGGCGACATCGTGCCCGTCGGCGTGCGCGGCGATGAGCTCGGCGACGATCTCGTCCAGGGTGAGGTCGGCGGTGTCGACCCGTCGTGCGTCGTCCGGGCAGCAGTCGAGCAGTTCGGCGGGGACCAGGCTGCCGGCGTAGAGACAGACCTGTGCCCGGTTGAGGATGCGCTGTCCGCGTACGGTGATGAGATCTGCCGCGCCCGGGCCGGCACCGATGAAGTACACGGTCACGGCCGGGTCACCGCCCACTGCACCAGTGGCCGGGCTGGCTGCCAGCCGGTGAAGGCACCCAGCGGCGCCGCCCGGTCGACGGACAGCCGGGTCAGGTCACCACCGTGCCGGGCGGCCTGGTCGACGAGTTCCCGTTCGCCCTCCAGCGTGACGGCGTGGGCGACGAGCCGGCCACCGGGACGGAGCGCCCCCCACACGGCGGCGAAGAGGCCCGGGGCGGTCAGGCCACCACCGACGAACACCGCATCCGGTGCGGGCAGCCCGGCGAGGGCGTCCGGTGCGGCGCCGCGCACGATCCGCAGCTGCGGCACGCCGAGGCTGCGGGCGTTGCGGGCGATCCGGTCGGCGCGGTCGGGTCGGCCCTCGATCGCGAGCGCGGAGGTGGACGGGTCGGCGCGCAGCCATTCGATGCCGACGCTGCCACAGCCGGCGCCGACGTCCCACAGCAGTTCGCCGTGGGTCGGGGCCAGCCGGGACAGGGCCATCGCACGCGCCTCCCGTTTGGTCAGGGCGCCGTCGTGGTCGTACGCGTCGTCGGGCAGCCCGGGCATCGGCGACAGCACCCGGGTGTCGGGCGCCGCGACGACCCGGACCGCGACCACGTTGAGCGGATCGCCCGGCTCGGCGCTCCACTCCTGCGCGATGCCGCCGGTCCGTCGTTCGCTCGTCCCGCCGAGCGCGGCGAGGACGGTCAGCTCGCTGGGGCCGTACCCGGCTGCGGTGAGCGTCCGGGCCAGCTCGGCGGGGGTGTCCGCGCCGCTGCTGAGCACCAGCAGCAGCCGGCCGGGGGACAGGTCGCGTCGGATCCGGTCGAGGTCCCGGGCGACCGTGCTGTGCACGGTGACCTGCTCGACCGGCCAACCCAGGCGGGCGCAGGCCAGCACGATCGACGACGGGTGGCTCACCACCCGTACCCGGTCCGGGCCGAGCAGCCGGACCAGATGGCTGCCGATGCCGTACCACATGGGCTCGCCGCTGGCGAGCACGCAGATCCGTCGGCCGGCGTGGGTGTCCAGCAGGTCGGGCAGGGCGGGCAGCAACGGGCTCGGCCAGCGGACCCGTGGCGCCGACACATCCGCCGGTAGCAGGTCGAGCTGGCGGTCGCTGCCGAGGAGCACCTGGGCCGTCTCGACCGCCTGCCGGCCGGCCTCGCCGAGCCCTGGCCAACCGTCTGCGCCGATGCCGACCACGGTGACCGACCCTGCCGGTGTCGTGGGGTTCACGCGTCGGAACGCTAGTCGAGGTCCTTCGGGCTCTGCCATCGTGGGGCCGGCTGTGACATGATCTGTCGCGACGGCGCGGTGAGGAACACCGGTGGACGGCCCGAACGGGCCGGCGAATCCGGGGCGGTCCCGCCACTGTGACCGGTCCGGCACGTTCCGGCCCGGGAGCCAGACACTCACCCCGCCGTACCGAACCGTCCGGTGCTCGTTGCCCCGCGGCGGCGCGGTTGGTGACCGGTCGTGGGCGCGGACCCACGCGAGGTGAAAGGGTGACCGTGCGGTCATACCCGTTCTCCGCCGTCGTCGGCATGGACGACATGGCTCTGGCGCTCAGTCTCTGCGCCGTCTCTCCCGCGATCGGCGGGGTGCTCGTCCGCGGCGAGAAGGGCACCGCGAAGTCGACCACTGTGCGTGCCCTCGCCGAGCTGCTGCCCGCACTCGACGTGGTCGAGGATTGTCGGTTTTCCTGCGATCCGGCGGCGGTCGACCCGCGCTGCCCGGACGGCCCGCACCCGGAACCACGGGTGGCGCGAACCCGTCCCGCCCGGCTGGTCGAGCTGCCGGTCGGGGCCAGCGAGGACCGCGTGCTCGGCGCGTTGCACCTGGAACGCGCGTTGAACGAGGGCGTCAGCTCGTACGACCCGGGGCTGCTGGCCGCGGCCCATCGTGGGCTGCTCTACGTCGACGAGGTGAACCTGCTGCACGACCACCTGGTCGACGTGCTGCTGGACGCTGCGGCGATGGGCCGGGCCACGGTGGAGCGCGAAGGCGTGTCGGTCAGCCACGCGGCCCGGTTCGTCCTGGTCGGCACGATGAACCCGGAGGAGGGTGAGCTGCGGCCGCAGCTGCTCGACCGGTTCGGTCTCACGGTCGAGGTCGCCGCGAGCCGCGACCCGCAGGTGCGGGCCGAGGTGATGCGCCGCCGGCTGGCCTACGACGCCGATCCGGACGCCTTCGCCGCCCGGTACGCCGATGCCGATGCCGAGTTGGGCACCCGGGTGGTGCGGGCGCGGGCGCTGCTGCCGCAGGTCTGCCTCGACGACGACATGGTGACCCGGATCGCCGCTCTCTGCGCGGCGGCGGAGGTCGACGGGATGCGTGCGGATCTCGTCATCGCCCGGACGGCGATGGCACACGCCGCCTGGTGTGGACGCACCGACGTGCGGGTCACCGACGTCCGCGTCGCGTCGCGGCTCGCCCTGCCGCACCGTCGTCGCCGCAATCCCTTCGACCCGCCCCGGCAGGACCGCGACGAACTCGACCAGGCGCTGCGCGAGGCCGGGTTGGACGAACCGCCCCCCGGCGACGAGACAACCGCCGCCGGCCCACCTCCGCCGGAGGAGGGACAGCCCGGGCCCGCCGGGCCGCCCGGCCCCGATGGCCCAGACGGCCCTGACGGCCCTGACGGCCCAGGCGGGCCCGAGGGCCCGGACGGTCCCGGCGGCGGTGCGCCGGACCCCGGCCAGGAGGACCCCGAAACGGGACGACCGCACCACCGGCACTCGGCCACGGACCCGGCCGACGCGGGCCGGCCCGACGCGTCCCCGGTCCCCGCCGGGGTGCCCTTCCGAGCCCGCCTGCTGGCGGTGGGCGGCACGGGCGCCGGTGCCCCCGGGCGCCGTTCGGCCGCCCTGACCAGCATCGGGCGCACGATCGGCGCCGAGCGTCCCACCGGCCCCGGCCGCCCGCATCTGGTGGCCACCCTGCGTGCCGCAGCCCCCCACCAGCAGTCCCGGGGCCGCCGGGGCCCCGGCCTCCTGATCCGTGCCGCGGACGTCCGCATGCCGGTACGCCAGGGCCGGGAGAGCAACCTGGTCCTGTTCTGCGTGGACGCCTCCGGATCGATGGGGGCCCGGCAGCGCATCGGCGCGGTCAAGACGGCGGTGCTGTCCCTGCTGCTGGATGCCTACCAGCGACGGGACAAGGTCGGTCTGGTCACCTTCCGGGCCGCGGACGCCGAGGTGACCCTGCCGCCCACGTCGAGCGTGGACGTGGCCGCGGCCCGCCTGGCGGCCCTGCCGACCGGAGGCCGCACCCCGCTGGCCGAAGGGCTGCTCCGTGCCCGCGAGGTGCTGCGCATCGAGCGGATCCGCGACCCGCGACGCCGCCCCCTGCTGGTGGTGGTCACCGACGGGCGGGCCACCGCCGGGCCGGAGGCGGTGCCGCGGGCGATGTACGCCGCGGCGCTGCTCGGTGCCGACGGCACCCCGGCCGTCGTGGTCGACTGCGAGCAGGGCCGCGTCCGGATGGGCCTGGCCGGCGCGCTCGCCGGCGCGCTGGCGGCCGAACACATCCCCCTGGAGGGCGTCGCCGCCGACGCGCTCACCGAGGCGGTGCGGTCTCGCACCGCCACCCGACACGGAAGCCGAGCCGCCTGATGCCCCAGGGCCGACCCACCGACGTCCCGAAGGACGGTCTCACCACCCGGCAGCGCCGCAACCGGCCACTGCTGATCGTCCACACCGGGCAGATGAAGGGCAAGTCGACCGCCGCGTTCGGCATGGCCCTGCGCGGCTGGAACCAGGGCTGGTCGACCGCGGTGTTCCAGTTCGTCAAGAGCGCCAAGTGGACCGTCGGCGAGGAGAACGCCCTACGCACCCTCGGTCGGGTGCACGAGGAGACCGGCGAGGGCGGCCCGGTGTCGTGGCACAAGATGGGTGCGGGTTGGAGCTGGAGCCGCACCAAGGGCAGCGAGGAGGACCACGCGGCCCAGGCCGCGGAGGGCTGGGCGGAGATCAAGCGCCGCCTCGCCGACACCCGACACGACCTCTACGTCCTCGACGAGTTCACGTATCCGATGAAGTGGGGCTGGGTCGACGTGGACGACGTCGTGGCCACCCTGTTGTCCCGCTCCGGGCACCAACACGTCGTCATCACCGGCCGTGACGCCGACAGCCGGCTCGTCGAGGCGGCCGACCTCGTCGTCGAGATGACCAAGATCAAGCACCCGATGGACGCGGGCCAGAAGGGCCAGCGGGGGATCGAATGGTGACGGCGCTGCCGCGGGTGCTGATCGCCGCGCCGGCCTCCGGCCAGGGCAAGACCACGGTCGCCACCGGGCTGATGGCGGCCCTGCGCCGTCGTGGCCTGGCCGTCAGCGGGCACAAGGTCGGCCCCGACTACATCGACCCCGGCTACCACCAGCTGGCCACCGGCCGCCGGGGCCGCAACCTCGATCCCTTCCTCCAGGGCGAGCAGCGGGTCGTTCCGCTGCTGCTGCACGGCGCCGCCGCCGACGGTCCGGCCGACATCGCGGTCGTCGAGGGGGTGATGGGGCTGCTCGACGGGGCGGTCGGCCGGGCCGGCTTCGCCTCCACCGCGCACGTGGCGCGGCTGACCCGCACCCCGGTGCTCCTCGTCGTGGACGTCTCCGGCGCGTCCCGCAGCATCGCCGCGCTGGTGCACGGCTTCGCCACGTTCGACCCGCAACTCGTGATCGCCGGGGTCATCCTCAACAAGGTCGGCTCGGCCACACACGAGGCCGAGATCCGCGAGGCGGTCGCGGCGACCGGGGTGCCGGTGCTCGGCGCCCTGCCCCGGGACGCCGCCCTGGACACACCCAGCCGCCACCTCGGGCTGGTGCCGGCCGCCGAACGGGCGACCGCGGCCCGCCGGACCGTCGACGCCCTCGCCGCCCACGTCGCCGCCGGCATCGACCTCGAGGCGGTCCTCACCACGGCGCGGCGCGCGCCCGCCCTCCCCGGACCGGCCTGGGATCCGGCCGCCGAAGTCGGTGGCCGCACCGTCGACGCGACCATCGCGGTCGCGTCGGGCCCGGCGTTCACCTTCCGGTACGCGGAGACCGACGAGCTGCTCACCGCCGCCGGCGTACGCCTCGCCCCGTTCGATCCGCTGCACGCGCCCGAGCTTCCCGACGACACCGCCGCCCTCTACCTCGGCGGCGGTTTCCCCGAGGTGTACGCGGCCGGGCTGGCCGACAACCGCCCCCTGCGCCACGCCGTGGCGTCCGCCGTGCGGGCGGGCCTGCCGGTGGTGGCCGAGTGCGCCGGCCTGCTCTACCTGACCCGTGAGCTCGACGGTGCGCCGATGACCGGCGTGCTCGACGTCCGGGCCCGGATGACCGAACGGCTGACGCTCGGTTACCGGGAGGCCCGCGCGCTCGCCGACAGCGCGCTGACCGACGCCGGTGACCTCGTGACCGGGCACGAGTTCCACCGCACCCAGGTCGAACCGGGACCGGCGGCGACCGCAGCCTGGCGGTTCCGGCCCCGCCCGTCCGTGGCGCACGGCACCGCCACCGCCACGGTCGAGGGCTTCGTCGCCGGTTCCGGCGGCACGGTGCACGCCTCCTATCTGCACGTGCACTGGGCCGGGTACCCACACCTGGCCGCCCGGTTCGCCGCCGCCGCCCACCAGCACCGAACCGGCGTCGTGGTCCGTCCCGGCTCCGCAAAGCGGGGCGGTCCGCTGCCCGTCGGGGGAGCGCCGGTACCCGCCCAGCGACCGACTGCCACGCCCGGCCGGGGCCGGCCCGTGCCCGAGACCGGCACGGTGGTCCTGGTCGGCGCCGGCCCCGGAGATCCCGGCCTGGTCACCCGCCGCGGGCTGGACCGCCTGGCCGAGGCGGACGTCGTGGTGACCGACCGGCTGGTTCCCCACGAGCTGCTCCGTCAACTGCGGCCGGGGGTACGGGTCGTCGACGTGTCGAAGATTCCACGCGGCGCGTTCGTCCCGCAGGAACGCATCAACCAGATCCTCGTCGAGGAGGCACGTGCCGGCCACCGGGTGGTGCGGCTCAAGGGCGGCGACCCGTTCGTCTTCGGCCGGGGGATGGAGGAGGTCCAGGCGTGCCGCGCGGCCGGGTTGCCGGTCGAGGTGGTGCCCGGCATCTCCAGCGCCGTCGCCGTGCCGGAACTGGCCGGCGTGCCGGTGACCCACCGGGGGCTGACCCAGGGCTTCACGGTTGTCTCGGCCCACCTGCCGCCCGACGATCCCGGCAGCACCGTCGACTGGGCGGGGGTGGCCCGCGCGGGCACCACCGTCGTGCTGCTCATGGCGGTGCAGACCCTGCCGGCGGTCACCGCCGCGTTGGTCGCGCACGGCATGGACCCGGCGACCCCGGCGGCCAGCATCGAGAACGGTGCCACACCGACCCAGCGGGTGCTGCACGGACGCCTGGACGACATCGCCGACGTCGCAGCCGCCGAGCGGCTGTCCCCACCGGCGATCACGGTCATCGGTGAGGTGGCGGCCTTCGCCCGCACCGCTGCGCCGGCGCCCGACGTGACCGTCTGACCTGCTGCCCCGGGCCGGCCGGCCCGGGGCAGCAGGTCAGGTCAACCGGCGTCCTCCAGGTCGCCCTCGACGTCGAGATACGCCTGCCGCAGCGCGTCCATCAACGCCGGGTCGGGCTTCGCCCACAGCCCCCGGTCAGCGGCCTCGGTGAGCCGCTCGACGATCCCGCGCAGCGCCCACGGGTTCGACCGGCGCAGGAAGCGCTGGTTCTCCGCGTCGAGGACGTAGCTCTCGGCCAGCTGCTCGTACATCCAGTCGGTCACCACTCCGGCGGTGGCGTCGTAGCCGAACAGGTAGTCCACCGTCGCGGCCATCTCGAAGGCGCCCTTGTAGCCGTGCCGGCGCATCGCGGCCAGCCAGCGCGGGTTGACCACCCGGGCCCGGAACACCCGGGCGGTCTCCTCGGTCAGCGAGCGGGTCCGGGTGGCGTCCGGGGTGGTGCTGTCGCCGATGTAGGCGCGCGGGGCCTGCCCGGTCAGGGCCCGTACCGTGGCGATCATCCCGCCGTGGTACTGGAAGTAGTCGTCGGAGTCGGCGATGTCGTGCTCGCGGGTGTCGGTGTTCTTCGCCGCCACGGCGATGCGCCGGTACGCCGACTCCATGTCCTCACGCGCCGGCCGGCCGTCGAGGCCGCGGCCGTAGGCGAAGCCGCCCCAGACCGTGTACACCTCGGCCAGGTCGGCGTCGTCACGCCAGTTGCCGCTGTCGATCAGGGGCAGCAGTCCCGCCCCGTACGCCCCGGGTTTCGACCCGAAGATGCGGGTGGTGGCCCGTCGCTCGTCGCCGTGCCGGGCGGCGTCGATGCGGGCGTGCGCGGCGAGGTAGTTGTCCTCGTCCGGTTCGTCGAGCGCGGCCACCGCGCGGATCGCGTCGTCGAGCAGCAGCACCACGTGCGGGAACGCGTCGCGGAAGAAGCCGCTGATGCGCAACGTGACGTCGATGCGGGGCCGACCGAGATCAGCCAGTGGCACGATCTCGAATCCGGTGACCCGCCGCGACGCCGGGTCCCAGATCGGTTGGACGCCGATCAACGCCAGCACCTCGGCGATGTCGTCGCCGGCGGTACGCATCGCCGAGGTCCCCCACGCGGACAGGCCGACCGACCGCGGCCAGTCGCCGGTGTCGCGGCGGTAGCGCTCCAGCAACGACGTGGCCATCGCCTGCCCGGTCTCCCAGGCCAGCCGACTGGGCACAGCCTTCGGGTCGACGGTGTAGAAGTTCCGGCCGGTGGGCAGCACGTTGACCAGGCCGCGCAGTGGCGAGCCGCTCGGCCCGGGCGGCACGAACCCGCCGTCGAGGGCGTGCAGCACCGCGTCGAGCTCCGCGCAGGTGCCGGCCAGCCGGGGCGCGACCTCCGTCGCGGCGAAGGTGAGCACCCGGCGTACCGTCTCGGCGCGCGGGTCGGCGGCGTCGAGCACCTCCGCGCAGGCCCCGGCCACGGACTCGGGTGCCCAACCCTGCGCCTCCATCGCCTCCACCAGCCGCCGGGCTGTCGCCTCGATCCGGTCCACGTCCGTCGTCCGCTCCGTCGCGGCCTCGTCGAGGCCGAGCGCGGCGCGTAGCCCGGGAACCGCCCCGACCTGCCCGCCGAACACCTGCCGGGCACGGAGGATGGCCATGATCAGGTTGACCCGGGCTTCCCCGGTCGGGGCCTGCCCGAGCACGTGCAGGCCATCGCGGATCTGCGCGTCCTTGACCTCGCAGAGCCAACCGTCGACGTGCAGGATGAAGTCGTCGAACTCCGCGTCGTGGGGCCGCTGCTCCAGGCCCAGGTCGTGGTCGAGCCGGGCGGCCTGGATGAGCGTCCAGATCTGGGCGCGGATGGCCGGCAGCTTGGCCGGATCCATCGTGGCGATCGTGGAGTGCTCGTCGAGCAGTTGCTCCAACCGCGCGATGTCGCCGTAGCTCTCGGCTCGGGCCATCGGCGGAATCAGGTGGTCCACGATGGTCGCGTGCGCGCGTCGCTTGGCCTGCGCGCCCTCACCGGGGTCGTTGACCAGGAACGGATAGATCAGCGGCAGCTCGCCGAGGACGGCGTCCGGGCCGCATCCGGCGGACAGGCCGAGGTTCTTGCCGGGCAGCCACTCCAGCGAGCCGTGCTTGCCCAGATGCACCACCGCGTCGGCGCCGAACTCGTTGTCCAACCACCGGTATGCGGCCAGGTAGTGGTGCGTCGGCGGCAGGTCCGGGTCGTGGTAGATGGCCACCGGGTTCTCACCGAAGCCGCGTGGTGGCTGGATCATCAGCAGCACGTTGCCGGCGCGCAGGCCGGCGAGCACGATGTCACCGTCACCGCCGGCGGAACGGTCCACGAACAACTCGCCCGGGGGCGGCCCCCAGTGCTCCGTCATCGCGTCCCGCAGGTCGGCCGGGAGCGCCTCGAACCACTGGCGGTAGGTGGCCGCCGGCACCCGTACCGGATTGCCGGCCAGCTTCTCCTCGGTGAGCCACTCCGGGTCCTGACCGCCGGCTGCGATCAGGGCGTGGATGAGCCGGTCACCGTCGCCGTCGTCACCGTCCGGGCCGGGCACCAGGCCGGGCAGCACGTCGGAACCGTCGACCGGGCCGACGTCGTAGCCGCGCTCGCGCAGCGCCCGAAGCAGCCGTACGGCGCTGGCCGGGGTGTCCAACCCGACGGCGTTGCCGACCCGGGCGTGCTTGGTGGGGTACGCCGACAGCACCACGGCGATGCGCCGCTGCGCGGGGGGCACGTGTCGCAGCCGGGCATGGCGTACGGCGATGCCGGCCACCCGGCGGGCCCGTTCCGGGTCCGCGACGTAGTGCGGCAGCCCGTCGGCGTCGACCTCCTTGAACGAGAACGGCACGGTGATCAGCCGGCCGTCGAACTCCGGCACGGCCACCTGGCTGGCGGCGTCCAACGGGCTGAGCCCGTCGTCGCTGCCGGCCCAGGTGGCCCGGTCCTGGGTGAGCGCCAGCGCCTGTAGGACCGGCACGTCCAGCGCGGCCAGCGCACCCACGTCCCAGGCGTCGTCGTCACCTCCGGCGGACGCCTCGGCGGGCCGGGTGCCGCCAGCGGCGAGCACCGTGACCAGCAGCGCGTCGGCCTGGCCGAGGGTCGCCAACAGGCCCGGATCGGGGGTGCGCAGGCTGGCGCAGAACACCGGCAACGGCACCCCGCCGGCGTCCTCGACCGCCGCGCACAGCGCCTCCACGAAGGCTGTGTTGCCGCTGAGCTGGTGCGCCCGGTAGTAGAGGATCCCCACCGTCGGGCCGCTGGCCGCCGACGTGGGGCGTGGCGACACGCCCCAGCTGGGCTGCTCGGCCGGCGGTGCGAAGCCCTGCCCGGTGAGCAGCAGCGTGTCGCTGAGGAAGGCGTGCAGCTCGCGCAGGTTGTCCGGCCCGCCCTGGGCCAGGTAGGCGTGCGCCTGCGCGGCGATGCCCTGCGTCACCGTGGAGCGGGCCATCAGGTCGGCGTCCGGCAGCTGCTCGCCGCCCAGGGCGACCACCGGCGGGTCACCCGCGAGAAGTTGGTCCAGCCCCCACTGCCACATCCGGTACCCGCCGAGAATCCGCACCACGACCACGTCCACGCCGTCGAGCAGCGCGGTCAGCGCGTCCGGATCTTCGCCCAGCCGGGCCGGATTGGCCAGCCGGTACGCGACGCCGCTGGCGCGCGCACTGAGCAGATCGGTGTCCGATGTGGACAACAGCAGGATCGAACGGTCGCCTTCGGCCACGTTGACTCCTCCCCGGGTCCGCGCCCGTGGTCGTCGGTCGCGGCCGACCGGAGTGTCTGGCTTCCGGACGACGCTGGGCGTCGACCGGTGACAGTGGCGGGACCGCCCCGGACTCGCACCGGGTTCCTCCACGCCGACCGCGTGATGCTCGTCTCGGCGCGAATCCGCGCCGAGAGACCGACTCTACGATGACCGGGTGCCCGTTGTCTCCTCCCCGTCCGACCGTTCCCTGGGCGACCGCTGCCCGGGAGCGCTGCGGGCCCACCAGGCGGCCGACGGCTTGCTGGTGCGCGTGCGCCTGCCGGGGGGCCGGCTCACCGCCCAGCAGCTGAGCCAGCTGGCCGCCCTCGCCCGGAGCGACGGCGGCGGCACGCTGGAGCTGACCTCCCGGGGCAACGTGCAGCTGCGCGGCATTCCCGGCAGCGCCGCAGTCGACCGGGTCGCCGCCGCCCTGACCGGGGCGGGGCTGCTTCCCAGCACCACTCACGAGCGGGTCCGCAACATCGCCGCCTCCCCGCTCAGCGGCCTGGACCAGGCCGGGCACGCCGACGTACGCCCCCTCGTGGCGGCCCTCGACGCCGCCCTGTGCGGGGCCGGTGACCTCGCCGGGCTCAGCGGGCGGTTCCTGTTCGCGCTCGATGACAGCCGGGGCGACGTCACCGGGCTCGGCGCCGACCTGTGCTGGACGGCCGGTACCGGCGCGCTGCTGGTCGCCGGTCACGACGTCGGCCTGCGGGTGGCGGCGGACGCGGTCGTCGACGCGCTGATCGCCGCAGCCCGCGCCTTTCTGGCTCTCTGCGGCGGTCGCCGCGACGTATGGCGGATCGCCGACCTGCCCGGGGCGTCCCCGGCGGTCATCGCGGCGTTGAACGGCCCGCACGCCACCGCAGCCGATCCGCCGCACGGTGACCCACCCGCTGTCGGCCCGCACCCGGCGGGCTTCGTGGTCGCCGCCGCGCCGCTGGGCCGGCTCACCACCGGACAGGCCGACACGATCGCCGCGTTGGCGTCCGCCGGCGCCGCCGACCAGACCTGCGTGGTGACCCCGTGGCGCACCGTCGTGCTCGCCGGTCCGGCCCCGACGACCGCGTCCCGACTGGCCGAGGTCGGCCTGGTCGTCGACCCGGCCTCCCCGTGGGTGGGGGTGACCGCCTGTGCCGGGCGACCGGGCTGTGCCAGCGCCCTGAGCGACGTCCACGCCGACGCCGCCGCCGCGCTCGCCGCCGCCGGTCCACAACCGGCCGGCGCCCTGCCGCTGCACTTCGCGGGTTGCGAGCGATGCTGCGGGCGCCCGGCCGCGCCGGCTGCCCTCGCGGTCGCGGTCGGCGACGGCTACCGTGTCGTCGGCCCACACGAGCCGCATCGGGGCCCGCTGGCCGAGCGGGTGGCAGAGGCACGGAGACCACGATGAGCTACGAGTACGTCCGCGACGGCGGGGAGATCTACCGCCGTTCGTTCGCCACCATCCGGCGCGAGGCCGACCTGTCCCGGTTCCATCCTGACCTGTCCCGGGTGGTGGTCCGGATGATCCACGCCTGCGGCATGGTCGATCTGGTCGACGACGTGGCGGCCCATCCGGACGTGGTCGCCGCCGGCTACGCGGCGCTGCGTGCCGGTGCGCCGATCCTGTGTGACGCGGCCATGGTCGCCGCCGGCATCACCCGCAGCCGGCTGCCCGCCGACAACGAGGTGCTCTGCACACTGCGCGACCCGGCGGTGCCGGAACTGGCCCGGCAACTGGGCACCACCCGCAGCGCCGCCGCGATGCAGCTGTGGCGGGACCGGCTCGACGGGGCCGTGGTGGCCGTCGGCAATGCTCCCACGGCGCTGTTCCGGCTGCTCGAGATGATCGACGAGGGCGTCGGCCGACCGGCGGCGATCGTGGGGGTGCCCGTCGGGTTCATCGGAGCGGCCGAGTCGAAGCAGGCCCTGGCCACACACCGGGCAGGAATCCCGTATCTGGTGGTGCACGGGCGTCGGGGTGGCAGCGCCGTCACCGCGGCGGCCGTGAACGGCATCGCGAACGAGGTGGAGTGACGATGGTGCAGCCCGGCACGCTCTACGGCGTCGGCGTCGGCCCCGGCGACCCCGAGTTGCTGACCGTCAAGGCCGCCCGGCTCATCGCCGAGGCCGACGTGATCGCCTACTACTCGGCCCGCCACGGTCGCAGCATCGCCCGCTCCATCGTGGTCGGGCTGCTGCGCGAGCACCACGTCCACGAGCCGCTGGTGTATCCGGTCACCACCGAGGGCACCGACGACCCGGCGGGCTACGAGGGCGTCATCCGGCAGTTCTACGACGACAGCGCCGAACGGCTCGCCGTGCACCTCGCCGCCGGCCGCGACGTGGTGGTCCTCTGCGCCGGCGACCCGATGTTCTACGGCTCCTACATGTACCTGCACGAACGCCTCGCCCACCGATTCCCCGCCCAGGTGGTGCCCGGCGTCACGTCGGTAAGCGCCGCGTCGGCAGTGCTGGGCCGGCCGCTGGTCGAACGGGACGAGGTGCTGACCATTCTTCCGGGCACGCTGCCCGCCGAGGAGCTTGCCCGGCGGCTCGCCGACACCGACGCCGCCGCCGTGCTCAAGCTGGGACGCACCTTCGACAACGTCCGCGCCGCCCTCGCCGACGCCGGCCGGCTGCCGGAGACGTGGTACGTCGAACGCGCCACCGCCGAGCGGGGCCGGCACGCACCGCTGGCGGAGGTCACCGCCGACGAGGTGCCGTACTTCTCCCTGGCGCTGCTGCCCAGCCCGACCAGTGCCGCCACGCGGGACGACCGGCCGGCCCCGGCGCCGTCGTCCGGAGACGGGGAGGTCGTGGTGGTGGGCCTCGGACCGGCCGGGCCCCGCTGGCTCACCCCCGAGGTCGCCCGGGCACTGCGCGATGCCGAACACCTGGTCGGCTACGGTCCGTACGTGGACCGGGTACCGGTGCGCCCCGGCCAGTCGCGGCACGTCTCCGGCAACCAGGTGGAGACCGACCGGGCCGCCCACGCCCTGGAACTGGCGCGCGGCGGAGCCCGGGTAGTTGTCGTCTCGTCCGGTGACCCCGGCGTGTTCGCCATGGCCAGCGCCGTCTACGAGGTGGCCACGGCGCACCCGCGGTTCGCCGATGTCTCGGTGCGCGTGCTGCCCGGTCTCACGGCCGCGCAGGCCGCTGCGAGCCGGATCGGCGCCCCGCTGGGCCACGACTTCGCCGTCATGTCCCTGTCCGACCGGCTCAAGCCGTGGCCGGTCATCGAGACCCGGCTCGCGGCGGTGGCCGCCGCCGACCTGGTCCTCGCCCTGTACAACCCGGCCTCGGCCAGCCGACGCTGGCAGGTCGGTGCGGCCCGGGACGTCCTGCTGCGCCACCGCGACCCGAAGACGCCGGTCGTGGTCGCCCGCGACGTCGGCCGGCCCGGCGAGACGATCACCGTGACGACGCTCGCCGACCTCGACCCGGAGTCGGTGGACATGCGTTGCCTGCTCATCGTCGGCTCGTCCACCACGCAGGTCAGCACCAGGGGTGACGGCTCGACGGTGGTGTGGACGCCCCGCACCTACCCGGGCTGAGCAGCCGGTAGGCCAGCCAGCCAGCCAGCGGCCTCGTCGGCGGTGTGGACCACCGCGGGAAGCACTGGCGGCTTCGGCCGGTCGATCATCAGCACCGGCAGATCCAGTCGCCGTGCTGCGACGAGCTTGGCCTCGGTCAGTGGCCCGCCGCTGTCCTTGGTCACCACCACGTCGATGTCGTGGGCGCGCATCAGTTCCAGCTCACCCTCCACCGTGTAGGGCCCTCGGCTGCGCAACAGCCGTACGTGTGGCGGGATCGGCTCCACCGGTGCGTCGACGACCCTGGCGAGGATCCGGACGCCGGTCAGCGGCAGGAACGCGGCGAGGCTCTGCCGGCCGGTGGTGAGCAGCACCCGCCGGCCCAGCGTGGGCAGCGCCCGGACGGCCGCGTCCACGTCCGCCACCCGGTACCAGCGGTCACCCGGCTGCGCCGTCCAGCCTGGCCGTTCGAGCCGGACATGCGGCACACCGGCGGCGCGGGCGGCCTCGATCGCGGCGACACGCATCCGTGCCGCGTACGGATGGGTGGCATCGACGACCGCGTCGATCCGCTGCGCGCTCAGCCAGCGGGCCAGGCCCGCCGCGCCACCGAATCCGCCGATCCGCACCTCGCCCACGGGCAGGCGGGGATCGGCCACCCGTCCGGCCAGCGAGGACACCACCACGGTGCCCGGCACTTCGACGAGCAGGGCGGCGAGGGCGCGCGCTTCCGCCGTGCCGCCGAGGACGAGCACCCGCCGTGTGGCCCCGCTCATCCGGCCCCTCCCACCGCGTCGAGCAGGGCGGCCAGCTCGGTGGCAGAGCGTGGCCGGGCACCGTCCAGGCCCGGCAACCGATCCAGCAACCGGTGCACCAGGGGTGCCCAGGCGGGGGCCAGTTGGGCTCCGGCGAGTAGCGCGGCGTCGGCGAGGGCCTCGGCGACGGGCATCGTCCGTGCGCCGCCACCGGACACGACCACGACCGTGTCCGCCCAGCGGAAGGCCAGGTTCACGTCGTGGGTGGACATCATCACCGTGGTGCCGGTCGTCTGCATATCGTCCAGGGTGTGCAGCAGTGCCTCCACTCCCGCCGGGTCCAGGCCTGCGGTCGGTTCGTCCAGGATCAGCAGCTGCGGCCGCAGCGCGACCGCTCCGGCGATCGCGACCCGCTTGCGCTGCCCGTACGAGAGCAGGTGGGGCGGCCGCTCGGCGAGCGCGTTGATGCCCAGGGCGGTGAGCGCCTCGTCGCACCGCTGCCGCACCTGCGTGTCGGACAGTCCGAGGTTCAGCGGCCCGAACGACACGTCCTGCCGGACGCTGGCGGAGAACAACTGGTCGTCCGGGTCCTGCAGAACCAGCTGGACCCGCTGGCGTAGCGCGAGCAGCCCCGCCCGGGTACGCCGCACCGGCTTGCCGGCCACCTCGACGTGCCCGACCTGTGGGGCTAGCGCTCCGACCGCCAGCCGGAACAGGGTCGTCTTTCCCCCGCCGTTTGGCCCGAGCACGGCGAGTCGCCGTCCGGTCTCGACATCGACCGTGACGTCGGTCAGTACCGGCCGTGCCGGTTCGTACGCGAATTCCACCCCGGACAGCCGCAGCAGGACGTCGGTCACGAAGGTCCCCGCAGTCTGAGCGAGGCGACGACGACAGCGGCCAGCAGCGCCAGGGTCGCTGCCACGAAGCCGGGGGAGACGCGCCGCGGTTCGACCTGCACGGCAAGCGAACCGACGTAGCCCCGCAGGGCCAGCCCCTCCTCCAGCCGGCGGGCGCGGGCGAAGGCCCGGACGAACACGGCGGCTGCCTGCCCCGCCAGTGACCGGTACGCCGTGCGCCAGGACCGGTAGCCAAGCCGCGCGGCCTGCGCCTCCCGCACCGTACGCAGACTGTCGACGAGCAGGAAGATCATCCGGTACGTCACGCCGGCGACCTCCGTGACCGCCGCCGGCACCCCGAGCCGACGCAGCCGTGGGATCACGTCGGACAGCGGGGTCGTGGCGCTGAACAACAGCAGGCACAGCAGCGCGGCCAGCGCCCGGCCGGTAGCGGTCAGCGCCTCCCCGGCACCGTTCGGATTCCAGCTCACCCCGCCCGACGGCTGCACCGCGACCAGCAGCGGCACCGCGGAGGTGGTGACGAACAGCACCGGCACCCGGGCCGCTCGGAGCAGCACCACCGCCGACACCCGGGCGGGACCCAGCAGCAGCGCCGCGGCCGTACCGCCCGACAGCACGGCACCCGGCCAGGTCGGCAGCGCCACCGCGCAGGCGAGCAGCCCGAAAGCGAGGAACGCCTTCTCGCCGGGATGCCGTAGCCGCCACCGCCCGTTGTGCGCGGTCACGTCAAGGGCGAACACTAGCCGACGGACGTGTCGGTATCGGCCGGCCGCTGCCGGGCGCGGGTGCGAGCCACCCCGAAGTAGTAGCCCAGGAAGCCCGCGCCCAACGCCGCCTGCAACGCGAACAGGCCGGACTCGATCTCGCCGGACGGCGGCTCGTAGATCGAGGAGAACCAGGGCTCGTGGTCCGGGTGGTCCTCGATGATGGTCTGCTCGGCGAGCGCGTCGGCGCCGATGAAGGGCTCCTCGGCGGAGTCGCCGAGCCCCAGCACCAGTGGCGCGATCGCCAGCGCGACGACCGCCAGCAGCAGGAGCAGGTTGATCCGGGTGAAACGCTTCATGCCGGCACCTCCACCGTCTTCGGTCGCAGGACTCCGAGGCGCCGCAGCTCGTCACCGCTGATCCGGGCCAGCAGACGGATCACCAGCACCGACAGCAGCCCTTCGCTGATCGCCAGCGGAATTTGGGTGACGGCGAAGATGCCGCCGAATTTCGCGACCGCACCGAGCAGGCCTGTGGCCGGGTCGGGGAAGGCCAGGGCCAGCTGTACGGAGGTGACGCAGTAGGTCGCGAGGTTACCGAGCCCGGCGGCGAGGAAGATGCCCACCTCGAGGCTGCCGCCCAGCCGCCGAGCCAGGACGAAGACGGCGTAGGCGACCCATGGCCCCACGATCGCCATGGAGAAGATGTTGGCTCCCAGCGTGGTCAGACCGCCATGGGCGAGCAGCACCGCCTGGAAGAGCAGGACGATCCCGCCCAGCACGCTCATTACCGGTGGGCGGAACAACGCCGCCCCCAGACCGGTCCCGGTGGGGTGGGAACAGGAGCCGGTCACCGACGGAATCTTCAACGCCGACAGCGCGAAGGTGAAGGCTCCGGCAGCGCCCAGCAGCAGCTTCGACTCTGGATCGCGTCGGACCTGGCGGACCAGCGCCCGGCTGCCATGGACGACGAACGGCGCGGACACCGCGAACCACGCGGCGGCCTGCACCGGGGGGAGATACCCCTCGGCAATGTGCATCGAAGACCTTCCTCTCCAACACCTCGTGGACGAGATCACTGTCAAGGTCGGTCTCCTGGCTCCCGGATCGACGCTCCCTCCGGCCTTCCCAGGCGTGAGCCCAGTGGCATAGTCGGAGGTCGCTCCCCGGTCACAGTGGCGAGGGCCGCACCGGTATCACACCGGATTCCCGTACACCTTGACGGCGAGAGGCTATCCAGCCCCGACACCGGGGGGCAAGCCTGGATCTGGCCGGGCGTTCGTGATCGCGCCGGGAAGGGCAGCTCAGCGGGCGGATCTCCGCTCCGGCGAGACCAAGAAACGTGAACCGTCAGACATGGCGCACCTGCTCAGGCCTCAGCCTCACGTTCCGTGTCCGGACACGAACGCTTTCGCCGACACGAGATCTGTCGGCGGCGACGATGAGTGTGCAGGGCTCCAGACACACTAACGCGAGCCATCTCCACATATCCAAGGATCTCGATTACGCTCTGATCCGTCCCGGAGTGATCCACAATGGAGGTGTCTCATGAGGAAGATGACCGTCCGTCGCAAGAGTTCGCTGCGCCTGCTGTCCGGGGCCCGTCGGCTCTGGATCGAGTGGTGCTGGTAGCAGCCGACACGGCGGGCGCTCCCGGGCGCCCGCCCCTGCGGCGATCGGCCCGGCCATGACCGACGAGCCGGGCGGCTACGACTGCCACCGCGATCACGGGCCGTACGCCGGAGTCGCGGCCTTCCTTGGCCGAATCGCCGCCGACCGCCCCCGCCTGGCGTCCCGCCACAGGATCGAGCTGCACGCCATCGCTCCCCGCCTGGACAGCACGGCACGACCGGCCGCCGAGGAGGAGCCGATCCGGTTCCATCCGGCCCGACGCACCGCCTACCTGGCCTACGGTGCGGCCGAGTTCGTGGCGGTCTGGGCAGACCGGCTCCGTCGCCCGGTCACGGTGCGGTTCACGCACGTCGGAAGCGCCGACGAAACCACCCGCGAGCTACTGGACGCGCTGACGCGCCGACTCGGCCCGTCTCCCGTGAGCCTCGACCTGCACGACAGCGGCCCCCGCCGGGCGGCAACGGCCGCCCCGACACTGGAGACGATGCGCACGGCCCTGGGCGACAGTCTGGCCCGCGGCTTCTATCATCACGCGGCCCGAACCGCCCGACGCGGGCGCGCCGCGGTGACTCCGGACGGCGACCTGCGGCACTGGTGGGCGTTTACCACCGGCCTGGCCACCGCCCTGGCGGCGCTGGACCGCCCCACCGAAGCCCTCGACCTCTACCACGAAGCCCGCGCCGTCACCGACAACCCCAAGATCGCCATGTCGGCCGCGTACGCCACCGCCATGCTGTACGCCCGGCACCTGCCGGCCGCCGACCAGGACCCGGCGCAGGCGCGGCACTGGCTGGAGAAGGCGCTTCACCTCGCCGCCGGGCTGGACGACCCGCGGCAGCGGGTGCTGTCCACCGTCTTCTACGAGCAGGGCCTGGCCCTGCTGGACAGCAGGGAGGGCGATCCCGCCTCCGCGCTCCGGCTGATCGACGACGGGCTGGCCCGGCTGGCCGCGGTGCTCGCCCCCGGCGAGCGCCCGCAGGACCTGGCCCGGCTATGCCACAACCGGGCGCAGGTGCATCTCGCCCTGGGCGATCCGGCGCAGGCCCTGACGGACCTCGACACCGTGATCGCCCAGGACCCCGACAACTGCGAGTACTACGTGGACCGGGCCGCCCTGCATCGGGCGGCGGGGCGGCCACGGGCCGCGATCAGGGACTACGACACCGCGATCCGCCTGGGACCACACCTGCCGGAGGCGTACTACAACCGGGCCATGCTCCAACAGGAGAGGGGCCGTGCCGAGCGGACGCGTGACGATCTGGAACGTGTGCTGACAATCGACCCCCGGCACCTCGACGCCCGGATCGCCCTGGTCAACCTGCACGTTCGACGCAACGCGTTCGATCAGGCCGAGACGGACGCGCGGGCCGGGCTGGTGCTGGCCCCGCAGGAGCCCGCGCTGCTGTGCACCCTCGGGCTGATCCGCTCGGAGCGCGGCAGCCTCGCCGAAGCCGACCGCCTGTTCAGCCAGGCGCTGGCCGGGGATCCGGAGCTGGTCGAAGCTTGGACGAACCGTGCCGCGATCCGGTTCGAACGCGGTGACGTGCCCGCCGCCCTGGCCGACCTGGACCAGGCGGTCGCGCTGTCGGCAGCACCTGTGCCCCGCTACAACCGCGGCACGGCGCTGACGCGGCTCGGACGGTGGGAAGAAGCCGCCCGCGACTTCACCCACGCGCTCACCCAACCCGATGTGGACCGGTCGCTGCGCCGCGACCTACGTGTGGAACTGGCCCGCTGCCGTCGCGCCATGTCCCGGTGATCGCCGGCCAGGGTGGTGTCGGCGCCGTTGTTGGCAGCCATCCAGTCCATCTGGCAAGACTTGCCCCTTTCGGTCTGTGGAATCGAACGACCGTCCAAGAGCGGTAGCTCCACCGGGCCTACCGTTCAGGTGGGCTGGGAAACTGCCGACCCGACCCGTATCGACTCGCCGGCCGCCAGTAGGAGCACGAGGGCGATCACGTAGGCCGCGACGTGGTTGGGGAGAATCCGAGCTGTAGCCGCCGAGTTCTTCCAGATTGCCCAGTTCGTCGTCCACAAAGTGCCAACGCGGACCCCGTTACGTTATATGGACCGACTTGCGCGGTCGCCGCGGCGGGAGCACCAGGTAGACCGACCGGGAGCAAGCATTCTCGAAGAGGACGCTGTGTGCTCGATTATGCAAACATCGCAATATGGTTGCCCGGAGAAAGGGCAAGCCGGACGGTCCGCGCATACGGCGGTTCGGTGAGATTTCTCGTCGGTGGATTAACTAAGGAGTGAGGGTATGGCTGGTTCCGACACCAATCCAGTCGCCACACTGGTCGACTCATTCGTCGCCGCGCCTTCAGGCGAATTAGAGGAGGCATACCAGCGGCTCGTCGCTGCGCTGTGGCGGCCCGGCGATTCGACCGAGCTCGCACTGCCCGCGGTACCACATCTTGTGGCGTGCCTGGACCAGGTGGACGAACTGCGGCAGGGGCATCTTTCGATCCTCCTCGGGCTGCTCGCCGAGGCAGAGAATCCGGCCGCAGGCGGCAAGTTGAAGTCGGCGGTCCGCGCCGGGCTCGACCGCTATCTCGAACTGTGGCGGCGTGCCCCGAAAGGGCTGGGTCTCTCACATGGCCTGCAGTATCTCGTCGCGCATTTTCCCGACGACAGGCACCGCGTCCTCGCGGTGGCCGACGAACTCGGCCTCGAATTCGACGACCGGGCGCGGCTGGATCGTGCCCTGCTCCCGTTCGACCCCAACGACCCGGAGCCGGACATCGGCCGCGTGTTCCCCTATCCGGCGGCCTGGGAGATGGAGGAGTCCGAGCGTGCGCACGACCGAGCGCACATCAAGACGCTGAATGCCGAGCAGATCGAGGCGCAATGGCATAAGGACACCTCCTCCGTGCTGGCATTCACCGGCGCGAAGGCGTACTGGGCGGTGCTGAATGGCGCGCCGACGCCGATCGAGCCCGACTCGCTCGCGCCACGCTACCCGGATCCGCCGGAAGCGGATATCGAGATCTTTCGCAGGCACGAGGCGGTATTCCGCTGTCCGCAATGCGGCGGCGGTCTGGCGTTCGAGTCCGGGTTCGCCCGCTGCGCCGGCTGCGCCGAGAAATATCCGATCATGCAGGGGATGCTCTACTTCACCGCACCGGACGGCGACGCGGGTCTCCAGTCCCAGCTTCTGAAGATCCCCACCATGTCCCATTTCATCGAGGCGAAGGCCCGGCCCAATTTCAAGCGGCTGTGCGGCTTCACCTGGGACGGGCCGGTGTCGGCCGACTTCGAGGCGAAGCGCATCGCCGAGCTCGTACGGCCGGCGGAGGGGCCGGTGCTCGACCTCTGCGCCGGACCGGGCGGGTTCACGATGGCCCTCGCTCAGGCCGTCGGGCATCAGAGAGTGATCGCGCTGGACATGCTGCCGACGATGCTTGCGTCGATGCGGGACCGGTTGCCGGAGGTGCCCGCGGTCGTGACGAATGCGCGGAACCTTCCGTTCGGCGACGACACACTGGGTGCGGTGATGTGCTGGAACGGGCCGCACGCGATGCTCTACGAGGACACCGCCCCGGTGTTCGCCGAGATCGCCCGGTGCCTGAAACCCGGAGGCACGTTCACGACCTACAGCTTTCGCAACTCCGAGGACCCGATCTATCGGCACTTCGTCGCTTCGATTCACCTCCCGCAGGCCGAGCACGGTCTTGAAATGTACGACCTCGACGAATTCAAGGGATGGCTGGAGCAGGCCGGGCTCGTTGTGCGCGAAGAGTCGTCCATCGGCCTGGCATTTTTCATCAACGCGGAAAAGCGTGCGCCAGGAGAGCGGGCATGAAGAGCGAGACGACCGCCGGGTTGAAGATCAGATTGGTGCAGCAGGGCGCTTGGGACATGCCGGTCGACTCGATGCCGCTCGCCGTCGGCTATCTGAAGGCGGTGATCGACGCCGACGTCGACCTCACCGGAGAGGTCGAGGCGGAGATCTCCAACTTCCGCGGCGGCGCGCAGTTGCAGGACATGGCCAAGGAACTGCTGAGCGGTGAAATCCCCGACGTGCTGGCGTTCTCCGTGCTCGGTTGGAACTACCGTAGCTTCGGAGCCCTGGCCGAGACGTTCAAGCAGGTCAATAAGCGCGGACTGGTGGTTTTCGGCGGAAACCATGTTGCCTACCAGTCCGAACGGGTTTTCCGTGAATTCCCGTGGGTCGACGTCGTGGTCAACGGCGAGGGCGAACACACCTTCCACGAGCTGGTGACCCACATACTCGAGAATCGGGAATTCGACCCGGTGCACGTACTGGGAATCTCCTACCGGCGCCCAGACGGCACGCACCACACCACGCCCGATCGCGACCGGATCGAAAACCTGGACGTGGTGCCGTCCCCCTTCCTGACCGGCGCCATCCCGATGGCCGACGCCACCGGGAACTTCCGCTACGACGTAGCGCTGATGGAGACCAACCGCGGTTGTCCGTACAAGTGCTCGTTCTGCTACTGGGGCGGCGCGATCGGCCAGAAGATGCGGTCCTTCTCCACCGAGCGGCTCGCCGCCGAGCTGGATATGTTCGGCTTTTACAAGGCTCCGTCGCTCGTGCTCTGCGACTCCAACTTCGGGTTGCTCGAGGCGGACGAGGAGTTTGTCGAGCTAGTGATCAAGACCAAGGAGAAGTACGGCTATCCCCAGGCGTTGATCACCAGCTGGGCGAAGAACAAGTCGCCGCGGTTCTACAAGATCGTGCGGGAACTCAAACAGCACGGCCTGCACGGCCTGTTCACGCTGGCGCTGCAGACTCTGGACGACGCGGCGCTGACCGACATGCTCCGCAAGAACATGAAGGTCAACCAGTGGGAGAGCATGGCCGACTGGCTCCATGAAGAGGGCCTGGAATGCTACGGCGAGCTGATCTGGGGAGCGCCGGGGGAGACCGTGGAGTCGTTCCTTCGCGGCTACGACAGGCTCGCCAAGAAGGTCTCCCGGATCGCGGTTTACCCGATGCTGGTGCTCCCCAACACCGCGTACGCGGAGAACCGGGAGATGCACGGGTTCGTCACGATCCGCGGCGAGGACGATGACTTCGAGTACGTGCTGGCCAACCGGACCTCCACCCTGTCGGAGAACATGGATATGCAGCGGTTCGTGTTCTGGGCCCGGGTGCTCGGGGAGCAGCAGTTCCTGCGGCACGTCTGGCGGCCGCTGTTCGACGTGCTCGAGATGACCCAGTCTCAGGTCATCCAGGGTCTCAAGGCGTACATCGAGCGGTCCGACGACCCGGCCGCCGTCGCGTTTCGTGCGAAGCTGCCGCTGCTCGCGGAGTCGCCGGCCATCGCCGAGGCGCTCCGGGACCTGCACAGCCAGCCGGAGCTGCGCGAGCTGGTCCGGCGGTGGTGGCTCGAGGAGATCGTGCCCACGTTCCCCGAGCGGTGGCAGGAGTTCGCAAAGGCGCTGTACGAGTTCGAGGGCTGGTCGCGGCAGGTCTATGTGGAGCCGGGCGGGGAACTGCCTCCGGGCTGGCACGACGCCGACAAGGACGGCGTTCACTGGTACGAGAGTGATTTGGTGTCATTCCGCTACGACGTGCAGGCGGCGCTGGAGAACTGGCCAGGGACGCTGGAATCTGGGCCCTCGGAGGAGCCCACCACCTTCGTGTTCTCGGCCCGCCCGGGCTACTACGAGAACCTGGACAACTACGAGACCGCCTCATTCCATCTGGCGACTCCCAGCCGGGTTCCTCGCTGAGCCCTGGCCGTGATCCGCGGCCGCCGTTCGGGTCGGTGGTGAGCCGACCCGAACGTGGGCCACCCGGGCAGGAAGTCGAACGGGACGGCCACGGGGCTCGCGCCCCGGACGGCGGGTCACCGAGCGATCGGGGCGCCGTCGGCGGCGTTCCGCACGCTGATCGCTCCCGACGGGCAGGATTCGGCGGCTTCGAGCACGGCGTCGTCGGGGTCGATCTCCTCGGCGACCGGCTGCGATACGCCGGTGTCGAGACAGAAGCGGTCTCCGCGATCGATTCGCACCCCACCGCGACCGTCCTCCCACCGCCGGTGCTGGCCGGGCCCGAGTCGCAGGTGTTCTTCACGGCGGCGATCGAGACAGAGACCATCGCCAGAGAGGGCGCGGACGGTTCTTAAGCCCGTTACGCAAAATGGGATGGCACGGGAATCACGTCCATGCCGGACGGTACTGGATGTGGGTGTGGAGCCATCGCTAGTGCCTTGACCACAAACGTTCGCGGTCTTGCTTGGCCCACGACACCGAGCATTGCCGGTACGCTGAACCATCATGATCGACCCGCGGCCGACTCCACAGCCCCTCCCTGCCGAGCGTGTGCTGGAACTTGCCGCGCCGATGCTTGCCGAGGTGGGTGGCGAGTGGCGGCTGACCGACGGGCCGATGCTGCGGTCGGGATCGTTGGGCGTTCGGGTTCTTCCGGCGGACAGCGACGATTACCGTCACCTGGACCTGGAAATCCTGCTGAATGTGGACCGGCCTGACGTGCCAACGGTCGCCGACTGCACGCTTGGCCTCGCGGCCGATCCGGTCGAGGCGGCCCGTCAGGCGATCCAGGCGTGGATTGAGACCTGCCTGGTGACGGTCCTGGAAATGATCGAGCAGCGAGGGCGACTGGCGAACCACTTCAGGTCCGGCGACCAGGGCGGGTTCGCCGGCTGGCATGCGATCGTTGGCAGTGCGACCGGATGGTCCGCCGACGGATCGCAGGGCAAGCAGGAGTGGCTCGCCGAGGCGATGCCGTGGTCGACCCTGGCGCCGGTGATCGCGGCCGGGCTCGACCGCCCATACCTCAATGGCGTTCGTATGCTGGTCGGCCAGGGTGGTGCCTTCACCGACTGTGAGGTCCGGATCAACGGCCGGCGGCACGAACCGTCCGCTGCGGCGCTCGCAGCCCTGGACTGGCCACGCACCGACCGTTTCGGCCTGGCACGCACCTTCGTCCTCCTGGTCGGCCCTGACTAGTGCCCCGATAACCTGGTATTCCGGCAAGCACCGTGACTTCGGCGCGAACGTACGAGCAATCATGCGACCGGACGGGCTGCCGGTCTGGACCTCGTCGGCGCTGCCCGGGCACCTACACGACACCTGCTGCGCCCGCGAGCTCGGGGCGACCGCCGCGCTGAACTGGTCCGCCGCCGAGCTGGACCTACCGGCACTGGCCGACTTCGGCCACGAAAACACCGGTCACGGCATCAAGGTTCCGGTCAAGCAGCCTGCTGACGGCAGCCGACTCGCGCCTGACAACCGTGCCTACAACCGGCTGTTGCGCGGCCTGCGCGGGCAGGGCGACGCGGCTTCGCCATCCTGATCGGACGCTGTAGAACGCTACGGCACACCACCGCCGGCCCGCGGTGGATCGGCGACATCGTCGCCGCCGCGCTGCACCTGAGCCGTTTCGGATACAAGTATCTACCGCAAGGTCGCTGAGATCAGCTCACTGGCCGAATGTGGAGCGTAGGTTCGCGTTGATCAGTTCGTTGAGCCGCTTGCGTAGGTGCCCCAGCAGCGACGGGTCGGGCAAGGGCTCGGCGGCCAACAGCGTCCAGCGCAACCGCGTGCCTTGTGCACCGCCGGGCACCAGGTCGAAACGCACCTGAGCGTCGGGTCGCCTGGGCCATAGTGACGACCACACGACCAGGCGCGGGTGCTCCGCGTGCAGGATCTGCGGAGTTCGCTCGTCGTCGAGCAGCCGCAGCCAGGGACGCGCCGGGTCGCGGTCAGGCTCGGTGAGCGCCTCGAAGACGATGCCCGGTGGGGGTGGCTGGCTACGTGTGCGGCTGCCGACTTCGAGCATGCCTCAGAGTATGGGCGAACAGCTCATCGTGATGAAGGGCGCCTGATCAGGAAGCGTGGCAGCGTGTCGCCGCTCCAGCTGGAACGAAGCTCCCGGTAGGACAGCAGTCGACCAAGAACGACCGCCCAGTACGGGAGCTTCGTTGCTGACCTATCCTGCCAGCGTTCCGCTGTCCACGCGCAGCCTGACCCGCCTGACCGAGCTGATCCGTGACCGGCGCCGCACGCTGGGCGGGCGCTGGCGCAGGCTGCCCGCGCAGCGGCAGGTGCTGATGGCCCTGGCAGATCTGCGTAACGGCGACACCCTCACCCGCCTCGCGGCCGGCTTCGAAGTGTCGGTCGCCACCGGGTGGCGGTACCTGCGCGAAGCCGTCGACCTGCTCGCCGCCTGCGCAGACGACTCCACCGCCGCGATGCGTCGAGCCGCTCGCCTGGCGTAGGCCATCCTCGATGTCCTCCTCCCCAGACGGTGACCGTCCCGGCGGGTCAGTTCAGGGGCTTGCGGACGGTGATGATCGCGTAGCCGACCTGGCCCGCCGCCTGTATGAAGTAGGACTCCATCGCCTGTCGGTGTTCGTCGACCCTGGCCTCGCCGAACCGGCCGACCAGCTCGTCGCGCCGCGTATCCAGGGCCTGCAGGTACCTGGACCCCATCCCGACCACCCGCGGCCCACACTGGAGGTACTCCACCAGCTCGAACCCGGCCTCTCGCAACGGGTCCAGCCACTCGGGCACCGACAGCAGCCAGTTCGCCCCGGAACTGGCGGCGAACTGGCCGGCGGCCACGACGCTGAGCCCTTCCCGGGTGGGCTCGGTCAAGGCCAGCCGGCCGCCAGGGCGCAGCACCCGGTGCAGGCCGCTGAGCGCATGCCCGAGATCGCTGACATAGACGAGGGACTCCATCGCCACCATTGCGTCGAAGCTGCCGTCCGGGAAGTCCAGCGAACTGAAGTTGACAGACCGGAACGTGACCTGGTCGGTCAGGCCGGCCGCCTGGGCACGGGCATGCGCCTCGGCCACCTGATGGACGCTGAAATTGACGCCGGTGACCTGCACCCCGTATTCGGTGGCGAGCTGGATCGCCGGGGCGCCGAGGCCGCAACCGACGTCGAGGACCCGCTCGCCCTTGCGTAGCCGCAGCGAATCCGCCACTTTGCGGGTCAGTCGCTGCGACGCCTCGATCATCGGAATCTGGTCCTCGTCGTCGTACCAGTAGGCCTGATGGCACTGGCCGTCGTTGAACGCATCCTGCATGGCGAAGAACTCGTCGAACATCGCGGCTGGTGACCTCTGCGTGCCTGGCGGCGTTGACCAGGGCTTCGCTGCTTCGGTCTCGTTCATCTCCGGCGTCTCGCCAGTGGTTGTCGCGCTCTCCATGGCTCCTCTTCCTCACGCGGTGGGACCGGGCCCACCGAGGCCCTCGCTCCATGGTTCGCGGTGGTGGTGGTGGCACGCACCTTCGTTGTTGCGCCGGTCGGACCAGCGCCCGGCACTTCTTCAGACCATCCCAGACGAGCGACAGGTGACGATGAGGTTGCTCCACAGCTGGGTGGCGGCGGCACCGGCTTCGTTCTGTCAGTTCACGGCGAACCGGCGCGGTCCAGCCCGGCCGGGCCGCTCACCGAGGCAGTCGGCGTTGTAATCGTCAAGCTGTCGCTGCGCCTGCGATGAGGCTTCGGCGAATCGCCGGTCCGGGTCAGCGCCGCAGGCCAGCACGTCGTCCATCGCCTGGGTGACCACGTCATGCAGCCCGGCGAGGTCACCCAGCAGGGCTCCCCTGGCCGCGTACGAGCCGTCGGAGGCGTCGAGCTGATCGAGCGCCGCCCGGTGCTGGGGGCTGGCTTCGAACCAGCCCTCGCTGTCGAGGAGATCGACGCTCGACCGGGTGACCGGCATGAACCGGGTAGTCTTGTGCCGCCTGGCGGCGTGTTCGGCCGAGAGCAGGTACTGCATGAACGCCAGCGCCCCGTCCCGGGTCGCCTCATCGAGGCCATCGCTGAGCCACAGCGCGTCGCCGCCGACGACGTTCCCGGCGTAGGGGACCTCACCATTGTGGGGCATCCGGCTGGCCGTGACTTCGAACCCGCTCTGCCGGCCGGCGTCGACCATCCGGTCGGCCTCCACCGACGTACTCAGGACGAAGGCCACCCGCTGCTCGGCGAAGGCCCGATAGTTCCGTTCCCAGGCGTCGCCGGTGCGGTCACCGATCGCGCGCACCCCGGAATAGTGGTAGTACCCGCTGCGATGGAGCTGCTGCCACCAGTGGACGAACGCGAGCATCTCCTCAGAGTCCAGCTGGACCTGCTGGGCGCGAACGGTCCGGCCGTTGTCCGGGTCGGCCAGCACGGCCCCCTGCTGCGCCACCGCCTGTTGGAAGATCCAACCGGCGTTCGGCCAGGTCACCCCGGGGCCGGCGACGCCAGTCCGACCGGCCAGCTTCCGGCACGCCGCGGTCAGCTCCGACCATGTCCGCGGGACCTCCCGTACACCGGACTTCGAGAGCAGGGAATTGTTGGTGTAAAGGAGGGTGGTCGAGGTCAAGTGTGGGAGGGCGAACAGCTCGTCACCGGAGGTGTAGTACGCGCGGGCGGCGGGCACCAGGTCGTCGATCACGACCGGGTGGCCGAGGATCTCGGTGCGCCCACCGATCGCCCGCTGCACCGGCATGAACAGCGGTTCGCCAGCATGGGTGCGCATGTCGCGAGCGAGCTGGGTGGAGGTGAAGAGGTACGACACAATGGCGGGCCGGTGACCGCGCTGGGCCGCCCGGTGCACCTCCTCGGGCAGCGACTCGTAGGAAGAACACTCGACTATCTCGATCCGGTAGCCGGGGTGCTCCCGTTCGAAGGCCCTGGCGAGCTCACGTACCTCGGTTAAGAACAGCGGCACCGCCGGATAGCTCGGTATCCATACCTCCACCACCCGGTCCGACTGATCTGCCGCTGTCCCCATCCGACACTCTCCTCTCCTCTGCGCTGTCGCCGGTCCTAGGATCGCCCGGGCCGCCGCGATCCGGCATCTTCCCGGATGCGCTTCGGTCCCGGATGCGCATCGGCGTGGCGGTGGGCACAGCCGAAGAAGCACCGTCCGGCCAAAAGGGCCCACCATGTAACCCATCACCGGCACCCGCCGTACGGGCGGTTCCTCTGTGAATGGGCGCCGGCGACGGACGATCGGCTGGCGGCGGTGAGGGCGCGCGGCGACCCGGAAGACGTGTTCCGGCGCAACCACAACGGCCCACCAGCACCCGGTTGACGGCGAGCGGTGGCTGGGCCACCCGGTATGCTGCGGTACAGATCGGCACCATCGTGTCGGTCCAGGCGGCCGTAACCATGCCGGGGAGGGTCCGTGCGCACGCACGCCGGGGCGGACTCGCGGATTGTGGAGGTGCTGCGAGAGGCAGCGCCACAGGTGCTCGCGACCATCGTCAGCCGTTACAGGCAGTTCGAGGCCTGTGAGGACGCCGTGCAGGAGGCCCTGCTCGCGGCCACCATACAGTGGCCCGACCAGGGGATTCCGGACAATCCACGGGCCTGGCTCACCACGGTGGCGACGCGTCGGCTCGCCGACCAGTGGCACAGCGACCAGGCGCGACGGCGGCGCGAGGCCACCGTGGTGGCGCTCGGCACGCCTACTGAGCTGGAGGCTCCCGGCCCGGACGAGGGCCCTCCGGATCGGGACGACACACTGATGCTGCTGTTCCTGTGCTGCCACCCCGACCTGTCCCCGTCCTCGCAGATGGCACTCACCCTGCGCGCCTTCGGCGGTCTGAGCACCGCCGAGATCGCCCGTGCGTTACTCACGCCGGAGTCGACTGTTGCCCAGCGGATCAGCCGGGCCAAGCAGCGGATCAGGTCCGTCGGCATCCAGTACCCGCTGTCGGGCGAGATGTACACCAGCCGGCTCCGGGTGGTGCTGCACATGCTCTATCTGATCTTCAACGAGGGGTACGCCAGCACCTCAGGGCCGGACCTGTTGCGCAGCGAGCTGACCCGGGAGGCGATCCGGTTGACCCGGACGGTGTACGGGTTGCTGCCAGACGACGGTGAGGTCGCCGGGTTACTGGCGCTGATGCTGCTCACCGAAGCCCGCAGTCAGGCCCGGACCGCCCCGGACGGCACCCTCATTCCGCTCACCGAGCAAGACCGCAGTCGCTGGAGCCAGCACGTCATCCATGAGGGCATAGCGCTCATCACACGCGCGCTGGCCTCTGGCGGGCCGGTCGGCCAGTACCAGTTGCAAGCTGCGATCGCCGCCGTCCACGCGGAGGCGGCACGGCCGCAGGACACCGACTGGCGCCAGATCTCGGCGCTGTACGAGCTACTCGAGAAGACCGCACCCAACCCCATGATCACACTTAGCCGAGCCGTGGCGGTGGCGATGGTCCGCGGTCCAGAGGAAGGGCTGGCGCTGCTGGCGCCGCTCGACAGGGACAAGCGGATGCGTGATCACCACCGCTTCCATGCGGTGCGCGGGCACCTGCTGGAGATGGCCGGAGACCTCAACGCAGCCCGGCACTGCTACCAGGTGGCTGCGCGGCGCACCAACAGCGTGCCCGAGCAGCGCTACCTGGCCGGCCGCAGTGCCGGGCTCGGCGGATCGACGTCTCGGTAGCAGTACTGATCCGCCCGGCCTCCCGTTACCTCGGAGGCGACGCGCCCGGTTGATGGCCCGCACCCGGTGAGTCGTCGATCCGGCGACGCCGGGGGCGGGCCCTGCTGCTACCGGGTCGACGCTGGCTGCGCACCCGATCCGGCCTCGTCCGCGGGTTCCGCGGGTTCTGCGGCGTCCGATCCATCGGCACCGTCACCGCGGAACGTGACGATGATGACCACGATCAGGGCCACCAGGAACACCGCAGAGATCGCGGCCACGACGTTCAGCCCACTGGTGAACGCGTCGCGCGCCAGCGCGATCAGCCCCGGATCGCCGCCGACCGTGGCGGCGCCGATCGTTTCCCGAGCGCTGTCGGCCAACTCCGGGGGGTAGGCGCCAAGGTCCGCGTCGGCCATCTGGCCGCGGTAGACGGCGGCCCCGGCGCTGCCCAGCAGTGCCAGACCCAGCGATGTCCCGAAGAGGTTGCTGGTCTCGGACATCGACGCCGCGGCGCCGGCCCGCTCCGGCGGAGCGGAGCCGACCATGATCCCGGTGCCGAGCGCGAACAGCGGCCCGATGCCGAAAGCCACCACGGCGATCGACGCCACCACCCCGATCAGCCAGCCGCTGGTCCCCGCTTGGGTAAGCACCAGCAACGCAATCGCGGAGCCGGTCAATCCCAGGATGATCACGGATCGAGGTTGCAGGCCGCGCACCAGCACCGGCGCGAGCAGGGTGCCCGCCGCGATACCCAGGCCGGTGAACGCCATCCAGAGCCCCGACTCGCCGGGCGAACGGCCGGCGACGCTCTGGATGTACTGGGCGGTGAACAGGCTGGTCCCCGCGAACGCGCCGGAGCCGATGAGCATCGCGGGCAGTACCACCCGGATCTTCCGCTGGCGGAGGAGCCGCAGGTCCAGTAGGGGGTTGGGCAGGCGGAGTTGCCGGCGGACGAAGAGGTATGTGATAGCCAGGCCGGCCACGATGGCGCCCACCGCCACCGGTAGGTTGCCGTCGCTGGTGGCGAGGTTCTTGATGCCGTAGATGATCGGCAGGATGGCTGCCAGCGACAGCGCCACGCTCGCCAGGTCGATCCGACCGACCGCCTCCGGGTTGCGGTACTCCGGCAGCAGCAGCGGCCCGGCGACCAGGAGCACCGCCATCACCGGCACCGCCAGTAGGAACACCGAACCCCACCACCAGTAGTTCAGCATGACCCCACCGATCACCGGTCCGGTCGCGCCGCCAGCGAACATGCAGGTCGCCCACACGGAGATTGCGACGCCGCGCTGCCGAGCATCCCGGAACATGTTGCTGATCAGCGCCAGGGTCGACGGCGACATGGTGGCCGCCGCGACACCCAACAGGGCGCGGGCGGCGATCAGCATCTCCGGGCTGGTCGAGTACGCCGAGATGGCCGATGCGACAGTGAACCCGCCCGCGCCGACCAGCAGCAGCCGGCGGCGGCCGATCCGGTCTCCCAACGTCCCCATCGTAATCAGGACGCCGGCGAGCAGGAACAGGTAGATATCGATGATCCAGAGCTGCTGACTGCTGGTGGCCCCAAGATCAGCGCTCAGATGCGGCAACGCCAGAAAGAGAACACCGCTGTCAAAGGCCACCAGTAGGGTGGCGACGCCCAGAACGGCCAGGCCGAGCCACTCTCGGCGCCCGGCGCGTTGGTTCGGCGCGGCTGAAGTCGCGTTTTGCATTCAAGTCTTCCTCTCGCACGGGCCTCAGTGGGATGAGGCACTGCATCCGTAGATTGGTCGGAGCCGGACCGGCATCTTCGACATGACCGGGGCGCGAAAGGTCGCGAAGCGTCCGCGATGCGCGTTGCCCGTGTGCTGTGGCGCACGTAAAATTCGCACGCACTGTCCGGTATGTGGACTGCACCGGGAATCCGAGAAGGAGACCAGATTGAAGTACATGCTGCTCATCTACAACGACCCTGCCGCTATGGAGCGCCTTCCCCAGGCCGAGCAGGACAAGCTCATGGCGGATGTCGGCGGACTCATGGAGGAGCTCAATGCCAAGCACGAGCTGGTTGGCGGCGACGCCCTGGCGGATGCTTCGCAGACCCGGACAGTACGAGTCGTCGACGGGTCGGTGGCGACGACCGACGGTCCGTTCGTGGAGGTGAAGGAACACCTGGCGGGCTACATCATAGTCGATGTGTCGAGCTTGGAGCGGGCGATCGAGATAGCCTCGCGATGGCCGGACGCCCGCTTCGGCGCGATGGAGGTACGCCCGGTAGTCAACACGATTACCCCCGACGAGTAGGTGGGCGTCGACGTCGCCGGGATCCGACCGGCGGCGGACCCGTACCGATCGGCGAGTTCGGGCCGGACCGACCCGCTCAACGATGGGCTCTCGCCACGTTCGTAGGCACCACGCAGACCGAGCTCGGTTGACAACGATTGGGCGAGCGCGATGACCCCGGCCTTGAACATCCGGTAGGCACCGAATGCCGACCGGGACTTGCCCTCTGCGGCGGCGGTGCCCAGGCCGGGCACCGCCGCCACAGGCGGTCAGCCCGCCGGCGCCTCGTGAGCGGGCTGGTAGTGCAGGATGGCCACTCGTGAGTCGACCGTCCGGGCGTCGACCAGCCGAAGGTTGACGCGCTGCTCCAACTCGCGGAACAGTGGTCTGCCGCCGCCGAGCACGACCGGATGTACGCCGATGTGGTATTCGTCGATCAGGCCCAGCGCGGTCAGTGCGGCCGGCAGCCCGGAACCGCCGGTGAGCAGCATGTCCTTGCCGGGTTGCCGCTTGAGTGCGGCCACCTCCTCGGCCAGGTTGTCGGCGATCACCCGGGTGTTCCAGTCGGCCTTCTCCAGGGTGCGGGAGAAGACGATCTTCGGGGTCTCGCGCCAGATCGGCGCGAACTTCAGGTCGTGCTCATTGTCCGACGTCGACTCCGCGTTTGGCCAGTAGCCGGCCATCAGCTCCCACACACCTCGACCGAACAGGAAGGTGTCGGCCCGTTCGTGCAGGCGGTCGCTGTACTCACCAAGCTGTGGGCCGAGCTGCGCCCAGTCGAATTCCCCGTTCGGCCCGTCGATATATCCGTCTACCGACGCCATCACCCACTGGATGATCTTCCGCATTGGCGTCATCCCTCCTCTGCTGTAGCTGACCCATCCGGGGACCAGACACCGCCATTGCGGGCACTGCGGATGGTCCCCTCATGTAACTCGGAGCCACCCGGTTTTTCTCGACATCCAGCAGGTGTAGTCACCTGATCGGGGGTCACCGTCTCCGTACCCGCCCGCCGGTGGGTGCGGCATGGCAGCCGCACCCACCGAGCTGATCGCGGTCGCCGTGGCGTTCGAGTACCTGAACCGGATGGTGAACATCTTCCTGGTCGAGTCGCCGATCCCGGACACCATGCCCGCCTTCCTGCGCGGGGCTGGCCTCGCTGTCGCACTGTGCGGGCGCCATGACCGGCGTGGCCGCGGTGGCCAGTTATGACACGGGCGCGCCGGGCGGCCCGTGGGTGGGGTCCGCCCGGCGCGTAGGGCCGCGTTCGACGCGATCAGTGGTGGTACTCGCCGCCGTTGACGTCGAGGCACTGCCCGGTGATGGCACGGGCCAGGTCGGAGGCCAGGAACAGCACCGCGTTGGCCACCTCCTCGGCTTCCGGCAGCCGGCGCAGGTCCAGGTTGGCCGCGGTCTCCTCGTAGACCTGTGCGGTGGTCACGCCACGCTCGTTCGCCAGGTAGTCATAGTATTCCCGCAGCGGGGCGGCCCAGATGCTGCCCGGTACCACGACGTTGACCCGGACACCCCGAGGGCCCAGCTCGGTGGCGAGCGTCTGGGCCAGTGCGATCAGCGCACTCTTGGTCATCTTGTACGCGCCGAAGCCGGGCCGGGACAGCCGGGCCGCCACCGAGCTGACCATGACCATCGAGCCACCGGTCGCGGCCAGGTGGTCGGCCATGAGTTGGGTCAGCCGCAGCGCGCCGAACACGTCGGTGTCCATCTCCGCGTGCACGGCGGCCGGGTCGAGCTCGACCAGCGGAACGATCGGGGGTACCGCGAACGCGTTGTTCACCAGAACGTCCACCCGACCGAAGACGTCCATTGTGGTTTTCACGAGGCGGCCCGCCGCGGCCGGGTCGGTGATGTCCGTCGGTACCACGACCGCCTTGCGGCCGGCCTGCTCCACCTCCGCGGCGACCTCGTCCAGGACGGCGTTGCTCCGGGCGGCGAGCACCACGTCGGCTCCGGCACGGGCCGAACCCACCGCGACCGCGCGGCCGAGACCGGGCCCCACCCCGGAAACCACCACAACCTTGTCCTGCAGCATCAGCAACTCCTCGGCTCGTCTGCTACCGGCTCGCGCCTCCGTGCGGCGCCTCGGCGACCCGACCCATCGTGCACCGCCGGCGCGCCCGGCACGTCTTTCACGTTGCGCGACAGCGGTGGCGGCGCCCGGCCCGCGCAGCCGGCACGCTGGAAGATGCGGCCGGTACCGACGGGTGTGAATCTTTGGTGGACCCGCCTTGGGAGGACGTCATGATCGACGAACAGACGCACGGGCCGCCGGTGGACGCCGCCACCACCGTCACACCCGCTGACGCCCGGTACCCGGGCCTGGTGGAGGGATTCAACCACCGGTTCACCGGCCGGCCCGAGTACGTCCGGCTGGCGGGTACCACCGCACACGTCGTGGAGGCGCTCAACGAGGCCGTCTCCACCGGCCGGCGGATCGCGGTGCGCAGCGGCGGCCACTGCTTCGAGGACTTCTCCGCCTCGCCCGACATCGCGGTGCTGCTGGACCTGTCGCCGATGACCGGCGTGCGGTACGACCCCCGGATGCGCGCGGTCGAAGTGGAGGCCGGTGCCACGCTCGGCCGGGTCTACCCGGCGCTGTACGACGCCTGGGGCGTGACGATCCCGGCCGGCACCTGCTTCGAGGTGGGCATGGGCGGTCACGTGACCGGTGGCGGGTACGGCCACCTGTCCCGCCGGTACGGGTTGGTCGTCGACCACCTGTACGCGGTGGAGGTGGTGGTGGTCAACCCGGCCGGCCGGGCCGAGGTGCTGGTGGCCACACGCGAGCCGGACGACCCTCACCGGGACCTGTGGTGGGCGATGACCGGCGGCGGTGGCGGCAACTTCGGTGTGGTGACACGGTTCTGGCTGCGCAGCCCGGACGCGGACGGCGTCGACCCGTCCCGGCTGCTGCCCCGGGCGCCGGAGCGCATCCGGCGCCGCGACGTGGTGTGGTCGTGGGACGGGATGAGCGAGGCCGCCCTCGCCCGGCTGGTCGGGAACTACTGCGGTTGGCTGGAGCACAACAGCGCGGTGGGGACGCCGGCCACGAAGCTGTGGAGCAACCTCATCGTGTCGCACCGCTCGGCCGGTGTTGTCTCAATGACGGCCGTGGTGGACGACGCGGTACCGGACGCGGAGAAGCTGCTGGAGGGCCAACTCCAGGCGATCGTCGACGGCACCGGCCTGGCGACGTCGACCGACACCCAGGAAGTGGTGCCCTGGATGGCCTCCTGGATGCCGTCCTACAGTTGGCCCAGCGATCCGCAGGGGCGGCACAAGCACAAGGCGGGGTACCTGCGGCGGTGCCCCACCGACAACCAGCTCGCCACGATCGCCCGGTACCTCGGCGACGCGGGGTACACCAACCCGATGGCGTGCGTGGTGCTTACCGCGTTCGGCGGCCAGGTCAACGCGGTGGGCTCGGACGCCACCGCCAGCGCGCAGCGCGACAGCGTCATCAAGGCGACCTACAGCGGGGGCGGTTGGCAGTCGCCGGACGACGACGAGCGGAACATCGACTGGGTCCGCCGGCTCTACCGGGACGTGTACGCCGACACCGGCGGGGTGCCGGTGCCCGGTGCGGTCAGCGACGGGTCGTACATCAGCTACCCCGACGTGGACCTGGCCGACCCGGCGTGGAACACCTCCGGTGTCGCCTGGCACACGCTGTACTACAAAGGCAACTACCCGCGCCTGCAACGGGTGAAGCAGCGGTACGACCCACGCGACGTGTTCCGGCACCGGCTGTCGGTCCGGCCGCCAGCCTGACTGCCGCGTGGGGACACAAGGGTCCGGGAGAGCCCGCGGTGTGCTCTCCCGGACCGTCGTTCTCCGGGGCTGGCGGTTCAGGAGTACAGCGTGTTGGGTTCCGGGCCGCAGGCGATCCGGCCGTGCGCTGTAGGGCCTGAACAGCGAGTTTGAACGCTTCTGCCATCCCGTTGTCGTACGAGTCGTCGACCGAGCAGACCGACGCGAACGCGCCGGCCTCGGCCAGCCGTAGAGCGAGGTGGCCACCTGCCAGCCGGGTGTCCGATCGGCCAGCCCTTGGTGACTCTGGGCGTTTCGGCGTCTGCTTCTTTCGCCCTGTACGGGCTGGCATGCCCCGTGGCACTCGCTACGCCAGCTGCGGTCCGCCAGCTGATCACGCGGCTATCGGCAGCTGGCCCGGTTGTTGCGCTCATCCCGAAATCCCCTGTGCGGGGCGGGTGGGTGGTCAGCCGGCTCACCGCGCGCAGGACCGGCCTGACCTGCGCCCGGCCGGGCGCGGGGCGACCGTCGGACTCCGGCCGCGTCCCACCATGCGGGCGGTACCGCGGTACGCCCGGCCGGGGATGTCGAGATCCGGGTCCAGGCTCCGACCGTTGAGTAGGTGCGCACCCGGGCCGGTCCGGGTGCACGAACGAGAGGGTGATTCATGCGGGACAGGACGGCAGTGCCGACAGATGAGCTCGCGGACCGGGTGTCGCGGCTGCGTACCGAGGTCACCGGCCAGGTGATCACGCGGGACGACGCGGACTACGAACGGGCCCGTAGGGTGTTCAACGGAAACGTCGACCGGTGGCCGGCCGTAATCGTCCGCGCGGCCGACGCCGCCGACGTGGCCCGCGTCATCGGGTTCGGCCGGGAGACCGGCTTGCCGCTCGCGGTGCGCAGCGGCGGGCACAGCACGTACGGCGTCTGGGACGACGGACTGGTGCTCGACCTGTCCGCGCTGTCCGCGCTGGACATCGACGTGGCTGGGCGGACCGCCTGGGCCGGGCCGGGGATGACCGCGGTGGAGTTCACCAAGGCCACCGCCGAGCACGGACTGGCGCTCGGGTTCGGCGACACCGGCTCGGTGGGCCTGGGCGGGCTGACCGTCGGCGGCGGCGTGGGATACCTGGTGCGCCGGTACGGGCTGACCATCGACAACCTGCTCGCGGCCGACGTGGTCACCGCCGACGGCGAACTGGTGCGCGCGGATGCGGACAACCACCCCGACCTGTTCTGGGCGATCCGGGGCGGCGGCGGCAACTTCGGCGTGGTCACCCGGCTTCAGTACCGGCTGGACCCGGTCCGGAACGTATACGGCGGCATGTTGGTCCTGCCCGCCACCGCGGAAGTGATCGCTTCCTTTGTGGAGGCGGCCAAAGCCGCTCCGGACGAGCTGTCCACCATCGCGAACGTCATGCCGTCGCCGCCGATGCCGTTCGTGCCGGAGCAGTTCCACGGCGAGCCGGTAATCATGGCGGAGCTGGTGTACTGCGGCGACGACATCGAGGCGGGGAAGCGGGCCGTGGCGCCGTTCCGGGAGCTGATCACGCCGTTGGCCGACATGGTGAAGGCGATGCCGCTGGCGGACATCTACGGGCCGGAGGATCCCGACCGCCGCCCGATCACGTTTGCCCGCAGCCTGTTCATCGACGACTTCGACCTGGCCGCGGCCGAGCAGGTGCTGGACTTCCTGGGTAAGGCGACCGCGGCGTGGCCGGCGGCGCAGCTGCGGGTACTGGGCGGGGCGATGGCACGGGTGCCGGTGGACGCGACCGCGTTCGCGCACCGCAACCGCGAGATTATGGTCGTTGCCGCGGCGGTGTACGACGACGTCGCCGAGACTCCGGTGCACTGGCAGTGGGCCACCGAGTTCACCGAGGCGATGCGGCAGGGCGAGGGCGGTGCGTACGCCAACTTCCTGTACATGGACGGCGAGGAGCGCGTCCACGAGGCGTACCCGGAGGCGACGTACCGGCGGCTGGCCGACATCAAGCGTCGGTACGACCCGGACAACCTGTTCCGGTTGAACGCCAATATCCCGCCCAGCCAGTAGGCGTACGCGGGCGGGCGTGATGCCGCACTTTGAAAGATGAGCATCACGGCGGGGAGTGCGAGAGTCGAATCGCATTGTGGATCGACGCAACCACGACCCGAGGAACCGCCATGACACATAGCGTGGAGAGATCTCACGTCGAACTCACCGAGCCGCCCGCAACCGCTGTCGCGCAACAGACGCCGACCACCGCCCCTGATCGACCGGGGTCGTGGTGGCGGCAGCGGTACTTCTGGTTGGTGCTTCTCCTCGGCCTTGTGGTATTCAATCTTATCTATGCACTGCCGAGGTATCTGAGCCTCGATCCGAGTCAGTCGCGCAGCGGACTCGACCCGTCGGTACCCGCGCAATTCGGGCTCCTCGTGGCACATGTGGTCACCGGGAACGTGGCGATGGTGACGGTCCTGTTGCAGCTGTGGTCGTGGCTGCGCCGCAAGCACCCGCGGGTGCACCGGGCCAGCGGGCGGGTCTACATCCTGGCCGGCGCGCTGCCCGCGGCCGGCCTGGGCCTGTTCGCGCTCATCCCGCTGCGGCCGAACCATGCCGGCAGCGTCGGGCTGGGCGTCATGGGTGTGCTGTGGATCGTCACCACCCTGGTCGGGTGGCAGATGGCCCGTCGGCACCGGTACGCCGAGCACCGGCGCTGGATGGTCTACAGCTTCGCGCTGGCACTGGGTACCAGCTGGGGTCGCATCATCGTGGTCGTCCTCACCGTGTTCCCGGGCCTGCCCGTGAACTTCGGCGTGCTGGTGGAGGTCAACAACTGGCTCGGCTGGATGGTGAACCTGTTGATCGCGCACCTGTGGATCGAGAGTCGGGCCAGTCGGTCGAGCAAGGCCGGTGGCGAGGTCGTCACGTACGCCTCGCCGGTGCGCTGACACGCATCAGACGGCCCGGTGGGGTTGCCGGAAGGTGACCCCACCGGGCCGTTTCGTGCGCACAGGTGGTACCGGTTGCGCCGGACCCGCTCGATACGCTCGCCGGCTGGACCGAACTGGGTCCCGCGGTCGCTGGATGACCTGCTCCACCGCGCGCCAGGCGAACTCGGCGGCCTGCCGGCAGATCATCGCGAGCGGAACCGGCAATGGCACAGCCGGCGGCGCCGGAGCCGGTGGTGTACCCGGACACGGCCGCGCGCAGCGCCTGGAACTCGGCCGCCGCCGGGGGACCGTTGTCGAGCAGCACCGTCATCACGAACGTCGCGCCACGCGCGCAGCACCGACCGAACCTGGTCGACCGGATAGTCGCTCGTAGGCCGGGTCGCCGGCCAGCACGATGGTGCCGGAGACATCCCGGCGCACGTCGCTTCCTGCGGTGCGTAACGCCGCGTCAGCGCAGCCGGGAGGAGCCGGGGACGATGTCGTCCCGGAAGAGCCCGTCCGGATCGACCCGCAGCCGTACCCGGTCGACCGCGTCGACCACGTCCGGATCCAGGTGCGCCTGTGGCTGGCTGACGCTCTCCACCAAGGTGGGCGTGGTACGCCCGGTGTCCCACGGTGCGAGCGCGGCACGCACCACGGCGGAGTGCTTCTCGATGGCGGCGGCGCCGTCCGGGCCGTCCGGGACGGCCGTGCCGAGGTAGGCGTAGGCCGCGTCCAGGTGCCGGAACGCGCCGCCGGTGTCGGCCGGGACGGCGAACGCGCCGCCGAGGTGGCGCAGTTCGGCGCTGATCAGCGGGGATCCCGAGCCGGGCCCGGTCACGTCCAGGAAGGTGGCCGCGCCACGGTCGCCCAGGTCGCCGAAGAGCATGTGGTCGCCCACCATCGGTCCCGGCTCGTTCGGAGCCAACTGGGCGTGTGCCACCTCGCCGGGCGAACACAACTGCCACGTGTCCAGCAGCGGTTCGCCGATCGTCCTCAGCGGGCTCAACAGGCTTTGCGCCTGCTGCCAGGCCAGCCGCGGATCCAACTCGGTACCCAGGATCGTGCCGGCGACACCGATCATGGTGCCGGCCTTGAGACTGTCCGGTACCACCGGTGCGTCCGGCAGGTTGAGCACCTGGAGCGAGGTGGTCGCCTCCGGCGGTGCGCCGGCCGTCCACGCGCGCCACCGATCCATCACCTCGGCGGCCCGGGTACCCGACCAGTAGGTCGCGCCGGTGGTCACCCGGCGGGCCGGGAACAGAGCGATCTCGATCGCCGTCACCACACCGAACCCACCGCCGCCGCCGCGTACCGCCCAGAACAGGTCGGGGTCTTCGGCCAGGTCCACCCGGCGCAGCTCGTCGTCGGCGGTGACCAGCTCCACCGCCCGCACGCTGTTGACCGCCAGGCCCACCTTCCGGCCGTAGACGCTGATCCCGCCACGCAGCGAGTAGCCCACCACACCCACGCCCGCCGACGTGCCGTGCGGCGCCGCCAGCCCGTACGCGGCGGCGGCGTCGACCACCTCGGCCCACCGGGTGCCGGCCGGCACCCGGGCCAGCCTGCGCTGCGGGTCCACCCGTACCCCGCCGTCGAGTTGTGTCCTGATGAGCACCGCGTCGCCCATGGCACGGGCGGCGCCGGCGCCATGGCCGGTGCTGTGCACGCGGACCGCCAGCCGCTCGGTGCGGGCGAAGCGCATCGCGGCCCGGACGTCCTGGACGGTGTGCGCGGTCACGGCCGCCACCGGATGCGCCGGCGCGTGCAGGTTGAACACCTGCGTCGCGGCGTCGTAGTCCGGGTCTCCGGCCACCGCGATGCCCGCTCTCCGTCCACCGGTCACGGTCATGGCAGAACCTCCCAACGGCTCGTCGACTCGGGTGCCGTTCCAATGTCACACGCGACCGGGCGGCGCGGATCTTCTGGAATGCGCTGTGTCCGGGGCTCCGGTCAACATCGCGGGCGACCTGGACGGGGTGGCGCTGCGCGCCTCGTGGCGGAAGGTACGCGTCGGCAGAGGTGCTGCGCACCGGCTTCGGTACCGGACCTGGCCACGGTCGACGAGGAGTGGGTAGCCCGGCGTGCAGGGACCGGACAGGGGCGCGGCCGTGACCGGCGGCGCCCCTGTCCGGCTGTGCGGGTTACTTGATGGCCAGCGGGTTGATCGGGGAGGCGACCGCCCGGCTGATCTTCAGCGGCGGCGCCACGAAGAGGAAGTCCCACACCCCGTCGTGCGCGCAGTCGGCGGCCAACTCCTCGAAGTCCAGCATCTCGCCCAGCGGTACGCCCATGTCGCGCAGCAGAATCATGTGGACGTTGAGGAACACGTCCGGGTTCTCGCCGGGCAGTACCTCGATCGCCCAGTTGTCCGAGCAGACCGCCGCGACGTCCCGCTCCCGCAGCCAGGCGCAGCAGTCCTGGCCGAGGCCGGGCTCGCCGGCCATGAACGCGGCCGGGTCCCGCTCGGTCAGGAACTTGCGCCGCCAGCCGGTGCGGAACAGCAGGATGTCGCCCGGCCCCACACCCACCCCGCCCTGCCGGCGGGCCGCCTCGTCCAGGTCGTCGGGCGTGATGACGGTACCGGCCGGCAGCCAGTCCACTCCGTGCAGCGCGGCCACGTCCAGCAGCACGCCGCGCCCGGCGATCCCCTTGGCCTGCTTGTCGATGGCGCACCGCGCGGCACCCTTCACCGACACGTCCCGGGCCGGGAAGCCGTTGTACATCTGGTCGTCGTAGTACACGTGCGCCAGCGAGTCCCACTGCGACGCGCACTGCAGCGGCATGAAGATGTAGTCGTCGGCGTACCGGAACCCGCCGGGGAACAGCTGTTGGTCGCCGGTCTCGGACATCAGGTGGATCGGGTTGATGCGGTGCGTGCCGGGCTGCGGCCCGTCGCGGTCGAACGGGATGCCGAGGTCGAACACCGCGCCCTTGCGGACCAGCCCGGCCGCGGCCACCAGAGCCTGTGGGGTGATGAGGTTGGCGGTGCCGCGTTCGTCCTCGGCGCCCCAGCGGCCCCAGTTGCGCAGCCGCTCGCCGGTCGCCCGGAAGTCTTCCACTCTGGTGTGCTGCCCGGTCATACAGGCTCCCTCCGGCCTCAGTGGTCAGTCCTTCAGGAGCCGCGCGAACGCTCGCAAATCCGCCGCGAACAGGTCCGGCTCCTCCATCGCGGCGAAGTGGCCGCCGCGGTCGAACTCGGCCCAGTGCACGATGGTGGGCAGGTCCCGACTGGCGAGGTGGCGCACCGGTACGAACGGCGCGTGCGGGTACACCGCGACGCCCATGGGCTGGCTGATGGGCTGGTACCGGACCGTGGTCGCCGTGATGGGCAGCTGCGCTACGGCCTCGTAGTAGAACTGGGCCGAGGGTCCTGCGGTCGCGGTGAGCCAGAAGATGCTCGCGATGGTGAGGAGGCGGTCCCGGCTGACCGCGTCCTCGGGTACCCGCGGCGCGTCCGCCCAGTCCTTGAACTTCTCCACGATCCAGGCCAGTTGGCCGACCGGGGAGTCGGTCAGCGCGTAGGAGACCGTGTGCGGGCGGGTCGCCATCAGTTTCATGGAACCGGCCAGCACGCTCCGGAAGCGTTCCGACCGGTCCAGCCGTGCCTGGTCGGTCTCGCTGATCTCGGCCGCCTCCTCGGGCTCACCGCTGAGCGTGGTGACCAGCGTGTTGAGGTGCAGGCCGGCGACGTGCTCGTGGTCGACCAGGGCCAGGGTGTAGGAGACGAGGGAGCCGAAGTCACCGCCCTGTGCCACGTACCGTTCGTAGCCGAGCTGCCGCATCAGCTCCGCCCACGCGTTCGCCACCCGCATGCCGTTCCAGCCGGGCTGCCCGTTGGTGCTGGAGAAGCCGAACCCGGGAATGGACGGGATCACCAGATGGAACGCCTCGGCCGGGTCGCCGCCGTGCGCCCTCGGATCGGTCAGCGGGCCGATGATGTCGAGGAACTCGACCACCGAGCCGGGCCACCCGTGGGTGATCAGGAGCGGCAGCGCGTCAGGCTCCGGCGAACGCACGTGCAGGAAGTGCACGTCCGCGCCGTCGATGTCCGCGATGAACTGGGGGTACCTGTTGAGCTCAGCCTCGGCCGCGCGCCAGTCGTACCGGGTGTGCCAGTACCCGACCAGCTCGCGCAGGTAGTCCACAGGTACTCCGCGGTCCCATCCGGCCTCCGGCAGTTGCTCCGGCCACCGCACGCCCGCCAGCCGACGCGCCAGGTCGTCCAGGGCGGACTGCGAGATGTCCACACGGAACGGTCGCATGCTGTGTTCCCATCTGTCTGGCGGCGGTATCCCGCGTAGTACGGATGAGGCCAATATGCCGCCCGTACCGGCGGGGTCGCATCTCTGATGTTGCGGCCTGACCGGGACCGGCCTGACCGGCCTGACCGGGACTGGGATCACGGCGCAGGGCCCTGAGCGGTTCAGCGGGGCCGGGCAGCGGGTACCGGCGCCCGGCGCAGCCGCAGGTGTACCACCGCGGGGGAGGCGACGAACTCCACACAGTCGTAGCCGGACAGACCGCCACCGGGTGAGCCGCCGGCGAACAGCCGCTCCCCGTCACCCAGCAGCACCGGTACCAGCGCCAGGTGCAGTTCGTCGATCAGCCCCGCGCGCAGGTACTGCCGGATGGTGTGCACGCCGCCGCCGATCCGGATGGCCCGCTCGCCGGCGGCCTCCCGGGCGAGCTCCAGGGCCGCGTGGATGCCGTCCTGGACGAAGTGGAAGGTGGTACCTCCGGCCAGCCGCAGCGGCGGCCGGGCGTGGTTGGTGAGGACGAAGACCGGGTGGTGGAACGGCGGGTCCTGGCCCCACCATCCGTTCCACGGGTCCGCCGGCCACGGGCCACGGGACGGCCCGAACATGTTGCGGCCCATGATGGTGGCGCCCAAGCCGTCCTCGCCGGCCTGGAAGAACCGGTTGTCCAGGCCGTCCTCGCCGTCGTCGTGGCCGATCAGGGCCTGGCCGCCCCTGGCCGCGAACAGCCAGTCGTGCAGCAGTTGCCCGCCGACGCCGAGCGGGTTGTCGAGGCTCTGCCGGGGCCCGGCGCCGTACCCGTCGAGGGAGACCGAGAAGTTGTTGACCCGTACCCGGGACATCACGACAGGTGCGCGAACTGGCCCGGGCGGCGGCCCGGACCGGCCGGTCCCCGGAACGCCTGGGCCTGGTCCAGCCAGCGGTCCGCCTCGGCGCCGGTGGCGGTCAGCGCGAGGTCGGCGCGGTGCCGGTCCATCATGCCGGCCGCGGCCAGCACGGCCGGTGGCAGCGGGCGCACGAGCCACGGCACGAGCTGGTCCGGGGGTACGGCCGCCAGCGCCTTCTCCTCCGTGGCGCGCTCCTGGCGCCAGGGCGTGAGCAGTACCTCGGGCGGGTCGGCCGGGAACGGTGCCATCGCGGCGCGGACCGCGTCACCGTCGACGGTGAGGTCCCGGATCGGGTCGGGTTGATTCGTCATTGTGCGTCCTCCCTGTGCGCCCCGGCGTGGCCGCGCGATAATCGCGCGGCACGATTTCGGCCCGGTCCACCGGCGCCACCGGGATGGCCGCGACCGAGTCGAGCATGCCGGTGCGGGGTTGGCCCGTCTTCTCCGGTTGTGCCGACCTCCGATGTCCGGTTCCGTGGGTTACGGACTGGCTTGATCTTTAACTTGTGCGGCGTGGCCTCGGACTATTCAAGTTCTTCGTTTTCTGGGCTGTCGCCTTTCGCCTTTGTGCTGGTGACGGGCAGAGCGCTCGCCAGGCGGGCCACGGAGGGATCGAAGGACGCCGTGGCCCGGCCCGGGCCGGCGATCGCCACCGCGGCTGTCGCGTCGGCGCCGGGGCGAGACCGGCGCCGGTGGTACGGCGATCTGTCCCGTTCAGGAGGACTGAGTCCGCACCGTGGAAGACGCCCGCGGCGGCGGCCGCTGGACACCATGGGAGTGACCTGCACCGATCCGCCCTCACAGGAGGCAGTCGTGGACGACGATCCGCTGTTCGCCATCGATCCGGCCGGCACCGACATCCACGACGAGGCGGCCCGGCTCCGGGCCCACGGGCCGATCACCCGGGTGCTGCTGCCCGGCGGAGTCGCGGCCTGGGCGGTGACCGGCTACCACGCCGCCCGGCAGGTCCTGGCGGACGAGCGGTTCGCCAGGAACGCCCGGCAGCACTGGCCGGCATACGTCGACGGCACCCTCAGCCCGGACTTCCCGCTGATCGCCTGGGCCCGGATGGACAATATGTCCACTGCGGATGGTGAGCCGCACGCCCGTCAACGCCGGCTCGTCGCCGGCGCGTTCAGCCCGCAGCGGATCGCCGTGCTGCGGCCGCGGGTCGAGCGGGTCGTGAGGCGTGCGCTGGACGAGCTGGCCGGGCATGCGGCCGAGCGGCCGGGCGAGCCGGTCGACCTCAAGGTGGGGTACGCGCACCGGGTGGCGTCGCGGGTGATCGGCGAGCTGCTCGGCGTGCCCGAGGGCGACCCGGACGGCATCCTGGACCGCGCCGGGTACATCGAGTCGACCCCGCAGAAAGCGGCCGCGGAGTACGCCCTGCTGCGGAGCAAGATCGAGGCTCTGGTCGCGGCGAAGCGCCGCCAGCCGGGGGAGGACCTGATCAGCGACCTGATCGCCGCCCAGCCGAGCGGGTGCCCGGTGACCGGGACGGGCGCCGGGTCCGATGCCGAGCTGGTCGGCCTGGCGCAGCTGATGCTCAACACCGGCGCCGAGCCGGCCAGGAACCTCATCACGAACACCGTGCTGGCGCTGCTCACCCGGCCCGGCCAGCGCGCCCTGGCGGCGAGCGGCGAGGTGGAGTGGGACGACGTGGTGGAGGAGACGCTGCGCACCGACGCGTCGGTCGCGTACCTGCCGTTCCGGTTCGCGACGGAGGACGTCACGATCGCCGGCGTGACCATCTCCCGGGGCGACCCGGTGCTGGTCGGCTACGCCGCGACCGGCCGAGACCCGGAGCTGCACGGCGCCGCCGCGGGGGAGTTCGACGCCCGGCGCGCGGACAAGCGGCACGTGGCGTTCGGCCACGGCGTGCACCGGTGCGTCGGCCCGGCGCTGACCCGGATGGAGGTGCGCATCGCGGTGGAGGCGCTGTTCACGCGCTTTCCCGGGCTGCGGCTGGCGGTGGAGCCGAAGGAACTGACCGGGCAGGGCACGTTCGTCATGAACGGCCGCCTCGCGCTGCCGGTCCACCTCTGAACGCCGGGGCCGGGGCGGGCGCACGCCCCGCCGCCGGCCGTTTCAGCGGCGCGCCGCTACTGGCAGGGCGATTGCGTAGTCGATCAGCGGTGTCTCTGAGCTGGGGTTGCCCGGACAGGTTGGCCGGCGCCGAGATGTTCACGGTGCTGGCTGACCGCTCAGGCGGGCGGCGCCGGGCGGTCCGATGCCGGTCAGGTCCATCAGTCGGCTTCCGGTGCTGTTGACCAGGTCGGTGAGCTCCTGTTTCGTGGTTTTGATCTTCTTGTCGATGACGACGGTTCGCCGTTCAGCTCGGAGGCCAGCCGGCGGCGGGTCTTGCCGATGACGTCACGCGGGCGCACGTGCCCAGCAGGGACGCGGGCCTGCTGGGCGGACAGATCCGCTTTCGCGCCACCGGGCACCAGTTCGAGTAGCAGGTGGTGCAACCGGGAGAGCACGTCGGTACGGGCGTGGCCGAGCTGGTCACGGCGGTCGACCAGCAGCCGTAACGCGACTGTGGTGTCGTCGGTGACGACCTGCCGCAGACCTTCGGTGCGCAGGGCGACCACGGCGACCCTGCGGGCGTCGACCGGGTCGGTCTTGCGGCCCTGGCCGGTGGCGAACACGTGGGCCCGGGCGGACAGCTTCACGGGAACGTCCACGACGGTCTCGCCGTCAGCGACCAGGCCCTCGACCAAGCCTGGCCGGGCTGCGGTCGTACCACCAGTCAATAGGTAGCCGCGAAGCGCGATCGGGACCTTCACGATCGATCTCGGCAGCTTCGCGAGGGTCTCCGCAAGCGCGGCCCAGAATCGTCGCAGTGTTCCGCGCATTTCCTGGCGGCGTCATAGTGCTCGCGGAGAAGCCCGTCGGCCGGACCGGCATCACCCTATTGGCGTCGAACAGTGGCCGCCCGCCGGAGCGCCAGGCTGAACGGCTGTGGCCGGCCGGCCTCGGACAGCAGAACGAGATTTGCCGCCATCGAATGCTGTCGAGTGACCCCCTTCTGCGTCGATCCACTTTGGGATAGCCTCATCGCTTCCCACTAGAGATTGGAGCACGGGGTGTCCTTCCTGAACAGAAGAAAGCTGCTCGCGCTCGGCGCCGGAACGGTTGCCGCAGCAACTGCCGGCACCAGCGCACAAGCCGCGCCATCCGAAGTGGACGCGAGTAGAGCACCATCTCCGAGCCGCCTCGCGGACAGTCTTCCCGGATCGTTCACCAGCAGTTATGTGCAGACCAACGGCGTTCGCCTGCACTATGTCGCCGGTGGCAGCGGGGCACCCGTGATTCTGCTGCACGGCTGGCCGCAGACGTGGTGGGAGTATCGGAAGGTCATGCCCGATCTCGCCACGAAGTATCGTGTTATCGCGGTGGATCTGCGCGGCGGCGGCGAATCCAGCAAGCCGCAGTCCGGATACGACAAGAAAACAATGGCGGCCGACATCGCGGGTCTGATCACCGCTCTCGGCTACACCAAGGCGCACGTTGTCGGCCACGACATCGGGGCCATGGTCGCATACAGCCTCACGGTGAACAAGCCGCAGGCCGTCGACAAGCTCGTGATGCTGGATGTTGCCCACCCCAACAGCGGATATTACGACTTCCGCATGCTGCCCGCGCCGGGCGCGCCGTTCCACCCGTGGTGGTTCGCCTTCAATCAGGTGGACATCTTGCCCGAGCGGCTCGTCGCCGGCCGCTCCCGCTTCCTGGTCGACTGGATGTTCGACTATCTGCTGGTCAACCACGCTGCCATCAGCAGTTTCGACCGCGCCATCTTCGCCCAGGCGTACGCAACGTCGGACGCGATCCGCGGCGGCAACGGCTGGTACAAGGCGTTCGGGCAGGACATCATCGACAACGGCACGTACGGGCAGATCGCCACGCCGACCCTGGGCCTGGCCTGCCCGGCGTTCTACCCCGGCCTGGCCGCGACCCTCAGCACGCAGGCGACCAACCTCCAGCTGGCGCAGATCGCCGACACCGGCCACTACTTCGTCGACGAACAGCCGGCGGCCGTCGTCCAGCAGCTGAAGGCCTTCCTCGGCTGACCTACGGGAACGGGAGCCCGCGTCTGTCGCGCGGGCTCCCGTGTGACGTGGACTGGTCGCAGGCGGCGAGGACGTGCCGGGCCGTGGTGTCGGCGGTGCGGGGGCCGCACAGTGTCTTGCCGTCCACCGCGGTTGCCCGCCGCGCTGGCGACGGCGCGGTCGCCGATCGTACGGCGAGCCAGGCGCCGACCGCCTGGGTGAGCTGATCCGGGTCCAGGGCCGGCAGGAGCCTGCGGATCATCGTCTCCGACGGACGTCGGTCCGGGGCGATGCCCAACGCCAGCGCGGTCGCGGCTGGTACGTCGGCGACCCACTCGGCGATCGCGGTGTAGGGGCGGTATCCGGCCGCCACGGCGCACACCGCCGCAGTCACCACGACCACCAAAGGGCGCCGCACGCCGCGGCGGGCACGGGGAGCCGGCAGGTCGGCCAGCGCCGCGGCCAGCCCGGCAGAGGTTTCGGGCGCCGCGACAGCCGGTGCGCAGGACAAGGACGCGTCCACGACTTTGCCGGGCCCTGCCCAAAGGAGACAGGCACCCGACGAAACGTCGATCGGTGGCCGGGGTGACCTCGGGTCGCTACGCTATCGTAGCCACTCGCCGGCTGAGGGTGAATACCATTCGGCACCGCATGGAATGTGCCCGTTGGTAACCGCGAAGAAACGGTACTTCATGCGCTGACAACGGATATGAGCGCCGTTTGCAAATGGTGCGGAAATACTGCGAACGATTTTCGTGGTAATCCTTGTTGACGCTGCCCCCAGGCAGCGCGATGGGCTACTCGGTGAAGTGCCAGCGCGACACCATCGCAGAGCGCGCGGGTGCCGACGCCGGCTGCGCGGTGAGGCGCATTGCCCCGACTGCGGCGCAGACAACGAGGGTCCGCGACAGCCGGCGTGGAAGCACGGCGGGCAACAGGTCTCCCTCGCGAGGGGTGCGGCAAATCGGGGTATCGGCATCGTCGATGCGTCACATACCTGATGCCCGGCGTCGCCGGAGAGCGACCCATCGCGATCACGTACCGGACCATGACGTGCGCCGGTGGCAGCCGAACCCGTTTGCTCGGTCAACCGGTCCCATGGCCGTGACCCGGCCTCCACTGCCGACGACAGCTCACCGTGCGGTCCTCGGCAGAAGCCTTATCTGAACGGCATCGCGTCAAGGCCCGGGAGGCGTTACGGCAATGATTCGACGTGGTGTGAAGCCCGTTCTCAGGCACTTCTGGAATGGATGGTCGATCGACGCCGGGCAGGCAGCAGTAATAGTTTGTACCCATCTATAGCGTTACCGTCAGCAGCGGGTGGCCGGTCCCGCTGGCAGCGGCGAGCATCGATATCTACTCCTAACTTCATGTGTGCGCTGAGTGCTTGCTTGCATGCGGAGGGTCTTGCCCGCCTCCAGGAGGTCCGCTAATCTGTCTCCGGGTCAAGGGCTTTACAAGCATCGATGGAGACGGTGTTCAGGGACAATTTCGGCGACCATTCCCTGTCGTGGTCGAGCTGATCAGAGTTGTTGTTGTCTCTAATTGTTTCGCCATTCCTTAGTCGTCGAACCGTCGTCGGGGGTTTTCATGGAGGACGTTGCCGAACGGGCCGTACTGCGGGCGATCGAAGCGATGCGTGAGCGGCTGGGCGACGCGCTGACCATCGACGACCTGGCCCGCGCGGCGATGTTCAGCAAGTTTCATTTCACGCGGATCTTCCAGCGCTCCACCGGCGTCTCGCCCGGTCGTTTCCTGTCGGCGTTGCGCCTGCAGCGGGCCAAGCATCTGTTGGTTTCCACGTCGATGAACGTCGCGGACATCAGTGTGCAGGTCGGATACAACAGCGTCGGCACGTTCAGTTCGCGCTTCAGCCGCAGCGTCGGCATGCCGCCGACGGCGTACCGGCGCCGCGCCGGGTACGCGGCCGCCATCCAGGCCGCTGCCGACAGTCCGAGCTGCCGGTCGAACGCCCGGCTGTCCTGCCGGCTGCGCCTGCCCGAGCCGGACGAGACGGTGATCTTCGTGGGCATGTTCGCCCACCAGATCCCGGAAGGGCGACCGGTGCGCTGCGCGGTGCTGGAAGAACCCGGCCGGGTCACGTTCGACTCGGTGCCGGTCGGCACCTGGTATCTGCTCGCGCAGTCGATCTCACTGGACGGGGCCGGGGCCTGCGCTTGGACGGACATCGCCGACCGGCCCGTGTCGGTCGCCGCCTACGGCCCCTTCACGGTACGGGCCGACTCCGAGATCGTTGCGGACCTGGAGCTGCGGCCGACCCGGGATCTGGACCCACCGGTGTTGCTTGCGCTGCTGGACGTGCGCAAGTACGCGATGGAGCGGCTCGGCGAGGCGCGAAAGGCCACGCGGACGGAATTCGAGCGCATCGCCGCCGTCGCCTGATCGGCGGTCGGACGCTTCCACGACTTTGCCGGAGCCCCGGGGGCGTGGGTGCAGAGGGTGGAGGTGGACGGACGGCTATGTCCTGAGTGGAATCCCTCCTCGTGAGCGGTGAGCGGCGGCAATCACGAAGATGCGCGGCCCCCGAGCGGTGATGAGAATCGAGACGCGGCCACGCAGCAGTGCAGTGACCATCCGTTCGCAACACGAATAGGGAGCGCAAATGACGACGGTCGGAATCGATGTCGGCGTCGAGCTCGACGGCGAGACGCTCGGCCTCCCAGACCTGCGCCGCGTCGCCGAGGACCACGCCCCGGTCGCGCTCAGCACGCGGGTGCTGCAACGCGCAGCCGTGAGCCGGGACCAGTTCGAGGAGACCGTGCGGCAGAACATCCCGGTCTACGGGGTGACCACCGGCTACGGCGAGATGATCTACATGCTCGTCGACACGGCCAAGGAGACCGAGCTGCAGACCAACCTGGTGCGCAGCCACAGCGCCGGCGTCGGCCCGCTGTTGAGCGAGCCCGAGGCGCGGGCCATGGTCACCGCGAGGCTGAACGCCCTCGCCAAAGGGCACTCGGCCGTACGGCCCGCTGTGCTCGAACGTATCGCGCTCTATCTCAACGAGGGCCTCACGCCGGCCGTACCGGAGATCGGTTCGCTGGGCGCCAGCGGCGACCTCGCTCCGCTCGCACACGTGGCGAGCTCGCTGATCGGCGAGGGCTACCTGCTGCGCGACGGGGTGAAGACGCCGACCGGCCCGGTGCTGCGTTCGCTGGGCATCGAGCCGCTGCGGCTGCGCTTCAAGGAGGGCCTGGCGCTGATCAACGGCACTTCGGCGATGACCGGCGTCGGCTCCCTGGTGGCCGAGTACGCCCTGGCGCAGGCGCGGCACGCGGAGATCGCCGCCGCGCTGGTCATCGAGGTGCTGCAGGGCTCGATGAGCCCGTTCCAGCCGGAGGGCCACGAAGCCCGCCCGCACGCCGGCCAGATCGCCAGCGCCGCCAACATGCGCGCGCTGATGAACGGCAGCAGGCTGACCGTCGAGCACGCGGATCTCCGCCGGCAGGTGGCCGCCAGCAAGAAGAACGACAACGGCAACGGCTCGGTGTTCCGCTCCGACGTCTTCCTGCAGAAGGCGTACTCGCTGCGCTGCGTGCCGCAGGTGATCGGCGCGGTCCGGGACACCCTCGGGCACGCCAGGCTCAAGCTCGAGATCGAGCTCAACTCGGCCAACGACAACCCGCTGTTCTTCACCGACCGGGAGATCTTCCACGGCGCGAACTTCCACGGCCAACCGATCGCGTTCGTGATGGACTTCATGACGATCGCGCTCACCCAGCTCGGGGTGCTGTCCGAACGGCGCAGCAATCGCCTGCTCAGCAAGCACCTGAGCTACGGACTGCCGGAGTTCCTGATCAAGGGCGAGCCGGGGTTGCACAGCGGCTTCGCCGGCGCGCAGTACCCGGCCACCGCGCTGATCGCGGAGAACCGGACGATCGGGCCGGCCAGCATTCACAGCGTGCCGTCCAACGGCGACAACCAGGACGTCGTCAGCATGGGCCTGATCGCCGCCCGCAACGCGCGCCGTGTGCTGCGGAACAACAACATCATCCTGGCTCTCGAGTTCCTCGCCGGCGCGCAGGCGGTGGACGTCTCCGGGCGCCTCGATCGGCTGAGCCCGGCCGGCCGGGTCACCTACGACACCATCCGGTCGCTGGTGCCGACCCTCGAGGACGACCGCTACATGGCGGACGACCTCGAGCTGGTCGCCGCCGAACTCGAACGCGGCACTCTGATCGATGCCCTCCACAACGCCGGCGTTCGCCTTCACTGAGGAGAGATCTCACATGACCACGACTTCGGAAACGCAGCAGGCAACCGCGGCGCTCTCGCTGCAGCAGCAGTTCCTCTGCATCTTTGCCCAGGGCTTCGAAGCCGGGCCGTTCGGGCCGCACTACACGGAGGTCTTCGGGTGGCGGGTCCGCGGCCGCGTCGACGTGCAGGCCATGCGCCTGGCGTTGGCCGATGTGGTCGAGCGGCACGAGGCGCTGCGTACCGTGGTGCACCTGGAGAACGGCGGCGCGCAGAGCGTGCTGCCCGCCGTACAGCCGGAGCTGCTCTTGGTCGACCTGGACGAGCCGCCGGGCGCGGACCGGGACCGGCGCGCCGAGCAGCTCATGATCGAGGCGGAGACCCGGCCGTTCCCGGTCGACCAGGTCCCGTTGCTGCGGGCTGTTCTCGGCCGCTTCGACGAGCAGGACTCCGTACTGGTTCTGTGCGCCCACCACAGCGCCGCCGACGTCTGGTCGATCCAGGTGATCCTGCGGGACCTGGCGGAGTCCTACACGGCTCGCGCGGCCGGGAACGAGCCGCAGCTGCCCGAGGTGACCCAGTACCGGGACTACGTCGTCGCGCAGCAGGAGGAGGCCGCCGGGCCGACGGTGGCCGCTTCGCGGGCGTACTGGCGCGAAACGCTGCGCGGCGCCAAGATCATGGTGGCGCCGGTGCACCGCACCGGGCAGACCCCTGCGACGAGCTATCACCGCTTCACCACCGACGCGCACCTGAGCACGGAGGTGTCCCGGCTGGCCAAGGCGACGCGCAGCTCGCCGTTCATGGTGCTGCTCGCCGCGTTCACCGTCTTCGTGAACCGTCGTACCCAGGCGACCGACATCGTGGTGCCCACCTTCGGGCCGGGCCGCCAGCACCGCTTCCAGTCCACGGTCGGATCGTTCTTCAACTTCGTCCCGCTGCGGGTGGATCTGGACGGCTGCCGGACCTTCCGCGATGTCGTCGCCCGCACCAGGACGGCCTGCATCGGCGCCTTCTCGCACGAGCTGCCGCTGCTGCACGTGCTCGCCGAGGCGCCGGAGCTGATGTCCTCGGTCGGCCCCGACGCGGTACCGACCCTGTTCCAGGCCGTCCAGCCGCCCTACCTGATGCAGGGCAACCGGATCGGCGACCTCGAGTACACGGCGATCTGGCGGCGGGTCATCCAACAGCCGGTCGGCTCCGACACTCCGGACGGCATGATCTGGTCGATGCACCTCAGCAACACCGAAGTGGTCGGCGGGCTCAGCTTCAGCCGCCACCTGTTCGAACGGGCCGGGGTCGAGGAGCAGGTGGCCGGGTTCCTCGGCGTGATCGGCGAGATGGTGGCCGACCCGGACTCGGCGATCTGAGGTCCGACGCCATGACCGTCACTGAGAGCGCTGTGCGGGGCGCGGCCATGCCATCCGAGCCCGACGTCACCCCGGCCGTGCTGATCGAGCGGGCCAAGGCCATGGTGCCCGCCCTGGTGGCGCGCCAGCACGAGACCGAGCAGCGAACCTACTACGCCGAGGACACCCATCGGGCGTTCCGGGACGCGGGCTTCTACCGCATCACGGTGCCCAAGCGGTACGGCGGCTACGAGTTCGGCTTCGACACGTTCCTGCAGATCGCGATGATCCTGTGCCGTGCCTGCCCGTCCACGGGCTGGATGTACTGCCTGGGGGCGGCGCACTCGCTCTTCGCCGGCAGCATGTTCGGGGAGAAGGCGCAGGCCGAGATCTTCAGCGGCGGCGACTTCATCGCGCCGCTCGTCAACGCCCCCTACGGGACAGCCAGGCGCGCCGAGGACGGTGGCTGGATTCTGGACGGCGTGTGGAGGTACTGCTCCGGCGCGCCGTACGCGACCCACCTGATCGGCAACACCGTGATCGCCGGGGACGACGCGAACCCGCCACGCCGGCTGCTGTTCATCGCGCCCCGCGATCAATGGGAGATGCTCGACGACTGGGGCGGGCAGCTGGGCCTCAGGGGCAGCGGGTCGCACAGCATCCGGATCTCCGGCGGGCACATCCCCGATCACTTCGGCATCGAGGTCAATTTCGAGGAGATCTCGGTGACCGACGGCACCCCGGGGCGCGAGCTGCACGAGCACCCGCAGTACGGGGGTGCACCGGCGAGCTCGATGGCTCTGGAGGGCGCGCACATCGCGGTCGGCATGTGCCAGGGCGCGCTCGACGCGTACACGGAGCTGATGTTCTCCCGCACCACGATCCTGCCGCCGTTCCTGCCCAGGGCCGAGGATCCCGACTATCAGCTCTGGTACGGGCGGGCCAGCGGCATGATCGACGCCGCCGAGACGCTCGTCCTCGCGGCGTCGCGGCGCTGGCACGAGCTGTCCGAGCAGCCGGTCGGGGCGTTCACCCCCGAGGAAGACCTGCGGATCGCGGTCACCTGTCGAGAGGCCACTGAGCTGGCCTGGCGGGCCGTCGACGAGATTCTCCAGCCAACCGCCGGCAGCCCGGCCGTACGTGAAGGAACACGCCTCGAACGGGTCTGGCGCGACCTTTCCACCGGGCGTACGCACGCCAGCTCCGCCGTGCTGCTCACCACCGTGGCCAACCGTGGGTACGCCCAGCTGAGGCTACAGAGCGCACGTCGTTGACCTGCACCAGACGTGTAGTCCCGAACCCGGTCAGTGGTCGTAGGCGACCACTGACCGGGTGATCAGCGTTCGGGTTGCCGGCCCTGTCGGGCGCGTCGTCGGCCGGGCAGGACCGCGCGGCCAGGGCGGCCCGCGCCAGCTGACCTCTGGTCGGTGCCGGGGCTTCATCGGAACTTTCATGCGCCGCCGGCGGTCGCATCTCCGCGCTTGCTTCGGCCCTTCCGCAGGGCGGGGGGAGATGGCAGCTCAGGAGATGCGTCGCAGTTGCCACGACTGCGAAAGTCGAAGTCGATGGCGTCGAGACTCGAGGAGGGTCAATGGAAACATTCACCACGCTGCCGCGAACCGAGCTGGTGCGCCGCGCGGCTGAGCTCGGCCCGCTGCTGCGGGCCGAGGCACAACAGTCTGAGCAGGAGCGGCGCCTCACCGCCGGGACGATCGACGCCCTCGCCGGCTCGGGTCTGTTGCGGATGCGGGTGCCGCGTCGTTTCGGTGGTTTCGAGTCGGATATGCGGACTGTTACCGAGGTGTTGGCGGAGTTGGCGCGTGGTGATGGTTCCGCGGCGTGGACTGCGTCGGTGTGGTTGATCAGTAGTTGGATGGTTGGTTTGTTTCCGGCTTCGGTGCGTGAGGAGGTGTTCGCGGATCCGGATGTGCGGATCAGCGGCATTCTGAGCCCAACTGCGATGGCGGTGCCGGTCGAGGGCGGCTATCAGCTCAACGGTAAGTGGTCGTTCAATACGGGCTGTTTGCAGAGTGCCTGGAATGTCAACGCCGCGGTCCGGCCCACCCCTGACGGGCAGTTCGAGCCGGTGATGGTGTTGATCCCGATGAAGGATCTGCAGATCGTCGATGACTGGCACACCACCGGGATGTGTGGTTCGGGCAGTGTTTCCACGATCGCCGAAAATGTGTTCGTGCCGGAGGATCGACTTTTGCCGATGGGCCCGGTGATCGGTGGGGTCCATCCGTTGCAGCAGGATCCGTCGGCGTTGATGTGGCGTGCTCCGTTCATGCCGATTGCCTGTGCGACGGTGGGTGCGGTGGCTTTCGGGTTGGCCGAGGCGGCCCGGGATGCGTTCATGACGAGGTTGCCGGGCCGGAAGATCACGTACACCGATTATGAGGAGCAGAGCGCGGCACCGTTGACGCACCTGCAGGTGGCTGGCGCGACGGTTCGGGTGGATGAGGCTGGTTTCCATATCCGCCGCGTAGCTGAGCTGATCGACGCCAGGGCGGCCTCGGGGGAGGCGTGGACGATGGAGGAACGGGCCCGGGCGCGTCTGCACCTGGGCGCGGTGTGTTTGCGGGCGAAGGAGGCCGCTGATCTGTTGGCTGGTGCGAGCGGTGGCACGTCGTTGCAGCTCGATGTGCCGATCCAGCGGATCGAGCGGGACATCAAGGCGCTGAATCTGCACGCGATCATGCACCCCGACACGAACTTCGAACTGTACGGGCGAATGGCCTGCGGGCTCGCCCCCAACACCCAATACCTCTGAACTCCTGTGAGGAGCAGCGTCATGACCACTCAGCAGCAGCCGGCCACCGCGGACGTCGCCCAGCGGGTCGCCGCCGTCTGGACCGACGTTCTGGGTCCGGGCTCCGACCGGCCCGGCGCCACGTTCTTCGAGCTCAACGGACAGTCCATCGCCGCCGTGCAGATCGCCGCGGCGGTCGAGGAGCAACTGGGCGTCACGCTCGACATCGGCGACCTGTTCGAGGATCCGGATCTGGAGACCCTCACCCGGGACATCCTGGCCCGTACGAAGGGGTGAGTGGGATGGCCGAACTGACCCACGTCGCCCCGGCCACGTCGCTCGACGACGTCGTCGAGATCCTGGAACGCGACGGAGCGGTGATCGTCGAGGACTTCGTCGACGCCGAGACGCTCGCCGGGCTCCGGGCGGACCTCGGGCCCGGCCTCGAGGCGGCCGGCTACAGCGAGAGCGGCTACGACGGGCAGAAGACCAAGCGGCTGTCCAGCCTGTTCCAGCGGTCGCCGCGCCACATGACCAGCGTGGTCCTCCAGCCGCAGTTTCTCGGTGCGGCCCGGCGCCTGCTGCAGCAGCCCACGCACATGTGGATCGGCAAGGTCCGGATGGAGGTGACTCCGAGCATCCAGGTCAGCTTCACCCAGGCGATCAGAATCGATCCCGGCCAGGGCCGGCAGCCGTTGCACCGCGACGACGCGATGCATCTGTGGCGGCATCCGGGACCACCGTGCCGGCTGCAGCTGATGTTGGCCATGACCGACTTCACCAGCGCCAACGGCGCGACCCTGGTCATCCCCGGCAGTCACCACTGGGACGACGAGCGGGCCCCGGCATACGCCGAGACGGTCCCGGCCGTCATGCCCGCCGGTTCCGCGCTGCTCTGGCCGGGCGGCGTCTACCACGGGGGCGGAGCCAACACCACGGACTCGCCGCGGCACAGCCTCTCCGTCGCGTTCGACCTGGGCAACCTGCGGCAGGAGGAGAACCAGTACCTCGCCGTCCCCCGGGAGACCGTGCTGACGCTGCCGGAGGAGGTGCAGCGGCTGCTCGGCTGGGACCGCTGCCCGCCCGGCCTCGGCCAGGTCGAGACGCAGGACCCGCACCTGCTGCTGGAACAGACACTGGAGGAGCTCGCCGTCCGGCCACGAGGTGCGAATCCGTTGATGTAGTGCGCGACCTGGTCGGTCCCGGAAGCAGCCGGTGCGCTCTGCGACAGCAGGCGTACCGGCTGCGTCGTTCCCGCCGTGCGTATTCACGTGCTCGCCGAATACCGCCAGGGCAAGCGAGAAGTTGCGGCACCCGGCCCGCCGGTGATGGCATCGATGCGCATCCAGGTGTCCTGCCATCACACCGAATCGGGAGCTTCAAGACAGCGCCGGCGTCGGCTCAAGGCACTCGACGCGGCCGGCGTCAGCCTGCACTGACAAGGAGGGATCCCATGACGGTGAGTCAGGAAGCCGACCGCGTCCTGAGCGGCACGCGGACCGCGTATCGCACCTGCCCGCTCTGTGAGGCCGTGTGCGGACTGCGCCTGACCCTGGACGGCGATCGCGTCACCTCGGTGACCGGCGACCCGGACGACCCGTTCTCCCGGGGCTACATGTGCCCGAAGGGCGCCAGCCTGGGCCGGCTCGACGAGGACCCGGACCGGCTCACGGGTCCGATGGTGCGCGACGGCGAGTCCTGGCGCCCGGCCGGCTGGGACGAGGCGTTCGCGATCGTGGCGCGCGGCCTGGAGGGGGTGATCGCCGCGCACGGGCGGGAGGCGCTGGCGTTCTTCTACGGCAACCCGACGTTCCACACCATGGCCGGCGTCCTCTACCGGGGACCGCTGGCCATGGCGCTGGGCACCCGCAACGTGTTCTCGGCGAGCACCATCGACCAGATGCCCAAGCACGTGGCGTCCGGGCTGATGACCGGCGACCCCTGGGCGGTGGCGGTGCCCGACCTCGACCGCACCGACCACCTGCTCATCATCGGCGCCAACCCGGCGGTGTCCAACGGCTCGCTCTGCGCCGCGCCGGACTTCGTCGGACGGATGCGGCGGATCCGTGAGCGCGGCGGCCGGATCGTGGTGATCGACCCGCGGCGCACGCGGACCGCCGAACTGGCTGACGAGCACGTCTTCGTCCGGCCGGGCAGTGACCCGGCGCTGCTGTTCGCGATGGTGCACACGCTGCTGGCCGAGGACCGGGTCACGATCCGCGTGCCGGTCGCCGGGCTGGACCGGCTGCGGGAGCTGGCCGAGCCGTTCACCCCGGAGGCGGTCGCGCCGTTCTGCGGTGTCGAGCCGGCGACGATCCGGCGGCTCGCCCGTGAGCTGGCCTCGGCGCGGACCGCGGCCGTCTACGCCCGGATCGGCACCTGCACCGCGGAGTTCGGCACGCTCGCGCAGTGGCTGGTCGACGTGCTCAACGTGCTGGCCGGCAACTTCGACCGGGCCGGCGGGGTGATGTACGCCAAGCCGGCCACCGCCGAGGTGCACAAGAGCCCCGAGCCGTACGTCGGTGGCCGCTGGACCAGCCGGGTGAAGGGCTTCCCCGAGACACTCGGCGAGTTCCCGGCGGCGACGATGGTGGACGAGATCGCCGAGCCCGGCCCCGGCCAGATCAAGGCACTGGTCATCGTGGCCGGCAACCCAGTTCTGTCCACTCCGGACGGTGGCCGCCTCGACGAAGCGTTGGCAGGCCTCGATTTCATGGTGGCGGTCGACCCTTACCTGAACGAGACCACTCGTCACGCCGACGTGATCCTGCCGCCGCCGCGCATCCTGCAGATGCCGCATTACGACTTCCTCATCTCCACCATCCAGGTACGCAACTACTCGCGCTACTCGCCGGCGGTGCTGCCGTTGGAGCCCGGGCAGCGCAGCGAGGCCGAGATCATGGAGCGGCTCACGCTGATCGCGATGGGGGCGGGCCCCGAGGCGGATCCGTCCGGGCTGCCGTCGCAGATGCTGTCGATGTTCCCGGGCCTGGAGCCGGACCAGCTCGACGGCGACGACGGCCCGGATCGGCTGCTCGACGCGATGCTGCGTTTCGGCCCGTACGGGCTGAGCCTTGCCCAGCTGCGCGAACACCCGAACGGCCTCGACCTGGGCCCGCTCGAACCGCGGCTGCCGGAGATTCTGAAGACCCCGTCCGGCCTGGTCGAGCTGGCCCCGGAACCGCTCGCCGAGGACACCGGCCGGCTGCGTGCCGCGATGAGTCGGCCGCCCGCTCCGATGGTCCTGATCGGGCGCCGCCACCTGCGCTCGAACAACAGTTGGATGCACAACGTGCCCCGGCTGATCGGCGGCACGAACCGGTGCACGCTGCAGATCCATCCGGCCGACGTGGAGCGGCTGGGGCTCGGCGACCGGGCGCGGATCAGCTCCGCCTCCGGCGACCTGGTGGTCGAGCTGGAACCGACCGATACGATCATGCCGGGAGTGGTCAGCCTGCCGCACGGCTGGGGCCACCGTCGTACCGGGCAGAAGGTGGCTGCCGGTGATGCCGGGGTGAATGTAAATGAATTGACCGGCGGCGTCGTGGACGTGCCATCCGGAAACGCGGTGTTCAATGGCGTTCCGGTGGCTGTTGAACCGCACAATTGAGCACGCTCGAAGAACTGGAACGGCGGCTGGGGCGGCCCGGTGATCCGGGCCCGCGCCGGCCGCCCGGCCACGGTGACCTTCCGTAACGCGCCTCGGTGATGGTCAGCGACGCGGACATGAGGCCGATTCTGCGGTTCGACGTGGGCTTTCACGGCCGTCGGCACCAGCAAGGTGCCGCCGAGGCTGCGCGCGCGTCCCTCGCTGCCTCTCTGGCCCAGAGGGAGATCGTGCCCTGAACCGGCCGGTTGCCGGGGGCGTGCGTCGCTGAGCATCGGAGGAGATGCTGTGCCGGTCGCACCGGTGTGAGGCTGTCGGCATGACCGACATTTCGACCGTGGTCGATCCGGGTACCACGCCACCCACACCCCTTTCCGTCCCGGCCGAGCCGACCGAACGAGCCCGGGCCCTGACGCCCGGGGTCGTCGCCCGGCAGCGTGAGATCGGGAGCATGATGGTCCCGCGCCGGTATACCGGGCCGCGCGTCGGCGGAGCGAAGCGGTGACCCGCCCGCTGACCGGCGAGGAGTACGTCGAGAGCCTGCGCGACGACCGTGCGGTGTTTCTCAACGGTGAGCGGGTCAAGGACGTCACCACCCACCCGGCTTTCCGCAACCCGGTGCGGATGACCGCCCGGCTCTACGACGCGCTGCACGATCCGGCCAACCGCGAGGTGCTGACCGCGCCCACCGACACCGGCTCGGGCGGCTTCACGCATCCGTTCTATCGCACCCCGCACACGGTCGAGGACATGGTCGCCGATCAGCGGGCGATCGCGGCCTGGGCGCGGATGAGCTACGGCTGGATGGGCCGCAGCCCCGATTACAAGGCGTCGTTCCTCGGTACGCTCGGGGCCAACGCCGACTTCTACGCGCCGTACAGCGACAACGCCGAGCGTTGGTACCGCGAGTCGCAGGAGAAGGTCCTCTTCTGGAACCACGCGATCGTGCACCCGCCGGTGGACCGCAACCGGGCGCCGGACGAGGTGGCCGACGTCTACATCCGGGTCGAACGGGAGACGGACGCGGGGCTGATCGTCAGCGGCGCCAAGGTGGTCGCCACCGGATCGGCGCTGAGCCACTACAACTTCATCGCGCACTTCGGCCTGCCGATCCGCAAGAAGGAGTTCGCGCTGATCGCCACCGTGCCGATGGGCGCCGCCGGCGTGAAGCTGATCTGCCGCCCGTCGTACAGCGCGACCGCGGCCGCCGTCGGCACGCCGTTCGACTACCCGCTGTCGTCCCGGCTCGACGAGAACGACACCATCCTGGTGCTGGACAAGGTGCTGGTGCCGTGGGAGAACGTGTTCGTCTACGGCAACCTCGGCAAGGTGCAGATGTTCGCCAGCCAGTCCGGTTTCGCCGAGCGGTTCACCTTCCACGGCTGCACCCGGCTCGCGGTCAAGCTGGAGTTCCTCGCCGGCCTGCTGGCCAAGGCCCTGGAGCTGACCGGGACCAAGGACTTCCGCGGGGTGCAGAGCCGGCTCGGCGAGGTGCTCGCGTGGCGCAATCTGTTCTGGGGGCTCTCCGACGCCGCCGCCCGCAACCCCGTGCAGTGGAAGAACGGCGCGCTGCTGCCCAACCCGCAGTACGGCATGGCGTACCGCTGGTTCATGCAGATCGGCTACCCGCGGGTCAAGGAGATCATCCAGCAGGACGTGGCCAGCGGGCTCATCTACGTGAACTCCAGTGCCGAGGACTTCCACAACCCGGAGATCCGGCCGTACCTCGATCGGTATCTGCGCGGGTCGGACGGCTCCGACGCCGAGCAGCGGGTCAAGGTGATGAAGCTGCTCTGGGACGCGACCGGCACCGAGTTCGGCGGCCGGCACGAGCTGTACGAACGCAACTATGCCGGCAACCACGAGAACACCCGCGTCGAGCTGCTGCACGCGCAGACCGCGTCCGGGCTGCTCGACGGCTACAAGGCGTTCGCCGAGCAGTGCCTTGCCGAGTACGACCTGGACGGCTGGACGGCCCCCGACCTGTGGGCCCCGGAACGCTGAAGCCCCGCCGTCACCCGAAGGCATCGGCACGCCGGCCCCGTCGTGGACGAACGGCGCGTCGAAGAACCTCGCATCGTGCTCTCTTGCGCCAACGGGCACGCGCGGAGCAGACCCGAATCCAGATCGGACGGAGACTCACGCCATGACTGCGGAGGTGGTACACCGTCTCATCCGGCAGCGCGCCCCCGAGGGAGTCGCTCTCCGGTGGGAATCCGAGGAATTCACTCTGCGGGACCTGCGCGTACGTGCGGCTCGGATCGCCGGCGCGCTCGTCGGTCTGGCCCGTCGCCCGGTCGCCGTACGGGTGCCACCCGGCCCGGACCGCTACGCGGCGCTGCTCGGCGTGCTGAGTGCCGGCGCCCACGTGGTCTGGTTCGGCACCGGGGCGGCCGGCGAGCGCGGCCGGATGATCCTGGACGACGTGCGCCCGGCCACCGTGCTCACCGCCGGCGCCCCGGACGACCTCGTCACCTGGTACGCCGCGCACACCGGCATCACACCCGTGGACGTGACGGACCTGCCCGAGGCGTCCACGCCGGATCCGGACGTACGGCCGGACGACTGGGCCTACCTCGCGCACACGTCCGGGTCCACCGGACGGCCCAAGGGCGTGCCGCAGACCCACGCGGCGCTGGCCCAGTTCAGCCTCTGGTTCGCCTCGGCCTTCGGGCTCGCCCCGGGCGTACGGGTGGCGCAGTGGGTGCACCCCGAGCATGATCCGGCGATCTGCGAGACGTTTGCCGCCCTGGTGTCCGGGGCGACGCTGTGTCCCGTACCGGAGAAGGCCCGCGTTCACCCCAGCCGGATGCTCGACTGGCTCGGCGCCGAACGCGTCGACGTGTTCCAGACCGTGCCGAGCTTCGCGCGTGAGCTGGCCCGGGCGAGCGGCCCGCGACCGTTGCCGCTGCGACGGCTGGTGTTGATGGGCGAGGCGGTCCCGCCCGATCTCGTGGCAGCACTGCACAGCACGTCCCCGGAGATCGAGCTGTACAACCTCTACGGCCCCACCGAGACGGTGGCGGCGACCTGGCACCACATCCCGCGGGGCGGGCCCCGGGTGGTCCCGATCGGCCGGGCCATCCCCGGGCGCGAGGTGCTGTTGCTCGACGACGCGGACACTGAGGCGGACGAGGGGGAGATGGTGGTGCTGAGCCGGTACGTCACTCCGGGCTATCTGGGTAGCGGGCGCGACCATCCCGCGTTCCGTCCGGTCGCCGGGCGTGGTCCCGGTCCGTGGTACCGCACCGGGGATCTGGGCCGGCGGCGGCCGGACGGGCTGCTGGAGTTCCGCGGCCGCCGCGACCAGCAGGTGAAGATCCAGGGCCACCGGATCGAGCTCGCCGAGATCGAGGCCGTGCTCGGCGCGCACCCGTCGGTGGCCGAGTGCGCCGTGCTGGCCGTTCCCACCGACGACGGCATCGTCACGTCGCTGGTGGCCTACGTGGTGTCGCACGAGGACGACCCGCCGCAGAAGCAGTGGCGGGCGCACGTGCGGCAGCGGTTCGGCGACGTGCTGCTGCCACTGCGGTTCCGGATCGTGCCGTACGCGCTGCCGCGCACCGCGACCGGCAAGGTCGACGGTCGGCGGCTGAGGGGTGTCTGAGAGGTTGCCCGGCGGCATCGAGGAGGAGGATCGAACAACGTGCCCCCGCCGACGGCGGGGGCACGTTTTCGCGTCACCACAGTGAACAACCGAAAAAGCGACCGGGCCCGCCGTGCGGGGGGATGCACGATGGACCCGGTCGAGACCGGCGAGGCTCAGCTCGACCGGGTGAGGGCCGGCTGACGCGGCCGGCCGGCGGAGGATGTCCGGGCGAAAGCGCCACGCAGCACACGCCACAGCGTCGCGGGACGCATCAGCGCCTGCGGGGTGTCGACCATGCCCGCGGCCCGCAGGTACGCCGTGGTGACCTTCGGGTCCCGGGTCGCCGCCACCTGCACGAGCCGCAGATAGCGCTGCACCATGCGCATCTTGAGGGAACGGTGGCCGGGCACGTCCGGGAAGATCAGGTCGACCGTCGTGGTCATCTCCCACGGTGCGTCGATGCAGTCGCGAGCCAGGTCCCGGAAGTACGCTGCCGGGTCGGGCTCGCCGTGCGGGCTCAGGTGCCGGCGGAGCGTCAGAGCGGCCACCGCGGCCACCGTCATGCCCTGGGCGTACACCGGGTTGAAGCTGGTGACCGCGTCGCCGGTGACCAGCAGGCCGGCCGGCAACCGGGTCATCCGCTCGTACCGCCGGCGCAGCGTGACCGGGTAGTGGAAGGGAACGGGCTCGTCGATCGGGCGGGCCGATTTCAGGGCGTCGGCGATGTCCGGGATGGCCAGCGATCGGATGAAGTCGTAGAAGCCCTCCTGGTCGGTCGGCGGGTGGTCGCCGAGCAGCCCGTACGTGGTGAGCTCCACCTTGCCGTGGTCGGTCTGGGTGAAGATCGCGCCGCGTGGTGAGGCGGGGAACGCCACCGGGATGATGGCCAGGTCGCCGTGCCACGGGTCGTCGTCCAGCTCGTAGTGCTGCGTCACGTACCCAAGGTCGATCTTGATGCGATCCTCGGGAACCCGCTCGTAGCCGAACCGCTCCAGCATTGCCGGGGTCCGCGAGCCGCGCCCGGTGGCGTCGACGACCACGTCGGCCTCGATCAGCACGTCCCGGTCGTTGTCCAGGTCGCGCAGCCGGGCGCCGGTGATCCGAGAGCGGTCCGGCGAGGCTTCCAGCCCGGCGATGTCGTGGCGCTCGACGAACCGCACGCGGGGCAGCTGCTCGACGCGCTCCCGGAGGTGGCGTTCCATCAGCGGCGCCGTGGCCGGCACCGCGATGTAGCCGATGTCCTCGCGGACCAGCGGCCGGCCGTTGAAGTACCAGCGGCACGAGCCGGCATAGTCGCCGGTCGGGCAGCCGTCGGCGATGAGCCCGTCGATGAAGCCGGGGAACAGCTCCTCAGTCACCTGCAGGCCGCGGACGTGCATGGCGTTGATGTGCTTGCCCTGTGGGCGGCCGCGGCGCGGTCCGTGCTCACCGACCAGCTTGTCCCGATCTACGATCAGGACCTCGTCGTACTGCTCGGTCAGTACTCGCGCGGCGAACAGGCCGGCGTAACTGCCGCCGAGCACCAGCGCCCGGCGTGGCTTTTTCCCCATCGGTGGGTCCACCCTCTCTCTGTGCTACTCGGCTGCGGCTGCCGTTGTTGGAATGAGCGTGGCAGTCAGGCGGCCCGGCTCACATCTCCCGGCATGCCCTCATGCTCAGCCAGAAGTTCCCCCACGTTTTCCCATGGTCTTTCGCGCCGCCGTTCGGGGTCATCTCCGGGCTTGCGACACGACGCTGCGCACGCTTGGAGACGTTGTGCGGGCAGGACTCTGGGCACGATGGAGGCACGTTCGCCGTAACCGTCGAGAAAAGAGAGAGCCGATGACTTCGACTACCGCCTCCGCCGAAGTGGACCGCTCCGAGCAGGCCGCCGTCGCCGCGGTTTCGGTGCGCATGGTCAACGCGTGGCGCGAGCACGACGCCAACGCCTTCGCCGGGTTGTTCGCCGAGGACGGGACGCTGATCCTGCCCGGCGTCTTCGTTCAGGGACGCGACGCCATCAGGCAGTTCATGGCGAACGCGTACGCCGGCCCGTACCGCGGGACGACGGTCACCGGGACGCCGATCACGATCCGGCCGCTCGGCCCGGGCGCCGTGGCGCTGCTGACCGAGGGCGGCGTGATCGCCGCAGGCGCCGAGGAGTTGGCGCCGGAAAACGCGATCCGGGCGTCGTGGATCCTGGTCAAGGAGAACGACAACTGGGTGCTCGCGGTCTACCAGAACTGTCCGCGCGACCGTTCCTGAATTCCCTGTCGGTAAACCGGACTCGCCGCCGGTGGTCCTCCACCGGCGGCGTATTCGCCTGCGCTCTGGTGCCTCGTCTTTGAACGTTGATCGGGTAATTCACTGGTTCTGGCGCGACCAGCGTGCCCGACCGAGATCTCATTCGCGATGAGTTCCCATATCTGCCATGGTGCCGGCCGATGGAGGGTCCACCCGCCGGACGCTGTCGAGCTGATGTCGCAAACGATTCAGGGCCGACCGGTCCCACAGCGACCCGTTGAGGTCCTTGGCCACCTGGATGCCCGTTGGTGAACCAGGCGCAGGCACCGACGAGCAGCACTGCGGTGGCGAGCGCCGAAGCGCATGCGGGGGAGCGCCACGAGGGCGTAGCGGTAACGCGCGAGAGCCGATGGCGCCCGTACACCTTCGCTGATCACCATGCTCGGCCTTCTCGGCCTGTAGAACCTCGAAACCTGCGGGACCAACATCGGCGACCTCGGCGAGGAACACGGACACCGCGTCCTGGCCGGCCGCCGAGGAAGTGGGCGTAGTCGCGCCGTAGCGCTGCGGCATGGCGGACGCCGGCGGCGCGGCGGCGGTTGGGGTTGTGAATGCACGCCGATGCGATGGGCCAAATAGGGGTACCTCCGGGCATCGATGTACTGCTATTAATCTTCCACGGTCTTTGGACGATGGAGGGGTAGATGACTAGAACCCGGATGCTGACCCTGCTCGCAGGTGTTCTCTCCGCGATGCTTGTGGCACTTGGGCTGGCCAACCCGGCTCAGGCCGCCGCCGGCCACCACTACGTGGCGCTCGGCGACTCGTACGCCTCGGGTGTCGGCGCCGGCAGCTACACCTCGGAGAGCGGCAACTGCAAGCGCAGCACCAAGGCGTTCTCCGCCCTCTGGGCGGCGGCCAACGCGCCGGCCTCCTACAAGTCGGTGGCCTGCGGGGGCGCGAAGACGACTGACGTGATCAACACGCAGGTCGCCGCGCTCAGCTCGCAGACCACCCTGGTCAGCATCACCATCGGCGGCAACGACGCCGGGTTCGGCAACATCATGTCCACCTGTGCCCTCAAGGGCTCCAGTGCCTGCATCGCCGCGGTGGACGCCGCCCAGGCGCAGGCCCGGGCCAACCTCCCCGGCCTGCTCGACCGGGCCTACGCCGCGATCCGCAACAAGGCCCCTAACGCCAAGGTCGTGGTGCTGAGCTACCCGGTCTTCTACCAACTCGGCACGGTCTGCGTCGGGATCGGTGAGGCGGCCCGCGCGAAGGTCAACGAGGGCATCAACCTGGCCGACAGCCTGATCGCCGCCGCCGCGGCCCGCGCCGGGTTCACCTTCGCCGACGTGCGCAGCATCTTCGTAGGGCACCAGATCTGCAGCGGCAACAAGTGGATCCACTCGGTGGACATCCTGAACCTGTCGAACTCGTACCACCCCATGGCGACCGGGCAGTCCAACGGCTACCTTCCGGTGTTCACCAAGGCGGTCGGCCAGGCCGCCACCGCCAAGAAGGCCAGCGCCAAGGCGTAGCCCGCGCGCAGACAACTCGGTATGCGTCCGGCCCACCCAGTCCGCAACGGCTGCGGAAGTCCCGGCAGGAAGCCGACGCCAGGTCGCGAGGCTGGGTGGCCGCCCGGAACAGGGCGGCCACCCAGCCAGCCGGCGTGGGTCACCGGGCGGGTGGTCGTCGGCGGCGCGGGGCGCCCCTTGCCGAGATCCATTCGCGAGCGTAAGAAGAACACCACGCTCCACCCACCACCGTCGACCCCTGTGTCGATGCACAGCCCAGTGTCCAAGGAGATGCGCGTGACCACACCCAGACGGCTCCGCCTTGCCGTGTCCGTGCTGGTGACCGCAGGTGCCGTCCTGCTCGGCGCGGCCGCCGCCGCGGCACCGCCCGCGACTCCCGCACCGGCCGGGCACCAGGGCTGTGACCCGATCGACCCGACTGCCTGCCTGCTGCCGTTCCCGAACGACTACTTCACCGTGCCGGATCGGACCAGCCCGACCGGCAAGCGGGTGCGGATCACGGCCTCGGCGATGCCCGCCAACGCGCAGGGAACCCCGATCGACCCGACGGAATGGAACCGGCAGGACGGGTTCAGTCCCGGCTCGCCGATCCTGGTGCGCGTGCCCGGCCTCGACGCCGCGGCGACCGGGATCGCGCCGGTCACCGACATCGGCCGCTCGCTGGCACCGGATGCGCCGATCGTGCTGCTCGACGCCCGGACCGGCAAGCGCACGCCGTACTGGGCCGAGTTGGACGCGCACGCGGCCGGTCAGCCGGATCGGCAACTGCTGATCATCCGGCCGGCGGTGGCGCTGACCGAGGGCACCCGGTACGTCGTCGGCCTGCGCGGCATGCGCGACGGCAACGAGGCGCTGATCCCGGCGCCGAAGGGGTTCACGGCGTACGTGACCGGTGCCGGCCTCGGCCACCGGGACCGTCGCGTCCCGCAGATGAAGCGGATCCTCGCCGACCTGACCAGGGCCGGCGTCAAGCGGCACAGCCTCTACCTGGCCTGGGACTTCACCGTGGCCAGCCGGCACGGTCTGACCGGGCGGATGCTGGCGATCCGGGACGGCGCGTTCGCCGCCCTCCGCCGGGCCGCACCGTCGTTCACCGTCACCAAGGTGACCGACTATCCACCGGCGCAGGATCCGCTGATCGCCCGGCAGGTGACCGGCACCATCGGCGTACCGTCCTATCTGACCGGCGACGGTGGGCCCGGCTCCCGGCTGCACTACGGGCCGGCCGGCGGCGGCGGGACGCCACCGACACCGAACTCCCTGCCCACGCCGTCCGGCGCGACGGTGGCGGCGGACTTCATCTGCAACATCCCGCGCAGTGCCTCCGCCGCGAAACCGGCACACCTCTCGCTCTACGGCCACGGCCTGCTCGGCAGGCCGACCGAGATCAACGCCGGCAACGTCAAGACGATGTCGAACACGTACGACTTCACCTTCTGTGCGACCAGCTGGATCGGCATGGCCGCCGCCGACGTCCCCTACGTGGCCGGCGCCTTCACCGATCTCAGCGGCTTCCCCGCGGTGGCCGACCGGGTTCAGCAGAGCTTCCTGAACTTCCTCTTCCTGGGCCGGGCGATGATCCACCCAGGCGGGTTCGCCGCCCACCCGGCGTTCCGGGACGCCACCGCCCGGCCGCTGATCAACGTGGCCGGCGGGCTGCACTACGACGGCAACAGCCAGGGCGGCATCAACGGCGGCGCGCTCACCGCCATCGCCCAGGACTGGACCCGGTCGGTGCTCGGCGTGCCGGCGATGAACTACTCCACGCTGCTGCAACGCAGCGTGTCCTTCACCCCGTTCCAGACGATCATGGACGGCTACTACCCGGACAAGGTCGACCAGCAGCTGATTCTCGCGCTGCTGCAGATGTTGTGGGACCGGTCCGAGGCCAACGGGTACGCCCAGCACATGACCGACCGGCCGTTGCCGGGCACCCCGGCGCACCAGGTGCTGATGCACGTGGCCTTCGGCGACCAGCAGGTCTCTCCCGCCGCGGCGGAGGTCCAGGCGCGCACCATCGGCGCCCGCCTGCACACCCCCGCGCTCGCCGACGGCTGGTCACCGGACGTGCGGCCGTACTGGGGCATCGCGCCGATTCGCAGGTACCCGTACACCGGCTCGGCGATCGTGATCTGGAACAGCGGTGCGGCGTACGCGCCACCGCCGACCAACCTCGCCCCGGTCGGGCCGGAGTACGGCGACGACTCGCACGAGTTCCCGCGCGCCCAGGCCGGAGCCCAGAAACAGAAGGCGGTGTTCCTACTCACCGGCAAAGTCATCGATGTCTGCGGGCGGAAGTCCTGCCCATGACGCGGTAGCCGGTCGCGCCGCGAGACGAGCGTCTTGTCCGTCGACCCTGGTCCCGCTGCGCTGTCCTCAGACCAGGAGACGCTCCCGCATCCTCGCGCCCAGATTGATCGCACCTACCGCCCGAGGGCCGGTCGGATCGTGCACGTCGAAGGTGTTGTTGCGGCGCATCAGCTCACGGACCGAAGGCGGCAGCCGGGGCGGGTCCTCCATGGCTGCGAGGACCTGCCCGGCGCTTGAGATCAGTCGATCCACCAGGGCTGCGGCGTCGGTGTCTATCCGCACCCGGCCGTACTCCCAGCCGGCGGTGGTGAGATCGAGCACCTCGAACACTCGGGTCACGAGCGGGTTCGGGTCGGCCACCCGGTCGAGCCGGGGCGCCTGGCTGCCGACCACCGTGACAGCGGCGGCCACCTGCGCGTACGGGTGGAAGCCGCACGGCAGCGTGAACAGTGGCCACCGCAGGGCCTGGCCGGCCTCCGCCCACAGCGGCCGGTAGTTCCGGCGGTTCACCAGGAGCCGGCGGCCGGTCCGGCGGTGTATCTCGTGGGCCTGGGCCTGTAGGTCCGCGTGGGCCTCGTCGGCGACCTGGCTCACGATCCGGGCCGCCGCCACCAAGCCGTCGTCGCCGTTCAGCATCGCGGTGACCGCCTCGACCTGCTCGGAAAACCGGATCTGCGCGTGGGCGCCATACCGGTGCTGGACGTCCCGTAGCAGCGCCTGCTGCCGTTCCGCATCGAGCTGGACCCGCCCGCCGCCCAGTAACCGCCGGAGCCAACGCATTTCGCCTCGTTTCAGCAGAGCCGTCCCGGACCGCGGCAATGCTAGTGCGTCAGACCTTCCTCGTACGGATGGGGTGGCTGAGCGACCTCTGACCTTGATGGCGGTGCACGCCAGCCGGACGTGACATCACGCTGAAAGGCGGCGACCACCTGGCTGTCGCGATCGGGCAACGCCTATGCGCCGTCCGACGCCAGCCGACCTACTCGCCGGCTTCCTCGCCCAGACCGGGCGTGACCGGAAACTGCCATGACATCAGACAAACGTCGGCCTTTCAACGTCTGTAGCATCGCTGCGACGACGAGGGGGCGCCGAGTGAACGACATGATCCCGACCCTGCCCGATCTGGGGCTGGAGTTCCTCCCTCTCGACCCCGGTGATCCCGATGTGGTGGGCGACATCCGGCTGCTCGGGCGGATAGGCGAAGGCGGCATGGGGCGGGTCTACCTTGGCGTAACCCAGGCCGGCCGGGCTGTGGCGGTAAAGGTCGTCAAGGATCCCTACTCGACCGATCCCTCCTTCCGCGCCCGCTTCGCGCGCGAGGCCGCGATTGCCAGTCGGGTTGGCGGCGTCTTCACCGCCCCCGTGGTGAGCCACGACGCCGAGGCCGTCCGCCCGTGGCTGGCGACCGCCTTCGTGCCGGGCCCCAATCTCGCCGTCGCCGTCGCGCGCCACGGAACACTGCCGCTGCACGGCGTGTGGCGACTCGCCGCCGGGGTGGCCGAGGCCCTCAAGGCCATCCATGCCGCCGGCATCGTCCACCGCGACCTGAAGCCCGGCAACGTGCTGCTCGCCGCCGACGGACCCCGCGTCATCGACTTCGGCATCTCCCGGGCCGACGGCGAACGCGACCTCACCCAGACCGGCGTACGGATGGGCACCCCGTCCTACATGGCACCGGAACAACTGCGTGGGGAGCGATCCACCCCCGCCACGGACGTCTTCGCCCTCGGCTCGGTCGTCGCCTTCACCGCCACCGGGAAGGCTCCCTTCCGCGCCAGCAGCGACGCGGAGCTCGTCTACCGCGTCACGCAGGGCGAACCGACTCTCGACGGCATCACAGATCCGGGGCTGCGGGAGCTGGTCAGCCGGTGCCTGGCGAAGGAGCCGCAGCTGCGCCCGACGCCGCAGGACGTCATCGCCGCCTACACCGACCGCAGCGCGGCAGCCGCCGGGCAGGGCTGGCTGCCCGAAGGCCTTGAGGAGACCCTCACCCAGGCCGAGAACGCCTCGACCATCCCTGCTGGATCGTCCGGCGTCACACTGGCTTCGACCGCCATGCTGACCGCCACCGACTCGATCGGCCCAGATCGACCTACGACCGTCCCTGACAGACGAGACACCGTTGCCGAGCCCGTCGCCGGGAAGCTGACAAAGCTACCGGATCTGACGACCCATGCCATGTCGCCGGCCGACACCCGGCGCCGGAAATGGCGTCGACCGGCTGTCGCCGGGGTGATCGGCGTGCTCATGGCGATACTGGCCGGGACCTATCTCGCCAATGGCGACGCGACATCCCGTGAGCCTTCGCCCGGCAGCTTTCCGGCCGGCAGCTCTCCGACCGATGCTGCCGTCGGGGCCACGTCCTCCCCGACTGCCGCCGGGGCCTCCCGCCCTTCCAAGGTTCCCGGCGCTACCACGACCGGCGCATCCGATGGCGGCCCAGACGCGGCTCCCAGCCCTCCGTCCGGTCCGGCGCCGACCAGGACCGGCCCCGGCACCCCGGTGCCGACCAAGGCTGATCCGGGCACCCCGGTGTTGCCCTCGGGACCGTTCAACCCCGACAACATGGTGATCGTGAGTTCCGACGGCACCGTGCTCAGCACCAACGGCACGAACGACGGCTCGAAAGTGGTGACCACCGCCTGGCGGAAACTTCCCGGTCAGAGCTGGAAACTCGAGTCGGCCGGCAAGGTCATGGTCGTGAAGGCCTCGCCGTCCAAACAGCTCACCATCGGCCATGACGGGCTCGGCGTGCTGTCGCCGGCCAGCAGCGGAAATGTTTTCGGGTGGGTCTACGACTCGGTGAAACTTCAGCTGCACAACGGGAACTCGGGCGGGTGTCTGACCTCCCACGGCCCCGGTCGGCAAGTCACCTATGGCCTGTGCGACAGCAGCCAGAACCAGCGTTGGCGAATAGTGTCGTGATGGTGGCGCACGTCGGCATCGGCGAGCGGTAGGCCAGGGGCCCACCATCGTGCCGCCGGCCGTGCGGAATATGGGGGCCGTTCCCCGTACCGGTCGCCGGGCTGCGGTGACATTCTCCTTGCCGTCCGTCGGCGACGAGTTTCCTGGAGTGGTGTGTATGGGCGAGCAGATTCGTGTGCAGGTCATCGCCGTCGACCCCGCGGTACGGGTCGGTGTCGACGACATGGTGCGGGTGTGTCCGGAACTGACCGTGGTGGTCGACCGGCCGGACGTGGTGCTGATGGTGACCGACGAGGTCAGCGACGCGGTGCTGGTCCTGTTGCGCTCGCTGTCCCGCGCCGGCCGGCGGGTGCTGCTGGTGGCCGACACGTTGCGGGAGTCGGACGTGGCCGAGGCCGTGGAGGGGGGTGCCGGCGGGCTGCTGCGCCGCTGCGAGGTGCGCCCGGACCGGCTGCGCCCGGCGATCCGGGCGACGGCTGACGGCAGCTTCACCGTGTCGTCGGACCTGTTGGGGGATCTGTTGACCCGGGCCGGCGACCGGGCACCGGAACGGCCGGCGGCACGGCAGCTCACCAAGCGGGAACGGGCGGTGCTGCTCATGCTCGCCGACGGGCACGAGACCGAGGAGATCGCCCGCTCGCTGGCCTACTCGGTCCGTACCGTGACCGGAATCGTGCACACGATCACCCACCGGTGGCAGGTGCGCAACCGGGCGCACGCCGTGGCGTGCGCCCTGCGCGAAGGGCTGATCTGAGTCAGATCAGCCCGTGCCGGATGGCGTACGCGGTCGCGTGGACCCGGTTGGAGACCTGCAACCGGGCCATCAGGTCGTAGATCATGTTCTTCACGCTGTGTGGTGAGCAGTGCAGCTCCCGCGCGATCCCCGCGTTGTCGTACCCCTCGGCGACGAGTTCGAGCACCCGCAGTTGCCGGGCGGTGAGTACGGGCTTCGACATGATCGCCTCCTGGCCGGGTGGGCGTGGTGTGACCTACCAGCCCAGGCTAGGAACGGATTGCCGCCTCCTCATCGGGCCGCTGCACCCAGATTGCCGGCCGACGCCCCCGCATTTCTCACCCCGGAATCCATGACCCACTGCCGGGCCAACCGCCCGACCGCCTGTTCGGGATGGTGCACCGCCGAGGTGAGGATTCCGGTGAAGCTGTCGGCGAACGAATCCGCCCGGTCGGCGGTGAACAGTTCGCTCTGATATTGCAGCCACCCGGTCAGCCGGGTCCCTTCCTCCCGCACGGTGAGCAGCAGGTCGAAGGGGGAACCGCCCTGGCCGTGCCGGAACGGCTCGGCGGTGACCCCGGGGAGCCGGAGCCGACCGGTCAGGTCACCGAGAAGTTGGAAGGCGACCTGGGCCACCGGGTTACGGCTCAGGTCGCGCTTCGGACGCAGCGCCGTCACCAGCCGGTCGAACGGGACTCCCTGGTGCCGGTACCCGGCCAGCGCCACGTTCCGCACCTGGAACAGCAGGTCGGTGAAGGCCACCTCGGACGGACAGGGCACCCGCAGGGCGAGAGTGTTGACGAACATCCCGATCCCGTTCTCGGCCTCCTCCGTGCCGCGATTTCCGGTGAACGTGCCGATCACCAGGTCGTCGCGGCCGGCGAGCTGTCCGATCAGTACGGTGAACGCGGTGAGCAGGACCATGAACGGGGTCGAGCCGGTGGTGCGGGCCAGGGCCCGCACCGCGGCGGTGGTCTCCGCCGGCAGACCGAACCGGACGGTGGCCCCGGTCTGCCGCAGCCGCGTCGGTCGGGGCAGGTCGGTCGGGAGGTCCAGGGTGGGCGGCGCACCGGCGAGGTGGCGACTCCAGTAGTCCAGGTCGGCCGGGCCGGTCGGCGGGAGGAGGGCCGGCGGCAGCGGGTCGACGGCCCCCGCCTGGCCCTGCCGACGCCGCGTGTACGCCTGGCAGAGGTCGCGCCACAGCACGTCCATCGACCAGTCGTCCGCGATGATGTGGTGGATGGCGGCGGCCAGGACGTGTTCCTCGGGGGCCAGCCGCAGCAGGGCGACCCGTAGCAGCGGCCCCTCGGCGAGCGGGAACGGCACGGCGGCGAGCCGTTCGACGGCCATCTGCGCCTCGGTGAGGTCGGCCACGGTGCGCACCTCGATCGGCACCCGGGCGTCCGGCCCGATCTCCGCGTACGGCACACCGCGCCGGGCCTGGAAGGTGGTCCTCAGGGCCGGGTGCCGGCGTACCGTGTCCGCCAGGGCGGCGCGCAGCGCGTCGACGTCGACCGGTCCGCGCAGCCGGTAGGACTCGGCCATCGTGTAGGTGGTCGACCCCGGATCGAGCTGGTCGGCGAACCAGATCCGGTGCTGGGCGGCGCTGAGTGACCCGCCGGCCGGCCGGTCGGCGCCGACGTCCGGTGCACCCGGCGGCGGGGTCCCGCCGGCTGCGGCGCCCTCGCCGGTCGCCGGGCAACCCCCGGTGCCGGACGTGACGAGTCCGGCCACGGTGCCGGTGAGCATGTCGGCGGGGGAGAGCGACCAGCCCCACAGGCGGCGGACGCGGGAGCAGACCCGGGTGGCCGCCAGCGAGTCGCCGCCCAGCTCGACGAAGGTGTCGTGCACCCCGACCGGCCCGGTGCCGAGCAACTCGGCCCAGATGCCGGCGAGCCGGCGCTCGTCGTCGGTACGCGGGTCGACCTGCTCTGCGCCGGCGATCCGGTGCCCATCGGGCACGGGCAGGGCCGCCCGGTCCAGTTTGCCGCTCGGGCTTACCGGCAACGCCGGTATGGCCACGAACACCGACGGGACCAGGTAACCGGGCAGCCGTTCGGCGAGGTGGGCCCGGAGTACCCGGACGCCCGGGGCGGTGCTGGCCACCACGTACCCGACGAGCTGCTCGGCGTGCACGGCCGTGGCGGCGGCCTGCACCCCAGGCACGGTACGCAGCGCGGCGTCGATCTCGCCGAGCTCGACCCGATGGCCCCGGATCTTGACCTGGTGGTCGATCCGACCCAGGTAGTCCAACGCCCCGTCGGGCAGCCGCCGGGCCAGATCCCCGGTGCGGTACATCCGGGAGCCGGGCGGGCCGAACGGGTCGGGAACGAACCTCTCGGCGGTCAGCCCCGGCCGGTCGAGGTAGCCTCGGGCGAGCTGCACCCCGGCCAGGCAGAGTTCGCCGACCTCCGCCGGCTCACCGCGGTCGTCCAGGATGTGGGTGCGGGTGTTCGCCACCGCGTGGCCGATGCTGACCGGCTCACCGGGCCGGCAGCGCGATCCGGTCACCTCCACCGCCGCCTCGGTCGGGCCGTAGAGGTTGAGCAGCTCGCAACCGATGAGTTCGTCGGCTTCGGTGACCAGGTCCGGGGCGAGCTCCTCGCCGCTGCAGACGATCCGGCGCAGGGTGGGGAAGCGGGCGCCGGTATCGCGAACCTCGGCGAGGAACGCCCGCAGCATCGACGGTACGAAGTGGATGCCGGTGATCCCGTACCGGTGGATCGTGTCGATCAGGTAGGCCGGGTCGCGGTGACCACCCGGGCGGGCCATCACCAGGCGCGCACCGGCGGCCAGGGTGCCGAAGATCTCCGGCACCGAGACGTCGAAGCTGTACGGGGTCTTCTGGAGCACCCGGTCGGCGGGACCCAGCGGATGCGCGTCCAGCCCCCAGCGGACCCGGTTGACGATTCCCCGGTGCGGGATCACCACGCCCTTGGGCCGACCGGTGGACCCGGAGGTGTAGATGACGTACGCCGGGTGTTCCGCGTCGACGGTGACCTGTGGTGCCCGGGCGGACCAACCGGTGGTTTCCCGGCGCACCGACACGGCGCTGACGGTCCCGTCCAGCTCGGCGAGAAACGGTAGATCCGGGTCGGTCACCACGATGTCCAGCTCCGCGTCGGTGACCAGGAAGGCGATCCGCTGGGCCGGATACTCCGGGTCCAGCGGCACGTAGGCGGCCCCGGCGGTGAGGATGCCGAGCAGGGCCACCACCAGGTCGCCGCCCCGGTGCAGGTACACGCCGACCCGGGACTCCGGGCCGATGCCCCGGGAGACCAGCAGGTTGGCGAGCTGGTCGGCCCGCCCCACCAGTTCGGCGTAGCTGAGCTGTTCCCCCTCGGCGACCACCGCCACCGCGTCCGGGGTGCGCGCCGCCTGCCCGTGCACCAGATCGTGCAGGGCCGGCTGTCCCGGATATCTCCTGGCCGTGTCGTTCCACGGTGCGATGCTCGGCTCAGTCGGCATCCAGGTCCTCCGGTGCGATGGTCAGGAAGTCCGGCAGCCAGATGCCGATGCCGTCGCGTTGCGCGGTCCGCCGCACCAGCTCGGCCACGGCGAGGTCGAGCACGCCCAGGCCGAACGGCGAGTAGACGGTGACCCCTTCCGGGTCGTGCCGCCAGCCGCCCCCGCCCAGGATCTCGCCGATGTCGGCGGCGATGAAGTCCCGGTTGCCGGTCTCCTGCTCCGCCAGGTGCAGCGAGGTGGCCGCCCGGCAGACGTGGTCGGCGTCGTCGACCACGTTGACCGCGGCGAGGATGTCCGCCGGGAAGATGTCCCGGAGCGACAGGTGCAGCACGAGTGCCCCCGGCCGGCAGCGCGCCAGCCCCAGGTGCGGTACGCCCGCCGTCGTGGCCAGGCAGACCAGCGGGTGGGCGCCGAGCGCCTCCTCGACGCCGCCGGCGACGCTCACCTTCAGGTCCCACCGTGCGCAGCGCCGGGCGAATGCGGCGGCCCGCCCGGCGTCCAGGTCGAAGACGGTCACCTCGGCCAGACCGGGCAGTGCCGTGCGGAGGAATCGCAGCACCTCGAAGTTGATCACGCCGCAGCCGACCAGGGAGACCCCGCCGGCCGGCGGGGCGAGGGCCCTGGCGGCCAGGGCGGCGCTGGCGGCCGTCCGCCGGGCCGAGATCGTGGAACCCTCGACCAGTGCGACCGGGTGACCGTCCGCCATCGAGTTCACGACGATCGCGGCGGAGGCGCGGGCCAGCCCGCGGTCGAGGTTGCCGGGGAACGACGAGATCCACTTCATGCCGGCGACCGGGGTGTCGTCGCCCAGGTAGGCGGGCAGTCCGATGATCCGGTTGCGGGCGTCCTCCGGGAACCGCAGGAACACCGAGTGCGGCAGCACGGTACGCCCCTGCGCGTGCAGGACGTAGGCGCGGCGGACCGCGTCCAGGACGTTGTCCTCCTGGTCGGACAGGATCTGCCGGACCTCGCCGGCGGAGACGATCAACATGGCGCCCCGTCCATGGTCCGTTCCCTCCACAGGTGGGTGACGTCGCCGAAGTGCGTGGTCACCCAGTCGTCGTCGTAGATCGTGTTCAGGTAGCGCTCACCTCGGTCCGGGAAGATCAGCGCGCAGGTCGCACCGGCCGGAATCAGGTCGCGTAGCTGCTCCACGGCGGCCACCACCGCGCCGGACGAACCACCGGCGAGGACGGCCTCCCGGCGGGCCAGCCGGCGGCAGCCGGCCACGCAGTCCAGGTCGCTGACGTGCACCACCTTGTCGGCCAGGCCGTCCCGGTAGAGCTTCGGCCGTACCGCCGCGCCGTGGCCCGGGATGAGCCGCTTGCGCGGGGTGTGGTCACCGAAGATCGCGCTGCCCGCGGCGTCCACCGCGACCATGGTGAGCGCCAGCTCGTGCCGGCGCGCGTAGTCGGCACAGCCGCGCAGCGTGCCGCAGGAACTGGTCGCGCAGAACAGGAAGTCCAGCGGGGTGGGCACCCCCTCGACGATCTCCCGCATGGTCGTCTCGTGGGCGAGCGGGTTCAGCGGGTTGGCGTACTGGTCCGGCCACCAGGCGTTCGGGATGGTCGCGACCAGCTCCTGGACCCGGCGGATCCGCTGCGGCAGGTACTCGCCCGTGGCCGGGTCGGTGCGGGTCACCACCTCCACCTCGGCGTCGAACGCGCGCATGACCGCGATGTTCTGCGCGTTCGTCCGGGGGTCCACCACACAGATGAACCGGATTCCGAAGTAGCGGCACACCTGGGCCAGCCCGATGCCCAGGTTGCCCGAACTGGACTCGACCACCACCGACCGGCCGGGTCGCAGTTCCCCGGCCCGGAGCCGGCCGATCAGCATGCCCAACGCCGAGCGGTCCTTGATGCTGCCGCCCGGGTTGTGCGCCTCCAACTTCGCCCACAGGGTGAACGGGGCGTCCGGCATGAGCTTGTCCAGCCGGACCAGTGGGGAGCCGCCGATCGTGTTCAGCACCCCGCCGACGTCGGTCTCACCGGCCCGCATGTTCGCTCCCGCTACGGGGAGCCGCAGCGGATCGCAGGGTGCGACCGGGAACGGTCGCGGTGCCGGGGATCGCCTCGGCCGGGTCGTCGGTGGTGCCGAGCATCCGGTTGGCCTCGTCCACCATCACCACCCGGGGCGAGTACCCCTTGGCCTCCGGGTCGGCCATCGCCGCGTAGCTGATGATGATGACCAGGTCGCCGGGGTGGATCAGCCGGGCCGCGGCCCCGTTGATCCCGATGACCCCGCTGCCGCGCTCCCCGGCGATGGCGTACGTCTCCAGGCGGGCACCGTTGTTGATGTCCACCACGTGCACCTGTTCGCCGGCGATCAGGTCGGCGGCGTCCATCAGATCCTCGTCGATGGTCAGCGAGCCGACGTAGTGCAGGTCGGCCTGGGTGACCACCGCGCGGTGGATCTTCGATTTGAGTATGGTGCGCAACACCTTCAGCTCCTCCTTGGATGCTCAATCGGCAGAAAGCGCGCTCGACGTACCGAGCGGCTCAGCGTCGCCAGGGCGGCGAGCAGGACCATCCAGACGGCCATCGACCACGCGGCGCGGGTCGGCCCGAGCGACTCCAGCAGGTAGCCCCCGGCCAGGGAACCGAGCGCGACCGCGCCGTTGGCCAGCAGGCTGACCGCGCTGAGCACCCGGCCCTGGATATGGTCGGGGGTGAGGGCCATCTGGTACCCGGCGACCGCCACGTTCCAGATCGGCCCCACGAACCACATCAGGGCGTACGCGGCACCGATCAGGTAGCGGTCGTCGGTGACCGCGATGACGCAGGTCATCAGTGCCCACACCCAGTTCGCGGCGACGACGATCGTGCGCATCGGGAACCGTCCGGCACACCAGGTCGCCACCAGCGAACCGAGCACCCCGCTGGTGCCGGCCACACCGAGCAGCACGCCGATGGCCGCCGGGGCCGCTCCGGCGGACTCGAACGCCACGATGATGATCAGGAACAGGACGCGGAACAGCAGGTTGCTGCCGGCGACCAGCAGGGTGGCCGTCCGCAGGAACGGCTGCCCCCACAACCAACGCAGCCCCTGGGTGAGTTCGGCGGCCATCCTCCCGGTCGCGGGTCCGGCGACGGTAGCGCTGCCCGGTGCGGCCTGGAGGTCGCGGCGGATGAACAGCAACGTCAGCAGGGACACCAGGTACGAGACCGTGTCCAGCACGAACGGCCAGATCCGCCCCAAGCCGAACAGCACGCCGCCGAGCGGGGTACCGGCCATCACCGCGGCCCGCTCGCGGGCCTCGTTGCGGGACAGCGCGGTGGTCACCTGACTCGGGTGCACCAGGTTCGGGATCGCGGCGCCGGCCGCCAGCTCGTACCCGACCGACAACGTCCCCTCGACGAGACCGACGGCCAGCACGTGCCACAGGTGCAGCTCGTCGACGGCGATCGCCGCCACGATGCTGCCCACCCCCAGCGCCCGCAGTACGTCGCACCAGATCATCACCCGCCTGCGGTCCCACCGGTCCACCAGCGCCCCGGCCGGCAGCTGGAACAGCAGCGTCGGCAGCAGCGACACGAAACCGGCCAGCCCGGCGGCGCCCGGCGAGCCGGTCAGCGCCAGCACCAGCAGCGGGTACGCCACCAGCGACGCGGTCGAGCCGAGCATGGAGGCCGCCGACCCACTCCACAGCAGCAGGAAGTCCCGGTTGCGGTGCAGCGGCGGAATCTGCGTCCCGACGACCGGATCGTCGACCCGGCTCACCGGTCACCACCGGTCCGGCGGTGACCAGCGGGGCCCCCACGCGGGGTCACCGGGCACCCCGGCGGGCGGCGATCTCGGCCAGCCGGTTGCGGGCGGTCAGCCCGGGGACCGCCGGCCGGTCGTCCAGCTTCGGGTAGCCGGGCAGCGCCCCGACCAGCCGGGCAACGGTGGGGTGGTCGAACAGGGCCCGGACCGGCACGTCGACGCGGAGCAGGGTACGCAGCCGGACCGTGACCCGGGTGGCCAGCAGCGAGTGCCCGCCAACCTGGAAGAAGTTCTCGTGCACCCCCACCTCGTCGGTGCCGAGCACCTCGCCCCACACCTGCGCGACCGTCCGCTCGTCGGCGGTCCGCGGCGCCACCCGCACGGGTTCCCTCCGTCCGCCGGCACCGGGCTGCGGCACCGGCAGGGCGTTCCGGTCGACCTTGCCGGTCGGGGTGAGCGGAAAGGCATCCAGCGGTACGTAGGCGGCCGGGCACATGTGGTCCGGCAGGGTACGGAGCAGGAACTCGCGGAGCTGCTCACCGGTCGGTACCGGGTGCCGCTCCCCGCCGACCAGGTACGCGACCAGCTCCTGCTCCCCGCCGAACCGCTGCGGGTGCACCACGGCGGCCCGGACGTGGTCGTGGGCCAGCAGCGCCGCCTCGATCTCGGCCGGTTCGATCCGGTGCCCCCGGATCTTCACCTGATGGTCGACCCGGCCGAGGATCTCCAGGTGCCCGTCGGCATGCCAGCGGGCCAGGTCACCGGTGCGGTACATGCGGGCACCCGGCACCGCGGCGTGCGGGTCGGGAACGAACTTCTCCGCGGTGAGCGCGGGCCGGGCGCGGTAGCCCCAGGCCACCCCGTCCCCGCCGATGTGGATCTCACCGGGGACGCCGACCGGCACCGGCTCCAGCCGCTCGTCCAGGAGGTAGAGCCCGGCGTTCGGGGCCATGCCGAAGTCGACGGGCCGGCCGTTCGGAGCCAACCGGCTCGTGGTGGACCAGACCGTGGTCTCGGTCGGCCCGTAGATGTCCCACACGGTGGCCCCGGTCGAGGCGAGCCGGACCGCCAGTTCGGTCGGCAGCTTCTCACCGCCGCAGAGGACGGTCGCACCGGCCGGTGCGGACCAGCCGGAGTCCAGCAGCATCCGGTACGTCACCGGAGTGGCCTGGAGTATCGCCGGTCCGGCGGCGTGGATCAGCTCGGCCATTCGCTGCGGGTCCCGGGTCTGCTCCGCGTCGGCCAGCACCACCCGGCCGCCGACCAGCAGCGGCAGGTACAGCTCCAGCACCGAGGGGTCGAACGACACGGTGGTCAGACCGACCACGGTGGCCCCCGCCGGCAGGCCCGGCCGGTGCCGCATCGCGGCGAGGAAGTTGCTCAGCCCCCGGTGGCTGATCATCACCCCCTTCGGGGTGCCGGTCGAACCCGAGGTGTAGATGACGTATGCCAGGTCGTCGACGGTCGGCCGTCCGGCCAGCCGCTGTGCCGGACGGGCGGCGATCGTCGCGTGCTCGGCGTCCAGCAGCACCGTCCGAACTCCGGCGGTGTCCAGCCGTCCGGCCAGCGCGGTCTCGGTCACCATCACCTGCGCACCGGCGTCGGCCAGCATGAAGGCGGTCCGCTGTGCCGGGTGGTCAGGGTCCAGCGGCAGGTACGCGCCCCCGGTGGCCAGCACCGCGAGGAACGCCACGACCAGGTCCGCGCTCCGGTTCAGGTGCACTCCGACCAGCGCCCCCGGCCCGACGCCCAGCTCCCGCAGGTGGCGGGCGAGGCGGTTGGTCCGGCGGTCCAGCTCGGCGTAGCTGAGCACGTCGTCGCCGCAGACCACCGCGTCCGCGTCCGGGGTGGCCGCGGCCTGCCGGGCGACCAGTTCGGGCAGCGTCTGATCCGGGACCGACAGTGGTCCGCCGGCGCCGAGGTCGAGCAGGATGTGCCGGTCGGCCTCCGGCAGGCCGCACCGGCGCGGGTCACCCGCCGGGTCGGCGACCATCGCCTCCAACACCCGCCGGCAGGTCCGGGCGATCAGGTCCAGGTAGCCGTCGGAGATCCGGTCGGTGCCGGCCTCGATGATCAGCTGACCGGGCTCGCTGGACACCGAGAGGCCGAACTCGTTCGGGGTGGTGTCGGTGATCGCCGACCGGTCGATGCCGTCCAGGTCGAGCACGTGCATGTCGGTGTAGTTGAAGAAGACGTCCACCAGCGGCTTCTGGTTGCCCCACTCGCGTTGCATCGCCGGCAGCGGATAGTGCCGGTGCGGCCAGAGCGCGACCTCCCCGGCGAAGACCAGGCGGGCCTGCTCGGCCCAGCTCGGTGCGGTCAGCTCCACCGCGAACGGCACGGTGTTGAGGAACATCCCCCGCACCTGGTCGCCGTCGGTCAGCTCGGGCCGCCCGTTGCAGACCAGCCCGCTGTGGAAGCGCCGTTGCCCGGTCACGATGCCCAGCGCGGTCAGGTGCGCGGTGAACAGCAGGCTCTTCAGCGGTACGTCCGCCGTCCGGGCCAACTCCCGCAGGCCCGGCATCAGGTCGGCGAAGGGCAACCGCACCGCCCGGTACCGGGCATCCTCACCCGCCCATGCCGCCGGGATGCTGAGCCGCTCATGGGTCAGTACCCGGGACGCCCAGAACTCCCGGTCCACCCCGGCGGCCACCGCCCGCCGCTCGAGCGCCACCGCGTCGGCGAACCGGACGGCCGGAATCGGGGCGGGCTGCGGATCCTGCCCGTCCCGGATCCGGCGGTAGTACGCCAGCAGCTCCGGGACCAGCGAGTTCTGGCTCCAGCCGTCCAGGATGGCGTGGCTGTAGCTGACCAGCAGCCGCCAGCGGTCGTCGGCCAACTGGTAGGCGTGCAGCCGCAGCAGTGACGGCGTACCCAGGTCGAACCGGTCCCGCCGCTCCTCGGCGACCAGCCGGGCCACCGTGGTCTCCTGCTCGGCGACCGGTACGCCCCGCAGGTCGGTGTGGCCGACCCGGATCCCGGCGCTCGGGTGGATCAGCTGGAGCGGCTCGTGGTACCCGGTCAGGTCGATCGAGGCCCGCAGGATCTCGTGCCGGACGGCGAGCGACTGGGCTGCGGCGTGCAGGGCGGGCAGCGAGAACGCGTCGCCCTCGATCGGGTAGCAGAGACTGTTCAGGTAGAGGTCGCCGGTCGGATCGGCGAGCATCTCGTACGCCATGCCGGCCTGCACCATCGACAGCGGGTACGCGTCGACGACGCCCTCGGGCAGGCGGGCCCGGTCCTCCGCGCAGATCAGCGCGAACCGGTCCACCAGGCGGGTGGCCTCGGCCGGCAGCCCGCACTCCCGGGCGTCGACGGCCTCGGCGAGTTCGGCGACCGTCCGGTATCGGAAGAGGTCTGTGACGGTGAGGTCGAGCCCCTGGTCGCGGAGGTTTCCGACGACCCGGATGGCCCGGATGCTGTCGCCGCCGATGTCGAAGAAGCGGTCGTGGATGCTGATCGGTCGGCCGTGCCCGGTGAGGGCGTGGGTGTAGGCGGTGGCGATGAGGTGCTGGGTGGGGGTGTGGGGCGGGGTGTGGTCGGCGGTCCGCGCGGCGTGGGTGTGGGGTGGGGGGAGCGCGGTTCGGTCGATCTTCCCGTTGCTGGTGAGGGGGAGTTCGGTGAGTGTGGTCCAGTGGGTGGGGACCATGTACTCGGGTAGCTGCGTGCGCAGGTGGGTGCGCAGGGTGCCGGCGTCGACGGGGTGGCCGTCGGCGGCGATGAGGTAGGCGGCGAGTTGCTGGTCGTCGCCGGGTCCGTGGGGTTGGACGACGGCGGCCTGGACGGTGTGGTGGCTGGCGAGGGTGGTTTCGATCTCGCCCAGTTCGATCCGGTTGCCGCGGATCTTGACCTGGTGGTCGAGGCGGCCGAGGTACTCGATGCTGCCGTCCGGGCGCCAGCGGGCCTGGTCGCCGGTGCGGTAGGCGCGTTGGCCGTGGTCGACGGGGGTGAAGCGTTCGGCGGTGAGAGCGGGGCGGCGGTGGTAGCCGCGGGCGAGCTGGACGCCGGTGAGGAGGAGTTCTCCGGGGACGCCGACGGGGACCGGGTTGTTCCAGGGGTCGTGGATGTGGGCGCCGGTGTTGGCGATGGGAGTGCCGATGGTGACGCTCTGGTGGGGGTGGACGCGGGTGGCGGTGACGTCGACGGCGGCCTCGGTGGGTCCGTAGAGGTTGTGCAGCTCGACGTCGAGGTGGGTGTGCACGGTGGTGGCGAGGTCGTCGGGGAGGGCTTCGCCGGAGCAGACGACGCGTCGGAGGTACGGGAGCGTGGTGCGGGTGGTGGTGAGGTAGGTGGTGAAGGCGCGCAGCATCGAGGGGACGAAGTGGATCGTGGTGATGTGCCGCCGGTTGATGGTCTCGGCGAGGTAGGTGGGGTCGCGGTGCCCGTCGGGGCGGGCCATGACGAGGGTGGCGCCGGCGGTCAGCGGCCAGAAGAACTCCCAGACGCTGACGTCGAAGGTGTGCGGGGTCTTCTGCAGGATCCGGTCGGTGCGGTCGAGGCGGTAGGCGTCCTGCATCCAGCGGAGCCGGTTGACGATGGCGCGGTGGTCGATGAGGACGCCCTTGGGGCGGCCGGTGGAGCCCGAGGTGTAGATCAGGTATGCGGGGTTACGGTCGTCGGTGGTGACGTCGGGGCGCCCGGTGGGTTCGTCGGCGAGGGTGGGGTCGTCGAGGTGGACCCGTGGGCCGGGGTGCCAGTCGTGCTGGTCGGGGGTGTCGACCAGGGTGACGGGGTTGCCGGTGTCGGTGAGCATCCAGCGGAGCCGGTCGACCGGGTGGGTGGGGTCGAGTGGGAGGTAGGCGGCGCCGGTCTTGAGTACGGCGACGAGGGCCACGGCGAGGGCGACGCGGCGTTGCGCGCTGACGGCGACGATCCGCTCGGGGCCGGCGCCGAGGGCGATCAGCCGGTGGGCGAGTTGGTTGGCGCGGGCGTCGAGTTGGGCGTAGGTCAGCTCGTGGTGGTCGTCGATCACGGCGACCGCGTCGGGAGTGCGGTCCGCCTGTGCCTCGATCAGCTGGTGCAGCAGGGTGTGGTGGGGGTGGTCGACGGCGGTGTCGTTCCAGGCCGTGAGTTGGGCCGTTTCGGTGTCGGTGAGCATGGGCAGCCGGGTGACCGGGGTGTCCGGGTCGGTGACGACCGCGGTCAACAACCGCTGGTAGTGCCCGGCCAACCGCTCGACGGTCGCGCCGTCGAACAACGCCGTCGCGTACTCGACCACCGTGGAGAAGGACCCGTCCGCCTCCTCGGTCATCTGCATGGTCAGATCGAACTTGGCGGTGTGCCAGAGCGTCGGGACCTGCCGCGCGTGCAGCCCCGCCCCGGCGAAGTCGGCCGCCGTGGCGTTCTGCATCACGAACATGGTCTGGAACAGCGGGTTGCGGGACAGGTCCCGCTCCGGGGACAACGCGTCCACGATCCGTTCGAACGGCACGTCCTGGTGGGACTGCGCGTCCAGCACCGCCTCCCGGACCCGGGCCAGCACCTCGACGAAGGTCGGCTCGCCGGACAGGTCGGTCCGCAGCACCAACGTGTTGACGAAGTACCCGATCAGGTCCTGGACCTCGGGGCGGGTACGCCCGGCGACCGGGGTGCCCACCGCGATGTCGGTCTGCCCGGTGTGCCGGGCCAGCAGGATCTGGAACACGGCCAGCAGCACCATGAACGGGGTCGCCCGGTGCTGCCGCCCGATCGAGGCGAGGGTGCGACCGAGGTCGGCCGGCACGGTGAACGGCAGCGTCGCGCCCCGGGGGTCCTGCACCGGCGGGCGGGGCCGGTCGGTCGGCAGCACCAGCGGCACGAGACCGGCCAGCCGGTCGCGCCAGTGGTCGAGCTGCCCGGTCAGGCCGGCCGCCCGGTCCCGCTGCCGCACCGCGAAGTCCGCGTACTGGATCGGCAGCGGGGTGAGCGGGGTCGGCTCGCCGGCGACCAGTGCCGGGTAGAGCGCGCCGAGCTCCCGGGCCAGTACGCCGACCGACCAGCCGTCGAACGCGATGTGGTGGGCGACCAGCACCAGGACGTGCTCGTCCTCGGCGAGCCGGACCAGCCGGACCCGCAGCGGTGCGTCCCGACCCAGGTCGAACGGAGTGTTCGCCTCGTCTCGGATCAGCGAGTCCAACCGGTCCCGCCGCTTCGACGGGACGCACCCGGTCAGGTCGACGACGGGCAGCTCGACCGGCTCGGCCGGGCCGACCACCTGACACGGCTGGCCGTCCACGACCTGGTAGCGGGTCCGCAGCACCTCGTGCCGGCGGACCACCTCCCGCCAGGCGACGCGTAGCGCCACCGGGTTCAGCGGGCCGGTCAACCGCCAGCTGAACGGCACGACGTACTCCGCGCCGCCGGGCCGGATCTGGTCGAGTAGCCACACCCCCTGCTGCGGATAGGACAGCGGCAGCGGACCGGCCGGCCGTTGCGGCGGGCTCGGGGTGAGCGACCGGTCCGGGGCCCGTCCGGCCAGCAGCGCCTCCGTCAGCGCCCGACGGCGTACGTCGGTCGAGGTCGCGTCCTCGGGAATCTTCACTTCCTGCCCACCTGCGCCAACATCGTCTCCAGTTCGGACTCGGACATCCCGGCCACCCGTTCCTCGACGGCCCGTTGGAGCACCGTCGCCAGCTCTGCCACGGTCGGTGCCTCGAAGACCGCACTGACCGGCAGGTCGACCGGGAACCGTTCGTGCAGCAACGCGATGACCTGGGTGGCCAGCAGGGAGTGACCGCCGAGGTCGAAGAAGTCGTCGTGTATCCCGCAGCGGTCGACGCCCAGCACCTCGGTCCACACCTCGGCAACGGCCTGTTCGGTGGGGGTACGCGGTGCCATCGCCGCTCCGTCGGTCACCGACCCGGCCGGGGCGGGCTGCGGCAACCGCCGCCGGTCGATCTTTCCGCTGCCGGTCAGGGGAAGGTCGTCGAGGGTCACCCAGCTCTGCGGGACCATGTGCTCCGGGACCTGCTCGGCCAGGTACGCGCGAACCGCCCGGTGGTCGGCCGGCTCCGGGCCGGCCGGCAGCAGGTATCCGACGAGCTGCGGGCCGCCGACTGCGCCGTGGCGCACGTCCACCACGGCGGCGCGGACGGCGGGGTGCTGGCCGAGTACCGACTCGATCTCGCCCAGTTCGATCCGGAAGCCCCTGATCTTCACCTGGTGGTCCCGCCGGCCCAGGTACTCGATGCTGCCGTCCGGCCGGTACCGGGCCTGGTCGCCGGTGCGGTACATACGTTGTCCGGGCCGGTCGGCGAACGGGTCGGGGACGAAGCTGGTCGCGGTCAGGCCCGGCCGGCCGAGGTAGCCCCGGGCAAGCTGGATGCCGGCGAGCAGCAGTTCCCCGGGCTCACCGACCGACACCGGCCGCAGCTCGCCGTCCACGACGTACGTGCGGGTGTTGGCCGCCGGCCGGCCGATGGTCACCGCCTCGCCGGGTAGGCAGCGGGCGCTGGTCACCTCGACCGTCGCCTCGGTCGGTCCGTACAGGTTGAACACCTCGCAGTCGAGCCGATCGTGCGCCGCGGCCACCAAATCCGCGGGGAGCGCCTCGCCGCTGCACAGCACCTGCCGGATCGACGGCAGACTGGTCCGGCCGGGGGGCAGCACCTCCAGGAAGGCGCGCAGCATCGACGGCACGAACCGGATCGAGGTGACCTGCCGTTCGGCCACCGCCCGGGCCAGGTACGCCGGATCGCGGTGCCCGCCCGGACGGGCCATCACCAGGGTCGCCCCGGTGGTCAGCGGGGAGAAGAGCTCACACACCGAGACGTCGAAGCCGAACGGCGTCTTCTGGAACACCACGCCGCTCTCGGCACCCCGGGCGTCCGGCATCCAGCGCACCCGGTTGACGATCGACCGGTGCTCCACGACCACGCCCTTCGGGCGGCCGGTGGAGCCGGAGGTGTAGATGACGTAGGCGGCGTTGGCCGGACCGACGACCGGCTCCAGGTCGCCGTCCGGCAGCCCCCGGTGGTCGTCGTCGACCCGGATCGGGGTGCCGGTGGCGGCGGCCAGGGGCTCGTGGTCGACCCCCGGGCCGGTGAGGACGGTCGTCGCCTTCGAGTCGGTGAGCAGGTAGCGGATCCGGTCCGCCGGCTGGTCCGGGTCCACCGGCAGGTAGGCGCCGCCCGCCTTGAGCACCCCCAGCAGCGCCACCACCAGGTCGACCCCCCGGTGCAGGCACACTCCCACCACCGACTCCGCACCCACCCCGGCCGCCCGCAGCCGGTGGGCGAGCCGGTTGGCCTCGCGGTCCAGTTCGGCGTAGCGGACGGTCCGCTCGTCGGACACCACGGCGATCGCGTCCGGGGTACGCCGTACCTGCTCCTCGACCAGCTCGTGCAGGCACGGGTCGGTCGGGTACCCGACCTCGGTGTCGTTCCACTGTGTCGGGACCCGGTGCCCGTCGGGCGCGGTCAGCTTCGCCATGGCGGTCACGACTACCGGCCCGCCGCCTGCTCCATACGCCGGCGCAGGCTGAGCGGGCGCATGTCGGTCCACACCTCGTCGATCCGCTTCAAGCACTCCTCGCGGGTGCCCTCGGTGCCCTCCGCGCGCCACCCCAGCGGCAACTCCCGGTCACCCAGCCAGATCGAGTACTGCTCCTCGTCGTTCACCACGACCCGGTACGCGCGCTCATCGGTGTTCTCGTCGGACATGCCGGCTCCTCCTTCGGAAAGGGCAGCCGTGTCGTACGACACGACACTGGCCGCACTGCCGGTCAAACCCTGCCGGGACGCCGATCGCCGGACGTAGAGAAGAACCGGCAGAAAAACGCGTACGAGCCTTGCCGGGGATTCTCTTTCTGACCTGTGCCCCAGCGGAGAGGCTGAGCCGTGCCGCGTGACCGGCAGCCCAGAGGCCGACAGGAGAAGCGATGAGTACGCCCCGGATGACGGTGCCGCCGCTGCCGCGCGGTCCGGCCGAGAAACCGCTTCCGTTCGTCCTTACCGCCGGTACGCCGGGGGAACCGATCGGCGGGCTGCTGGCCGCCGGCCGGGCCACGATCCGGGCCCGGTTGCGTGAGCACGGGGCCGTCCTGCTGCGCGGGTTCGACATCGGCGGGGTGGACGGCTTCGAGGGGGTGGTCCGGGTGCTCTCCGGGGAGCCGTTGGGCTACGCCGAGCGTTCGTCGCCCCGCAGCACCATCCAGGGGCGGGTCTACACCTCGACGGACTTTCCGTCGGCCGAGGAGATATTCCTGCACAACGAGAACTCCTACCAGGCCGACTGGCCCATGGCGTTGTACTTCTACTGCCTGCGGACGCCGGCCACCATGGGTGCCACCCCGCTCGCCGACACCCGCCTGGTGCGCCAGTCCATCGACCCGGCGGTGCGTGCCGAGTTCATCGCCCGGGGCTGGCTGGTGGTGCGTAACTTCCACGAGGGCTTCGGCGTGCCCTGGCAGCAGGCGTTCAACACCGACGACCGGGACGAGGTGTCGCGCTACTGCGCCCGTAGCGGCATCGAGGTGGAGTGGACCGGCTCGGGGCTGTGCACCCGTGCCCGACGCGATGCCGTGCACCGGCACCCGGGGACCGGTGAGCTGCTCTGGTTCAACCACGTGACCTTCTTCCACGTGACCACGCTGGCCGAGGAGGTCTGCGCCGGGCTGCGGGAACTGTTCGACGAGACCGAGCTGCCCACCAACACCTACTACGGCGACGGCGGGCGGATCCCGGACGACGTGGTGGCGCACCTGCGGGACTGCTACCGCAGGGCCCAGCGGCGCTTCGACTGGCAGCGCGACGACGTCCTGGTGGTGGACAACATGCTCGCCGCGCATGCCCGGGAAGCGTTCACCGGCGACCGGAGGATCGCCGTGGCGATGGCCGAGCCGTACAGCGCGGCGCTCGCGGCGGCCGGTACCGCCCCGGGCTGACCATCGTCGGTGTGCCGAAGTGCCCCTTGCACACCGAACCGACGGGCAGCCATTGCGCACGCATTCCGGCGCGGCGGCAGCGTCGCCCGACCGGCAACGGCAACTCCCCACGGCATCGCAGCGATGCCCGGCCCGGACACGGAGGCGAAGATTCATGGCAGACGGCGACAGCCGGTACGTCGGCACCGGCGGGGCGGTGCTGTCCGATCACGAGGACGGCTACGCCGTGTCGTCGGCGCAGGAGCAGCTCTGGTTCGTCGACCAACTGCGCTCCGGTGCCAGCGAGTATCTCCTGCACCAGGCGGTACGGGTGCGCGGCCCACTCGACACCACGGCGTTGGGGGCCGCGCTGACCGGGATCAGCGCGCGGCACGAGATCCTGCGGACCCGGTACGACACGGTGGACGGACGTGCCGTGCAGGTGATCGCCCCGCCCGGCCCGGTCGACATCGACCTCGTCGACCTGGGTGACCCGCCGGCCGGCGACCGGGACAGCCGCCTCGACGAGGTGCTGGACGCGGCCCTCGACGTCCCGCTCGACCTGCGCAAGGACCCACCGCTACGGACCCGGCTGATCCGCTGCGCGGCGGACGACCACGTCCTGCTGTTCGTGGTGCATCACATCGCCTTCGACGGCTGGTCCTGGGGCGTCCTCGCCAGGGAACTGCACGCTCTCTACGAGGCGTTCGTCACCGGTCGGCCCAGCCCGCTGCCGCCGCTGCCCGTCCAGTACGCGGACTTCGCCGCCTGGCAGCGCGAGAACTGGCTGTCCGGGCCGCACGTCGACGCCCAGGTCGGCTACTGGCGGGAGCGGCTGTCCGGGCTCGGCCCGCTGGACCTGCCGACCGACCGGCCCCGGCCCGCGCACTGGCAGGCCGCCGGCGACGGCCTCACCTTCACCGTGCCGGCGGACCTGGCGACCGCCCTGACCCGACTCGGCGCGGACCGGGGCGCCACCCCGTTCATGGTCTTCCTCGCCGCCTTCCAGCTCCTGCTCGGCCGGTACGCCGGTCAGACCGACGTGGCGGTCGGGGTGTCGGTGGCCGGGCGGCACGAGGTCGAGCTGGAGGACCTGATCGGCCTCTTCGTCAACACCGTCGTGCTCCGGGCCGACCTGGCCGGCCCGGCGTCCTTCCACGACCTGCTCGACCAGGTCCGGACGACCACCCTGGACGCCTACGACAACCAGCAGGTGCCGTTCGCCCGGATCGTCGCCGAGCTGGCCCCGGAGCGGGACCTGTCCCGCAACCCGCTGTTCCAGGTCGGGTTCGGGTTGCACGACGCCGACCGGACCCCCATCGCCCTGCCCGGCCTGCCCGTCACCGAGCAGTTCACCTCGTGGAACTCGTCCGCGTTCGACCTCTCCCTGCAACTCGTGGGGCAACCGGACGGCTCGTACCACGGGGAGGTGGTCTTCCCCACCGCGCTGTTCGACGGCGCCCGGGTGCACCGGATGGTCGCCAACTACCTGCAGCTGCTGACCGTCGTCGTCGCCACCCGCCAGGTCCCCCTGGACGAGCTGGACCTGCTGGCCCCCCGGGAACGCCGGGAAGTGCTCAGCGAGTGGAGCCAGGGCGCCGACCGGGCCGTGGGCCCGGGGCTGCCGGAGCTCTTCCTCGCCCAGGCGGCGGCGTCTCCCGAAGCGACCGCGCTGATCGCCGACGACGGCACCGAGGTCGGCTACGCCGAGCTGGCCGCACGCGCCCGGAGGCTCGCCGCCCACCTGCACACCGTCGGGGTTCGCGCCGGCACTCCGGTCGGGGTCGCGGTGCACCGTGGACCGGACCTGGTGACCGCGCTGCTCGGGGTGCTGCTCGCCGGTGGCGTCCATGTGCCCCTCGCCCCCGACCAGCCGGTCGGTCGGCTGGAGTTCATGGCGGCTGACGCCGGGGTGTCGGTGCTGGTCACCGAATCGGCCCTGCGGGGCCTGCTGTCGGCCGGTGACGCCCCGGTGGTGCTCGTTGACACCGGCCACGACACCGGGGCCGGTCGCGGCGACGGCACCGGAGCGGTGTCGCTGCCGGCCACCGACCCCGACGCTGCCGCCTACGTCATGTACACCTCCGGATCGACCGGCCGGCCCAAGGGGGTCGTCGTCACCCACGCCGGTATCCGTAACCGGGTGCTGTGGTCGGTCGAGCAGTACCGGCTCACCGCCGCCGACCGGGTGCTCCAGAAGACCGCCCTCGGCTTCGACGCCTCCATGTGGGAGTTCCTGGCCCCACTGGTCAGCGGCGGCACGGTCGTGCTGGCCGCCCCGGACGCCCACCGCGATCCGGGCGCGATGCTGCGGGCGGTGCGGGCGCACGACGTCACGGTGCTGCAACTGGTGCCGTCCGTGCTGCGGGTGCTGCTGCACGAATCCGACCTGTCCGGGTGTGCCGCGCTGCGGCTGGTCTGCTCCGCGGGGGAACCCCTGCCGGCGGCGCTCTGCGCGCAGCTTCGCGCCCTGCTGGCCGTGGAGATCTGGAACACCTACGGCCCCACCGAGTGCGCGATCGACGCGACCGCCTGGCGCTACCGTGGTGACGAGGGAACCGGGACCGTCCCGATCGGCGGGCCGCTGCCTGGCTGCACCGTCCTGGTTCTCGACGCCGGCGACCGGCCGGTGCCGGTCGGGGTGGCCGGCCAGCTCTGCCTCGGCGGGGTCGGCCTGGCGCGTGGTTACCGGGGTCGACCCGCCCTGACCGGGGAGAAGTTCACCCCCAACCCGTACGGCGGCACGCCGGGGGAGCGCCTGTACCGCACCGGCGACCTGGCCCGGTGGCGCGACGACGGCAGCCTGGAGTACCTGGGCCGGCTCGACAACCAGGTCAAGCTGCACGGGGTACGCATCGAGCCGGGTGAGGTCGAGGCGGCCCTGCGGCGGCACCCGACCGTCGAGGCGGCGGTGGTGACGCTGTACCGCCCGCCGTCCGGCGACGCCGAGCTGGTCGCGTACGTGGTTCCCGCCGCCGGTGCCCGGATCGATCCGGACGGACTGCGGGACGCGCTCGCCGACCGGCTGCCCGCCGCGCTGGTCCCGTCCACCGTGATCAGCCTGGACACCCTTCCGCTGACCGCGAACGGCAAGCTGGACCGGACGGCCCTGCCGGCGCCCGACGGCCCCCGCCCCGGCGCCGACCGGAGGTACCTGCCGCCGGCCACCGACACCGAGCGGACCATTGCCGGGATCTGGGCCGGTCTGCTCGGCGTCGAGCGGGTCGCCCGGGACGACAACTTCTTCACCCTCGGCGGCCATTCCATGCTCGCCATCCGGGGTGTGCTCCGGGTACGCCGGGCACTCGACGTGGAGCTGACCGTCGGGCAGCTCTTCACCGCCCCCACCGTCGCCGAGCTCGCCGCCCTGGTCGACGAGGCCCGCCCGGGCGCCGACGAGCCGGCAGGCGCGGCGATCCGACCGGTGGCGCGGGACGGGAGCCTGCCGCTCTCCCTCGGCCAGCGCCGGCTGTGGTTCCTGGACCAGCTCGAACCGGGCAGCCTCGAATACCTGATCCCGATCTCGATGCGGCTGACCGGCCCGTTCGACGTGGCGGTGTTCCGGCGGGCGGTGGACGAGGTGCTCAACCGGCACGAGATCCTGCGGACCCGCTACCACTCGGTCGGCGGCGAGCCGGTGCAGGTGGTCGACCCGCCGGGACCGGTCAGGTGGGAGCTGATCGACCTCAGCGGCGCACTGGACGTCGTCGACGGTGCCGAGGCGCTGCTGCGGGTCGCGGCCAGCCGGCCCTTCGACCTGGCCACCGAACGCCCGATCCGGGCCCAGGTGATCCGGGTCGCCGCCGACGAGCACCTGGTCGCGCTGACCATGCACCACATCGCGTTCGACGTCTGGTCGATGGACATCCTCCTGCGCGAACTCGACACCCTCTACCGCAGGTACGCGCGGGGCGGCGCGGCCACCGTACTGCCCGACCTGCCCGTGCAGTACGCGGACTTCGCGGCCTGGGAGACGGCCCGCCAGGACAGCCCCGAACTGGACGCCCAGCTCGCCTACTGGTCCCGACAGCTGGCCGGGTCGACCCCGCTGGAGCTGCCCACCGACCGGCCCCGCCCGGCGCTGCGGGACCCGGCCGGTGACAACGTCGTCGTCGAGGTGCCGACTGATGTCGGGCGGGCGCTGGCCGAGCTGGGCAACCGGGAGGGCGCCACTCTGTTCATGGTGTTGCTGGCGGCCTTCCAGGTCATGCTCGGCCGGTACGCCGGGCAGCACGACGTGGCCGTCGGCACCCCCGTCGCCGGTCGGACCCGACAGGAGACCGAGGACCTGCTCGGCTTCTTCGTCAACAACCTGGTGATGCGCACCGAACTGGTCGACGACCAGCCCTTCCCGGTCCTGCTCGACCAGGTGCGCCGCACCGTGACGGACGCGTTCGGCAACCAGGACGTCGCCTTCGAGCGGCTGGTCGACGCGCTGCGGCCGGACCGGGACCTGTCCCGCAATCCGCTGTTCCAGGTGATGTTCGAACTGCAACACCTGGAACGGATGACCGCGACCCTCGGCCCGACCACCATCGAGCACGTCGACAGCGCGTACCCGGTGGCCAAGTTCGACCTCACCCTCTCCGTGGAGCAGCACCGGGACGGCCGGCTGCGCTGCGGGTTCGAGTACGCCACCGCGCTGTGGGACCGCCGCACCATCGAACGGATGGCCGGGCACTACCTGCACCTGCTCGCCCAGGTGGCGACCGCCCCGGGAACCGCCCTGCGCGACCTGACCCTGCCCACCGACGCGGAGCGGGCGTACCTGATCGGGCCGTGGGCCGGCGAACCGGTCGAGCCGGTCAGTTCCGGCGAGCCGGCCGGACCGTTGACCGCCGCCGGACCCGCCGGTACCGGCGTGGTGGAGCTGTTCGGCCGGCGGGTCCGGCGGCACCCGGACGTCGTGGCGGTGGAGTTCGACGGCCGGCGGCTGACCTTCGCCGAGCTGGACACCCGGGCCAATCGGCTCGCCCACCATCTGCGCGGACTCGGGGTACGCCCGGAGGTCCCGGTCGCGGTCTGCCTGGAACGCGGCCTGGAGGTGGTGGTCACGCTGCTCGCGGTGCTCAAGGCAGGTGGGGTGTACCTACCGGTCGACCCGGACCATCCCACCGAGCGGCTGCGTTTCATGCTCGCCGACGCCGGGGCTGCGGTGGCGGTCACCGTGGAGCGCTTCGCCGACCGGGTCGCCGCCGAAGGGGTGGCCGTGGTCGCCGTGGACACCGACCGGGCGGTGATCGCCGGTCGGGACGGTACCGCGCCGGACCCGTCGACCGGGTCGGACGATCTCGCCTACGTCATCTACACCTCGGGCTCCACGGGGTGGCCCAAGGGCGTGATGATCCCGCACGGTGCGTACGCCCACCACTGCGGCGTCATCGCCCGGGCGTACGACATCGACCCCGGCGACCGGGTGGTGCTGCTCTCCGCGCTCACCTTCGACGTGGCGATGGACGGCATGATGGCCACCCTGCTGGCCGGGGCGACCCTGGTGGTCAGCGACCCGCTCTTCTGGAGCCCGGCCGAGCTGCCGGACCGGCTCGAACAGCACCGGGTCACCCACATGGAGATCACCCCCGCCTACTACCGGGAGGTGATGGACGCCCTGCCGGCCGGTGACGACCGGCTGCGGCACCTGAAGCTGATGAACGTCGGCAGCGACGTGGTCACCGTCGCCGACGCCCGGCGTTGGGCGGCCACCGGACTGCCCGGCCGGTTCCTGGTCAACTACGGCCCGACCGAGGCGACCGTCACCTGCCTGCTGCACCCGGTCACCGGCGACCCGCCCGGAGAGCGGATCGAGGCGGCCCTGCCGATCGGCCGCCCGGTCCCCGGCACCCGGGCCCACGTGGCCGACGAACACCTGAACCTGGTGCCGGTCGGGGTGCCCGGTGAACTCCTGCTCGGCGGGGTGCGGCTGGCCCGGGGATACCTGAACCGGCCCGGACTGACCGCCGACCGGTTCGTGCCCGACCCGTTCGGCGACGGCCCCGGCGGCCGGCTCTACCGCACCGGCGACCTGGTCCGGTACCGGCCGGACGGGACGATCGAGTTCCTCGGCCGGATCGACCAGCAGGTCAAGATCCGGGGGTTCCGGATCGAACTCGGCGAGATCGAGTCGGCGCTGGCCGAGCACCCGGCGATCCGCGCGGTCGCGGTGCTGGCCCGGGAGACCCAGCCGGGGGAGAAGGGCCTGGTCGCCTACCTGGTCTGCCGGGACGGCACCCCGCCGGCGGTCGGTGAACTCCGGGCCCACCTGCGGGACCGGCTGCCGGACCACATGGTTCCGGCCCAGTGGATGGTGCTGGACGCACTGCCGCTGACCAGCAGCAAGAAGGTCGACCGCCGGGCCCTGCCCGCCCCGACACCCGTCCGCGCCGACCTCAGCCGAGCGTACGAGGCACCCCGTACCCCGTTGGAGGAGGCCGTGGCCGGCGTCTGGGCCACCGTGCTGGAGGTCGACCGGGTCGGCATCCACGACGACTTCTTCGACCTCGGCGGGCACTCGCTGCTCGCCACCCGGGTGCTCGCGCACCTGCGGCAGGGCTTCGACCTCGACCTGCCGCTGCGCCTGCTGTTCGAGCAGACGACCGTAACCGACCTCGCCGGCGCGGTGCACACGGCCATCGAGAACGAGATCGCACAGCTTTCCGACGCCGAGGTGGCGGAACTGCTGATGGAGGGAAACCTGTGACCGCCAGCCACACCCCGAGCGCGCCCCTACGACAGGAACTGCTGGATCGGCGCCTGCGTGGTGCCGGTCGGTCCCGCCGCGCCGACACCGTCACCCCGGCGCCCCGGACCGGTCCGCTACCGCTCTCCTTCGGGCAGCACCGGCTCTGGGTGCTCGACCAGTTGCAGCCCGGCGGCACCGGGTACCTGATGTCCGTCGGCCTACGGCTGCGCGGCCCGCTGCACTCCGACGCGCTGTGCCGGGCGTTGACCGAACTGGTTGCCCGGCACGAGATCCTGCGGACCCGGTACGTGGTGGTCGACGGCGAGCCGGCACAGGTCGTCGACCCGCCCACTCCGGTCGAGGTGGCGGTGACCGACCTCGGCCACACCGCCCAGGAGACGGCCCGGCAGCGCCTCACCGAGCTGCTCGGCACGCCGGACCCGGTCGACCTGACCACCGGTCCGGCGTTGCGGGCCCGGCTGGTCCGGCTCGTCGAGGACGAGCACGCCCTGGTGCTGACCATGCACCACATCTCCTCCGACGGCTGGTCGGAGGGGATCATCCTCCGCGAACTGGCCGCCCTGTACGGCGCATTCGTCGCCGACCGGCCCTCCCCGCTCGCCCCGCTGCCGATCCAGTACGCGGACTTCGCCCTCTGGCAGCGGACCCGGCTCGCCGGAGACCGGCTGGACCGGCAGGTCGACCACTGGCGGGACCGGCTGACCGGGCTGATGCCGTTGGAACTGCCGACCGACCGGCCCCGGCCGCCGGTCTGGCACCCGGACGGCGGGCTGGTCACCTTCACGGTGTCGGCCGCCGTCGCCGGTCGGCTCCGTGAACTGGGCCGGGCGTCGAACGCCACCCCGTTCATGGTGCTGCTGGCCGCGTTCCAGATCCTGCTGGCCCGCTACACCGGGCAGACCGACCTCGCGGTGGGCACCCCGGCCGCCGGCCGGGACCGGTTGGAGGTGCACGGCCTGGTCGGACTCTTCCTCAACACGTTGGTGCTGCGGACCGACCTGTCCGGCGAGCCGACCTTCGTCGAGGTGCTGGCCCGGGTCCGGGAGGCGGTGCTGGACGCGCAGTCCCACCAGGACGTGCCGTTCGAACGGATCGTGGACGCGTTGTCCCCGGAACGGGACCTGTCCCGCAACCCGCTGTTCCAGACCATGTTCCTCTTCCAGGAGGGCGGGTCGACCGGCTTCGACGCGGGCGGCCTGGTGGGGGAGGAGCTGTCCGCCGGCCCGGCCACCGCGAAGTTCGACCTGACGCTCGGGCTGGTCGAGGAGGCCGACGGCTCCCTCTCCGGCGGAGTGGACTTCCCGACGGCGTTGTTCGACACCGCGACCGTGCGGCGGTTGGCCGGGCACTACCAGCGGTTGTTGACCGCGGTCGTCACCGACCCGGACACCCCGGTCACCCGGCTGCCCATGCTCACCGACACCGAAACGGCCCAACTCACGGCCTGGAACGACACCGCCGTCGACCACCCCCACCACACCCTGACCGAGCTGCTGGACGCGCAGGCGGCCCGTACGCCCGACGCGGTCGCGCTGCGCTTCGGCGGCGAGGAGCTGTCGTACCGCCGATTGCACGCCGAGGCCGGCGTCCTGGCGCGGCGGCTGCGCCAAGCCGGAGTCGGACCGGAGTCCGTCGTGGCCGTCTGCCTGCCCCGCGGCCTGGACCTGGTGCGGGCGCTGGTGGCGATCCTCAAGGCCGGTGCCGCCTATCTGCCGCTGGACCCGGACCTCCCGGCGCGACGCCGCGCCTTCATGGTGCGCGACTCCGGCACCCACCTGGTGATCACCGAGGACTTCATGTCCGCCGAAGAGCACGCGTCTCCCACCGGCGATCCACCACCGTCCGAACCGATCACGCCCGGGCACGCCGCCTATCTCATCTACACGTCCGGGTCGACCGGGCGGCCGAAGGGCGCCCTGGTCGAGCATCGCGCGATCGTCAACCGCCTGCTGTGGATGCAGGACGCCTACCGGCTCGACGCCTCGGACCGGGTGTTGCAGAAGACGCCGGTCGGGTTCGACGTGTCGGTGTGGGAGCTCTTCTGGCCGCTGGTCACCGGGGCGACGCTGGTCCTCGCCCGCCCCGGTGGGCACCGCGACCCGGCTTACCTGGCCGACCTGATCAGGACGGAGAGGATCACCACCATCCACTTCGTACCGTCGATGCTGCGGGCCTTCCTGGCCGAGCCCGTCGGAGCGCTGCCGTCCCTGCGGCGGCTGATCTGCAGTGGCGAGGCGCTCCCGCCCGAACTGGTGACCCGGATGCACGAGCGGATCGGATGCGAACTGCACAACCTGTACGGCCCGACGGAGACCGCGGTCGACGTCACCGCGGTGCGGTGCGACCCCGGTGAGCCGGTCACCATCGGCCGCCCGATCGCCAACACCACCGCCCACATCGTCGACGCCGACCTTCAGCCCGCCCCGGTCGGGGTACCCGGCGAGCTGCTGATCGGTGGCGTGCAGCTCGCCCGGGGCTACCTCGGCCGGGCCGCGCTGACCGCCGAACGGTTCGTCCCCGACCCGTTCGCCGCCGTGCCGGGGCGACGCCTGTACCGCACCGGTGACCTGGCCCGCTACCGTCCCTGCGGCAGCATCGAGTACCTCGGCCGGATCGATCACCAGGTGAAGATCCGTGGACAGCGCGTCGAGTTCGGTGAGGTCGAGGCCGTGCTGCACGAGGCCCCCGGCGTCACCGCGGCGGCGGTGGCCGTCCATGACGAGCAGCTGGTCGGCTACCTCGTCGGGCCGGAGACCGTCGAGGGGGTGCGTGCGTACCTGCTCGACCGCCTGCCGGACGCGATGGTCCCGGCGCGCTGGACGATCCTGCCTACCCTGCCGCTGACCGCCAGCGGCAAGGTGGACCGCCGCGCCCTGCCGGCACCTGACTTGGTACCGGGCGGGGTGACCGACGGCTACGTCGCCCCGCGCGACGAGCTCGAGGAGCGGATAGCCGACGCGTTCGGCGTGGCGCTCGGCATCGACACGGTCGGTGTGACGGACAGCTTCTTCCTGCTCGGCGGCGACTCGATGCGGGCGATCCGGATGGTGGGGCTGCTGCGCGCGGCCGGCCTCGCGGTGTCGGTCCAGGACCTGTTCACGCACCAGAGCGTGGCCGACCTGGCGGGCGTGGTCGTCCGGACCGGGCCGGACGGGGAGACGGAGCCGACCGTCGGCCGGTTCGCGCTGGTGAGCGACGCGGACCGCAGCCGGCTGCCGGACGGGCTGGTCGATGCCTATCCGATCACCCAGAACCAGGCGGGCATGCTGTTCGAGATGCTGTCCGGTGGCGACCGGCCGGTCTACCGCAACGTCTCCTGCTACCGGATCAGCGACCGGCTGCCGTTCTCGCTGGACGCGCTGCGGGAAGCTGGCCGGCTGCTCACCGACCGGCAGGAGATCCTGCGTACGTCGTTCGACCTGTCCGGCTATTCCGAGCTGATGCAACTCGTCCACGCGTCGGTCGACCTGTCGATCGGCTACGACGACCTGCGTGGGCTGCTGCCCGACAACCAGGAGGAGGTGGTACGCGCGCACCTGCGGGCCGAGCGTCTCCGGCCGTTCGACGTCACCACGGCGCCGCTGCTGCGCTATCACGTGCACCAGCTCAGCGACTCCGAATGGCGGCTGACCCACTCGGAGAGCCACGCGATCCTCGACGGCTGGAGCCACACCTCCACGGTGGCGATGCTGATCTCGTCGTACCGGACGCTGCGCCGGGGCGAGCGGCCCGCCCTGCCGCCACCGCCGGCGGTGCGGTTCGCCGACTTCGTCGCCCGCGAGCGTGAGTCGCTCGTCTCGGTGACGGACCGTGGCTTCTGGGCGGCGACCATCGCCGGGTCGGACCGGCTCGAGCTGCCGCCGGAGTGGGGCATCGAGTCGGATGCTCCGGCGACCGTCATCGAGGTGCCGTGGGCCGATCTGCGTCCCGCACTGCGCCGGCTCTCCGCTGCCGCCGGCACCTCGCTGAAGAGCGTGCTGCACGCCGCACACCTCAAGGTGATGAGCATCGTCACCGGCCGGCAGCGGTTCTTCAGCGGCCTGCTGTGCAACGGCCGGCCCGAGCGGCTGCGCGGCGACGAGGTGTTCGGCATGTACCTCAACACCGTGCCGTTCGCCGCCGACACCTCCGCTCCTACCTGGCGCGCTCTGGTCCAGGCCGTCTTCGCCGGCGAAGCGCGCCTCTGGCCGCACCGCCGCTACCCGCTGCCGTCCATGCAACGGCAGTGGGGCAACGGCACGCCCCTGCTGCGGGTCGGCTTCTCGTACCTGGACTTCCACGTGCTCGACGGCCCCGCCGAATCGGTCGAGATGGTCGACGACTTCAGCCCGAGCAGCGTCGGGCTGGACGTCTGGACCTTCCCGGGAGTCCTGCGGCTGGGCGCCCGGCCCGCCGACATCGACCGGCAGTACCTCGAACTGCTGGCCCGGACCTACCGGCACGTGCTGGAGGCGATGGCCGCCGATCCGGACGGCGACCCGGACGTCGGCCTGAGCGCCGCCGACCGGGCCTGGGCGGTCGAGGCGTACCAGCCCGTCGAGCGGTTTGCGGCGGCGCCCTTCGTCCACGACCTCGTCGCCCAGCGCGCGACCGCCGCGCCCGCCGCGGTGGCGGTGCGGCACGGCGACGGCACGCTCACCTACGGGGAACTGGACGACCGGTCCGACCGTCTCGCCGCGCGCCTGGGAGAGCTGGGCGTCCGGGCCGACACGATCGTCGGCATCCACCTGCCCCGCGGGATCGACCTCATCGTCGCGATGCTGGCCGTCCTCAAGGCCGGCGGGGCATACCTGCCGCTCGATCCGGCCTATCCCGCCGAGCGGGTCGGCGACATGATCCGCGACGCGGCGCCCGTGGTCGTGCTGACCGACGGCGACCGGGCCCCGAGGCTGCCGTGCACGACCGCGACGGTGCTGGTCGCCGACCTCGCGAACGGTCGACCCCGGGTGGCCTACCCGCCAGCGGTACGGCTCAGCGGGGACAACCTCGCCTACGTCATCTACACGTCGGGCTCCACCGGCCGGCCCAAGGGCGTCGCGGTCACCCACCGCAGCGTGCTCAACTTCTGCCACGCCCAGCGGCGGATCCTGGACGCGCACGCCGGGGACGAGGTACTGCAGTTCGCCTCGCCGAGCTTCGACGCGTCGGTCTGGGAGATCCTCCTGGCCCTCGCCAACGGCGCGGCGCTGGTGCTGCCCCCGCCGGACGCCGACCCCGGTGACCTTCGCCGCCACGCGGCCGAACTCACCCACATGACCCTGCCGCCGCCGCTGCTGGACCGCCTCGACCCGGCCGACTTCCCGCGGCTGCGGGTGCTGACCACCGGTGGCGAGGCGTGCACGGCCGACCAGGCGGCGCGGTGGGCCGACCGGGTTCGCGTCCTGCACGCCTACGGACCCACCGAGACCACCGTCGTCGCCACCATCGCGGAGCTGCGGGCCACGGACACGGCACCGCCGCCGATCGGGCTTCCGCTGGACAACGTACGTGCCTACGTCGTCGACGACGAACTGCGACTGCTGCCCCCCGGCGTACGCGGGGAACTGGTGCTCGGCGGGGCGGGCGTGGTGCGCGGCTACCTCAACCGGCCGGAACTCACCGCCGAACGGTTCGTGCCGGACCCGTACGCGTCCCGACCGGGTGAGCGCATGTACCGCACCGGCGACGTGGTCTCCCGTGACCCCGACGGCACCCTGCACTTCCACGGGCGACGCGATCACCAGGTCAAGGTCCGCGGGTTCCGGATCGAACTCGGCGAGATCGAGAACGCCCTCGCCGCCCACCCGGCGGTGGCCGCCGCGGTGGTCGCCGTACACCGGGCCGGCAGCCCGGACGCCTCGCTCGTCGCCTACACCCGCCCCGCGAACGGGACCGTGGCGTCCGCGTCCGCGCTGCGCGACCACCTGCGGGAGCGGTTGCCGCAGCACCTCGTCCCGCACCACTACCTCTGCGTGGACGACTTCCCGTACACGCGCAACGGCAAGGTCGACCGGACCGCCCTTCCGGCGCCGGACGGCTCGCGGCCGGTGACCGACGTCGAGTACGTCGCGCCGCGCTCGGACATCGAAGAGCACATCGCCACCGCCTGGAGCGAGGCGCTCGGCATCGAGCGGATCGGTGTGCACGACGACTTCTTCGCGCTCGGCGGTCACTCGCTGGCGATGATGCGGCTGACCGCGACGCTGCGCAGCCGGCACGGCTACCAGCTGACGTTCGGCTCGTTCGTCGAACACCGCACCGTCGCCGGGCTGGCCGCGACACTTGAGGACCCGGCGGCGGCGCCAGCCGGCGCGATGATGTGGCTGCGGCGCGGCGGCGACGGCCGGCCTCCGCTCTTCTGCGTGCACCCCGGCGGCGGCAGCGCCCACTGGTACCTGCGCCTGGCTCCGCACCTGCACCCGGACCAGCCGGTGGCGGCGTTCGAATGGCCGGGTCCGCATCCGGCGGGCACGCCCACCACGGCGCAGATGGCGGAGCGCTACGACGACGAACTCCGCCGGGCCCAGCCGCACGGACCGTACCGGCTGTTCAGCTGGTGCGGTGGCAGTGGCATCGCCAGCGAGATGGCCCACCGGCTGGTCGAGGACGGACACGAGGTGACGCTGATCCTGCTCGATCCGGGCCTGGACATCCACACCCGCGCCGACGCCTGGAACGAGCTCGGCCTGATCCGCCGCCTCGAACTGCTGCTCCACGAGGTGGACACCGGTGGCGACGAGGCCGACACGCCGGAACGCCGCCGGGAGATCCTCGACCTGCTCGAACACCTCGTCGACGACGTCGACGAGGAGGCCGGCATCGCGCTGCCCGAGCACGGCGTGGGGGACTCCTGGCCACGGACCGTCCGGATCTGGCGCGAGGTCATGGAGGTGGACGTCGAGTACCGGCACCGGCCCTGGCCGGGACGGCTGGAACTGATCGTCAGCGACGAGCTCGCCGACGGCCAGCACGAGGTCACGTCCGGCCAGAGCTACCCGGACTACCTGGCGCGCTGGGAGGAGCTCTGCGCCGGCGGCGTACGGGTGCACCGGGTGCCCGGTGACCACTTCAGCGTCATCAAGCCGCCGCTCGTCACCGAGCTCGCCCGCGTCGTCACCGACGTGCTCGACGCGAACTGACCGCTGTCACGGATGCCGGCCGCGCCTGCTCGGGCGGCCGGACGAAAGGAGGAACTGGATGAGTACCCGCACGAGCCCGGAAACGCTCAAGGTAGCGATCGTGGGCACGGGCAACATCGGGACGGACCTGCTGTTGAAGGTCGGGGCGTCCCCCCTGCTGGAGTGCGTCCTGTTCGCCGGGCGCCGCGCCGGATCCCCCGGGATCCAGCTGGCCGAGCGTCACGGGGTGCCCACCAGCGTGGCCGGGATCGACGCGGTCACCGCCCGCGCCGAGCACATCGACCTGGTCTTCGACGCGACCTCGGCCGACGACGCGACCCGCCACTGGTCGGTCGTCGCGCCCACCGGGCTGCCGTTCGTCGACCTCACGCCGGCGCACCTCGGGAAGTTCTGCGTACCGGCGCTCAACCTGGCCGACTGCCTCGACGAGCAGTACCTCAGCATGGTCACCTGCGGGGGACAGGCGGCGGTCCCGATGGCCCACTGCATGGCGGAGGCCGCGGACGGGATCGACTACCTGGAGATCGTCTCGGCCAGCGCCTCGGCCACCGTCGGCCCCGCGTCCCGGGCCAACCTGGACGAGTACGTGCACACCACCGAGCAGGCGACCATCGAGTTCTGCGGCGTGCGGCGCACCAAGACCGTGCTGGTGATCAACCCCGCCGACCCCGGCATCGTCATGCGCAACTCCATCGCGGTGACGGCCGCCGAACGAATCGACCTGGACGCCCTACGCGCGTCCGTCGGCATGATGGAGAAGCTGATCAGGTCGTACGTCCCCGGCTATCGCGTCGTCGTCCCGCCGGTGGCCGCCGGAGACCGGGTCACGATCATCGTGGAGGTCGAGGGCCGGGGCGACTGGTTCCCGCGCTACGCCGGCAATCTCGACATCATCACGTGCGCCGCCCTCGCGGTCGGCGAGGCCCGGGCAGAACGGCGGCGGTCATGAGCGGCGCACCGAAACTCAGCATCTGCGACACGACCCTGCGCGACGGCAACCACGCGGTCGCCCACCAACTCGGCCGCGCGGACATCAGCGCCTACGCGCGGGCGGCCGAGGCAGCTGGTGTGGACGTTGTCGAGGTCGGCCACGGCAACGGACTCGGTGCCTCGTCCATCCAGGTCGGCATGGCCGCGCTCAGCGACGCCGAGATGCTGCGGACCGCCAAGGCCGAGCTGCGTACCGCCCGGCTCGGCGTGCTGTCCATTCCCGGGTTCGCCAGTGTCGAGCGCGACCTCAGGCCGGCGCTGGACTGCGGCGTGGACGAGGTCCGGGTCGGCGCGCACTGCACCGAGGCGGACGTCACCCGGCAGCAGGTCACGATGCTGCGGGCGATGGGCGTCGCCGTCAAGGGGATGCTGTTGATGAGCCACATGGCCTCTGCGGCGAAGCTGGTGGAACAGGCCCGGCTCATGCAGAGCTACGGTGCCGAGGCGGTCATTCTGATGGACTCCGCCGGCGCGTACACGCCGGAGAAGGTCCGCGAGAAGGTCGGCGAACTCGTCGAGAACCTCGACATCGCGGTCGGTTTCCACGCGCACAACAACCTCGGTATGTCGGTCGTCAACAGCATGGCGGCGATCGAGGCCGGGGCCACCATCGTCGACGTCACGGCGCGTGGCTTCGGAGCGGGCGCGGGTAACGCGCCGATCGAGCTCGTCGCGGCCAACCTGCATGTCGGGCAGATCGAGACCGGCGTCCAGCTCTTCGGCGCGTTGGACGCGGCCGACGTGGCACAGGAGCGGTTCGTCAAGCACGTACCCACCAACGACAGCGTCACCATCGCCAGCGGGATCGCCGGGGTGTTCTCCGGGTTCGCCGCGCCGGTGCGGCGGGCGAGCGCCCGCTTCGGCGTCGACCCCCGCAAGATCCTGCTGGAGCTGGGCAACCGGCGGGTGGTGGCCGGCCAGGAAGACACCATCATCGAGGTCGCCATGTCGCTGGCCGCCGAGCAGCAGGCATCGAGCCGGGTGTGAGCGGGTCGTCAGGGTTCGCATCAAATGATGTAGGAGGAGCAATGCAACGCCATTCCTCGCTCGACGACGCGGCCGACCTGGCCGCGGTCGCCGCGCTGCTGCAGATCGGCGCGGAGATCGGAGTGGACCGACTGCTGGACTCGGGCGACACGTTCAGCTCCGCCGAGCTGGCCAGGATCGCCGATCTCCCGCAGGCCGGCGTGGACGACTACCTCGCCGCGCTGGTCGCCGCCGGACTGGTGGTCGGCACGGAGGCCCCGGACCGGTTCCAGGCAGCCTCGGACTACCCGGACCGGCGGTACGCGGCCGGATATCTGTCCTGGGCGATGAGCGCGAACGGCCCGTTCCTCGTCAACGCCCGGGAGTTCCTGGCCGACCGCGACGCGGCCGCCCGGGTCCACCGGCGCAACGGGCGCCGGGTGGCGGTCAGCTCCCGGTGGATCGGCGAGCGGGCGTTCTATCCGCCGATCGTCGACCGGGTCGTCTCGGCCGGTGCCTCGCATGTGGCCGACCTCGGCGCCGGCGCTGGCGGGTTGCTCGTCAGGCTCCTGGGGCAGGACCCGGCGCGTACCGGCGTGGCGCTCGACAGCAGCGGCGCCGCGTGTGCCGCGGCGCGGGAGGCCGCCGCCGCCGCGGGGGTGGACGACCGGCTCCAGGTCGTCGAGCGTACTGTCCAGTCGCTTGCGGACGACCCCGGGCCGGTCGAGGGTGCGAACGCCGTGCTGGCGTGTTTCGTCATGCACGACATCGTGGCGGACGCGTCGGTGGCCAAGGCCGTCCTGGGCGCCTGCCGCGACGCGCTTGCTCCCGGCGGCTTCATGGCGGTCGCCGACGCCGTCTCCTACGCGCCCGATCCCGTGGAGCGAAGGTTCAGCGCGCTGTTCACCTACCTGCACGCCAGCTTCATGAGCGTGACTCTCCCGTCCGAGCGGCATTGGCTGGACACGTTCCAGGCCGCGGGCTTCTCCAAGACCGAGTGCGTGCCGCTCGGCGTGCCCGGCGGCCGGCTCTTCGTGGCGGTCAGGTAGTGGCCACCAGGCTGTCCCTGCACCGCGAGCTCGCGGGCGAGCTCCGGACGGCGGCGCGGACCCTTCGTGCCGTGCCGCCGGTCTCGGTCCGGCATCCGGAGCTCGACCTGGCAGACGCCTACGCCATCCAGAGCGAGCTACGCGAGATGGATCTGGCGGCCGGCGCGGTCCTGGCCGGGCTCAAGATCGGTGCGACCAGCGAGGCGATCCAGTCGATGTTCGGCATCGACCATCCCGACTTCGGTTACCTGACCGACCAGATGGTGCTCCACGACGGTGCCGACCTCGACCTGAGCCGGTTCATCGCGCCGAAGGTCGAGGGCGAGATCGCGTTCCGGTTCGCGGCGGACCTCGCCGGCCCGGCCGTGACCGCGCATGACGTGCTGGCCGCCACCGCGGAGATCCTGCCGGCGCTGGAGGTGCTCGACAGCCGGATCCAGGACTGGCGGATCGGCCTGGTGGACACCGTCGCCGACAACGCTTCGTCGGCGTTGGCCGTGGTCGGCGCCGGCATGCCGCCCGACACCACGGACCTGGCCGGCGCGCGGATGGAGTTGCGTAGCCGCCACGTCGTGCAGGAGGGGCGAGGCTCGGCCGTGATGGGGCATCCGGCCGAGTCCGTGGCCTGTCTGGTCCGCATCCTGTCCGGGTTCGGCACCGGGATCAGGGCCGGGCAGCTCGTGCTCTCCGGTTCCTGGGCGGCGGCCGTGGACCTTGTGCCGGGTGACACCGTGCGGGCCTCCTTCGGCGCCCTGGGCGCGGTGTCGCTGACCACCCGCGGCTGACGTGGTCCGGGGCCCCTCGGGGCCCCGACACCAGCGGCGGTACCAGTCGGGGAGCACGCACCTGACGACCTGTTTCGACGACGAGACGACTACGACCGAGGAGACCCGGACCGATGACCATGCTGGTGGACGAGACGGTACCCCCGCACAAGGCGGCCTACGACTTCTCCCTCTTCGAGGCGATGGAGTCGGAGGTGCGTTACTACTGCCGCAAGTTTCCGGTGGTGTTCGACCGGGCCCAGGGCGCCGAGCTCTACGCCGAGGACGGTCGGATGTTCACCGACTTCTTCTGCGGCGCAGGCACCCTGAACTACGGCCACAACCATCCCTACCTCAAGCGTCGTATCACGGAGTACCTCGCCAGGGACGGCGTGATGCACGGCCTGGACATGTACACCGTGGCGAAGCGGACCTTCCTGAGCCGGCTCCGGGAGCAGGTGCTGGCCCCGCGAGGGCTGGACCACAAGGTGCAGTTCTGCGGGCCGACCGGCACCGACGCGGTGGAGGCGGCGCTGAAGGTGGCCCGTCGGGCCACGGAACGGCGTGGCGTCGTCTCCTTCACCGGGGCCTACCACGGCATGTCCCGCGGGTCGCTGGCGGTCAGCGGTGGCCGCCGGGCCCGCGCCGCCGGGCAGGTGGGCACGGCGGATGTGACGTTCGTGCCGTACGAGGACGGTCCGGCGGGACCGTTCGACTCGATCGGATACCTGGAGCGGATGCTGTCCGACCCGTCGTCGGGGATGGACATCCCGGCCGCGGTGATCGTCGAACCGTTGCAGATGGAGGGCGGGGTGTACCCGGCCTCGGCCGACTGGCTGCGCCGGCTGCGCGGGGTGACCACCCGGTACGGCGTTCTGCTCATCTTCGACGAGATCCAGTCCGGCTGCGGACGGACCGGCACGTTCTTCTGTTTCGAACATGCCGGCGTGGTGCCGGACATCATCACCGTCTCCAAGGCGATCGGCGGGTACGGGCTGCCGTTGTCGATGGTGCTGTTCCGACCGGACCTTGACGTCTGGTCGCCGGGGGAACACACGGGCACCTTCCGGGGCAACCAGCTCGCCTTCGTCGCCGGTGCCGCCGCCTGCGAGCTCTGGGGCCAGGACGGATTCCGGACCACCGCCGCCGTCGGCGCCCGGCGTCTGGAGCGCTTCGGCGCGGAACTGCGCGACAGCGATCCGGCGCTCGCCGTGCGGGGTCTGGGCATGGTTCTCGGCATCGATCTGCGGGCGGCTGGGGGCGCCGAGCGGGCCGATCGGATTCAGCGGCACTGCTTCGAGACCGGGCTGATCGTCGAACTCTGCGGACGCGACGACGAAGTGATCAAGGTGATGCCGCCGCTCACCATCGACCTCGCCCGGCTGGAGCGGGGCCTCACCGTACTGCACCGGGCCATCCAGGCCAGCTGACGCCTCCCGCCACCTGCCGCCGCGACCGATCCTGGAGGGTCCCGATGGACCGTCGTCCCCGCCGTCACCTGCTGTCGATCCAGGACCTCAGCGACACCGACCTGCGGCATCTGGTGGCTCGCAGCGCCGATCATGCCGCCGGTCGGGTCCGCCCCGCCGACCAGTTGCGCGGTCTGGTCACCGCGGTCTACTTCCGCCGCACCTCGACCCGGACCCGCACCGCCTTCTCCAGCGGCGCTCTGCGGCTCGGCTCGCATCTGATCAGCTACGGCCCGGGGGATCTGCAACTGAACACCGGTGAGACGGTCGAGGACACCACCCGGGTGCTGTCCGGGATGGTCGACCTGTTCGTCGCCCGGACCGCCGACCCGGTCGCCGAGTTGCGGGCCTTCGCCGAGCAGGACCGGATGGGGGTGATCAACGCGATGAGCGCCGAGGAGCACCCCACGCAGGCGCTGGCCGACCTGAGCACCATGACCCAGCGGTTCGGCCGGGTCGACGGGCTGCGGGTGCTCTACGTGGGGGAGGGCAACAACACCGCCGCCGCGCTCGCGCTCGCCCTCAGCCGGTTCACCGAAACCCGGCTGTACCTGCGCACGCCGCCCGGGTACGGGTTGGACCTGGACCTCCTCACCGCCGCTCAGGTGGCCGCCGAGCGGACCGGCTCGACGGTCGCCGAGGCGCACCACATGACGGACCTGCCGGAGGTCGACGTCGTCTACGCCACCCGCTGGCAGACCACCGGCACCGCCAAGCCGGATCCGGACTGGCGGCGGGTCTTCGCGCCGTTCCAGGTCGACGGGGCGGTCCTGGCGGCGAGCCCGCAGGCGGTGTTCATGCACGACCTGCCGGCGCACCGGGGTGAGGAGGTCACCGCCGGGGTGCTGGACGGTCCCCGCAGCATCGCCTTCGAGCAGGCCCAGCACAAGATGTTCAGCGCCCAGGCCGCGCTGGAGTGGTGCGCCGGGTGAGCCCGGAGGCCGGTCGCTCCGGCGCCGCCCAAATATGGGTACCGGTTACCCATGTGACCCCTCCAGGACACCGGCACGATACCGGCGTGGACAGATCGGGGACGCGGGATACGGCAGCGGTGAGTGGTGCGGGCAGCGCTTGGTGGGCGCCCGGCCGCACCCTCGCCGAACGGGTACGGGCAGCCGACCACGGCGGGCCGGTCGCCGCTGACCCCGTGTCGGAGCACGCCATGCGGCGGCTGCGGGACTGGCGCTCGGCGTACGAGCTGGGGGCGACGGGTCAGTTCGCGAACCGCCTGGCGGCCCTGGGGATCACCGAGCGGCAGTTCCTGGCCCTCCTCGACCGACCGCCGGCGGCGCTGGCGAACGGGTCGGGCGCGCCCGGGTGGGCCGAGTTCACCGAACGGGCGCTCGGCATCGCCCCCGACGGAGCCCGCCACCTGCCCCCGGACACGCCGTGGTCCGACGCGTTCGCCGGCGTGCTGGCGCCGTTCGTCACGGCCGCCTGCGCCGACCTGCGGCAGCGGGTGCGTACTCCCGGGATGTCCGTGGTGGCCGACCTCGACGCGGTGTACGCCGGGTTCGCCGACGCGCTCCGCGTCAGGCTGGTCGCGATGGCGTCGCGTACCTTCGTCCTGGAACTCAACGTCGCCCGGGCCGCCGGCCGGCTGGCGGGCCCCACGCCCGAGCACCGGTTCGCCGCCTTCGTGGCAGACCTCGCCCAGCGCGAGCGGCTGACCCGGGTGATGACGGACTACCCCGTGCTGGCGCGGCTTCTGGCGACCGCCTGCCGGCACGCCGTCGAGGCGACAGCCGAGCTGCTCGACCGGTTCGTCGCGGATCGGGCGGAGATTCTCGGCCGGTTGCTCGACGGCCGCGATCCGGGACCGCTGGCCGGATTCGACGTGGCGGGGGACTCACACGGGCACGGGCGGGCGGTGGCGATCCTGCGCTTCGCCTCCGGTGCCCGGGTGATCTACCGGCCGCGCTCGGTTGCTGTCCACGTGCACTTCAACGAGGTCCTGGACTGGCTGAACGGGTTGCTGCCCGAGCTGGAGCTGCGCACGTTGACCGTGCTCGCCCGCGATGGCTACGGGTGGATCGAGGCTGTCGACCGTGTCGCCTGCGCCGACGTGGGCCAGGTGGGCGCGTTCTACCGCCGGCAGGGGGTGCTGCTCGCGCTGCTGTATCTGCTGGGCATGACGGACATCCACCACGAGAACCTGATCGCCTGCGCCGACCAGCCCGTCCTCGTCGATGTCGAGACGCTGATGCACCCCGATCTCCCCGTACCGACCGCCGCGCCCGATCCCGCCGCCCGGGCGCTGCGGACGTCGGTGTACCGCACCGCCCTGCTGCCCCAGCCGCTCATCGGCGAACGCGGTCTGTTGGACATCTCCGGCCTGGGTGGCGACCCCGGCGCGCAACAGCTCCGAGAGACCGTCGCGTGGGCTGCGGCCGGCACCGACACGATGCACCTGGTGCGTCGTTCCGCGCCCGTGCGGGCCGCCGAGAACCGCCCGACGCTGGACGGCGTCCCGGCCGATGCCGCCGAGTACACGGCCGAGCTGCTCGCCGGATTCCGGGCCGCGTACCGCGCCATCGCCCGGCGAGCCGGCGATCTGATCGGCCCGGACGGCCTGCTCCGGCGGTTCGCCGCCGACGAGTTGCGGGTCATCGTCCGGTCGACGCGGACCTACACCGTGCTGCTGAGCGAGTCCACTCATCCCGACGTGCTGCGCGACGCGCTCGACCGTGATCAGATCTTCGACCTGCTCTGGGCGGCCTCGGTGGACGACCCGGTGCGTAACCGTCTGGTGTCCCGCGAGATCGAGCAGCTCTGGGCCGGCGACGTCCCCCTGTTCACCTGCTGTCCGGACGACCGCGACCTGACCGGTGGTGACGGCGTCGGGTTCGTCGACGTGCTCGACGAACCGGTACTGGCAACCGCGCAGCGCAAGATCGCCAGCATGGGCGTGATCGACCAACGCGACCAGGAGTGGATCGTCCAGGCCGCGCTCGCCGGCCGGCTCGGTGGGGCACGCCACGAGTGCGCCGAGCCGGTATCGGTCCGGTGGGAGGCGACGGCACCGGACCCGGGCAGGCTGCTCACAGTGGCCTGCGGTATCGCCGACAAGATCATCGCGGACGCCTACGACGACGGCGTGTTCGCCAACTGGCTCGGGCTCGAGCCGGTGGACGGCGGGCACAGCACGATCATGCCGCTGGGCGCGGGGCTGGGAAACGGATACCCGGGCACGGCCCTCTTCCTGGCCGAACTGGCCCGGCTCACGGACGTCGACCGCTACGCCGAGGCCGCTGGCCGGGCGGTGCGCCAGCTGCCCGTGTTGCTCACCGCGCTGGACGCTCGGCCGCACCTGGCGAGCACGATCGGCAGCGGTGGCTTCACCGGCCTCGGGGGGATCGCCTACACGGCGGCCCGGCTCGCCGACCTGCTTCAGGACGACGCGCTCGGCGACTCGGTCGAGAGGGCGGTTCGCCTCGCGGCGATCGCCGCCACCACGGAGACCAACCTGGGCGTGCTGGACGGGCTTGCCGGTTGCCTTGCCGCGATGCTCGCCGTCAGCGACCTGACCGGTCTGCCGCTGGCGGCCGCGACGGCCCGAGACTGTGCCCAGCGGCTGCTCGCGGCCGGCTCCTCGCTGCCCGCGCAGCCCGGCTTCGCCACCGGTACGGCCGGGATCGGCTGGGCCCTGCTGCGATTCGCGCAGGTGGGAGGCGACGAGCGGCACGCCGAGGCCGGCAGCGCGATGTTGGCCCGTGCCGCCACCGGCCCGATCCCGGGCCCGTCGACGCACTCCTGGTGCCACGGCGTCCCGGGAATCGCGGTCGCCATCGCCGACCAGCGCCGGTTGCTGGCGGACCCCGCACTGGCGGCCTTCGTGGACCGCGCGGCGACCGCCGTGTCGCAAACCGGACTGGTCAGCGACCACAGCCTCTGCCACGGGGAGATGGGCAGGCAGGAGATGTTGTCGGTCGCCGCCGCGCGCGGTCGCCGGGCTGCGGTGAGCGTTCGGTTCGACCAGGCCGGACAACTGGTCGCGGCGCTGGACCAGGCCGGCCCGAGGTGCGGTGCCGCCGGCGACGTGAGTGTCGCCGGCCTGCTGGACGGCCTGGCCGGGATCGGCCACGGACTGCTCCGTATCGGCTTCGCCGATCATGTGCCCTCGGCACTGCTGCTGCATGCCGAGCCGACGACATCCGGACGCGGTGTCGAGAACTAGAAGGGGGAAGATATGCGGGACGACTTGACTGTTTCTCACCCGGCGGGATCGGCCGAGGAGCACGAGTCAGCCGACACGCACCCGGCGGGCGAGATAAAGCTCAGTTTCCTGGGGCACATCGGGAGGCGGACAGGCATCCTGACCGGCCTGATGATCGCCGCGCCCGCCATCGCGGCCATCATCGACACCGGTGGCACCGGCGGTCACTCGTCGGCGTAGGCCCGGGAGCGGCACCTTCCCGTGTCGCTTCATCGACAGCGGGCGCCCCGCGTCGGACACGGCAACGCGGGTGCCGCTCGCGTTAGCCTGCGGGCATGCGCTTCTCCTCGCCGGTGGTGATCGGACGTGATTCCGAACTCCGCGTCGTCAACGCTCGACTGACGACCACTCGGGCCTCGTCCGGCGGCACGCTCTTCCTGATCGGCGAGGCCGGGATCGGCAAGACCCGACTGGCGGAGCACTGCGCCCGCGCGGCGGCGGGGGCCGGCATGGAGCTGCTACGGGGCCGTAGCAGCTCCACCGGCCCCATCGTCCCGTTCCGCCCGCTGACCGAGGCGATCTTCTCGCTGTCCCGTACGGGCCGGCTGCCGGACAACACGGAGCTGGCACCCTATCGACCGGCCCTCGCCCGGCTCATCCCGGAATGGCGGGATCCCGCGGTGCCGGAACGGGTGGCCTCGATCGTCGAACTGGCCGAGGCCGTACTGCGGCTCGTCACCGCCGTGGCTGGCAGCCGGGGCTGCGTTCTCATCCTCGAAGACATCCACGACGCCGACGCCGAGACCCACGCTGTCGTGGAGTACCTTGTCGACAACCTCGCCGACCTGCCCATCCTGATGGTGGCCACCATGCGGCCGGGCAGCGGCCCCGCGACCGATCTGGCCTGGGCCGCGGCTGTGCGTCGGTCCGCGACCGTCGTCGAACTCCACCCCCTGTCCGACCAGGAGGTGCACGAACTCGCCTCCGCCTGCCTCGACACCGATGCCCTGCCCGTCGAACTGACCGACCGGCTGGTGCGTGACAGCGAAGGCAACCCGTTCGTCGCCGAGGAACTTCTCAACAGCATGATCGGCGCACGCGCACTGGTCCGCGACGGTGACGGCTGGCGGTTCACCGACGACCCGGCCATCGCGTTGCCGAACACCGTCACGCTCAGCGTGACACGCCGGTTGGCCGGCCTCGATCCGCAGGCGCGAACACTGCTCCACACCGCCGCCGTGCTGGGCCGTCGTTTCCCGGTGGCTGCGGTCCGGGCGGCGACCGGCCTCGAGGAGCGGGCGATGCTGAGCCATCTGAGGTCCGGGGTGGACGTCGAAGTCATCATGCCCGACCGGTCGACGCCCGACTGGTACTCCTTCCGCCACGCGTTGACCGCCGACGCGATCCTGGCCACGCTCACCCCGGCCGAACGGTCCGCGCTGGCGAAGCGCGCCGCCGACGCGCTGGAGGCGGCGTACGCCGGGTTACCCGGACACTGGTGCCAGCTCGCGGCCGAGCTCAGGCAGACCGCCGGTGACAACCGCGCCGCGGGCCTGTTGTTCGCGGAGGCGGGCCGGCGGGCACTCGGCGACGGCGCGACCACGTCGGCCGTCACCCTGCTCGACCGCGCGTACCAGATGATGTCCGACCCACCTGACCCCGACGCCCGCGCTGGCATCCTCGAATCGCTGCTCAACGCCCTGGCCGAAGCCGGCCACGCGGACCGGGCGTTCGCTCTGGTCGACGACGCGACCTGGGCGAACGCCGTGACCCTCGGCGTCGAGCAGCACGTCAGCCTCCGAACCCGGCTCGCCTGGGTCGCGGTCGTGACCGGACGGTGGTCCGACGGCGCGTCCCAGGTACGCATCGCCCGGGCGATCCTCGGCAGCAGTCCGCCGCCGGGGCCGGCGGCCCAGGTGGACGTGGTCGAGGCACATTTGATCTTCGGCGACGGCCACGGCTGCGGCCGGACCACGCAGGCCGAGCAGCTCGTGCTCCAGGCCCTGGCGGTGGCTGAGCTGGCGCCGATGGCGGAGACGGCGTGTCAGGCACTGCAACTCCTGGCCATGATCGCCCGAGGCCGGAGCTTCGACGAGGCGGAGTCCTACCTGACCAGGATGCTGATGATGGCGGAGGAACACCGCCTGCCCCTGTGGCGCATCAACGCGCTGTTCCGGCTCGGGGTCAACCAGAGTATGCGGACCGGCGAGCAGACGCTGCTGCGCCAGGCGGAGCAGGCCGCGCAGGTGTCCGGCGCCATCATGCTCAGGCACAGTATCGAGGGCGTGTACGCGATCCGTGCCGTGATGCAGGGCGACTACCCGACAGGTGACGAGCTCGCCGCCCGTTGCGCCGCGGCGACCGCCCGGCTGCGCAACATCGACGACCAGCAGTTCGCCCTGGTCACGGCCGCCGCCTCCGCCGCCCACCGTGGACAACGGCGACTGATGGAGCTCAGGCTCGAGGAGTTCCGGGCGGCCGGTGGGGGAGAGTCCGGGCACGTCCCCCTCGCCTACGGCTTCTGCGAAGCGGTCTGCGCGCTGCTGGAGGAGGACCGGCCGGCGGCGATCCGGGCCCTCGACCTGGCCCGGGCGTGGGAGGACGACCACCCGAACACCTACTACATGACGGGTCGCTTCGGGCTGAGGCCGCTCCTCGACGCGCTGGCCGGGTCCATGGACCGCACCGGCATGGAGGCGGTGGCGTTGGCCCCGGCAGCGACCCTGCGCTGGAACCGGCAGTTCCTGCACCTGGCGAAGGCGGTGGTGCACGGGCGCGCGGGGCAGGGTGAGCGGGCCACCGCGGAGGTCGCGCTGGCCCTGGACGCCGCGGCGCCGTACCGCATGACCTTTCACCTGGGGCTGCGGCTGGTCGCCGAGGCCGCGCTCGCCGACGGGTGGGGTGAGCCCGTTTCCTGGCTGCGGGCAGCGGAGGACCACTTCCACAACGTCGACGCGCCGGTGATCGCCGGCGCGTGCCGGGGCCTGCTTCGTCAGGCCGGCGCATCGCTCGGGCAACGGCGCTCCGGTCACGACCGCATCCCGACCCGACTGCGCGCCGTCGGGGTGACCGTTCGCGAGCACGAGGTGCTGGTGCTGCTCGCGAAGGGCCACGACAACCAGGACCTGGCCACGCTGCTGCACCTCTCGCCGCGTACGGTCGAAAAGCACGTCGCCAGCCTGCTGCTCAAGACCGGGCACGCGAACCGGAGGGCGCTGCGCGACAGCGTGGACGATCTGCTGCGGACCGACAGCCGCTCCGGAAGCCGCCGGTGAACAACGTTGACCGCTGATTGCGCATCGTTCGCACCGGCACCCCCGAGGCGTCGCAGTCCTCGAAGCTTCCCTCACCCGGCCGTAGGAACTCCCGCGGCGCCGAACCACTTGGCCAGCTCGACCTCGAGCGTCTGCTGGTCCTCGCCCACCCACGCGACGTGCCCGTCCGGCCGAAGCAGCACCGCCGGCACGTCCAGCTCTTCGCTGATGTCGGCGACGTGGTCGACCCGGTCGGCCCAGCCGTCCACCGAAAGCTGCCCCGTCTGGTCGAGCAGCAGCCCGTTGCCGGTGCGCATCAGCTCGAAGAGGCGCCCAGGCTTCAGCTGGACGTCGCGCAGCCGCCGCCCGAGCAGGGCATGGCCCTCACCGAAGTCGTACCGGATGCTGATCGCCGTGATCTTCTCGATCAGGAACCGGTTGACGTCGTTGAAGTCCATCAGCTGCGCGAGCAACCGCCGAACCGCCTGCGGCCCGGGCTCGTTGGTCGTCAGCTGCATCTGTGCGCGGGTGTTGTCCAGCACGTCGGCGGCCACCGGATGCCGCTCGGGCTCGTAGCTGTCCAGCAGGTCGTCCGGCGCCCAGCCGTTGAGGGCCGCCGCCAGCTTCCAACCCAGGTTGAACGAGTCCTGAATCCCGAGATTGAGCCCCTGCCCACCCATCGGCGGGTGGACGTGCGCGGCGTCCCCGGCCAGAAACACCCGTCCGACCCGGTAGCGCTCGGCCTGGCGGGTCGCGTCGCCGAAGCGCGACAGCCAGCGGGGGGAGTGCACGCCGAAGTCGGTGCCGGCGTACCTGCGCAGCTGTTGCTTGAACTCCTCGAACGTCGGCGGCACCGAACGGTCCTCGACCACGCCCTCCGCCGGCACGACCGCCCGGAACACCCCCGGCTTGCCCGACGGCCCGATCCCGAACCGCTTCTCGGTCCTGCGCACCTCGGTCATCACTTCGGTGATGTCGTCCGGGGACGCCGTCACCTCCATCTCGCCCAGCAGCGTGTCGATTTTCGACGGCTCGCCGGGGAATCCGACCCCGAGCAGTTTCCGAACCGTGCTGCGCCCACCGTCGCAGCCGACAACAAACCGTGCCCGCAACGGCGTTGCAGTCCCATTTCCGAGGTAGACGATCACGCCGTCGTCGTCCTGTTCCAGCCCGACCACCGCACAGCCGCGCCGAATCTCGGCTCCGACTTCGGCCGCGTGTTCGGCGAGCAGCCGGTCGGTGAGCGTCTGCGGAATGCCGAGTACGTATCCGTGGGCGGTGTCCAGCCCGATCGGAGCGGGCTTTTCGATGCCCGCGAAGAATCCCCGGATCGGGTACTGCTTGCCGTTCTCGAGGAACCGCTCCAACAGCCCCCGCTGATCCATCACCTCGATACTGCGCACGTGCAGCCCGAGTGACCGCACGAACGGCGGCAGCTCGGCCTCCTTCTCCAGCACGAGCACGTTGACGCCCCGCAGACGCAATTCGCTCGCCAGCATCATGCCGGTCGGCCCGCCGCCGACGATGATCACATCGAACATGCATTCCCCCATGGTGTGCCAATTCTTGGGCTCGGCCGACGATTGTGCGCCACGACCGGGGTCTTGCGGCAAGCCCGGGGGTGCGGTATATGTTGACAGTGGCAAGGAGTTCTTCTCCTTGCCTTTGTCGTTTCGCCAGCGCGCGCAGCCGAGCCCACAGTTCGACCGGGCGAATTTCACCAACGAGTCGCCCGGCCGCCGGTGGAACGCTGGTGCTATGCGGTGGGGAGGACCGGCAAGGGCTCGGACACGTTGAGCCGCAGGGCGGCTGCGACGGCGCCCAGGGCACCGCCCTCGTCGCCGAACTGGGCCGTCACGACGTCCAGGGGACGTGGGTGACGGGGGATCGCCAACTGGCCGATCGCCGCCCGCACCGGTTCGAGCACCGTTTCGCCGGCACGGGCCAGGGTGCCACCGATGGCCACCTTGCCCGGGTCCAACTGCACCACCATCCCGGACAGGACCCGGCCGAGCAGCGTGGCGGCGTGCCGCACCACGCCCTCGACGGCCGGCTCTCCGGCGCGTGCTCGGGTCACCAGGTCGGACGGGTCCGCGACGGTCACGCCACGGCGGGCGCACCGCTCGATGAGGGCCGACGGGCGGATCAGCAGTTCGAGGCAGCCACGGCCACCGCACGGGCAGGGGTCGCCGTCGGGCTCGACGCTGACATGGCCGATCTCGCCGGCGGCCCCGTGCGCACCGCGGGCGAGCCGGCCGTCGACGATGAGCCCGCCGCCCACGCCGTCACTCCACCGGACGTAGATGGCGTCCCGCACGTCACGGGTCGCGCCCCAGGTGCCTTCGGCCAGTGCGGCCAGCCGTGAGTTGTTGTCGGTGACGACGGCGACGCCGTACCGGTCCTGGATGCGCGCGCCTACCTGCTTCGCGGCCACCGAAGGGCTGCCGCCGGCCGGACCACCCCGGCTGGCCACCAAACCGGGCAGGCCGAGGCCGATCGCCTCCAGCGCGCGCAAATCGATGTCGTGCTCGTGCACGAGGTCGTCGATCAGCTTGATCGCGGCGTTGGCGCGCCGGATCGGACCGGCGGTCAGCGTGACCGCGCGGCTGCCGCGGGCCAGGATGTCGTGACTCAGGGTGGCGACGATGACGGTGATCGTCGCCCGGCCGAGGTCGATGCCGATGATCCGGCCGGCAGAGGGGTTGAGGCTGACGGTGGTGGACGGCCGTCCCCGGCCCCGGTGGCCGGAGAGCGCCGGTTCGCGTTCGACCACCACACCGCGGGCGATGAGGTCGCCGATGATGTCGAACAGCGTGGTGCGCGACAGCCCGGTCAGCCGGATCAGCTCGGCCCGGCTGAGCGGGCCGGCGCTGCGGAGCTGGGCCAGCAGGGCCTCGGTGTGCGCGAGCCGCACGCGTTGCATGGCATCCGGGCGTTCGATCACCGCACCATCATGACCGATCCCCGCTTTCCGCCCGCCGTTGCGGCACAACGTACGGCGGCCGGCGCCGTCACCGGACGAGGTGACGGCGCCGGCCGGCGGTCAGGCGGCGCGAACGGTGACGGTCAGCGGTGCCTCGACCGGGGCCAGCCCGGCCGAGCGCACCGACAGCGTCCCGGTGTACGTTCCCGGCGTGCCGAACGTGCGCCGGGACAGCACGGTGAACGCGCTGTTGACCCGCATCGCCGGGATGCTCGGCTCGCGCGTGGCGGTCGGCGTCAGCGCCTCCACTTGCCCGTCACTCCAGGTGACCGTGGCGGTCAGGTCGGCGGTGCTGACCCCGGGGGCGGTGACCGTCCAGGCGGCGCCGGCCGGTGCGCCGACGGCCACGGTGACCGATCGGCCGATCGCCTGCCTACGCCAGGCCACGTCGGTGGTGGGGAAGAAGTTGACGCCCTGGACCGTCAACCGGCCCCCGGCCACCGACAGGCGCGTGGTGAAGTCGGCGTAGTCGCGTTGTGCCTGCGGCGTCCATCCCACCTCGGCGGTGGCGATCAGGCGCGGAAGGCTGTAGTACTGCGCCTGGCCGAGGCGGCGGATGAACTCGCCCCAGAGCGCCGATTCGACACCGAGCACGCTGGTCTCGGCGATGTTCGGGATGAAGGTGCCCGGGTCCCAGTTGTAGTGCCGGTCCAGCCCGCACGGTCCGCCGCAGGCCCAGGTGCCGCCGAGCGGCTGGCGGGAGTCCTGCTTCTGCGGCACGTACGTGTGGGGGGGGCGGGGGAGAGGACGACCTTGGCGCCGCGCCTGGTCACCGCGTTGGCGACCGCGGTGCGGTCGCCGTTCCAGTACTGCACCACGGCCTTGTCCTGTGGCAGCGCCGTGCCGGCGTACTCGTTCCAGCCGACCACGGTCTTGCCGAGTGAGGCGACCGTCGCGTTGAAGGAGTCGACCATCGTGGTGTAGTTCGCGCGGCTGGTGACATGGGCCTCGTCGCCGCCGATGTGCAGGTAGGGGCCGGGGGTCATGGCGGCGATCTGGGTCAGGACCTGGGTGACGAACTCGTACGTCGCCGGGCTGGCGGCGTCGAGCGTGGAGTAGCCGACGTTGCCGGTGCCGTTGGCCGGGGCGGTCTGCGCTCCGGTCGCCGGCTTCGGCGCGGCACCGGCCGTGTTCAACTGGGGGATGGCGTGCAGCGCCGCGTTGGTGTGCCCCGGAATGTCGATCTCCGGCACGACCGTCATGCCGTTCAGGCCGGCGTAGCGCACGATCTCGGCGTAGTCGGCCTTGGTGTAGAAGCCGGTGACGCCCAGCTCGGTGCCCATCAGTTGGCCGTTGTCGTTGTAGGTCATGGCGGTGCGTCCGCTGACCGAGGTGAGCAGGCCGTAGTCGATGCCCGCCGGGTTGCTCGCCGGGTTGTCGACGGCGATCCGCCAGCCCTGGTCGTCGGTCAGGTGCAGGTGCAGGCGATTGATCTTGTACTGTGCCGCAGCGTCGATGTACGCCTTGACCTCGTGCACCGGGTAGAAGCTGCGGGCGACGTCGAGCATCATCCCGCGGTGGGCGAAGCGTGGATGGTCGGAGATGGTCACCGCCGGCACCGTCCACGGGGCGTCGACGACGGTGTCGGACTCCACCCACTGGGGGAGGAGCTGCCGCAACGTCTGCACCCCGTTGAGTGCCCCGTTCGGCGTGTCGGCGCTGATCTGGATCTTCGCGGTGGTGACGACCAGCCGGTACCCCTCGGCGGCCTGTCCGGCGGGTCCCTTGCCGGCGCCGACCTCGACGACGATGGGCGCGGGTGCGGAGCTGCGGGTGACCACCGGCAGCCCGTACCCGGTGGCCGGGCGGAGGAGGCCGGCGAGGTAGGTCGCGGGCGCGGTCGCCTGTGGCCCGACCGCGACGACGGGCGTGTTCCGGTTCAGGGTGTACGGCGTGCCGCCGGTCTCCGACATCGACACCGGTCTGGGCAGCAGGCCCCGCGAGGGCGCGGGGGCCGGCATCGTGGTGTTCCAGATCTCGAACTCGGAGATCGAGTAGCCGTAACCCGCCCACCGCTGGTGTCCCTGCATCCGCACGTGGGACACCGGTTGGGACGAGTTCACCGCGATGACGTCGGTCCGGGGGCAGGTGTCGCGCTGGACGCGGGCGACGTCGGTCCAGGTGGTGCCGTTGGCGGAGGTCTGCAGGGTGAAGTCACGGGCGCACGCGTTGGGCCAGCTGAGCACGACGTGGTCGACCGTGGCGGCGGTCGCCAGCCGCACCTGCACCCAGTTGTCGTCCTGGTACTTCGACGACCATCGGGTGCCGCGGTCACCGTCGTTGACCTGCGCGGCGACGAAGTCGGCCCGGTCGAGTTCGACGCTCGACGCGGTGGCGGCGCCGGTCCGGGCCAGGTTCACCGGCGCGGTTGCGGCGGCGGCCGGGGCCGCGGAGGTGGCGGGTGCGACGAACGTCGCGGCGATCAGCACGGCGAGGTGCGCCGCGATCGACCGGCGTCTCGATCCGGGGACGGGGCGGGAGCGCGGAATCGGCATGGGACTCCTTCGTCCGTCGCCCGGATCGCCGGGCGACTGGGTGGCTCGGTACGCCGGCAGTCTGGCCGCACCCCTCTAATTCCGTCAATGGGTTGCACATTAATTCGCCGGGCGGTGCGCGTGGGCCGGCGTCGTTCCCCGTGCGGAGCCTCGTAGGCTGTCGGCGCCCCGGAGCTCACGCTTTGTGAGCGCGGGGAAGGCGGCTGGGCAAGGGCGGCTGGCTCGGCAATTTAGTCCGAAGGGTTGACATGATTAGCCGCGTACCGAAAGATTCCCTTACCTTGAGCGCCGCCTGCCGGGAAGGGGAGGCGCCCACATCCGAGTTGGGCTACGGAGGGCCACCGTGCCGATAGACGTTCAACCACCCCGGACCCGCGGGCCGGACACCACCCGCGCGGCGTCGCCGCCGCGTCGCGCCGTACCGCTGCCGGTGTGGAACCTGCTCGCCGTCGTGCTCGGCCTCGGCATCTGGACCGTGCTCGCCCGGGTCGGAGTGTCGGGCCTTCCCGGGCCGCAGGCGGTCGCCGTCCGCGCCGGTGAACTCGCGATGGACGGCACCCTGCTCGACGACAGCCTCGCCAGCCTGCGCCGGGTGCTCATCGGATTCGCGCTCGGCAGCGCCCTCGCGGTGCCGGTCGGCTTCCTCATGGGCTGGTACCGGACGGCCCGGGGCCTGATCGAGCCCTACGTGCAGTTCTTCCGCACGATCCCGCCGCTGGCCGTCATCCCGCTGGCCATCCTGCTGATGGGCATCGGGGAGACCCCGAAGATCTTCGTCATCTTCCTGGCCGCGTTCCTGTCCTGCGTCGTGTCGACGTTCCAGGGCGTGGTGAGCGTCGACGCCACCATGATCAACGCTGCCCGGGTGCTCGGGGCCAACGACGCCGTGGTGTTCCGCCGGGTCGTGGTCCCCGCCTCCACCCCGTTCATCCTGGTCGGCATGCGCGTCGGCCTCGGCGCGGCGTGGGCGACCCTGGTGGCGGCCGAGCTGATCGCCGCGCAGGAAGGCCTCGGCTACCGGATGCAGCAGTCGCAGATCTACTACGACCTGCCGAGCATCTTCGTCGGCCTGATCACCATCGGCGTGCTCGGCCTGATCATGGACCGGCTGCTGCTCGCCGCGGAGAAGCGCCTCACCGGATGGCAGGAACGCCGATGACCGAGAAGATCTCCTTCCGCTCCGTCAGCCGCACCTTCGACGTGGGCGGGCAACCGTTCCACGCGCTGCGGGACGTCGACCTGGACATCGCCGACCGCGAGTTCGTCACCGTGGTCGGACCGTCCGGGTGCGGCAAGTCGACCCTGATGAACATCGCGGCCGGCCTCGTCGAACCCACCGGCGGTGAGGTGCTCGTCGACTCGCGGCCGGTAAACGGGCCCAGCCCGGAACGCGGCGTCATCTTCCAGCAGTACGCGCTCTTCCCCTGGCTGACCGTGCGTCAGAACGTCGAGTTCGGTCTCCGGATCGCCAAGGTCGGGCGGGCCGAGCGGCGACGCCGGGCGCAGCACTTCATCGACCTGGTGGGCCTCACCGACTTCGCGGACGCGCTGCCCCGGATGCTCTCCGGCGGGATGCGGCAGCGCTGCGCGATCGCCCGCGCCTACGCCGTCGACCCCGGCATCCTGCTCATGGACGAACCCTTCGGCGCCCTCGACGCCCTCACCCGGGTGCAGTTGCAGGATCAACTGCTGGCCACCTGGGGCTCCGAGCGCCGCACCGTCATGTTCATCACCCACGACGTCGACGAGGCGGTCTACCTCGCCAACCGGGTCGTCGTGATGGCGGCCAGGCCAGGCCGGGTGTACGAGGTCATCGACGTGGACCTGCCGTACCCGCGTACCGAAGCCGTCCGCCTCTCGCCGGAATTCTCCCAGATCCGCAATCGGGTCTGGCGCGCCGTCTACCACCAGACCTCTCCGGAAGGTGCATCGCTATGAGCCCTCTGTCCCGTCGTGCCGTCCTGGCCGGCCTCGTCGGCCTCGGCACCGCCGCCGCCCTCACCGCCTGCGGCGACGACGAGCAGTCCGCAGCCGGCGGCTCCGGCGGTGGCGAACCGGTGAAGCTGGGCTACATCGCCGACTTCACCGGTGCGAGCCTGATGGCGATCGCCCAGGAGAAGAAGCTGTGGGCCCAGCACGGCCTGAAGCCGGACCTGAAGGTCTTCACCAACGGACCCCTCCAGGTGCAGGCGCTCGGCGCCGGCGACCTCGACTTCGGCTACCTGGGCCCGGGTGCGATGTGGCTGCCGGCCTCCGGCAAGGCCCGAGTCATCGCCGTCAACTCGCTGGGGTTCGCCGACCGGGTCATCGCCCAGCCGGGTATCACCTCCATCGCCGCGCTCAAGGGCAAGAAGATCGGCGTGCCGGAGGGTACCTCCGGCGACATGATCGTGCGGCTGGCGCTGCGGCGCGCCGGGCTCTCCATCGACGACGTCCAGAAGGTCGCGATGGACGCCAGTACGGTGGTCACCGCCTTCGGTTCCGGCCAGATCGACGCGGCCGGCATCTGGTACCCGCTGATCGGCACGATCAAGAAGCGGGTGCCGGACCTGACGGAGCTGGCCAAGAACGAGGACTTCTACCCGGACATCAGCTTCCCGTCCGCCTACGTCGGGCGCAACGACGTGGTGACCGGCAAGCCGGAACTGGTGAAGAAGGTGCTCGCGGTACTGCGTGCCGCCAACGACGAGCGGGCGGCCGACGTGGAGGGGGCGGTCGCGCTCACCGCGAAGTTCCTCAAGTCTGCACCGGTCGACCAGTTGCGCGCCGAAGCCACCAACGCCCGGTTCCTGCCGTCGGCCGAACTCGCCGCCAAGTCCACCGACGGCACCGTCGCGGGCTGGCTCAACGGCCTCAACGGCCTCTTCAAGGACCTCGGCAAGCTGCCGGACGTGGTCGACCCGAACACCTACTACGACGCCGCCGCGTACGCGTCCTGAGCACCAGTCGTTTCAGAAAGGATCAACCCGTGCGGCCCAACATCGTCTTCATCATGGCCGACGACCACGCCGCGCACGCGGTCGGCGCCTACGGAAGCAAGATCAACCAGACACCGCACATCGACCGCATCGCGACCGGCGGTGCGCTGCTGGAGAACTGTTTCTGCACCAACTCGCTCTGCGCGCCCAGTCGGGCCACCATCCTCACCGGCACCTACAACCACGTCAACGGCGTGCAGACGTTGTCGACCGAGTTCGACAACCGGCAGCTCGTCTTCCCGGAGCTGCTGCGCCGGGCCGGCTACCAGACGGCGTTGGTCGGCAAGTGGCACCTCGGGCACGGCCCGGAGCACGACCCCCGCGGCTTCGACTACTGGGAGGTCGTGCCGGGCCAGGGCCGCTACCGCGATCCGGTCTTCATCGGCATGGACGGCACCGAGCGGGTCCGCCCGGGCTACTGCACCAACATCATCACCGACCTGGCCGTCGACTGGCTCGACCAGCGCGACCCGCAGCGCCCCTTCTGCCTGCTGGTGCACCACAAGGCGCCGCACCGCAACTGGGAACCCGACGACAAGCACCGTGACCTGTACGTCGACGACGTGGCCGTGCCGGGCTCGTTCGACGACGACCACTCCGGGCACGCCGCCGCGGCCCGGGCCGCACGGATGCGGGTGGACCGGGACCTGACGGCTGACGACATCAAGGAGATGCTGCCGCCGCACCTGGATCCGGACGAGGCCGCGCTCTGGACCTATCAGCGGTACATCAAGGACTATCTACGCTGCGTCGCCGGGGTCGACGACAACGTCGGCCGCCTGCTCGACTACCTCGACGAACACGGGCTGACCGACGACACCATCGTCGTCTACACGTCGGACCAGGGTTTCTTCCTGGGTGACCACGGCTGGTACGACAAGCGGTTCATGTACGAGGAGTCGCTGCGGATGCCATTCCTGATCCGCTACCCGGCGGAGATCCCGGCCGGCTCCGCCAGCAACGCCCTCGCCATGAACGTCGACTTCGCCCAGACGTTCCTCGACTACGCCGACGTGCCGGCCGACCCCCGCATGCAGGGACGCTCACTGCGGTCGCTGCTGCGCGGCGAGGACGTCGGCGACTGGCGGCAGTCGGTGTACTACCGCTACTGGGAGCACGACGACGACGAACACCACGTGTGGGCGCACTACGGCGTACGTACCCACGACCACAAGCTGGTCTACTACTACGCCGACGGGCTCGGCCTGCCCGGCACCTCCGCCACGGCCCAGGAGCCGGAGTGGGAGCTGTTCGACCTGCGGGCCGACCCGTGGGAGATGCGCAGCGTCTACGACGACCCGGCGTACGCCCAGATCCGGGTGGCGCTAATCGAGGAGTTGGCCCGCGTCCAGCGGGAGTGTGGGGACACCCCGTGGCAGCCCTCGGTGCCGGTCGCCGGGTGACGGACGAGGCACCTTCCACGTCGGTCGGCCCGGGCGAGCGGCCGGGACCAGCCGATCCGCGCTGGCCGCGCCGGGTCTACGGGGTGGGCACGGAGCCGGACCCGCGGTTCACCCTCGCCAACGAACGCACGTTCCTCGCCTGGCTGCGGACCGCCCTGGGGCTGATGGTGGCCGCCGCGGCGGTCAGGGCCTTCGGCACGGACGGCTCGCGGTGGACGGCGGCCGTGCTGGCGGTGCTGGCCGTCGGGGTGGCTGCCGAGGCGTTCCCCCGGTGGAGCCGCAACGAGCGCGCACTGCGGCAGCAGTTGCCGTTGCCGTCCACCCCCGTCGCGGTCGTCTCGGCGGTGGGGGTGGTCGCGGCCGGCGTGACGATCGCCGTCGTCGTGTCGATCTGATGGAGCCGCAGCTCGCCGACCGGGGGGCACAGGCCGAACGCACCCTGCTCGCGTGGCTGCGTACCGCGATGGCGACGGCCACCGTGCTGGTCGCCGTCGGCCGTGAGCTGGTGCCGCGTCATCCGTTCGCCGGAGGGCTCGTGCTGGCCTGCGCTCCGGTCGCCGTCGCGATGGCCGTCCTGGCCAAACGCCGGTATCGCGCCGTCCGGCTGCCCACCCACCTCGGCCGCCCGGGAGGTGCCGTTCTGCTGGCCGCCGGCAGCGCACTGGTCGTGGCGGGCGGGTTAGCGGTCCTCGCCTACGTCGTCGCCCGATAGTCGCCGTGTTGTAGGGCCGTCGCAGCGGAGGTGTCCTCGTCCAGACACGCAGATCGCTTGCGGGCGATCGTTAGCATTGATGTCGCTGGATGGATTGCCCGGGTCGGAATGCCGGTCCCGGCACGACGGGGGAGGACGCCGATGCGAGATTCTGACGAGGGCGTGGCCACTACGGGTCCCGGCGCCGCGGCCCTGTCCCGGCGGCACGTGCTGCACGCCGGGGCAGCGGCGGCGGCCGGTGGTGCGCTGCTGATCGGCGCCGCCGGGGCGGTTCAGGCGGCGCCGCGCGGTGGGCGGCCTCCGGTCCGGGCCCGTGCCCTGGTCCCCGGTGACCGGGTTCGGGTGGTGTCGCCGGGCAGCACCCCGGACCCCGCCCTGATGGACCGTGGCATCGAGATCCTCCGTGGCTGGGGGCTGAAGGTGGAACTGGGCCAGCACGTCTTCACCCGGTACGGCTACCTGGCCGGCACCGACGCGCAGCGGCTGGCCGACGTGAACGCCGCGTTCGCCGACCCGGGTGTGCGGGCTGTCTTCGCCGCCCGTGGCGGCTACGGCACCCAGCGGATCGTGGACCGGATGAACGTGTCCGCCCTGCGTCGCGACCCGAAGGTGGTGGTCGGGTTCAGTGACATCACCAGCATCCACGGTCGACTGTGGCGCGAGGCCGGCCTGGTCAGCTTCTACGGCCCGATGGTCAACTGGACGGACAGCCGGACCGGTCCGGACTCGGCCGAGGCGCTGCGCCGGGCGGTCATGACCACCACGCCGATCACCATCAACCGGGATCCGGCCGAGACCGCCGCCTCGGTCATGGTGCCGGGTCGGGCGACCGGCCGGCTGCTCGGCGGGTGCCTGACCCTTATCTCGACCTCGCTGGGCGCCGGGGACGCACCGGACTTCGACGGCGCCATCCTGTTCTTCGAGGACGTGGACGAGGCTCCGTACAACTACGACAGCATGTTGACCGAACTGCGCCGGGTGGGCGTGCTTGGCCGGGTTGCCGGGGTGGTGGTCGGTCAGGTCACCAACAGCGTCGCCGAGCCCGGCGAGTGGGACGCCGTGGCCGTACTCAGGGATCGTCTCTGCGACCTCGGCGTCCCGGTGCTTGGCGGGCTCCGTCTCGGGCACGGCAACGGCCAGCTCACCATCCCGCTCGGCGCCCGGGCCGCAATCGACGCCGAGGCCGGGACGCTGACCGTGGAGGCCGGCGTCCGGTAGCCGGACCCGCTTACCGCCGGCCGTCAGGATGACGGGTCAGGTAGCCGCGTCCCGGTCTCACGGGGTGTCGACACCGGGGTCCTGCGGCAAGCGGCTACCGGGGTGTGCCGTGCCTCGGCCTGATCCTGTGGTTCGGCCGGAGGCTTCTGGGGTGCACCAGGTGGACAGGAAGGCGAGGGCTTGCGCGGTGGGGCCGGTGGGTTCGAAGGTGTAGGTGACGATGGTCAGGTCCGGATCGCCGGGTAGCTGGAGGGCTTCGCCGGTGAGTTCGAGGTCGCCCGCGATCGCGTGGTGCATCGTCTTGGTGGCGGTGTGGTGCAGCCTCACGTTGTGAGTGGCCCACCAGGTACGAAAGTGCGCGCTGCGGGTGCTGAGTTCGCCGATCAGATCGGTGAGGCCGCGGTCGTAGGGGGTGCGTCCGGCTTGGGTGCGTAAGGCGGCGACGCAGTCTGCGGCTACGGTCTCCCACTCGCGGTAGAAGTCCTGCGAGCGGAGGTCGAGGAAGAGGTGGCGGGCGAGGTTGAAGGTGGCACCCGTGCCCACGGCGTCCGCGTAAAGCGCGTGACCGAGTCGATTCATGGCCAAAACGTCGAGACATCCGTTGCGGGCGTACGCGGGGGCGTTGATGGTGTCGAGGATGCGCTGTACTCCCTGACGGACGATCGTCCGGCTTGTCGGGCGTCGGGGCGGGCGGCCTGTGACCGCACGTCCGATGGCGTTGGCGGTGTCGGCCAGGTTGAACAGGTGTGTGCGCTCGGCCTCGTCGAGCTGCAGAGCCCGGAACAGGGCTTCGAGCACCGAATGGGAGACGCCGGCCAGGTTGCCGCGTTCGAGACGGGTGTAGTAGTCGGTGCTGATTCCGGCGAGCATCGCGACCTCTTCGCGGCGCAGTCCCTTGACCCGTCGCTTGCCGCCGAAGAACGGCACCCCCGCCTGCTCGGGGGTCAGCCGCTCCCGGCGGGTGATGAGGAAGTCGCGAACCTCGTCCCGGTTGTCCACGTCCTCGACCGTACGACGCCCGTGCGGCAGGCAGGGAGGGTCTGGCATTACCGGGCAGGACCGTCACTGCCTGCCGCGCGGGAAATCAGGTTTCGTGGAGTCAGCGGAAGGAACTGACCGACTACCGGCCCACCCGGGCTGGCAGAGCCCACTGAACCTGCGGAGGAAGTCATCGTGGCACCACAGAACCGACTGATCACGCTCAACAACGGCGTCCAGATGCCGATTCTCGGCTTCGGCGTCTTCCAGGTCCCCGAAGACCAGACCGAGCAGGTTGTCACGGACGCTCTCGCCGCCGGCTACCGGTCCATCGACACCGCCGCCTCGTACGGCAACGAGGAAGCCGTTGGCCGCGCGATCAAGGGCAGCGGAATCCCGCGCGAGGAGTTGTTCATCACCACCAAGATGTGGATCCAACACACCGGCGAGGACACCGCCAAGCGCGAATTCGACAATTCTCTGCGGCGCCTGGGCCTGGACTACCTCGACCTGTACCTCATTCACCAGCCCCTCGGGGACTATTACAGTTCCTGGCGGGCTATGCAGAAGCTGTACGGCGAAAGTCTGATCAAAGCGATCGGGGTTTCCAACTTCTACCCCGACCGGCTCGTCGATTTGATCCAGCACAACGACGTTACCCCGGCCGTGAACCAGATCGAGACGCACCCGTTCTTCCAGCGCCAAGCCGACCAGCAGCTCATGCGCGAACACGGTGTACAGATCGAGTCCTGGGGTCCGTTCGCCGAGGGCAGGAACGACCTGTTCACCAACCCCGTCCTGGCCGAGATCGGCAGTGCGCACGGCAAGTCCGTCGCCCAGGTCGTCCTGCGGTGGCTCACCCAGCGTGATGTCGTGGTCATTCCGAAGTCCGTACGTCCCGACCGCATGGCCGAGAACCTCGACATCTTCGACTTCGACCTCACCGACGACGAGATGACCCGTGTCGCGGCCCTGGACACGGGCGCGACCGTCTTCTTCGATCACCACGACCCCGCGATGGTCGAGTGGCTCGGCGGGCGCCGCGTCGACTGACGCGCCAGCCCGTTGAGGGCACCGCCGTGGTGCGAAAGCGGTCGCCCGACGCCGCGCCTGGCTACTGGCCGAGGGCGACCCGCCCCCTTGATGAACACCGACGACCAACGTGGAAGTGGATGACATGCAGGACTCGCCACTGGCGACACGACGACGGTCGCTGCTGCAACTGGCCGGTCTGGTGACGGTGAGCGCCGTGGCCGGGAGCAACCTCGCCGGCTGCGTGGCCGGTACGTCCGGCCAAACGACCGCGAGCCCCGCGCCTCGCGGCTCGGCCACATCCAGCGGGCGTCCCAGAGTGCTGCTGGCGTACTTCTCCCGCGCCGGCTGGAACTATCACTACGGAGGCCGCACCCACCTGCGGACTGGAAACACCGAAGTGCTCGCCGTCATGATCAGCAGGCTCATCGAATGCGACGTCCACCGCATCGAAGCAGCCGAGCCCTACTCCGACGACTACCAGGACACCGTCGAGCGCAACGTGCGAGAGCAGAGCACCGACGCGCGTCCCGTGATCGCCGACCCACTTGCGTCCATCGACCAGTACGAGATCGTCCTGCTGGCCAGCGGGATCTGGAACGTCCGCGCACCCATGATCATGTCAAGGTTCGCCGACAGCTACGACTTCGCCGGCAAGACCGTCCACCCGGTTACCACCCACGCCATGAGCGGGCTGGGCACCACCGAACGCGACTACGCGGCCACCTGCCGCGGTGCTGTCATCGCCGACGGACTCGCCGTACGCGGCGAAGAAGTCAACGATGCCCGTCCCGCGGTGGAAACCTGGCTGCGGCAGAACGGCCTGCTCAACCCGTGACCACGCACCAGGGCATCCCGGCGCTCCTGGCGGCTGTCCGGGGTCGATGAGGTCGCGTTGAGCGGTGACGGGCTGTACCGCGAACATTGACGAAGCGATCCCATCTCCCTAAGTTGAGCCGGTAGCACTCAACTTTGAGTGATGGGGCGTTCGGTGTCCTGCGCGGAGGCCTCGCGCCAGCCGGACAACGCTGCTGGAGGTTCGATGAGTGGCAGCTCGCACGTCCTACGGGACCGCAACGGGGCCGCCTACCTGGGTGCGGTGGTCGTCTCCGGATTCGGTACCAGCGCGATGATGCTGGTCGCCGGGATCTGGGTGATGACACTGACGAAATCGACCAGCCTGGCCGCCCTGGTGACCTTCCTGGTGTGGGCGCCGACCCTGGTCGGGCCGGTGATCGGGGCCGTGGTCGACAAGGTTCGCCAGCGCCGCCTCGTCCTCATCGTGTCGAACCTGGTGATGGCCGTTCTGCTGCTTTCGCTGCTGCTGGTCCGCTCTGCCGACCAGGTCTGGCTCTTGTTCGTGGTCATGTTCCTCTACGGCATCAGCTTCGTCGCGTCGGACGCGGCCGAGACGGCGATTCTGCCGTCCGCCATCCCTGACAACCTGCTCGCCGATGTCAACGGACTCCGGATGTCGGCCTCCGAAGGCATGAAGCTCGTCGCGCCGCTGGCCGGAGCGGGACTGTTCAGCCTCCTGGGCGGCTCCGCAGTGGCGGCGCTCGATGCCGCCACGTTCGTGCTGGCCGCGTACCTGTGTGCGCTGATCCGACCCCGGCCCGGGCTCCCGGTGACCACCGGGGCGGAGTCCGACCACACTGAGGGTTGGCTGCGTGGGCTCGTCGAGAGCACCCGCCTGCTCTGGCACCATGCCGCGCTGCGCCGGCTGGTGCTGGTCGGCTCGGTGACGATGTTCGTCGCCGGTGTCGGCGGTGCCACGGTGTTCGCCATCGTCGACCAGGGCCTGCACCGGGCTCCGGCCCTCGTCGGCGTGCTCGCCGCGGTTCAGGGCGGTGGTGCCGTGGTAGGTGGCCTGCTTGCGGGGCCGCTGATGAAACGGCTGAGCGCGCGCCTCTTCGTGGCCATGGCGGTCGTGCTGTTCGCGGTCGGCGTGCTGATGCGGGCCACCCCGTCGCTGTCTCCGGTGGTGGTGGCGAGCTTTCTCGGCGGTCTCAGCCTGCCGTGGGTGCTCGTCGTCGTGGCCACCTCGGTGCAGCGCGACATCCCGTCGGCCTATCTCGGGCGGGTGGCGGCAACCGTCCACATGCTCACGTTCGCTCCGAACGCTCTCGGTCAGGCGCTCGGCGCCGGCCTGCTCGTCTTCGTCGGCTACCGGATGATCCTCCTCGTGGCCGGCGCCATTGCTCTGCTGGCCGTCCTCGGCTGTCTCTGGCGGTTCCCCGTCGACCGGAAGCAGGCCGGTGAAGAGGCCGGACGCGCGGACGAGCAGGTTCCGGCGCGCCCCACCGCAGAGAGTGTGGACGCGCCCTGACGGCCCGCAGTTTGCAGACGCGGGGGTGGACCATCGCTGCTATATGATGCGCGATGGCACTCGCGCTCGTTGCGCATCCGACGGTGACGGGGTTACTGCATCCGCAGCACGGTAGAGCGAACCCTGGCTCGACGGGCGATGTCGCTCAGCGACCGATCCAAGGAGTTCCTATGCCCCTGACGCCGGCCGACATTCACAACATGGCCTTCAAGAAGCCCTCGCTCGGCAAGCGGGGGTACGACGAGGAAGAGGTGGATGCCTTCCTCGACGAGGTCGAACGTGAGATCCAGCGGCTCGCGGACGACAACAGCGCTCTGCGGGCGCAGGTCGAGACCGGTGTCGGCGCGCACGACCGGCTCGGCCCGGAGTTGCAGGAACTGCGGGCGCAGTTGGACCGGTCGCAAAGAGAGCGGGCGGCCGCTGAGCAGGCCGCGCAGGACGCGCAGCGACAGTTGGAGTCGGCGCGCGCTCAGGCCAGGGAGGACGCACCCGATGAGGGAAGCAGGGGCCTGCCGGTACTCATGATGGCGCAACGCACCGCCGATGAGTATCTGAGCAAGGCGCGTCTGGAAGCCGATGAACTGCTGTCGGGAACCCGTGCGAAGATTGAAAGAATGGTTCAGGAGGCGCAGGCCAAGGCGCAGAAAACAGAGACGCAGGCCGTTGGTCGCCACAAGGAGGCGATCGAGGGCCTCGACGTCAGTCTGACGGAGGCACAGCGGCACATCATCACTCTCACTCATTTTGCGCAGGATTACCGCAGGCGCCTACAGGAGCATCTGTCGAGTCTGATGAACGACATGGATGGTGCCGGCATCAGGGACAAGCACATCCCCGACGAGCTGCCGGCCCAGCTCAGCTCCGAAAACTGAGGGTGCTCGCCGAGCCTGCGGGTGGTCGCTTCGGCCCGCCCGACAGTGGCGGATTCTGGCGTGCGAGCGGGTGACCTCGTAAAGCCGGTCCCGGCGGCGATCTTCTGTCACGTGCGAGGGCGTCCGCACCCCGGCGCGCCACCCGCTTCCGTCAGCCGTACGCCGCCTCCCGCGACACCCGAGGCCGCGCCGCGATCTCACACACCGACACCGACCCACCCTGCGGGAACCACCCGGTCGCCCGTCCCCACGTGGACAGCCCACCACCATCGGGATACCTCATGGCACCCATCCACCCGAAGCCACGCCAGCAAGCACATCCACATCGGACGAGCCTGACCTTTCATGATCTGTAATGAAGGCCACTCGTAACGGCGACATTGTTGATGCGCTGCGTCCATCCGCACCGGCTGAGGTACTCTGTCTCGCGCTACGCCGTGCACGCGGGGCGAACTTCAGGGAGCCAAGATGCCATTAACTCCGGCCGACATCCATAACGTCGCTTTCAAGAAGCCGCCGATCGGCAAAAGGGGCTACGACGAGGAGGAAGTCGACGCCTTCCTCGATGGGATCGAACATGAAATCATTCGATTGATCGAGGAAAATGAATCACTGCGTCGAAGGTCCGTGCATGGCCCATCCGCCCATGAGGGGGACAGCCTCAGCGCAGCCGGCTACGCCGAGCTATCGGAACTGCGGTCGAGGCTCCAGCGGGTGATGAGCGAGAAGGCGGACACCGAACGGGTTCGGGATCTGCTGCAGGATGATCTGGAGCGTGCCCGTGCGCAGGCTGCGTCTCGCACCGAGGGGGGCGCACAGGACGGTCAGGTGACCCGTGTGCTCGAGATGGCGCAGCAGACGGCGGACGGCCACATCGCGGACGCCCGCCGCGAGGCTGACAAGCTGGTCGGGAGCGCCCTGGGGCAGGCACAGTCGCTGGTGGACGAGGCGCAGGCGAACGCCGGGAAGACCGAGGATACGGCCCTCCAGCGCTACCGCGACGCGATCCGTACGTTGGAGAACGAGCGCGACGCTCTACAGCGGCGGGTGGAAGAACTCACCGGCTTCGGGCGCGACTACCAGGAGCGCCTGCGAGTCGAGGTGACGCACCGGATGCACAACATGAAGGACATCCCCAAGCTCGGCCCGGCCCCGGTGTTCGACGAGAGCGCCTGGCTTCGCCATCGGCGTCCGGGTCGGCAGAACGTGAGTGGTGACGCCCGCTGAGCAATACGTGTTGGGCGGGGGCGCGGTCTCGCTCACCCTGCGCTCTTCGCGCGTGATCACGCACGGCTCGTGTTGTTCGACTGGCTACACAACCCTCTCGCCGGCCTGCGTGACGGGTTCCTGCCCCCGCCCGACCTCGACCTCGTCGAACCGGTCGGATTCGATGATGGCCGCGGCGGCTGCCTTGCCGATGTCGTCGACTGCGAGGGAGCGCCGGGTCCCGGGCTTCAGCACAGTCACCAGGCCGCCCTCGGTGCTGTACGCCCGCGCCCGCGAACTGGCCGACGTAGCCGACTCTCGCGCCGCGCTGCCGAAGTGGCTGAGCTCCGTCACCGCGTACGCCGCAACTGTCCGAGGACTGGATCGCGCTGACCCGCGACAGAGTTGCCGCCCCCGACGTGGCGCTCGGTGAGCTGCGCCGAGGCGCAGCTCACCGAGGAGGGCGAACCACTGGTGCGCCGCGAATGACGGTGCGTTGGCACCGGGCGTGACCGGCACCGACCTGCTCACGCCCTTCGCCGCGCGGCGCCGACAGCTGTGGCAGACGCCGCGCGGCGCGGTCAGCTGCCGCAGACGCCGTACCCGCTCAGGCTCCACGTGCCGGCGAAGCCGTCGGCGTCCTCGTCCGCTCGTACGCGCAGGGTGGTGCCGGCGGTGATGTTGAGCGCGCTGAGCAGCACCTGCCCATTGCCGGCGTTGATGTCCGCTCCGATGCTGTAGAGCGCCTTGCCGGCCGGGCAGGTCTTCAGGTGGGTGGTGGCGGGGTCACTCGCGCTGGTTCCCGTAACCACGATCCGCTCCAACCCGGCGGGCGCGGTGGCGCAGACCGCGAACGAGGTGGCGCTCCAGCCGGTCGGTGCCGTGCCCTGGACCGCGACCGCCCGGACGGTCACCGACGTCAGGTCGAACGACGGCACCACCTGGTCGAGCACAACGTCACCCTGGCCGCCGTTGATCCGTCCGCCCATCCCGATGACCTTCTTCGTCCCGCAGCTCGCGGTGACGAACTCCGTGCCGGCGGCCCCGGTCGTCGCGACGACCTGGTAACCGGCCGGTGGGGTGGCGCACTGGCCGATGGCCTGGAGCCCCCACTCGCCGGTGAAGTTCGTCGGGCCGACCTCCCGCATGGTCGTGAAGAAGCCACTGCCGTTCGCCAGTGGTTCCAGGCGGTCCAGCCCGACCCTGCCCTGCGCACTCGACCCGGCGGTGAGGAACCCGCCTCCGCCGGTGACGACCTTGCCGGCTGGGCACGGCGCGAGCGCCGACTTGTCCTGGCTGCTGTCGGCGGCCGTCCCGACGACGGTCTCCAGCCCGGCGGGAGCTGCCGCTGCCGGGGTCGCCCAGCCCATCGCGGCCAGCACCGTAGCCGCTCCGAAGGCTGCCGTCAGCAGGCCGCTTCTCGTGTTCGCTCGCATGTCGATCTCCCTGTCCGCTGCTGGCCGGCGCTGGTGCCGGCCGTTGCTCCCACCGCAGGATCTTGGCCGGTCGGTCTGGAGAAGCCTGGGCGCCGAGCTTTGTCGTCCGCTATCCGACCGCTTGCCGTAAGCCGCCCCGTCCGATCCGTCCATAGAATTCGATCGTCAGGTCACGACCGGTAAGGGAACGTCATGCGGTGGTCCGTCCTCGGTCCGGTCCAGGTCGCTGTCCGGGATCGGGTCCTTCCCATCGGGCGGCCCCAGCAACGCGCGGTGCTCGCGCTGCTGCTGCTCGACGCCGACCGGCTGGTCTCCGTCGATCACCTCGTGGCGGCGCTCTGGGCGGACGACCCGCCCGCCAGCGCCCGGACCCAGGTGCAGGTGGGTGTCTGCCGCATCAGGACGGCACTACGGGCCGAGGGAGCGGCTGACCTGTTGGTCACGCAGGGCAGCGGATACCGGCTCGCGGTGCACGGATCGGCGCTGGACCTGACCGAGTTCGAGATGGCAGTCGAGAAGGCCCGCATCGAGGAGGCGGCCGGAAGGCCGGATGAGGCGGCGCGGCTGCTGCGCAGCGGCCTGACGTTGTGGCGTGGGCCGGCGCTGAGCGGCGCCGCCGGGGCATTCGTCGCCACCGCAGCGGCGGGCCTGGACGAGCGACGCCTGGCCGCCCACGAACGGCTGGCCGCTGTGGAGCTCGGCCTCGGCCGCTTCGCCGAGGTCGCGCAGACCCTGCGCCCGTTGGTGACCGACCATCCCCTGCGGGAGACGTTGGTGGCCGGTTACCTGCTCGCCCTCGCCGGTGGGGGCCAGCAGGCGGCCGCGCTGCGCCTCTTCGAGGCGACCCGGATCCGACTCGTCGAGGAGTTGGGAGTGGAACCGGGACCCGAGCTGGCCGCTGCCCACCTGCGGGTGCTACGTGGGACACCGCTGGCCCTGCCGGCCGCCCCGGCGGTCGTCACGTCGCCGCCCGCGCCCGCGCCGGTGGGACCGCCACCCGCGCAGCTCCCCGCTGATCCCGCCTGGTTCACGGGCCGGACGGCGGCGCTTCGCGAGCTGGACGCTCTGTTGCCCGCCGACCCCACCGGCGCCGGGACCGCCCAGGCGGTGGTCATCTCCGCCATCGCCGGTACGGCCGGGGTGGGCAAGACCACCCTGGCGGTGCACTGGGCGCGCCGAGTCGCAGCCCACTATCCGGACGGTCAGCTCTACGTCAACCTGCGCGGGTTCGACCTGGACGGCCGGGCCGTGACACCAGGAGAGGCACTCCGCGGTTTCCTGGACGCGCTGCACGTACCGCCCCAGCGGGTGCCCACTGACGTGGCCGGGCAGGCGGCCCTGCTCCGGACTCTGCTGGCCAACCGGCGGGTGCTGATGCTGCTCGACAACGCCCGCGACGACGCGCAGGTCCGGCCCCTGCTGCCGGGAGCGCCGGGCAGCCTGGTCGTGGTGACCAGTCGCAACCGGCTCACCGGGCTGGTCGTGAGCGACGGGGCCCATCCGGTGACTGTGGACCTGCTGTCTCCCCAGGAGTCCCGGGACCTGCTGACCCGCCGGCTCGGCCCGGTCCGTGCCGCTGTCGAGGCGGCGGCCGTCGACGAGGTTGTGCGCTGCTGCGCCGGCCTTCCCCTGGCGTTGGCCATTGTGGCGGCCCGAGCCGTGCACCACCGGGAGATGCCGCTGGCCGGCCTGGCCGCGGAACTGCGCCATACCCGCCCGGACCGTCTGGCGGCGCTGGAGACCGGCGACCCCGCGACGGACGTACGGGCGGTCTTCTCCTGGTCCTACCGAGTGTTGGACGCCGCATCCGCCCGACTCTTCCGGCTCCTCGGGCTGCACCCCGGTCCCGACGTCGCGCGGCCGGCGGTGGCCAGCCTGGCGGGCCTACCGCAGGCTCAGGTCGAGCCGCTACTGACCGGGCTGGTCCGGGCGCACCTGCTGACCGAGTGGAGCCCCGGGCGGTACGCCATGCACGACCTGCTCCGCTGCTATGCCTCTGAACTCTGTCAGCGGGGCGAACCAGACGCCGAGCGCGGGGCGGCCCGACGGCGGATGCTCGACCACTACCTGCATGCGACGTACGCGGCGGACCACCTCCTCGACCCGTACCGACTGGCCCGTCCGGCGGCGTTGCCGCAGCCGGAACCGGGGGTGACGGTGGGCGACCGTCCAGACCACGCCTGGGCGATCGACTGGTTCGCCGCCGAGCGCCACGTCCTGCTCGCCGCCGTGGAGCAGGCTGCGGGCACCGGTCTGGACCAGCATGCCTGGATGCTGGCAGCCGCCCTCACCACGTACCTCGACCGCAGTGGGCACTGGCTCGAACTGGCCGCCGCACACCGGACCGCGCTGGCGGCTGCGCGTCGTTGCGATGACCTGTCCGGGCAGGCCACGGCGCACCGAGGGCTGGCGATCACGTGTACCTGGCTCGGCGACCACCCGGCCGCCCGCGGGCACTACAAACGGGTGCTCGAGCTCTACCGCGAGATCGGTGACGACACCGGCCAGGCACACACTCACCTGGGGGTGAGCTGGGTGTTGGCCCGACAGGGCAGGCACCGGGCGGCGCTCGAAGAGACACGGCGGGCCCTCTGCCTCTACTGGGCCACCGGCGACCAGGTCGGGCAGGCCAAGGCCCTCAACAACCTTGGCTGGCTGCACGCCCGGGTCGGCGAGCACGGGCCGGCGCTGCGCTGCTGCCGGTCCGCACTGCGCCTGCACGAGCGGACCGGCGACCGGCACGGCGCGGCCCTGACCTGGGACAGTCTCGGCTACGTCCACCACGGGCGTGGCGAACACGCGCAGGCCGCGGACTGTTACCGCAGAGCCCTCGCGCTGCACCGGGAACTCGGCGACCGGTACGACGAGGCGGAGGTGCTGGACAACCTCGGCGACAGCCGACGCGCCGCCGGTGACCTCGCCGGCGCGCGCTCGGCGTGGCGCGAGGCGCTCGTGATCTTCGACGACCTACGTCATCCCGACGCCGACCGACCCAGGTCGAAACTGGCCACCACCGCGCGGCCGGAACGGCACGCCAAGGTGCGCTGACAGCCAACGGAATATCTCGGCTGGGCTGGGAGGACTTCTCGTGCACTCACCGGACCGGCGTTCGTGACTTCACAGGAGCCTGGCCAGAGGCCCGTCACTGTCTTGTCCATCCCGCCCGGCTGGTGCGCGCCGCCCTGTCTGATGAGGACGAGGACGGTCATCACCACCATTGCACAGGTTTACGTCTGTTGCTGGGCGCGCCTACCTTGGGTTCCAGCCGCCCCACACCCAGCCGGTGGCCCCCCGAAGGAGTGGTCATGTCCGTTCGAGCCCTGCGCCGCCCCGCCGCCGTCGCCCTGGTCGTCGTGCTCGCGGCCAGCGGCTGCACGTCCGCGACGAGTTCCACGGAGTCCACCGCGTCGACGACGGTGACCGAGGCTCCCGATGACGCGGCTTCGGCACCGGGCGCCGTCGCGACGACCAACGCTCGCGGTGGCTCCGGCACCGCGACGACCAGTGCCCCCGGTGGCTCCAACACCGGGCCGACTGGCGGTGGCTCGAAGGGCGGTGGCTCGACCGGCGGCGGCACCGGCAGCAGCGGCAGTCAGTCCGGGACGAAGTCGAGCGGTCCCACCATCGCCTACTTCCGGGTCGCCCACAAGCCGTCCTGCCCGGCCGGGACCAACATCAACCCGATCGCCGGGACCCCGGTCCTCGTCGAGTGGAAGGCCAGCAACGTCGACTCCGTCGCCCTTTCGATCGACGGCCCCGGCGTGTACGCCGACGACTACCCGGCGGCCGGCAGCGAGGCTTTCAACTTTCCCTGTTCCGGCGGCGGGGGCGACATCCAGAAGCACACGTACCTGCTGACGGTCCGCAACGCCCACGGCACGCAGACGAGGACCCTCGTGGTGAGCGCCCGGGTGCACGACATCCCGGTGGTGTGACCAGCACCTCCTGATCGGCTCCGAGGGTGGATCCGAGGTGGCCACTGGGGGAGAGAATGAGGCTGAGCGTCTGGTCGTAGGTCGCGAAGATCACCGGCGTGGGTGTAGCAGCCCTGCCCGGGCCTGGAGGGTTGCCGTTGCGGCCTCCAGTTCGTCCTCGTCGGTGAACGTGGTGTTGCCCTGGTACGTGACCCCTGGGGGTGGGTCCGCGGCGCCGATGGGGTCGGCGTCCCAGAAGTTGTTCCGATAGACCACGTTCTCCAGCGGCGGCGAGACGGTCAGGACGGAGGTGCTGTCCGCGCGGAGGACGATGTTCTCCTCGACGGTGACCCACGTCGCGCCGTAGTCGGTGTAGAGCCCGAAGTTGTACGGCGTGCGGGTGTCGGTGATGAGGTTGCCTCTGATCACCGCGCCGTTGTCGGATGAGCTGCCCTGGGGTCCGGACAGGTAGACGCCACCCCCGTCAGCCAGTACGCCCATGGTGCGGGCGGTGAGGTTGTGCAGGATGCGGGTCCGCTCGCCTGGCCCGGCGACAATGCCACAGTGCGGCACGTCGGTGACCTCGTTGTGCGCGACCGTGCAGCTACGGGTATCCGTGATCGCGATGCCGGGGGAGCCGGAGTACTCCAGTCCGATGTGGTGGACGCGGTTGTCCTCGATCAGGACCGCGGTGGCATCGGTGACCGTGATGGCCGAGGCCGACAGCGTGTCGAAGTCGCAGCCGCGTACCGTCAGGTTTGAGCCGCGCGAGAATCCGGCACCGGTCGCGCCCATCCGGGTGAAGCGGCACCCCTCGATCTCCACCCGGGCGCTGTCGTCGAACTGGACGCAGGCGGGAATTGTGGATGATTCAGCCGGGACCATGACCCAGGCCCCTTCGTCGAAGGCGACCTGGTCGATCGGACCCCCCTCGTAGAAGTCGTTCCCGTGGTAGTGCAGGAATCCCCGCTCGCGGCCGGGCCGCAGCCAGGTGGCGTCAGCGAAGACCAGGCCGCGGAAGCTGACATCACACGTACCCTCGGCGTGGAGCAGTGTCTCCAGGACCGGGGCGACCACCCTGGTTTGTTCCGGATGCTCGCCCTCGCGGGGCAGATAGCGCAGGACGTGCTTGCCGGGGCGTGAGCGGTCGAGGACGAAGGTGCCGGGCTCGGTGAGGAACGAGGCGTCGTTCTCCACGCGGGAAGGCAGGCCGGGGCCGTTGGTGGTCTGGCCCTCGTATGCGGAGTTGTACAGGTCGACGGCCCAGCCGAAGGCCGGTTGGACCATGGTGATCGTGACCGGGCCGTCGCCGGTCACCGTGGCGACGGCGCAGCGGGCCTCGGTCCAGGGGTAGACACCCCGATAGACGAACTCGACGTCGGCGGGGCTGTGCCAGCCCAGCGGACCGGCGCTGCCGAGGAGGTAACCGGTCGCGGTTGCCGTCGCTGAGCCCGGCAGGCCGTCGATGCCGGCGCGTTCGACCCTGCGGCCAGCCACGTGAAGTTGGCGGGTGTCCAGGTCGCCCACCTCGGCCAGCCATACGCCATCATCGACTCGCCAACCGGTGACCTCACGGCCGCCGCTGATGACTACCTCCTCCTGGGACTCGAGCCCATAGCCGTAAGCCTGGTACACGATCCGGTGCCCGTGCCGGCCGGAGTCGGCGCCGGTCAACTTGAAGGGCGCGGTCAGTGAGTGGGTGCCGGCTCTGAGATTGACCACGACATCGCCGTCCGCCGCCCTGGCCGCCTCGCGGGCCCGGGTGATCGTGGCGAACGGTCGCTCCGCCGTGCCAGGCCATGCGTCGTCGCCCGTGAGGGCGACGTAAAACTCAACCATGGCGTACCACCTCTCGGACAACCGTCACAGCTGGGTGTCCTGCTCGATCCCGGCGCCGACGCCGGGGTGTTCGGCGCTGGCGGCCAGGATCTGCTTGCGCTGCTTGACGGGAAGCCGGTCGACGTAGGCGAGGCCGTCGAGGTGGTCGACCTCGTGCTGGAAGCAGCGGGCGAGGGTGCCGGTGCCGTCCAGGCGGATCGGCTCGCCGTGCAGATCGACCCCGGTGACGGCGGCGGTGCCGGACCGGGCCAGGTCGGCGTGCTGCCCCGGCACGGACAGGCATCCCTCGGAGTCGATCACCAGTTCCCGCTGCTCAGGCAGGTGAAGCACCGGGTTGATCACGTGGGTGACGGTGTGGGCGCCGGTGGCATCGGGGCAGTCCACGACGAAGATCCGGGCATCGACACCGATCTGGTTGGCGGCCAGGCCCACCCCGTTGGCCGCGTACATGCTGGCGAACATGTCGTCGACGAGTGCGGCGAGCGCGTCGTCGAACACGGTCACCGGGGCGCACCGGCGGTGCAGGACCGGGGTGCCGTAACGGGTGATCGGCCTCGGGGTGCCGGCATGCCTATCCATAGTCGCCCATCCTAGGCAACTGCATGGTGGTGGCAGTACCAGAGGGAGCGCTGTCCCGCCGGTGACCTCGACCAAGCCCGGCCGGGCCACGGCGCGGGGCTGAGTGCCGCGCCGCGGCCCATCACCTCGTGGAATGAACTTCACCTCTGGGAGGGGCGCGCTCGGGCCGTCGAGCAGATGCCCCGCCGCCCCCGCAGGTGCAGATCGAAGAACGCGAGGGGGTACGCCTGCTGGATCCGCAGCGCCCGAGCGGGATGGGGAGGGTACCGATCCAGCCCTGAAGCTCCTCGTCACGGCCCCTACCCGGTGTCGAAATCTGACGGGTCGTACGGCTGGTCGTAGAGATCCGGGAACGGGTCGTGGTCGACCGACAGCGGTGCCGGGGTCGCCCGCAGCAACTGCGTGACCGCCTCGTCCGACACGCCGTGCACGCCGCCGGTCATGCTGACGTGCTCGAGCTTCGGCAGGCCGTAGAGCCCGGAGATGTCGGTGAGTGAGGTGCACCGGTCGAGCGTGACCCGGCGCAGGTTTCGTAACCCCTCAAGGAAGTCGAGGTTCCAGATTCCGGCGCCGCTCAGGTCCAGTTTCTCGATCGACCGGCACTCCCGCAGGGCGGCTGCCGTCCGCAGGTTGGTGGCACCGGTGACGCGCAGGTCGGCGAGGCGGGGCAGCGAGCCGATCAGCGCGATCGAGTCCAGCTCCGCCGCGCCATCGATGGCGAGCTGCCGCAGTTCGCGCAGCGAAGCCAGCCGGGTGAGGGCCGCTGAGGTCGTATGGCCCGACAAGCGCACCGACGTCAGGCCTGGCGGCAGCTCCGGGAGCGCCACGCCGTCGGCCAGACGCAGCTCGAGGCGCCGCAGCCCGCCGCAGGTGGCGATCCCGGCCGCGTCGGTGACACCCTTGACGGTCCGAGCCCGCAGGGTGCGCAGTTCCGGCAGGCCGGCGCAGATGTCGAGCGATCCGAGATTGCAGTCCGTGATCGACAGCGTGGTGAGCGTCGACAGCCCGGCGACCACGGAGAAGTCCGCCACCCCGATGGCGCCGTCGACGCAGAGGACCCGCAGCCCGGGAAGCCCGCCGACCGGCCGGAGGTCGACGATCTCCGGGCACTCGACGAGGTACAGCTCGCGCAGTGCCGGTAGATCGGCGATGGCGGAGATCTCGGCGAGGTGCGGGTTGCGGCTGAGATTGAGTCGCCGGAGTCGGGTCAGCGGCACGATGCCGGCCGCGGACCGCAGGCTCGGCAGTCGCTGGGCGTCGAGATCACGCAAACCGCGCAGCGGCAAGACGAACGACAGGTCGGGCCGGCCGAGGTCGGCCTCCACCCGGGCCGATTGCAGGGTGGGGATGGATGCGGCTGCGGTTACCTGTTCCGCCGTGCCCAGCGGCACCAGCCGTTGGGAAAGGTCGACGTTTCGCAGCACCTTGGCGGCGTAAGCGGACGGTTCGAAGTAGCCCCAGTTGTCCACGAACACCTGGGCGACCTCGCGACCTCGCGCCGACTGGCTGTGCCGCGCGATCGTGTTCAACGCCTCCGGTCCGCCGATCTGGGCCGCCGCGGAGACGCATGCCTCGACCACCGCCGCCGACATGTCGTCGCGGACGTCGAGCCACGGCAGCAACGCCTCACCGAGGCCGGGCAGCAGTTCGGCTTCCGCCACCGAGCGCGGTGGCAGTACCGCCGACACCGCCTGGCGGGCCGCGGCCGCGACCTCGGGGTCGACCTGCCCGGCGGCGGTGACGCACTCCGCGACCAGGAGAAGGATCTCGCGGTGCGGGGCGGCATCGGGCCTGGCCGCCGCCAGCAGCCGCCGGACGAGCCTCGTCGCGAAGTCCCGCTGCCCGGCGGTCCCCGCGGCGAAGGCCAGCACCCGGTGCCAGTCCTGGGACTCGACGTTGCGTAGCAGCCCCTCGACGTCGCCGCGGTAGCCGAACGCCCGGCCGGTCAGGAACTCCTGGATCGATCGGTGCACGAAGTGGCCCTGATTGTTGCCGACGCGTTGGAACACCACGCTGCGGTCGAGGAAGTGGTCGAGCACCTCACCGCCGGACATGCGGACGGCGACCATGCCCCTCAGTTCGGCGTCGAGCACCTCCAGCGCGGTCGGCTCGGTGATGTTGTCGGCGATTCGTGCGTCGAACCTGCCGCCGAACTCGATGAGCTGCGCCAACGGCCGGAGGCGAATCGTCGCCTTCGATCGGACGGTCATGAAGGCGGCGAGCGACTGCAACAGCAGCAGCTTCTCCCGGGACGCCAACTGGAAGTCGCCCTGCGGCACCTGTTTGCCCCGCTCGCGGAGGTCGACGAGGGTCGTGACCACCTGGTCGTACAGGTCGACACGGCTGTCAGGCGCCGCGCCGGAGAGCCGGTTGGCGTAGAGGGCGCTCAGCATCGCGCACAGCAGCGGGGTCTTGCCCAGGTCGATGACGTTGCGGTTGGTGCGCAGGTCAGCTAGCAGGTGGTCGCGCCGCTCGACGTACTTGGTCCGGTCCTCGGGTGAACTCGCGCTGATCAACGCCTTGAACCACCGGCGTACACACTCCTGAGCCTCGTCCGGCGTGGTCTCGAGCAGACCCAGCTGCTGGAACCCGTGCGCCGCGAACCGTGCGTAGTCGACGTTGTCGGGCCGGGACGTGACGACGTAGTGGGCGGCGGGATGGGCCTCGACGACCTTCTCCATCCACGCCATCGTCGAGGTGACGTCATGCGGCGCCAACTCGTCGAGCCCATCGAAGATGACGATGGCGCGGCCGGCATCGAGTTTCTTCTGGATCCAGCTGACCAACTCCGCTTTGCCCCGATGCGCCGAAGCCCGGACCATGCTCTCGTACGACGGCCGGGTGCCGCCGCTGTGCACGTGGCGCAGTTGGACGACGATCGGCACGCAGTCCTGCAGGTGCGAGAGCGTCACGGGGAGCCGCTGCTCGGCGAGCGTGATCGCGAGCCACTGGGTGATCGTCGTCTTGCCCGATCCCGCGATGCCGGTGAGCAGGATGCGGACGCCATCGGTGCCACGTGCCATGACTGCCTTGACCGCGCGGCCCAGTGTCGCATCGACCTTCAGGGGGTCACGGTCAGTGGCCTCGGCGCTCCTGTGGGTGTCCGACGGCGCGTGCGGCGGCGTCGAACGTAGCCGCATGTACGCGACGCGCACCGGCTGTCGACGCAGCTCGGCCGGGAGATTGAGGCCGATCAGCTCGGAGTACTTGTACTCCGTGACGATGTCCGTGCGGTATGCGGCCTCCAGCCGGCTCTCCTCCGGCAACGCGTCGGCACGGTACTGGGGCAGGACGATGTTGGCAATCGCCGCATCGAGCATGAAGTCGAGCTTGCGAGTGGTGATGTAGGTTTCCCAGACCACCTCGCTGTCGAAGCCGGGCAGGTCGCGGACCATGCCGACGACGTATGCGCACGCCTCGCGGAGAAAGATGTCGCCATACCGGATGGCGGCTTCGCCGAGATCTGCCTGCCGCCACGCGTGCCGTGCGGCTGGACGCAGCTGGTCGTACAAGACCTCCTCCGTGACAGCGCCCCGGACAAAGCCCTCCATCGTGGGATTGGCCTTCTTCAACGACGCGACGACGCCCTCCACCGCGAGGTCGCGCTCCGCTTCGTCGAGCGAGGGGAACTCGACCGCCTCGATTCGTTCGAGGCGCAGGGCGATGTGGTCGGCAGCCTCCTCCAGGCGCCGCGGCAGGGCTCGGGCCGCCCGGCTGTTCTGGTCGAGGCCCGAGATGGCGGAACTGATGTCGCGGATCGCGTCGATCCGATCGGCGGAGCTCGGGAACAGCAGCTTGAACGCGGAGAAGATGATCGAGTTCGCGAGACCGTCTTGACGCGGCTTGGTCACCAGCCCCCCTCGCCGGATAGCGACGTGGTTCGTTGTATCAACTGGCAGCCGAGCGGACAATCGGGCGATCGGATTCTCAGTGTCCACACCGCCACGCAGGCGCTGTTCGATGACCAAGCCCGGGTGGGGCCTCAGCCGTACGGGTGAGGCCTTCCCGACCTGCGCGGGTACGCAGGGCGCAGGTGGGCTAATAGGTGCGTGACAGTCCTAGCGATCATCGTCGGTGGCGGCATCGGTGCCACCCTGCGGTACGTCCTGGGGCTGAATCTCGCCCCGTCCACGCCGCCGGACTTCCCCTGGGTCACCTTCGTGATCAACTTGGTCGGCGCCTTCGCCCTCGGCGCCGTGATGACGCTGCTCGCGGCGCACCGGCTGCCGGGGCCGTGGGGCAAGCCGTTCCTCTCGACCGGTGTCATCGGCGGCTTCACGACCTGGTCGCACTTCATCGTCGAGGCCGATCAACTGATCGGAGCGCGGCGCAGTGGGGTGGGCATCGCCTACCTCGTCCTGAGCATCTTCGGGGGAGTGATCACCGCGGCACTCGGTGCCCGTCTCGCGGAACTCCGGGTGGGGCGTCCGACGGGCAGGCGAGCGTGATGTGGGTGGGAATCGGGGTGTTCCTGGCCGGCGGGCTCGGAGCGCTGAGCCGCGCCGGCGTTGACGCGCTGGTGAAGCCGTGGTGGAAGGCGCGGGTCACCGGATCCAGCAGAGCCTTCCCGGCGAGCACCTTCCTGATCAATGTCTCCGGTGCCTTTGTCCTCGGCATCGTCACCGGCTATGCCGCGAAGAACGCCGCTGGTGGGGCGCAGGACTTCGCCACGATCGCCGGGGTCGGCTTCCTCGGCGCCTACACCACCTTCTCCACCGAGGAGTGGCACACGCTGGGACTGCTGCGCAAGAACGCCGCCGTCGAGGCCTTCAACGTGCTCGGCAGCCTCGGCGCGAGCCTGGTGCTGGCCGCGTTCGGCCTGTGGCTCGGCGGTCTGATCTAGGGCCTCGTCATTGAACGTCGATCGGGTTGTCCACTGGTTCTGATGTTGAGTCAGCGGGGCAGAACATCGCTGCGCTGATGTCGCAGACGATTCACCGCCGTCTGGTGCCACAGCGGCCCAGAAACCGCTGATGTCACAGACGACTCAGCTCGACAGCGTCATACGGCCATCTCGCCCACGGACCGGCTCGGCGACCACCACCGCCCCACGCAGTGCGGATCACCCGCTCAAGGCTGTATGCATGGAATCAGGGCACCTGGCCTTCGACCGCCCAGGTGTGACCCAGGTCACGATCTTGCCTCCCTTCGGGCCTCGCCCGGTCATTCGCGGTGCACTCGGACTGGCCGGACCTGCGACTCCCGCAGGTCCGGTCCTTCTCGTCCCGCCAGCCCCGGCCCCGGTGCGCCCACCGCCGCCCGCCGACGGTGCCTGTCGTGTCGGTCGTTACTGTTAGCGTGCCCTGCGTTGGTCGATCGCGGCCGATTCCTCACGAAATCTGGCTGATTCGCCACTGCGGAGGGTGTTCTTGATGGGCTGGCTACCGGTGGGAGACTCGTACGAGATCTCTCTCGTGGACGGAAAGGTGGCGGCCCGGTCCACCGGCTCGCGGGCCACCGGCCGTCCACTGAAGACGTTGCCGAAGGCGCTGCGCGACGATCCCGAGGTGGACCGGTTGCGCCAACTCGCCCAGTGGCTGGACCGGCACACCGCTGAATGCCTGGCCCGGGTCGACGCCTGGGTGGTGTCCTCGCTGCCGGTGCCGACCGGGCTGCTGGCCCGGGTCTGGCCGGACCCGGCCTGGCAGGACGCGCTGCGCGACCTCGTGGTGCTCGGGGACGACCCGGCCGAACCGGGCTTCCTGCGGGACATCACCGACACCGGCGACCTGCGGGTGGTCAACCTGGAGGGGGACACCGTCCGGCTCTCGCCGGTCAGCGCCACGCTGCCCCACCCGGTGCGCCTGCCCGACCTGGCCGACCTGCGCGAGTTCGCCGACGAACTGGACGTCACCCAGCGGGTCGAGCAACTGCACCGGGGCACCTGGGGCAGGCCCGCCAACCTGAAGGACCGCGACACCACGATCACCGACTTCCGCGGCACCACGGTCCCCAACCGGCTGGCCGCCCGGGCCGGCACGCTCGGCTTCCGGGTCTCCGGCTCGCAGGTCAGGTGCCGGGTCTGGGAGGCCGGACGCACGATCGAGGCCGCCATGTGGTTCGACGAGGACTACTGGGACTCCGAGGCGACTCTGGGCACCCTCTCCTGGTCGGTCGTTGAGGGACCGACGCTGCGGTTGACCGAGGTCGGGCCGGTGGCCTGGTCGGAAGGAATGCGGATGGCGACGGCCCTGTCCGGCGCCGTGACCGGAACGGGGGAGAAGGCGTGACCGGGATGACGACCATGTCGGGCGAGGACTCGGCCGAGAGCCTGCTGGCCGCGGGCGCGGTGCTGCCGGCCGACACCGCCGGGGTCGGCGACCGGGCGGTACCCCTCACCGTCCGCGCCTACCGGCATCCGGCCCTCGACGACCGGCTGGTGGTCCGCCTGGTCGACGCCGCCCTGGGCGAGGGTGAGGACATCGCCGTCGGGTTCCTCGGCCTGACACCGGGAGCCGAGCCGGCTGTCGTCGGGCTGGGCCCGCGCCGCCCGTTGGCCTTCCCGGAGTGGGTGCTGGTGCACCATCCGGCGGACGGCCGGCACGCGTTGGCGGTGGTGCCGGAATTGCAGAAACTGGCCAAGCAGGTTCGGTCGCGGCCGAAGGCCGCCCTGGACGGGCACCAGGGTCTCGCCGACCGGTTCGCCCGTACGCTGCCGCACTTCCTGCCGACGTTCTTCGAGCAGGCGGCGCGGGTGTTCCTGGCCGCCGGGCAGGACGCCTATGCGACGCAGCTTTTCAACAAGGCGCGCAAGGCGGAGGCGCAGCACGGCCTGCCGGTCGACCTGAACCGGCTGGACGAGGTCTACGTGGAGTTCGCGGCGGCCAAGGTGGTCTCCGCGACCGCGTTGGCCGGCCACGCGAAAGAGCTGTCCGCCCAGTTGCCGGCCGACGAGGCGCTGGAGCGGTTCAGCCGGCTGGCGCTGCGGGCCGCGAACGCCGGAGTGGTTCCCTCCACACAGTCGGCCACCGCGGTGAACCGGTTGGTCCGGACCGCCACCAAGGCCGCTGGCAAGGCGGGCGCCGCCGCCGTCGCCGACCGTGAGGCGGCCTACCTTGCCGAGCTGCTCCGGCTGCCGCTGGCCGCCGAGGCACCGGCCGGCTGGTGGAAGGCGCACCTGCCAGCGGTGACGGCGCTGGCGGGCCGCGACCCGGCTATCCGCGGCAGCCTGCTCGACCTGATGCCCACCGACCGGGACAACCTGGTCACGTGGCTGGCCCTGTTGACCGACACCGGTGCCCTCGCCGGGCTTCACGACCCGGAGGTGCCGGACACGGCCCGCCCGCAGGACGGCTCCGTCGGGTGGCTGCGCCGCTTCGTGAGCCGGGCCAACTCCGGCCACCGCCGCAGGCCGCTGTCGCAGCTGTATCCGCTCGTCGAGCAGATGGCCGAACGGCTGCGCGCCGAACTGACCGACAGCGGCGAGATCCTCGCCGCCGCCGATGACCTGGACCTTCTCGACCTGCTGCTTGCCCTCGACCTGCCGGTGACCCCGCCGAAGAAGCTCGACATCCTGGACCTGGCGCACTGGGTCAGCGTTGGGGGAGCGCGGGAGTTGCTCGCCGTGGCCGGCGACGACCGGTTCACCGGGGCCCTGCGCCGGGGCCTCGACCAGCTCGACGACCAGCAGCAGGCCCTTCGCCGGCTGGCCGTGACGCCGGGCATCCGGCCGTTGCTGACCGACTGGCTGCGGGCCCGGATCCGCGACCGGTTCGCCACCGGGCTGCCGCACCTGCGGAAGTCGGCGGACTGGCTGGGCAGGCTCCCGGTCGAGGCGCTGCGCCTGGTCTCCGGCGACCTCGACGGGGCCGGTGATCCCGGTCAAGGCGATGAGCTCAGGCAGGTCTTCGAGATCGACCTCGCCGAGCGCGTCACCCGCAGCCTGCGTGGCGGAATCGTCGACGAGCTGGGCTGGCCGGACTGGGAACTGGCCTGGCAGGAGGTGACCGACGGCGACCACCGGGTCGAGCTGACCTGGCAGGAAGCCTGGCCGTACGTGATCCTGGGTGGGCCGACCACGGTGCGAGTGCTCGGCGCCGAGGGCATCGTGCTCCGTCACGACCTGCGCATCCCGGCCGGCGACATGTGGGGCCAGCCCGGCTACCACTACGTCGACGGCCAGCTGCTGGTCTACTGGCGTTCCAAGGCGTTCGGTTACGACCTGTGCGGCTACTGGCACACGTCGCCCGGCGAGCCGCAGGCCATCAACGGCCGTCGCCACGGCAGCCAGCCGCGCCGGAACGTGATCACCCTGCCGCTGGCCGGCGGCGGGCGGACCACCGGTGACGGCGTGCTGCACGCCGGTGACACCGCTGTCCCGGCGGAACTGCCGGTCATCACCGACGGCACCTCCCACTGGGTCTACCGCTCCGGCGAGGAGGGCGGCGACCACGGCTGGCGCGAGTACGACCCGGCCAGCAACACCCACGGCCGGCGCAGCCTGCCCCGGTTCCTGGCCGACCTCCCGGTGGGCGGAAGCCGCCTCCAGGAGTCGGCCAGCTGGCTGCGGCCGGCCCTGTCCGACCGGGCCACCCCGGCTGCCGCTCCGGTGGACGGTCTGCTCGGCTGGCGGGTGGTCACCCTGCCGGACGGTTCGGTACGCGGCGAGGACCTGGCCGGTCGTACCGTCACCGTGGCTCCGGGACAGGAACCGATCGCGGCGCTGGTGCTGCCCGGCGACGACCGGCCGCGGGCCGTGCTCAAGGGTTTCGTCCTGGTCGACCCGGACGGGGTGACATCGGCCGCCGGACCGTCCTCCAGCCGGGACGACACCTCCGCCACGATCCCGCTGCCGGGACAGAAGTTTCTCGGCAACATGCTGCCCCGGGACCCGGCCGGCTCCACGGCCCTGCGCCGGTTGGACCGGGACACCGCCGCCGTGCTGTTCAAGGGCGCCCTCGACGAACGCCGCGCCGTCCTGGCCGAAGCGGCCGCGCGGGCCGCAGCCCCAGCGGCGACCCGAACCCGGTTGACTGCGGCCACCCAGGCCATCACCGGCCTTCCCGTCGCGGTCCCGGCGTCCATGGTCGGCGCACCGGCTGGCACCTCCGGCTCCGGAGCAGCCACCACCGGCGCCACCGCCGACGAAGACGACAAGGACGCGTTGGTCGAGCTGGTCCGCTCGACGTTGCCGGTGGTCAGCCACGACGCGGTGCTGGCCGGGGTGGCCGGGGTGCTGCGTCTGGCCGCCCGGGTGCGCACCGACCTGGACGCGGTGGCCGAGCGGCTCACCAGGTCGTTGTCCGCCCCGGCGGCGGTGGCGCCGGCGGCCACCGCGACCGGACCCACCGACGAGCAGCTCAACCTGGCGCTGAACGGTCTGTACTCGGCCCGCAGGGCGGGCAACTCGCCCCACGCCTTCACCCAGTTGAAGGCGATCGCCGCCCAACGCTCCGCCACCACCCGCGGCGAACCCTCCGTACGGCTGCACCTCGACGGGCCGCCGCTGCCGGCCGCTCTGGACTGGTGGCACCTGCTCGGCGCTGTCGCGGCCGTCGCCTACCGGGCCGTCGTGGCGGTCACCCCGGACGAACACCGGGAGACGCTGTGCGACCTGCTCACCGAGCTGGATCGGCTCGGCCTGAGCGCGATGGCCGAACCGGCCCGGTGGCGCAGGCTCTCCCTGCACCTGCTGGACGACGACCTGTACAACCCCGACGGCACGCGCCGGTACCCCGGGCCGGGCATCCTGCCGTTGCCCGACGGGGCGTTCATCGCCGTCCTCAACCCCAGCGGCACGGGCACCGGCTACTTCTTCGACGCGCTGTACCACGACCCGGCCGGCGTGTTCGCCGTGCCCGAGCCGTACACGGTGCGGTCCTCGGCGCCGGTCGGTGACGAACGGCCGGTCGGCTGGCTGGCCGGTTTCCTCACCGAGCGGGCCGCGCGCGGCCCGCTCGCCTGGCGGCCGGAAGCGGCCGAGCGGTTCGCCGAGCTGACCGGCGTCACCCCCACCGCCGGGAAGCTGCTGCTGGCCGGCCTTCTGTACGGGAACTCGATGAAAGACGCGCCGACCGAATTGCGCAAGGCGCTCGGAATCAAGCAGGCCCGCGAGGTCAACCTGGCCTACGAAATACTGTACGAGGCCAGTCCGGCGGTCCGGCTGGCCGCGGTCTCGGCGCTGCTGCCGGACGACCCGGCCCGGTTGTGGACCGAAGGTCCGGACGTCGCCGCCGCGGCGGCGGTCTGGAATGCCGCGGTGGGACGCCGGGTGGTGGTGCCCGAACACTTGTTCGCCGACGCGGTGCGGGCGATCCGGACCGGCTGGGAACCCGCGAAGGCATTGCCGGCGCTGCTCGACCCCGCCCGTTCGGTCGCGCTGAGCACCGACCTGGCCTTTGAGATCAGAGGCGACCGGGCCCGGCAGGTCGACGGCCAGACGGCGGGGTTCACCGGTGAGGTGCTGCGCTCCACGGTCGCCCTGGCGGCCTGGGTCGCCCACCACACGCCAGCCGGCGACCCGTGCCGGGCCGTGCTGCCGGCCGCGCTGGCCGTGATCCGGGACCGGCTGGCCAACCCCGGCCTGCTGCTCGACCTCAACCAGTACGTCTCCCTGCCCGCGTTCCGCCAGGTGGCGGGCAACCCGTCGGAGACCGGCCCGGGCTGGGAACGGTACGGCGCCATCGTTCTGGCCACCCAGGACAGCCAGCCCTCGCCCGCGCTGCGGCCGGACCTGCTCGACGCCGACGGGACGGACCCGTACCTGCCGGCGCTGCGGTCAGACGCGGCCAAGCCGTACCCGATGGAGGTGGCGCTGCGCCTGGTCCGCGACCCACGGTTCGCGGCGCTGCTCGGCGATCCGGGGGAGCCGGGCGGCGGTGCACGGGCGACGGACGGGACCTGGTGGCCGCAGGACCCGACCCGGTCGGTGCCCGACCTGGTCGCCGAGATGGCCGGGGAGCACGGCCTGGGCGCCGACGCGGCGGCGGTGTACCTGATGCTGCTGGCGATGCCGGACCCGACCGACCGCAACACGGCGAAGTGGACCGGCTGGAAGCCGGCCCGGCTGAAGGCGGCCCGCGCCGAACTCGCCGGCACCGACCTGGTCGTCGAGGCCAGCCGGTCCCGGTCCGGCCGGTCGCTGTTCCTGCCCGGCCCCTGGCTGGAACGAGGCAGCGGGCAGGCACCGATCGAGGGCTGGAAGGTCACCCTGTTCGACCTCGCACCCGACGGTACGGCCGGGCTCGGCGTGACGGTGCCGTTCGAACCGCCCGCCGACCTCTACCGACGGGCCTGGCAACGCCTTCGCGACGGGGACCGGCCCCGGTTCGACAACCTGCCCACCCGTGGCACCCGCCGCTGACCTCTGTGCCGAACACCCATCCGAACCAGAGAGAGATCGAGGAATATCAGTGACCGTGACGGAACACGTCCGCCCCACCGCGGCATCGGAGACCGCCGCCCAGGTTCTCTCCGCCGAGCAGCGGTACGCCGACGAGCTGGCCTTCCTGGCCGGGTACGACGACGGGGCCCGGCCGCCGGGCTGGGCGCTGACCCCGCGCGCCGTGGTCACCTTCATCCAGGGCAGCGAGGGCGAGGCGTTGAAGCTGCCCGCCGACCGGCGTACCGGCCCGGACGGCACCGAACTGCCGGCCAGCATGACCATCCCGGCGAAGTTCGTCGGTGAGCGGAGCCTGGTCGAGCGGTGCGTGGTCACCCTGGCCGGTGAGCGGGGCCTGCTGCTGGTCGGCGAACCCGGCACCGCCAAGTCCATGCTGTCCGAGCTGCTGGCAGCCGCGGTCAGCGGCACCAGCGCGCTGACCGTGCAGGGCACCGCCGGCACCACCGAGGATGCCTTCCGGTACGGCTGGAACTACGCCCTGCTGCTCGCCCAGGGCCCGACCCCGCAGGCGCTGGTCGACTCGCCGGTGCTGACCGCGATGCGCACCGGCCGGGTGGTCCGGATCGAGGAGGTCACCCGCTGCCTGCCCGAGGTGCAGGACGCGCTGGTGTCCATCCTGTCCGACCGGCGGATGAACGTGCCGGAGCTGAGCGGCACCGAGGGTGGCCTGATCCGCGCGGTGCCCGGGTTCACCGTGATCGCCACCGCCAACCTGCGGGACCGGGGCGTTTCGGAGATGTCCTCGGCCCTCAAGCGCCGGTTCAACTTCGAGACCATCCACCCGATCTCGGACGTGGACACCGAGACCGACCTGGTCCGTCGGCAGGCCACCGCCGCCGTGCAGCGTGCCGGCGCGGCGTACACCGTGGACGACGCGGTGCTGGACGCCCTGGTCACCGTGTTCCGTGACCTGCGTTCCGGCCGGTCGGGCGAGGGTTGGGACGTGGAACGGCCCGGCACGGTCATGTCCACCGCCGAGGCGGTGCAGGTGGCGGCGTCGCTCGGCCTGGCCGCCGCGTACCTGCCCGGCGGGGACGCGCTCGACCTGGTGCCCGGGCACCTGCTCGGCGTGGTCCGCAAGGACGATCAGAACGACCACGCGCGGCTGCTCGGCTACTGGGACGGCCCGGTCCGCCGCCGCGCCGAGGACGGCTCGGCGATGTGGCGCCGGCTCTGGGACCTGCGGGAGAGCCTCCGGTGACGACCATCGCCAGCACGTCGACCGGTACGGCCGGTCCGGTGGGCGCCGGCCCGTCGACGGCTGATTCGACGCCGGTCGACCCGCGAGCCGTGGTCGACACGCTCGCCGGTGCGGTCCGGCCGTACCTGATCGGGGTGCGGCACCACAGCCCGGCCCTGGCGGCGGTGGTCCCGGCGCTGCTCGACGCCGCCGCGGCCGAGGTGGTCTGTATCGAGCTGCCGGCCGACTTCCAGCGCTGGCTGCCGTACCTGTCCGACCCGGCCGCCCGGGCCCCGCTGGCCCTGGTCGGCAGCCACGGCGCGGACGGGCCGATGGGCTTCTATCCGTTCGCCGACTTCTCCCCCGAACTGGCCGCGATCCGCTGGGCCCGGCAGCGCGGCGTCGAGGTGGTCTGCTGCGACCTGCCGCTGGCCGACTCCGGCTGGACCACCGACCCAGCCGCCGACTCCGACCCGGCTGCTGGTTCCGGGCCGACTGCCGACTCCGAGCCGACCGCCGGTTGCGCCCCGGACGCCGGTGAGCCGGTGCCCGGCCTGCGCCGGTCCGGCTACGCCGCAGCCCTGAGGGCCAGCGGCACCGGCCGGGACGGCGACGACCTGTGGGACCGGGTGGTCGAGGTACGCGCTCCGGGCAGCCCGCCCGAGGCGGTCCGTCGGGCCGCCCTCGGCGTCGGCTGGGCGATGCGTACCGACAGCGCCGGCGGTGACGGCATACCGGCCCGGGACCTGGCCCGCGAGCGGCACATGCGCCGGGTGCTGGCCGAGGCCGGCGCAGACGGCCGGCGGGTCGCCGCCGTCATCGGCGCCTTCCACGCCCCGGCCCTGCTCGCCGCCTCGTCGACCGTCGCCGGCCCCGCCCGGACGGTCAACGGGGCCGGCGACGCCACCCCGACGGGTCCGGTCCGGTCCGTGACGACCCACGGGCCGGCCACCAAGGGCGGCAGCACGGCGGTCACCTCGCTGGTGCCGTACGCGTTCGACCTGCTCGACTCCCGGTCCGGCTATCCGGCCGGGATCCGCGACCCGCGCTGGCAGCAGTCCGTCTTCACCGCTGCCGGCGACCCGGAACGGATCCGGGCCGCCGCCGCCCGGGCGGTCACCGACCTGTGCCGGGAACTCCGCTCGGCCGGGCACACCGCCGGCACCGGCGAGGCCGCCGAGACGGTACGGCTGGCCGGCGACCTGGCCCGGCTGCGGGACCTGCCCGCCCCCGGCCGGGGCGAGGTGCTGGAGGCGGTGACCACCGTGCTCGGCCAGGGTGAACTGCTCGGCCGTGGCCGTGCGCTGGCCAGGGCGCTGGAGACCGTGCTGGTGGGCGCCGAACGGGGCCGGATCGCCCCCGGCACGCCGCGGTCCGGCCTCGGTCCCGCGGTCGAGGCGGAACTCACCGCGCTGCGGCTGCCCAACCCGGACAGCCCGAAGTCCCGCGAGGTCCGGCTGGACCCACTGCGTACCGAGCTGGACGGGCGACGGGAGATCCTGCTGCAACGCCTGCAACTCTGCGGCGTCGGCTACGGCGAGTCGATCGCGGTCTCCGGCACCGGCGATGCTGCCGCCCTGACCGCCCGCTGGCAACTGGCCTGGACGCCGTCCGTGGCGGCCCGGCTGGACCTGGTCGGCGTACGCGGGGTGACTGCGGCGCTGGCCGCGGCCGGCACCCTGCGGGAGCGGTTCCGCCGGGAGGCCGCCGACGGTGGCCCCACCGCCGGGCAGCTGCTCACCGGGCTACGCGACGCTGCCCGTTGCGACCTGCCCGAGCTGGTCACCGACCGGCTCGAACTGGCCACCACGGTGCTGCCGGGCACCGGCACGCTGCCCGACCTGCTGGCCGCACTGGACCTGCTGGAGGCGCTGCGCCGGGAACACCTGCCCGGTACCACCGCCGATGGCCGGGCCCGTGCGGCCGAGCTGGCCGTCGTGCTGCTGGACGCGGCGGTCCGCGGGCTGCCCGGCCTGGCCGGCAGCGACGCCGCAGCCGACGCCGCCGCGCTGGTGGCCCTCGCGGTCCGGGCCGGCGAGGATCGGATCGGCCTGCGCCTGGACGAGGCGCTCGGCTACCTGGCCCGGGCCGGTTCGCCGCTGATCCAGGGCGCCGCTCTGGCCGCCCGGGTGCTGCTCGACCTGACTCCGACGGAGGTCCTGGGCACCCGGGTGGCCGGTTGGATCGACGCGGCGACCGGACCGGACACCCGGCGCCACCTGCACCGGCTGCTCGGAGGTCTGCTCACCGCGACGCACCCGCTGCTGCAGTCCGCCCCGGCCGCGCTGGACCCGCTGCTGGAGCGGATCGAGCGGCTCACCGACCCCGAGTTCCTGGACCGGCTGCCGGCGCTGCGTGGCGGGTTCGACGTGCTCACCCCGGCGGCCCGGGGTCGGCTGCTGGACACCGTTGCCGAGCGGCTGGGCGACCGGCTCGATCTGGCCCTGTCCGCCCCGCCCGAGCTGCTGGCCCGCTGGACCGCCGCCGACCTGGCCGGTCGGGCCGCCCTGATCGCCCGCGACATACCGATCCTCGGCACGCCGGACGGCTCCGCCGCGGGCGAGACCGGGCCGGACTCGCCGACCGGCTCCGCCGACGTCGAATCCGTGCCGGATACGCCGAGTGACCAGCTCACCCCCACCGACCGGTGGCGGCTGCTGCTCGGCCGCCAACCCGACCGGTTGCCGGCCGACGCCCGCCGCTACGCCCGCGCCTTGGACGAGCTGTACGGGGCGGGCCAGGGCGAGGGCGCCACCGACCTCGGCCAGGCGGCCGGCGGTGGCCAGGAAGTCTCCTTCCCGACCGCGCGCGAGTGGGCCGACGAACTCGAGGCGCTGTTCGGCACCGCGGTACGCGAGGAGGTCATCGCCCGGGCGGCCGAGAACGGCCGTACCGACGTGCTCACCGAACTCGACCCGGCCGCGGTACGCCCCTCGATGGAGCTGCTGACCTCGGTGTTGTCCCTGGCCGGTGGTCTGCCGGAGGGGCACCTGGCCAAGCTGCGGCCACTGGTCCGGCGGCTGGTCGAGGAACTGACAAAGCAGTTGGCCACCCAGGTGCGTCCGGCGCTGACCGGGCTGACCAACCCGCGTCCGACCCACCGTCCCGGCGGCCGGATCAACCTCGCCCGTACGCTGCGGGCGAACCTGCAGCACACCCGGCGGCTCGGCGACGGCCGGACGGTGGTGGTGCCGGAACGTCCGGTCTTCAACACCCGGACCCGCAAGGAGGCCGACTGGCGGCTGGTGCTGGTGGTCGACGTGTCCGGCTCGATGGAGGCGTCGGTGGTGTGGTCGGCGTTGACGGCCGCCGTGCTGGGCGGGGTACCGACCCTGTCGACCCACTTCCTCGCCTTCTCCACCGAGGTGGTCGACCTGACCGACCGGGTCGACGATCCGTTGTCGCTGCTGCTGGAGGTGCGTGTCGGCGGCGGTACGCACATCGCCGCCGGGCTGGCCCACGCCCGCTCGCTGGTGACCGTGCCGAGCCGCACCATCGTGGCGGTGGTCAGCGACTTCGAGGAGGGCTATCCGCTGGCCGGGCTGCTCGGCGAGGTCCGCACGCTGGCCAGCTCCGGTGTGCACCTGCTCGGCTGCGCCGCGCTGAACGACAGGGGAGCGCCCTGCTATTCGGTACCGGTCGCCGAGCAGCTCGTCGCGGCCGGGATGCCGGTCGCCGCTCTCAGCCCGCTCGAACTCGCCCGCTGGGTGGGCGACCGCATCCGCGGAGGATCACGTTGACGGACAGCACACCCACCGCCGTGCAGACCGACCGGTTGCCGCCGGTGCTGCCGGGGGTCGCCACCGCGGCGGTGGCGGCCCTGCCACCTCGGCTGCACAAGCGACTGGACGCCACCGTCGAACGGCTGGCCGGTGTACCCGTCGGTCGGGTCGACGGCGGCGTGTCGGTCGACTGCGGTGCCGAGGCCCTGGTCACCCTGAGCCCTGGACCGACCGGCGCGGTCACCGAACCGGACCAGGCGCGGTGCAGCTGCCTGCTGGCGCCCCGCTGCCTGCACCGGACCGCGGTCCTGGTTGCCTGCCCGGTCGCCGATCCGGCCACCCACCCCGATCCGGCGTCCACCGCCGCTTCGGCCACTACGGACCAAACCGGCGCGACCACCAGCCGGACCGGGGGAACCGGAAAGTCGGCTGGCGCGGACGCCGGTCGTGCCGGCCGGGGCACGGCACCGACGAAGGCGCAGCGGGCCGCCGCCGGCGCGCTGTGGCGGGCAGCCGCCGCGGTGCTCGCGGCCGGTGCGCCGGCCGCCGGCGCGGTTCCCCAGGCCGAACTGCTGCGGGCCGCCCACAGCGCCCGGCTGGCCGGTCTGCCGCGGGCCGAGAGCGCCGCGCTGCGCGCGGTGCGTGGCCTGCGCGCGCACCGGGGACGACAGGCCGGCCACCGGTTGGCCGAGCTGGTCGAGGTGCTGCACGACCTGCTGTACGTGGCCGGCCGGCTGGCCGCCGGCGATCCCGATCCGGCGCTGGTCGGCATCCTTCGCCGGGCCTACCAGCCGGACGGCACGCTGGAGGTCCACGGCGTCTGCCGGGAACCGGTGATCAGCGCGACCGGGTACGCCGGGGTGGTAACCCACCTGGTCGCCGCCGACGGGCGCCGGCTCTCCTTCAGTGACGTGAAGCCGGGCGGCCCGGACCGGGCACGGGACTGCGCCCGGGCGGTCACCGAGATGGGCGCGGTCGCGGTCAACCACGCGGTGCTGGCCCGCGGCGGCCTGCGGATCAGCGGCACCACCGTCTCCCCGGACGGCCGGCTCGGTGCCGGCAAGGGGGTCCGGGCCACCATGCTCGCCGGGATCGACTGGTCCAGCGGACCGCTGGCGGACCTGTTCGCCCGCCCGCTCGCCGAGGTGGTGACCGCCCAACTCGCCGCCGACGACCCGGAGGACCCGGTCCGGGCCGGGACCGCGCTGGTCGGTTGTGACCTGATGGTGGTGGGTGCCGTCGGTGACCAGGTGCTGGCCCGCGAGTTGGCCCCCGGCACCGACGCCGGGCCGGACCGGGCGCCGGTACCGGACGGGCCGGTGATCCGGCTGGTGCCGGTCAACTCCCATCCGATGCTGGCCCACCTGGCCAACCTGCGGCGGCTCGCCTCCCGGCCGGGCCTGCGGATCCGGGTGGTCGGCCGGCTCGATCCGGACCGCGCCAGCACGCTGCACCCGCTCGCGGTCGGCCCGGTGCCCGGCGCCGTCACGACGCTGCGGCTGCCGGCAGACTGGCACGGCCGGGCGGACCTCGGCTACGACGAGATCCAGGGCGGCCACCTACCACCGCGCGACCAGGCCACGATGACCGAACCGGTTCTCGCCGTCGGCGCCGACGCGGTTGCGGAGTCCCCGTTGTGGCGGGTTCGCCGGCTGGTGGAGCTGGCCGTCTCCGGCGGTCGCCGCGCCGTCGCCGAGGCGGCCCGCGGCGAGGGCACCGGGCTGGCCGGTCCGCTGCGCCGCGCCGGCTTCACGACCGCCGCCGCGGTGGCCACCACGCTCGCCGACGAGTCCGGCCGGCGCGGCCGGGACGTGTTCGGTCGGCTCACCGATCCCGATCCGGACCGGTACGCCTGGGCCTGGCTGGCCGTGACCGCCCACCTCGCCGCCACCGAGCGGGAGCTGATCCGGTTCTCCTGGACGGCCCCACCGGTCGGCTGACCTGCCGGAGTCCGGGGCGTCGAGCTCCGGGCCGCATGGATGGCAGGCCAGGTGATCGAGAACGTGACGCGGACCGCCTGCGCGACGGCGCCCGCCCGTGGTTCGGGCGGGCGCCGTCGCGCACTTTGGCGGCAGCCTCGGGGGTTGTGCGGATCGCCCTCCGGTCCGAAAAGATGCTCCTCAACCTCGTGGCGATGCGTCCGCCTCGGTCGGCACGTCTTACTGCCCCCGGTCAGCACGACCCGGCCGGTGCTCCCGTCCACCTCGACCGTCGCGCCGTCGGGCAGCGCCGTCATCGCGTCCGGGACCGCCAACACAGCGGGCAGGCCCAGTTCGCGTGCCACGATCGCGGCGTGCGAGAGCAGGCCGCCGGTCTCGGTGACCACTGCGGCCACCACACCGAACAGCGGGGTCCACGCTGGGTCCGTGGTCCGGCACACGAGCACGTCGCCGGGCCGTACCTCGGCGAAGTCGTCCGGGCCACGCACCACGCGCGCCGGTCCCGCGGCGAGTCCGGGGCTTCCGGGCGTACCGGTCAACGAGTTGTTGTCCGAAGCACGGCCGGACGGTGCGGCCCGCGCGGTCGGAAGGGCGGCCGTGACCGGGCGGGCCTGCAGGATCCAGACCCGACCGTCGGCGATAGCCCACTCGACGTCCTGTGGTCTGCCAAGCAGGTCCTCGATCTCGCGGCCCAGTCGCGCGAGGTGGAGTACGACGTCGTCGGCAAGGCAGAGACGCTCCCGGTCGGCGGTCGGCACCTCGCGCATGACAACCTGCGTGCCCACCCGGTCCATCCGGGTGTCCTTGGCGCCGATCGCCCGGCGGGCAACAGTGTTGTCGGACACCACCCAGGAATCCGGGGTGACCTGGCCGCCCACCACCCGCTCGCCGAGCCCCCACGACGCCTCGATCCGGATGGTCCTCCCGGTGAACAGCACACCCGCGACGTCGGCCTCCACCAGACGCTGCACCAGCACGGCGGTCGCAGGCGGGTCGGCGTGCACGTCTCCCGCCTGCCGTCGCCGGTACGCGACGGCGCGCTCAGACCACAGTGAGGCCCAGCACCCGCGTACCGCATCGGCCACCTGGTCGGGCCCGCGGACGCCCAGGAAGGTGTCATGCTGCCCCGCCGCCGCAACGTCAGCGTCGTCCTCATTGGTCGCCGAGGAACGTACGGCGACGTACCCGCCTGACGGGCCGGTGATCCGGGTGAGCGCACGGGAGATCTCGTCAACCAACGCGGGGGAGAGGGTTGCCCGCTCGACCAGCAGGCGCGCGGCGTCGGCCCCGTGACGGATGGCGCCGGTGAGGTCGAGGCCGGCCACCGCCTCCTGGTAGGCGCGGGTCGGCACCACGAACCCGGGCGGTACCGGCAGTCCGGACAGGAGGAGTCGGGCGAGCGGGGCGGCCTTGCCACCTGAGGTCGCGCGATCGGCGACAGCCAGGTCTGTCAGCACCGCTTCTCCAGCACCGGCTTCTCCCTACCCGCTGACTGCCGTCGCCCACGTGCTGCCGGGCATCCCTCCGACACGCTACTGGCTGCGGTTGCGCTACGGCCGGCTTGGTCATCTCTTCCCGCATCTGCCCGGCGTTGACGTCCGGAGCGTGAGCCTGGATGCTCAGGCCCATGTCGCACGCCTCATCGGCGCAATGGTGTTCGCCGCCGGGCCTGCTGGTCCTGCACGCCGTACGGGTGACCGGCTTAGCCGACGACGTCGCGGTCGCCCATCGCACCGGCGTCGACCAACACCAGGTCTCCGAGCTGCTCCAGGACAACGAGGCCTACGGGTGGGTGACACACGTCGGGTTCGCAGGCACCAGCGGATGGACGCTGACCGAGCGGGGCCGGGCCGAGGACGCCAGAAGGCTCGCCGAGGAACTGGACAAATCCGGGGCCCGGGCCACTGTTGAGGAGGCGCACCGGGGATTCCGGCCCCTGAACGCGCGGCTGGTGCGCGCGTGCACCGACTGGCAGTTGCGTCCCGACGCGGATGACCGGCTCGCGGTCAACGATCACAGTGACCCGGAGTGGGACGCCCGCGTGCTGGACGAACTCTCCGCGCTCGCCGGCGACCTGAGACAGTTGGTGGGCGGCCTCGCCAACGCCCTGGCACGGTTCGGCGGCTACGACGAGCGGTTTTCCGCAGCCCTGGCACGCGCCCGCGAGGGGCAGCAGCAGTGGGTGGCCGGCGTCGGCGTGGCTTCCTGCCACGCCGTCTGGATGGAGCTTCACGAGGACCTGCTCTCGACCCTGGGGATCGCGCGTGGCGCGGAGCCCGGATCCCAATAGGTTGCTCTCATACCAACCCGACATCTCTACGTGGCACGACACGGTGCGGCGGACGCGTTCGGTGAGCTCACCGACGTCGGGCGCCGGCAGGCGAGCCTGCTAACGGCTCGCCGGCGTGCCGGTCGACGCCGTGTGGCACTCGCCGCTGCCACGCGCCGCGGCGAGCGCGCGAGCTCGCCCGGCACCTGCCGAACGTGCCCTTGGCCGAGGCCGCCGAGCTCGTGGATCACGTGCCCTACGTTCCCGGTGCGGCTGGTATGCCCCGGTCCTGGGCCGGTTTCTTCGACGGGTACGACGGCAAGGGGCGCGTGCGCCCGGTGGCGGCGGATGCCTGGTTGTGTGTGGGTCGGCAATGGAAGGTCGGGGCCCCGACTGGAGTTCAGCCGGGGCCCCGGTGTGGGGGTGCGCTGGTGGTGCCGCTGCTGCTAGAGCGTCAGCGTCCAGGTGTTGAGGTAGCCGGTGTCGGCGGAGGCGGCGTCCTGGACCCGCAGCTTCCAGATGCCGTTGCGGGCCTCGGAGGAGAGGTTGACGGTGTAGGTCTGGTTGATGTTGTCGGTCGAGCCGCCGGTGCGGTTGTGCAGGACGTAGGCGGAGCCGTCGGGGGCGACGAGGCTGACGACCAGGTCACCGATGTAGGTGTGGACGACGTTCACGGCGACGGTGCTGGTGGCGGAGGCGTTGCCGGAGCAGCCGCTGATGGTGATCGGGCTCTCCACCGTGGTGTTGTCGGGGACGTTGACGTCGGTGCCGTTCGTGCCGGTGCAGCCCGGGGGCGTCCCGCCGACCAGGTTGAGCGTCCAGGTGTTGAGGTAGCCGGTGTCGCCGGAGGCGGCGTCCTGCACCCGCAGCTTCCAGGTGCCGTTGGCGGCCTCGCTGGCGAGGTTGACGGTGTAGGCCTGGTTGATGTTGTCCGTGGAGCCGCCGGTGCGGTTGTGCAGGACGTAGGCGGAGCCGTCGGGGGCGACGAGGCTGACGACCAGGTCACCGATGTAGGTGTGGACGATGTCCACGTTGACGGTGCTGGTGGCGGAGGCGTTGCCGGAGCAGCCGCTGATGGTGATCGAGCTTTCGACCGTGGTGTTGTCGCCGATGCTGGCATCGGTGCCGTTGGTCTGCGAGCAGCCGGGCGGTCCGTTCACCGTCAACGTGTACGACGCGGTCTGGGTGGTGACCGTGCCGGTGCCGGTGACGGTCACCTGGTAGGTGCCCGGCGCGGTGGCGCCGGTGGTGGAGAGGGTCATCGTGGCGGAGTTACCGGAGGTGACCGACGACGGGCTGAAGCTCGCTGTCGCCCCGGCGGGCAGGCCGTTGGCGGAGAACGTCACCGTCTGCGCGCTGCCGACCGTGGTGGTGGTGCCGACGGTCGCGGTGACCGAGCTGCCCGGGTTGACCGTTCCGGAGGTCGGCGACACCGACATGGCGAAGTCCTGCGTCGGCGTGCTGATGTTGCCGACGTAGAGCAGCTTGTTCGGTGAGCCGGTGCCCGGGTTGGTGACCTTGCCGTTGGTCGCGTCGTTGACGAGCTTGTCGCGGACCTGCTGCGGGGTGTACGACGGGTTGGCGGCGAGCACCAGCGCGGCGGCACCGGCCACGTGCGGGGCGGCCATCGACGTGCCGCTGATGTTGTTGGTGGCGCTGTCGCCGGTGTGCCACGCCGAGGTGATCGACGAGCCCGGGGCGAAGATGTCCAGACAGGTGCCGATGTTGGAGTAGTCGGCCCGGGCGTCGGTGCTGGTCGTCGCCCCCACGGTGATCGCGTTGGGGGTGCTGGCCGGCGAGACGTTACAGGCGTCGGCGGAGTACTCGTTGCCGGCCGCGATGGCGTAGCTGACGCCGTCGGCGATGGAGGCGGTGACCGCGTCGTTGACGGCCTGGTCCTTGCCGCCGCCGAGGCTCATGTTGGCCACCGCCAGCTCACCGGGGTCGTGGTCGCCGGTGACCCAGTCGATGCCCGCGATCACCCCGGCGTACGTGCCACTGCCCCCACAGTCGAGGACCCGGACGCCGACCAGGGTGGCGTTCTTAGCGATGCCGTACGCGGTGCCGCCCACGGTGCCCGCGACGTGGGTGCCGTGGCCGTTGCAGTCGTCGGCCGCGCCGCCGTCGACCGAGTCGAAGCCGGTGACCGCGCGGCCACCGAAGTCGCTGTGCGAGAACCGGATGCCGGTGTCGATGATGTACGCCCGGACGCCGGAGCCGTTGTTCGGGTAGGTGTAGGAGTTGTTCAGCGGCAGGTCGCGCTGGTCACTGCGGTCCAGTCCCCACGACGGGGTGGGGGTCTGCGTACCGGAGATCCGCATGACGTGGTTCTGCTCGACGTACTTCACCGACGGGTCGGCGGCCAGCCGCCGGGCCTGTGTGTCGGACATCCGGGCCTCGAACCCGCGTACCGTGTTCTGGAAGGTCCGGGCGACGGTGCCGCCGTGCCGACCGGCCAGGGTGCGGGCGTTGCCGGTGACCTCGGCCCGGGGCACCGCGGTGTCCTTGAACACCACGATGTACGAGCCGGAGACTGCGGTGGCGCCGCCGGCCTGGAGGATCTGCCCCTCGGCGGGAGCGGCTGTCGCTGGAGTGCCGAACGCCACCGCGGCGGTGGCCGCGGCCATTGCGACGCCCAGACGCCAGTGGCGCCTGGACAGGCGGGGGAGTGTCATCAGTCGTCCCTCTCCTGACACCCGGATCCGATGCGGGGTGGTGCAGAGATCCGGGAAGGTTGATCTGGTCGGAGGTGATGCTAGGCGGTGATGTATTCAGATGTATAGATGAAAGAATTTCCGCGTTTCCCGCTGATTCCACGCGGATGTGAAGGACTCGCCGGGCCGACACGCCCGTTTTTCTCGTCATCGGTGGAGGCTGGCGTCCCACTCACGGGATCCTGACCGCGCCTCCCTGCCGGCCGTGGCGGAGCACGCCTTGGCAGTGACTTCTCCCGATATTCGGGCCGGGTGGGTGGCGTTCAGGCCGGAATGAGGCCGGATCGGGCGGCGTACCAGCCGAGTTGCATCCGGCTGTTGGCTCCGGTCAACTCCATCAGGCGTCGGAGCCGGCGTTGCACCGTGCGTTCGCTGGTGCCGAGCCGGGCGGCGACGGTCTTGTCCGGCAGCCCGGACAGCAGCATCGTGAGCAGGAGGATGTCGACCTCGTCCATCGCCGGTACGCCGTCGGCAAGGCCGGCGGCGGTGACCCGGAGCGGTGTCGCCGCCGTCCACACCCGCTCGAACAGGTCGACCAGCATCCGGACCAGAGACTCGCCGCGGATCAGCAGGAAACCGGGGTGCATGCTCGTCTGGTCGAGCCGCATCGGCAGGAGGATGGCCTGCCGGTCGATGATTATCATCTTGTTCGGTAGGGCGTCCGCGATCCTGATCTCGTAGCCGCTCCGCAGGAATCCGCTGATCTCCTCGGGAACCCGGGAGTCGTCGAAGGCGCTGCGTTCGTAGACGTAGCGGTACGTCGGCGCGAACCTGCTGAAGGTCTCGAGATCGGGATTCAGGATGTACGGCGGTCGGAAGAACGCCAGGATCTCCGTCTGGGCCCCCCGTTCCATGGTGTCGATCCAGGTGGCGAGCTGCTCGGGCGTGGTGATCGTCTCCACCTGACCGGCCGGCCAGGACGAGCCGGTGCGGTACACCGCGACCAGCTCCGCCAGCCTGCCGTGGACCCGTTGCAGCTCGGCCTGACGTTGCACGATCAGTGCGCCGAGTCCGACGTCCGGGGCCACCGCCGTGTGCAGCCCGCTGTCGTGGCCGGTGACCAGACCGAGTGAGGCGAGCTTGGCGAGGCAGTCGCCGACGGTGGCGGGATCGATGCCGAGAGCGTCCGACACCTCGGTGACGGTTGTCTGGCGGCGGCGGAGGATCTCGGCATAGACCGCCTCCTCGCGCTCGTCAATGCCGAACCCACCTAGCATCTCGCCCCTCCCACGTGCCGCTGTGCGTCGCACCAGTCTCGGTTACGCCATCGGCCCGCTGACCAGGGACTCCGCATGTGCGATCAGGCAGCGGGGCGAACCCTTCCGTGACATCGACGCGTGGCGAAGACCCGACATGTCCGGTGCTCGCCAGGCTGGACCGTAGCGCCGCCGGCCAGACATTGACCAGGCTGTTTGATCACCAGGCACCAACGGTGGCCATAGATGGGAGTCAATGAGATGCGGGTATGGCGTAGACGGACGCTGCTCGGCGTAACCGTCGCTGCCGCGCTCGTCGCGACAGGCGGCGGTGCGGCAGCCCACGGGAAGCCGCCGACCACTGAAGGCGGTGTGACCACCGTCCCCCGATCGGCACAGACGACCAGCCAGGTCACTCTGCTCACCGGTGACGTCGTCACGGTGACGAGCGGCGCGAACCAGCCGACTGCGGTGGCAGTGAACGGGCAGGAGGGTTCGAACGGAAGAACCACCATCACCACCGTCGGCAAGGACATCTACGTCCTGCCCAGGGAGGCCCAGGCGCTGATCACCGCCGGGCGGTTGGACCGGCGGCTGTTCAACGTGACCGGTCTGATCGAGCAGGGGTACGACGACGCCCGTACCGGGTCGATCCCGCTGATCGTGCGTTACCGGGGCAACGGCGTCGCAACACGTGCGGCGGCCCCCTCCGGCGGCCAGGCGCTCCGGCCGCTGACCAGCATCAACGGCGCGGCGATGGCAGCGGACAAGAAGCAGGCGGAGTCGTTCTGGGAGGCCATCGACGACGACGGCCCGCAGGCGGGTACCGCGCGTACCCAGCTCGCCGGCGGCATCGACCGGGTCTGGTTGGACGGCAAGGCCAAGGCGCTGCTCGACGTGAGCGTGCCCCAGGTCGGCGCGCCTGGCGCCTGGGCGGCGGGTTTCGACGGCACCGGGGTGAAGGTCGCGGTGCTGGACACCGGCATCGACCCGAACCACCCGGACTTCACCGGGAAGATCGTCGACAGTCGGAGCTTCATCGCCGGCGAGGAGGTCAAGGACGGACACGGCCACGGCACCCACGTCGCCTCGACGATCGCCGGCTCCGGTTCGGCCTCGGGTGGGAAGCACAAGGGGGTGGCACCCGGCGCACAACTGCTGATCGGCAAGGTGCTCAGCGACGGCGGTACGGGCTCGGACTCCGAGATCATCGCCGGGATGGAATGGGCGGCCCGCTCCGGTGCCAAGATCATCTCGATGAGCCTCGGCGGCCAGGGGACCGACGGCACTGACCCGATGGCGCTGGCCGTCAACGAGCTGACCGCCGAGACCGGGGCCCTCTTCACCATCGCCGCCGGCAACGAGGGCCGCAGCGGAGCGAGCACCCTCGGCTCCCCGGGCACGGCCGACGCTGCGCTGACCGTGGGCGCGGTCGACGACGCGGACGACATCGCCGACTTCTCCAGCCGTGGCCCGCGGCTCGGCGACGGTGCGATCAAGCCCGAGATCACCGCACCCGGGGTGGCCATCGTCGCCGCCCGGGCCGCCGGCACCTCGATGGGCAAGCCGGTCGACCCGCACCACACCTCGGCCAGTGGCACGTCGATGGCCACCCCGCACGTCGCCGGCGCTGCCGCGATCCTCGCCCAGCAGCATCCGGACTGGACCGCCGAGCGGCTCAAGGCCCACCTGGTCAGCACCGCGAAGGCACACACCAGCGACCCGGCGTTCAGCCAGGGTGCGGGTCGGGTGGACGTGTCCCGCGCCGTCCAACAGAACGTGTTCGGCACCGGCGTGGTCAACTACGGCATCGTGCAGTGGGATGCCACCGCGCCGGTGGTCAAGCAGGTGACGTACACCAACGACGGCGACCAGCCGGTCACCCTGGCCCTGTCTCTGCGGGGCGCCGGACTGCCCGCCGGGCTGCTGAGCCTCGATGCCGAGACGGTTACCGTGCCGGCGAAGGGCACCGCCACCGTGCCGGTGACCATGACGCCCACCGGTGTCGCGACCGGCACCTACAGCGCCCACCTGGCCGGCGTCTCCGCCGACGGTACGACCGTCGTCTCCACCGCCGTCGGTCTGGTCAGGGACGTGGAGCGGTTCGCGGTAAAGATCAAGGTCATCGGCCGGGACGGCGCGGCGCCCGCGCTCGCCACGTCGGAGGTGCGACTCTTCGACCTCGGGCGACTCGCCCTGCCCGAAGTGTTGCACCCGGATGTGGACGGGACGATCGCACTGTCCCTGCCGGCTGGTGAGTACACCCTCCACGCGGGGATCTCCGACGTGAGCCCGGAGTACAACCGGCTCTGGGAGTACACCCAGGGCATCCTGCCGAACGTGTCGGTCAAGGGCGACCGGACGATCACCTTCGACGGGCGTAAGGCCAACTCGGTGAGCATGCGGACGCCGAAGCCCACGAAGACCGACCGTGCTCGGCTCGGTTTCAACAGCTTCAGCAGTGACCAGCAGAACCGGTACGGCCTCGAGATGTGGGCGGGTGGCGAGACCTCCCTCTACTCGATCCCCACGGAGCAGACCAACGACAACCTGGAGGCGTACGCCGGCTGGACGCTGACCGCGCCCGACCTGGCCGCGCGGGTCGTCGGCCGGAATGCGATGTCGCTGGACGACGCTGCCTACTTCGCCGGTAACGGCGGCTCGGTGCGGTTCGACGGCACCAGGCGCCTTCAGGTGGTGTCGGCCGGGACCGGCACCTCCCAGGAGTACGCCGGGCTCGCGGTGCGGGGCAAGACCGCGCTGGTCAAGCGTAGTGCCGCCATCTCTCCCGACCAGCAACTCGCCAACGCGGTCGCCGCGGGCGCGTCAGCCGTGATCGTCTACAACAACATTCCCGAGCGTTGGGGCATCGACTTCTGGACCCGCACACCCACCGCGATCCCGGCGATGACCCTCTCCGGCGAGCAGGGTGGGCAGCTGCTCGAGCTCCTGCGTCGTGACCGGGTCACGGTCGAGTTCAAGGGGGTGGCGGTCAGCCCGTACTCCTATGACCTGCTCCAGGTGGAGAAGGGCGGCCTGCCGGCGAACCAGCGGTACCGGGTCCGGGACAACGACCTGGCCACCCTGCGAACCTCCTACCACGCCTCGGCCAACGGCACCGAGGGCGGCCAGTTCCGGTTCATCTGGGCACCGCGACAGGCCACGGCGTACGGCGCCATCGACCGGCTGATCATGCCGTCGACCCGGACCGAGTATGTCAGCGCCGGTCTGCGGACCGGGCAGGTCACGAAGCTCGGTCCGGTGTGGGCGTTGGGTGGGTCGGAACTGATCGAGACGGTCAAGGTGCTGCGCCCGGGGCAGCGGCTTTCCCCGACCTGGAACAAGTCCGTGGCCCGTACGGCCCTGCCCGCGGACCTGACGGACGCGGCGTTCCGCGACAACGACCTGGTAGTGGTCCAGTCCTCGGCGATGCTCGACGTCGGAGCCGACCACAGGCAGCAGCCGCACGTCATCCAGACCGACAAGGTCCGCGCCACCGTCCACCGCAACGGTGAGCTTCTCGGAACTGCGAACTTCGCTACGTTCGCCTTCCCGGCCGTGCCGGAGCGGGCCGAGTACCGGGTGACGCTCGACGTGGCGAGGGAAGACTCCTGGTGGACGACCTCCACCAAGGTCAACACCGCCTGGACCTTCCACTCGCAGCGCGCGGACGCCCGGCAGATCATGCCGATGCTGTCGGTCGACTACGACGTGGATGTCGACCTCGACAACCGGGCCAGGGCCGGCTCCCGGTTCGACATCGACCTGACGGTCCGGCACCCGAAGGGGCTGTCCGGGCCGGCGATCCGGGACACGAAGCTGTGGGTCTCCTACGACGACGGCGCGACCTGGCAGTTCGCCGACGTCGACCGGAAGCGGACGGGACAGTACGAGGCCACCGTCCGGCACCCGAGGTTGGCCGCGACCAACGGGTTCGTGTCGCTGCGGGTGCAGGCCACCGACGCTGACGGCAACACCGTCGAGCAGATCGTGACCCGCGCCTACCAGCTCCGGTAACAGCCAGCGCTCACCCGGACGCTCCCACCCGGTTTGCCGGGTGGGAGCGTCCGCTGTTCCGATGATCAGGACAACTTCTCCGCCTCTTTCGTTGCCCTTTCGTATTCCTTGGTGGCCACAGTCAGTTTCTCCTGAAGCTTGAGCATGGCCTCTCGGCGCGTCTCGACAGTTTTGCCGGGCTTCACCTCATCCAGTAGAGCCCTCACTGGCGGTGTGTTCGTGGCTGGAGTGTATGGATTGTCGGGATTCAGGAGATGCGCAACATGGTCGAGCGCCATCGAGATCGTGCCCACCCTCTCGAAAGCTTGCAGGAGCCTGTTCTGCACTTCCTGTTGCTCGGGGCTGAGATTCTCGTCGTCGTCTGAATCCGGGTCCATGACCGCCCATCCTTACTGTGAGGACTATTCGCAGGTCAGTTTGGGATCTTGTCTCAATCCTAGAGCCTTTTCGTCGAGCCCATCTGACGATGGCGGCGTCAAGGGAACAGACGCAAACGCGCGGACCTGAGGCGCGCTGCCCGCCTGACCATGAAAGGATCAAGACAGTGTGTTGCTGACCGATGCCTGCCGCGCTACCCGCACCGACGCCGAGGGGTCTGATCCCGCTGGCCGAGCAGGACCGGAACCGGTGGGACAGCGACCTGATCGAGCCGATGGCCATGCTCAACCACGCGATCGCGGTGGCCATGACCGAAGGCCCGCAGGCCGGTCTGGCCAGGTCACCGAGGACCAGATCAGATATGCCTGGACGCCCTCGGCGGGGTCCACGGCCCGCCGCGTCACGTCAGCGTGATCCTGCGCCGGATCCGTTGTCTTCCGGTGCCAACCCGCTGCCGGGGCGGTCAGCGCACCAGGAAGCGCAGGTCGCGTACGACCTCCGAACTGGCGATCGGGTCGAGGTCGGTGAACCTGGCCGGATCCGCGGGCCGGGGCTGGTCGGACCAGGCTGATCCGGCCGGCGTGATGCTGGTCGTCCAGACCCGGATGCCGGTCAGTTTCTGGGCCGCGTCCCGGTCCTGCCAGTGGAAGCCGGGGGAGTACTCGATTTCGACGGTGCGGTCGCCGGGCCAGTCGCGCAGCACCGCGCTGTGGTGCGCCCCGTCGCAGCGCCGCCAGCCCTGAGCGGCCAGCGCGAACAGTTTCCGCCCCTCGACGGATCTGCCGACGAAGGACTCCAACCCGGCGTCCGCCTCGGCCTCGGACAGGCCGATCAATTCCCGGGTGAGCTGGGGGAACGGCTGGATGACGGCATTGTCGGCGAACACCGTCGTCCACGCCGCCCGGTCACCGGCGAAGTGCCACGGATGGGCCACTCCCACCGTCGCCGCCGCGTCGAGCGCGAAGGTCTTGTCGTCGAGGTCGGCGAGGGTGCGGTCCTCGGCCACGCGGAACGTCCCCGCGACCGCTCCCCGCTCGTCGAACGTCGCCCACAGCAGCCGATGCGCCAACTGCCACATCAGGGGGTGCCGCACGAACAGCCGCCGGAACTCCTCGCCGCTCCAGCGCCGACCCACCACCATCGCCTCTTCGAGGGCCCGGGTCCGCTCCGCGACGACGGTCTTCGCTTCCTTCTTCAGCTCGGTGAACCGCTGGTAGGCCGCCGTTGCCAAACCCTCGTCGTCGGCGGCCGTGGGTCGGGGCATCCGGGCGAGGCGCTTGCCGCGCTGGTCGATGACCTGCGGCTGGAGTTGCTCGTCGAGGCCGACGGTGAACTGCCGGGGGCCGTAGTCGAGGGTCATGCGACCGTCGGGGTCGAGGCCGAGGTCCGGCACGATCCGGTCGGCCAACTGCGTGGGCTGCATGCCTCGGGCCTCGGCGACGGCGTTGAGGCGCTGTTCGGCCAGCTGCCGGAAGCCCTTGGTCCTGGCCCTGCGGGACAGGCGGTGCAGATGCGTCAGGGCGACGTCGGATCCGATCGCGGCCAGCACGTCCATGCCGGTACGCACCCGCAGGCTGCTGCCGGTGGCCCAGGCCGGGAAGAGCGAGGTCAACGCCGGCACGGTGGTGTCGTCACCGAACAGCGCCACCGCCACCATCGCGAGTTTGCTCGCCGCCGGATACTGCGCGGCCTGCCACTGCTCGAAGATCGTCCAGGCGAGGGCGGCGAGGCTGCGCGGCTCACCCAGCGCGCGCACCTCGGCGACCCCGGGATGAGCGTCGGCGATCTTCGACACGGCGAGCAGGGCGCACAACTGACGCACCGCGTCCTGCGACAGGATCTGCCCGCCATCGCGCAGAGTCACCGGGGGAAGAGCCGCGACGACCAGCCACTCGGGCAGTTCGGGAACCCGCATCGGCTTTCCGTCCGACCGACGCGGAGGACCCGCCAGCACCGGCACCGTCACACCCGACGGGCCCGTGTCACCCGGCGCACTGCCGGCGCCCGGGGTGTCGCCCGCCGAGGATGTCGCCCCGACGATTGCCTCCACCTGGGCCCGCGCCGCCGCATCGAGGGCCGGCAACGTCTCCGCGACCGCCTTGGGATAGGCCAACACGTGGTTACGGAGCAACTCCGACACGGTCGTCACGGCGTCGGTGCCCACCGCGGCGGTGGACTTCGCCAGCAGCACCCGCAGCGCGAGAAGCGGGTCGCGCTTGGCCGCGACCAGCAAGGCCGGGCGGACGTACATGCGCTGGACCCGGTCCACCAGGTGGCCGAATGCCTCCTCGGTGGGTATCGCGGCCAACGCGGCGACCGCCCGCTTCTCGTCGTCGGCGCTGTCGAGGAGTTTCTCGTACCGCCGTTCATCGTGGCGGTCCAGCAGCGCTGTCCAGCCCGCGCCGATTCCCGCGCCGCCACTGGCCACGATCTCCTCCGCCCTGGCCCGCACCGCGGCCGGCAGCGACGCGGCCACGGCCGGCAGCAGCCGCGGCTCGGCCAGCAGCAGCGTGCCCAGCAGATCCGTGTACAGGGCAGCCTCGTGCGGATTTATCCACTCCGGGTCTCTGTAGCTGGACACCTGCACGTACCTCGGCTCCACCGTCTCGAGCTCGCTGAGGATTCGCAGCGCCCGCACCGGATATCGCGACAACACCCCGGATTTCAGGAGCGCACCCGGGCGTAGCCGTTGCGCACCGAGGGTCGCCCGGCACAGCATCCGAAACGCGTCGTCCGTCGGGATCAGCGAGAGCATCTGGATGCCGTCAGGTCCCCCTCGGCCCTCCGATCGGGGCCCGCGGTCATTCAGGAGCAGCCGATGGCTGTAGTGGGGCTCCATCAGGATCGGCGCGGCGGCCGGGCCGACCCCGTCCAGAACTGTGCCAATCTCCTTGCTCCCAAATACGTCTGACCTGAGGTCGCGGAGCTGTTCGAGGTGACGGACCGTACTGGCGGCAAAGAACAGCATCTGAGTCAGGCGGCTGGGACACTTCGTTCGGCTGAAGTGTTCGTCGGCCGACCAGCCGGCGATCGCGGCGCAGTCCTCGTCGACCCATGCCACCTGCGTCGGCGCCAGGTAGGACGTCACCACCCGGCCGATCGCCGCCGTTCGGTATCCGCCGAGGATCCCGCAGACCCGCTCGTATTCGGCATCGGTCGCCACTGCCAGGTGGGAGCGCACCTCGCGGGCCAGCACGTAGAGACTACCCAGGTCGTCTCCGCGCCATAGATCTTCGTGGGTCTTCACCACGGCGGCGGGGTCGACGGACCAGAGGGAGCACTCGTCGAGGACCCTGGAGAGTTCGCCGACGACCCGGGCGGCGAACTCCACCCCGAACCGGGACACCCACACGTCGACGGAACACGCCATGGCCTCGCGGTCCCAGCGGCGGATGAACAGGGTGGCCACCGCGGCCCCGAGCGGGTCAGCCTCGTCGCCGGGTTCATCGAGATCTCGCCAGTTGCGCAGATAGCGGTGGCCCTCGGCCAGCAGCACCGGATCGAACACCACGGCCCGCTCCGACACCCTCGCCATGTTCTTCGAGAAGTCGTCGGACCTCAGCCGGGCGCGCAGCCGTTCGGCCGCGTCGGGTGGGATGACCCGCGCCGGTGCGGGGTGCCCACCCCGGCGAGGATGCGTGTCCGGGCGCCAGGCCTTGGGCAACACCCAGGTGTCCTCGTCCGGCAGCACGAACTTGCCCATGCACATCTCCCCAGGTCGATCAACGGCGCTCGAAGGCTAGGCCACCCGTGCGACAGAGTTCCGCGTGGTGCTCCCAGCTTTTCCGCGTCGTCCTACCGGACGGCCTGGGACAGATTCCCGGCGACGCGCACAACCTTGGTGCGGCGGCATGGCGCCGCACACTCAGTGCGTGGCGACCTTCCAGTAGCCGCCGAAGTAGACGCGCTCCTTGGCGATGCCGCGTTCGGCGCACAGATGCCGACGGACGGTGGTGACCATGGCGGCCTCACCCGCGACGAAGGCGTACGGCGTGCCGGATGGCAGTGCCAGCTCCCGCAGCGTGCGGATCACCACGTCACTGCCGCCCGCCGGGGTGCCGCCGCGGTGCAGCCAGGTCAGCGTGACACCGGCTGGCGTGCGTACCTCGATCTCGTGTTCCGCGGAACCCACCTCGATCAGCGCGATTGCCCGCGCCTGCGGCGGCAGCGCCTCGACAGCCGCGGTGATCGCCGGCATGGCGGTCTCGTCGCCGACGAGCAGCTGCCACTCGGTGTCGGCGGGCGGGGCGTACGCGGCGCCGTCACTGAGCACGCCGATCCGGTCGCCGGGGGCGGCTTCGAGCGCCCAGGCGGAGGCCGGCCCGCCGTCGCCGTGGAGCACGAAGTCGATGTCCAGCTCGCGCCGTCCGGCGTCCAGGCGCCGGACCGTGTAGTTGCGGACCACCGGCCGCAGCTGTGCCGGCATGGCCTGCAGGGCGGGCCACCACTGCGCGGAGTCCGGCAGGTGCAGTTCGGCGCCGGGTGCGGGGGCGAGGAAGACCCGCGCCAGGTGGTCCGGCCCGTCGTAGCCGAAGCGGTCGATCTCCGTACCGGTCAGGGTGATGCGCCGCAGATGAGGGGTGAGTGGCCGGTTGGCGACGACCTCGGCGAGCATCGGGCGCCGGATCGTCCCGGCTTCGAGCACAGCGGTGCCGACGGTCATGGTGTCGCTCCTTCGTGGGCGGTGAGCCACTCCCGTGCTCAGTAAGTTAGGTTAGCCTGCCCTGGCCTCGGATTGATTTCCGCCCTCGTCATCCCAGGTGGGGCGGGGTTGCCGGCGGTGCTGCGGTAGATCAAGACCGCCTGAAACGTGTGTTAGGTTAGGCTCCCCTTACTCAGTGATGGAGTCCAGTTCTATGCGCTCAAACCGCTTCCTGACCGGGGTCGTCGCCCTGGCCGCGACGTTGGTGCTCGCTGCCTGCGGCGGGTCGTCGAAGGCCGAGGACACCTCCGCCAGCGGCAGCTCCGCCACGTTCCCGATCACGATCACGCACGCGCTCGGCAGCACGACGATCAAGGAGAAGCCGAAGCGGGTGGCAACCGTGGCCTGGGCGAACCACGAGGTTCCGCTGGCTCTCGGCATCGTCCCCGTGGGGATGGCGAAGGCCAACTTCGGCGACGACGACAACGACGGCCTCCTGCCATGGGTCGCCGAAAAACTCAGGTCGCTCGGTGGGACAGCGCCGGTGCTGTTCGACGAGAACGACGGCATCAACTTCGAGGCGGTCGCCGACACCAAGCCCGACGTCATCCTCGCCGCGTACTCGGGCCTGACCCAGCAGGACTACGACACCCTCAGCAAGATCGCCCCGGTGGTCGCCTACCCGAAGGCGCCCTGGGCCACGGCGTGGCGCGACACCATCAAGCTGGAGAGCCAGGCCCTCGGCCTGGCGAAGGAGGGCGACGCGCTGATCGCCGACTTCGAGAAGAAGATGACCGACGCCGCCGCGAAGCACCCGCAGTTGGCCGGCAAGTCGGCGATGTTCATGACGCACGTCGACCCGACCGACCTGAGCAAGGTCGGCTTCTACACGACGCACGACACCCGGGCCCAGTTCTTCGAAGACCTCGGGATGAAGGTCCCGGGCAGCATCGCCAAGCTCTCCGCCGGCACCGACAAGTTCACCCTCAACCAGAGCGCCGAACAGATCCAGGTCTTCGACGACGTGGACGTCATCGTCGCGTACGGCGACGACAAGCTGCTCGCCGCCGCGCAGGCCGACCCGCTGCTGTCGAAGATCCCCGCGATCAAGCGCGGCTCGGTGGTCATGCTCTCCGGCAGCACGCCGCTGGGCACCGCGGCGAACCCCACCCCGCTGGCCATCCCGTTCGTGCTGGACGACTACGTCGCGATGCTCGCCAAGGCTGCCGACCAGGTGTCATGACCGGGCTCGACTCGCGTGCCCTGCCGGACGTCGCCGTGGTGCGGCGTCCGGCACGGGTACGCCTGCTGTGGTTCCTCGTCGCGATCGCGGTGCTGCTGGCGCTCATGGCGGCGTCGGTCGCGCTGGGCTCCCGCAACGTCGGCTGGTCCGACATCCTCGCCGCCTTTCAGGGCGCGGACGAGACCATGGAACAGGCCGCCGTCACCAAACGGATCCCGCGGACCCTGCTCGCCGTGACCGTCGGCGCGGCGCTCGGCCTGGCCGGCGCGGTGATGCAGGGCGTGACCCGCAACCCGCTGGCCGACCCGGGCATCCTGGGCGTCAACATGGGGGCTTCGCTCGCCGTGGTCGTCGGAATGGTCACGTTCGGCCTCTCCTCGGCGACCAGCTACCTCTGGATGGCGATCCTCGGCGCCGGCCTCGCGGCCGTCTTCGTGTACGCCGTCGGCTCCCTGGGGCGGGGCGGCCCCACACCACTCAAGCTCGCGCTCGCCGGCGCCGCCACATCTGCCGCGCTCGCGTCGCTGATCAGCGCCTTCGTGCTGCCCCGCAACGACGTGGCCGGTGGCTTCCGGTCGTGGCAGATCGGCGGGGTCGGCGGCGCCACCTACGACAGCATCCGGCAGGCCCTGCCGTTCCTCGCGGTGGGCTTCGTGATCTGCGTCCTGTCGGCCCGGGCCCTGAACTCGCTCGCGCTCGGAGACGAACTCGCGGCGGGGCTCGGCGAACGGGTCACGGTGGTACGGGGCGTCGCGGCGCTCGGTTCCGTGCTGCTCTGCGGCGCCGCCACGGCGGTCGCCGGACCCATCGGGTTCGTCGGTCTGGTCGTCCCGCACGTGTGCCGGATGCTGGTCGGGCTCGACCACCGGTGGCTGCTGCCGTTCGCCGCGCTGCTCGGCGCGTCGCTGCTGACCGCCGCGGACGTCGTCGGCCGGGTGGTGGCCCGCCCCGCGGAGATCGACGTGGGCATCGTGACGGCGCTGATCGGCGCCCCGTTCTTCATCTACATCGTCCGCCGGCAGAAGGTACGCGAGCTGTGAGCACCACGACTCTCGAGGCCGTCACCCACGGCCGGGTCCGCCGTACGCGCCGGCGACTCATCGTGCTCATCGTGCTCGCCGCGCTCGTGGTCGCCGCGTTCGCCGTCTCGTTGATGGCGGGCCGCACCTTCTACCCGCCGGCCGACGTCCTGGCGGTGATCGCCGGCGAGGACGTCCCCGGGGCCTCGTTCACGGTGGGCACGCTCCGCCTGCCGCGGGCCGTCCTCGCGATCCTGGCCGGGGCCTGCTTCGGGATCGGCGGCGTCACCTTCCAGACGATGCTGCGCAACCCGCTCGCCAGCCCCGACCTCATCGGCATCAGCTCCGGCGCGAGCGCCGCGGCCGCCTTCGCGATCGTGACGCTGCACCTCGGCGAGGCGGGGGTGTCCGCCTTCGCGATCGTCGCCGGGCTGGCGGTGGCGCTGGTCATCTACCTCCTGTCGTTCAAGGACGGGGTCGCCGGTACCCGCCTCGTCCTGATCGGCATCGGCATGGCCGCCATGCTCGACAGCCTGACCGCGTACGTGCTGACCCAGGCCGCCGAATGGGACCTGCAGGAGGCCATGCGCTGGCTGACCGGCAGCCTCAACGGCGCCACCTGGGAGGAGACCGTTCCGGTGGCCGTCGCCGTGGCCGTCCTGGCGCCGGTGCTGCTGAGCCAGGCCCGCAACCTCGCCATGATGCAGTTGGGCGACGACACCGCTGCGGCACTCGGGGTCCGCCTCGAGCGCACCCGGATCCTGGTCATCGTCGCGGCCGTCGGTCTGATCGCCTTCGCCACCGCGGCAACCGGGCCGATCGCCTTCGTCGCCTTCCTCTCCGGACCGATCGCCGCCCGGATCATCGGCCCGGCCGGCTCGCTGCTGCTGCCTTCCGCGCTGGTCGGCGCCCTCCTGGTGCTCGTCGCGGACTTCGTCGGCCAGTACGCCTTCGACACGCGCTATCCCGTGGGTGTCGTCACCGGCGTGCTCGGCGCCCCCTACCTCATCTACCTGCTCATCCGTACGAACCGCGCGGGAGGCTCGCTGTGACCACCACCCACACGCTCGCGGTCGAGAGGCTGACGCTCGGCTACTCCGACCGCGTCGTCATCTCCTCGCTCGACCTCGTCGTGCCGCCCGGGAAGATCACGGCGATCGTCGGCGCCAACGCGTGCGGCAAGTCGACCCTGCTGCGATCGATGTCGCGACTGCTGGCACCCCGCGCCGGCCATGTCCTGCTCGACGGCAAGCAGGTGCACCGGCTGCCGGCCAAGCAACTGGCCCGTACCCTCGGCCTGCTTCCCCAGTCGCCGACGGCGCCCGAGGGGATCACCGTGGCCGACCTCGTCGGTCGTGGGCGCAATCCGCACCAGCGTTTGCTCTCCCGCTGGAGCAGGGAGGACGACGCCGCGGTGGCGGCGGCCCTGGACGCGACCCAGACGGCGGACCTCGCCGACCGCTCGGTCGACGAGCTCTCCGGCGGCCAGCGGCAACGGGTGTGGATCGCCATGGCGCTGGCCCAGCAGACGGACCTGTTGCTGCTGGACGAGCCGACGACGTTCCTCGACGTCAGCCATCAGGTCGAAGTCCTCGACCTGCTCACCGACCTCAACCTGACGCGCGGAACGACGATCGTCATGGTGCTGCACGACCTCAACCTCGCCGCCCGCTACGCGGACCACCTCATCGCGCTCGCCTCCGGGCGAGTGCACGCCGCGGGCGAGCCGGCACAGGTCCTGACGCAGGAGTGCGTCCGCGCCGTGTTCGGCCTCGAAAGCCAGGTCATCATCGATCCGACGTCGGAGAAGCCGCTGATGCTGCCGATCGGTCGCCATCACGTCACGACCCGTCCGGACCTCGGCCTCAGCATCGGCACCTGACGTGTCGGCAAGGTTCAGCCGTCGCAGTGCGGGGGCCGTCGGACCGGTCGACGAGCCCCCGACGCCGGCGAGCATTAGGTGAGGCTAACCTGGCCCATGATCGCTGGGAGGGCGCATCTCGTGTACACACCTTCGCTCATGGCAGGCGACGAGATCAACGGTACGGCGGTGCTGCGCCGCGCCCTGCGCCGCCAGCGCCGTCGGGTGGTGACCGGCATCGCGCTGCTCTGCGTCCACCAGGCCACCGAGGCACTCGTTCCGGTCGCCATCGGTGTGATCATCGACCGCGCGGTCGCCACCGGGGATGTACGCGCCCTGCTGCTCTCGCTCGCCGGTCTCGCCGTCCTCTTCACCGTTCTCGCCTTCGCCTACCGGACCGGCGCCCGTCAGGCGTTCGCCGCCGTGGAGCAGGAGGCACACAACGTGCGGGTCGAGATCGCCGAGAGCGCCCTCGATCCGCGCGGACGCCGCTCGGGTATGCGTGACGGCGAACTGCTCTCCGTCACCGCCTCCGACGCCGAGCTGTCCGCGCTCGTCGTGCGGGTCGCAGGGTTCTGCGCCGCTGCCGTCACCGCCCTCGTGGTCGCGGCCGTCGCGCTGCTCGTCGTCGACGTTCCGCTCGGGCTCGGGGTGCTCATCGGGGTGCCTCTGGTGGTCCTCGCCCTACAGCGGATGGCACCGCTGCTCACCCGGCGCAGCGCATCCCAGCAGGAGGCCCTCGCGACCACCACCGCGCTCGCCGTGGACCTCGTCACCGGCCTGCGCGTGTTGCGTGGCATCGGCGCTCAGGAACACGCCGCACGCCGGTACGCGGCCGCCAGCCGGCACGCCCTCGACGTCACCCTGCGCGCCGCCACCACCAAGGGTCTGCACCTCGGGCTCACCACCACTGTGAACGGCCTCTTCCTCGCGACGGTCGCCGGTGTCGCCGGCTGGCTCGCGCTGGAGGGCCGGCTCACCATCGGCGAACTCGTCGCCGTCGTCGGGCTGGCCCAGTTCATCGCCGAGCCGGTGCAGACGCTCGGGTACGGCGTACAGGTGTTCGCCATGGCCCGCGCCTCCGCGGGGCGGGTCGCCCGGGTGCTCGGTGCCCCGCCGCTCACCCGGCCGGGAACCGCCGGGCAGCCTGCCCCGGACCCGTCGCGCCTCGCCCTCGACACGGTCGGGTACGCCGGACTCGACGGAGTGTCCCTGCGGGTCGGCGCCGGCGAGGTCCTGGGCGTGCTCGCCTACGATCCGAGCGAGGCCGAGGCGCTGGTCGCGCTGCTGTCCGGCCGGGTGCCCCGGGAGGACTACCGGGGAACGGTGTACGTCGACGGCGTACCCGCCGAAGAGCTGCACATCGACGCCGTACGCAGCACCCTCCTGGTCGAGCAGCATGACGTGGCGTTGTTCGAGGGGACGCTGCGCGCCAACCTCGCCGCCGGCGCCAACCCCGACGAGGCGGTCCTGCGCGCCGCGGTGCGCGCCGCGGCGGCCGAGGACGTGCTCGCCGCGCACCCGCACGACATCGACCGCCTGCTCACCGAGCGGGGGGCGAACCTGTCCGGCGGACAGCGGCAGCGGATCGGGCTGGCCAGGGCACTCGTCGCCGACCCACCGGTGCTGGTGCTGCACAACCCCACCACCGCGGTCGACGCGGTCACCGAGGTGCTGCTCGCCGAAGGGCTGGCCTCAGCTCGCGCGGCGGCGCCCCGCGGCACGGTGCTGATCACCAACAGTCCGGCCCTGCTGGGGATCACGCACCGGGTGGCGGTGATCGACCGGGGGCGGGTCGTCGCCGACGGCCCGCACGAACAGCTGCTCGCCAGCGACGCCCGCTACCGGGAGGAGGTCCTGCGGTGACCGATGCATCGACCGGAGTCGGCGTGGAATCGAGGCAACTGCTGCCGACGGCCACCGCCCGCCAGACCTGGGCCGCGCTGCGCGCCGAGTTCGCCCGGCTGCCCGGGCTCAGCGCCGCCGCCGGTACGTTGCTGGTCGCCGCGGCAGCGACCGGGCTCGTCGCCCCATGGGTGCTCGGCCGGCTCGTCGATGACGTCATCGCCGGGTCCGACACGACACAGATCGTGGCCCGGGCGGGCGTGATCGCCGGCGCCGCGGTGCTCGCCGGTGTCCTAACCGCGATCGGAGCCGCGGTCGCCGCACGCCTCGGCGAGACCGTGCTGGCACGGCTGCGGGAGCGGGTCCTCGACCGCGCCCTGCACCTACCGTCAGCCACGCTGGAGCGAGCCGGGACCGGGGACCTGATAGCACGCGCCGGCGACGACGTGGCCGTGGCGACGAATGTGATCAGCACCAGCGGACCCGCCTTCCTCGGCGCGCTGCTGTCCATCGTGCTGACCGCGGCAGGTCTCTTCGCCCTCGACTGGCGGCTCGGCCTCGCCGGGCTGGCCGCGGCCCCCGCCTACGCGTTCGGGCTGTACTGGTACCTGAAGCGTTCGGTTCCGTACTACGCCCGCGAGCGGGTGGCGACGGGCGAGCGGGCACAGGCGATGGCGGGGGCACTTCGCGGCTCGGCCACCGTGCGCGCATACCGGATGGAAGACGCACACGTCGCTCGGATCGCCGATCGCTCCGCGGTGGCCCGCGACCTGTCGCTGGAGATCTTCAGCCTGCACACCCGATTCGGGCTGCGGGTCAACCGGGCGGAGTTCGTGGGGCTCGCCGCCGTACTGCTCGCCGGTTTTCTGCTGGTCCGCGACGACCTGGCCACCGTGGGAGCAGCGACCACCGCCGCGCTCTACTTCCACCGCCTCTTCAACCCGATCGGTCTGCTGCTGCTCCAGTCGGACTCCGTGCTGCAGGCCGGGGCAAGCCTCGCCCGGCTCGTCGGCGTCACCTCGATGCCGGGCTCCGCCTCGCCCGACAAATCCGGGCCTGCCCGCCAGGAACGCTCCGGGACGGCGGAGCCGGGCAGGTCTGGGCCCGCGGGGCTGGAGGTGTCCGTCGCCCGGCACTGCTACGACGACGGACCCGTGGTGCTGCGGGACATCGCCCTCCGGCTCACACCGGGAGAACGCGTCGCCCTCGTCGGAGCGAGCGGAGCGGGCAAGAGCACCCTCGCCGGCATCGCCGCCGGAATCATCGCGCCCACTGACGGCTCGGTGTCCCTGCGCGGTGTGCCGCTGGCGCAACTGGGCGACCACCGCGTCCGTCGCGAGATCGCCCTGATCAGCCAGGAGGTGCACGTCTTCGCCGGGACGCTCGGCGAAGACCTACGCCTCGCCGACCCGGACGCCACCGACGCCGAGCTGACCGCAGCCCTCGACCTCGTCGGCGTCACCGATTGGCTCCGTACCCTGCCGGACGGCCTCGACACGTGCGTGGGGGAGGGGGGACGGCAGCTCACCGCCGCCCAGGCCCAGCAGCTCGCCCTGGCTCGCCTCGTCCTCGCCGACCCCGCCGTCGCGGTCCTCGACGAGGCCACCGCGGAGGCTGGCAGCGCGGGGGCGCGTGACCTCGACCGAGCCGCCATGGCGGCCACCGAGGGCCGTACCACGCTGATCGTCGCCCACCGCCTCAGCCAGGCGGCCACCGCGGACCGCATCGTCGTCCTGGAACACGGGCGGGTCGCCGAGCACGGCACGCACGACCAACTGCTGGCGGCCGGGGGCCGGTACAGCCAGCTGTGGCGTTCCTGGAGCACGCCCGATCTCATGGTCCCGAAGTGAGGTTCCCCCGGTTACACCGGGTCTTCTGACCATGGTCTGACGGGCCGTGGGGAGGAGGGCCATCGCGCATCCATCACCGGCCTAGCGTCCCGGACGCCGGTCGGAGGGGACGATCTTCCACGCCACCAGTGCCGCCACCACCAGCAGGACCGCGGCGATGACCGAGGTGACCTGCATGCCGTGGGCGAAGGCGTCGCGGGCGGCGGTCAGGATCTGGGTGCCGTGCCCGTCGGTGCCGGCCAGAGCCTGGGTGCCGGCGGCCAGCGATTCGGTTACCGCTTCCCGGGTGGCGCCGGTCAGGCCGGACAGGTCGGGCAGGCCGGCGCGGTACAGCACGGCGTGCAGGGTTCCCAGCAGGGCGATGCCCAGTGCGACGCCCAGCTCGTAGGACATCTCGGAGATCGCGGAGGCGGCGCCGGCCCGTTCGCGGGGCACCGAGCTCAGGATCGCGTCGGTGGAGGCGGTGAACGCGATCCCGATCCCCAGCCCGATCAGGATCAGGCCTACGGCCATGCCGGTGTAGCCGGTGGCGCCTTCGGCCATCGCCAGCACACCGAGCCCCGCCGCGGCCACCAGCAGTGCGGCGGCGAGAGTGTGCCCCACGCCGAGCCGGACGATGATCCGGACGGCGACGACAGCCACGACGATGGAAGCCAGCGTGGCGGGCAACTCCCGCAGCCCTGCCTGCAGGGGCGAGTAGCCGCGGACCAGTTGCAGGTACTGGGAGAAGAAGAACAGCAGCCCGCTGAATGCGAAGATGGCGATCATCGAGGCCAGGACGGTGCCGGTGAACGCCGGCCGGGTGAAGAGCGTGATGTCCATCAGGGGCGCCCGCAGGTTGCGCTGGCGGCGTACGAACACCACCGCGGCACCCACGGCGAGCGCGGCGGCGAGCAGGCCGACCGGATCGACGCCGGCCTTGGCGGTGTGCTTGACCGCCCACACCAGCGGCACGATCGCGGCCACCGACAGCACGGCGCTGAGCAGGTCGAAGCGCCCGGGAGCGGGGTTGCGCGACTCGGGCACCAACAGCGCGACGGTGACCAGCACCAGCAGCATGATCGGCAGGTTGATCACGAAGACCGATCCCCACCAGTAGTGCTCCAGCAGGGCGCCGCCGACCAGTGGGCCCAGCGCCGCGCCGCCGGAGGCGCCGGCCGACCACACCGCGATGGCGCGGGTACGCTGCCCCGGGTCGGTGAACACGTTGCGCACGATCGACAGGGTCGAGGGCATCAACGTCGCCCCGGCCACGCCCAGCAGGATCCGGGCGGCGATCAGCCAGCCGGCGGTCGGTGCGAACGCGGCCAGCAGTGAGGCGGCACCGAAACTGGCGACGCCGATCAGCAGCAGCCGCTTGCGGCCGATGCGATCGGCCAGGGTGCCCATGCTGATCAACAGGCCAGCCAGGGCGAAGGAGTAGGCGTCACCGATCCACAGCACCTGGTTGGCGGTGGCTCCGAGGTCGGCGGTCAGGGCCGGCATCGCCAACGCCAGCACGGTGCCGTCGACAGCCAGCAGGGTCACCGCCAGGGTGAGCGCCGCCAACGCGGCCCACTGGCGGCCTCCGGCACGTGCCGGGCGAGGGGACGTGGTCGGCGTGGGGCCGGCCAGCGGGGAGGGCGTCGCGGACGTCATGCTCCCAAGCTATCGACCATATGGTCGGCTGTGCAAACCATTTGGTCGGCTCGTAGGATCGACGCAGCGGCGAACGGGTGCCGCCACGGGACGAGCCGGGAGGCTGCGGTGCAAGATCGGGAACGGGACACGGCCAGGACCCGCCGGGTCGTGCTGGACGCCGCCGCGAAGGTGGTCGGCACGCACGGGTCCGGTGCCAGCGTGGACGCGATCGCCCGGGCGGCCGGGGTTTCCAAGGGTGGGCTGCTGCACCACTTCCGCTCCCGCGACCAGCTGCTGCTCGCATTGGCCGAGGACCTGGCCGAACAGTTCGCCGCCGCGGTGTACGCGGCGGTCGACCCCCGCGACCACGCCCCCGGCCGCCTGGTGCGCGGCTACGTCAACGCCACCTTCGACGACCTGCTCGACGAGTCCAGGGTTCCCGAGCAGGCCGTGCTGGCCGCCACCCTCTCCAACGTCCCCGGCGTCGCGGAGGTGCTGCGACGCGACAAGCAGCGCTGGAAGGAGGCGTTCGACGCCGACAAGCTGCACCCCCAACGGGTCCTGCTCATCACCCGGGCCGCCGACGGCGCAGCCATCGCCGGCCTGTACGAGGGGGGCAGCGACCCGGGGGAGCTGGAACACGCCCGTCGACTGCTACTGGCCCTCAGCCGCCACGACGGGCCCCTGCTGGATCTCTGAGCTTCACGGAGGGTGCCCAGGGGGCGGCTCAGCCGTGGTGGTCCGGGCTCGCGCGGCGAGGGCAACCGAAGATCGCGTACGCGGCGAGCCCGGCTACGGCGAGGGCCGCCGCGACCGCCGTGCTCGTCGCACCGGCGGGCTGTCGCACCATCCAGCCGACCGCCTGCCGGGCCGGCTCGGTGCTCGGTTCGGCGACCGTCACCGCCGACAGTGTCCACACCAGAGGCGGGATCCAGGCCCGTCCGGCGCCGAACAGCACGGCGGCGAGGGCACAGAGTCCGAGCAGGCCGACGCCGTCGCGCGCGACCAGCCAGAGAGGCGCGAACCGTGCTCCGGTCGGCCAGGCGGCCAGCGGAACCGCGACGACCAGCGCGGCGGCGAGCAGGAGGTGGCCGGCGCGGCGCAGCGGCCACCGGACCGAGCCGGTCGCCTCCAGCCCTTCGTCGGGCGCGGCGAGGGTCGGGGTGAGCGCGGCGCCCATCAGCAGGGCGGTGAGCGCGGTGAGCTTGTCCGGGATGATCCGGTTCGACCCGAAGGCGAGGCACAGTGCCCACGTGATCGCGGGCACCGCGACGGTGACGGCGACCGCTGTCGGCAGCCGCCGGGAACGGGCGTACAGGTAGGCCCATCTCATGGCGTGGTCTCCCCGGCGAGGATCGGGTAGAGCGCGTTCCGGCAGTCCTGCGCGGCGCGGCGCAGCGCCCCCATGCGCCGGAGTTGCTCGTCCTGCGGCAGCGCGGTCAGGTCCCGGTAGAACCGCTGCTCCATCTCGTCGAACTCCGCCATGTTCGGCATGGTCGAGCGGGCGGGCGGGCGGCCGCGCAGCCAGGCGCTGGCCGCCGAGCGGGCGGCGCTTTCGGGCTGCCACCCGTCGTCGTCGGGGTGGGTGGGTGGGCACCATGGGATGCTGCCGCTGAGCATCTCGTCGCGCATTTCGTCGCCGGTCAGCTCGAGGCGACCGGACGGGTCGAAGTAGAGCGGGAACCACAGCGTGTCGGCGGGTTGTGGGGCCCTCGACAATTCATCGCCCGTTGCCCCCACCCGTTCGACCCGCTCGACCGCGCTGGTGGGGGCGTCGGGCAGCTTCGCCAGCGTCGCGAGGCTCGCCCGGGCCGGGCCGACGACCTCGGGCAGCGTCGCGGCGTGCACCCGGGTGACGCAGACCCGGGGCTCGCCGTCGGCGCAGACCAGGGCGGCGGCGCCGTGATCGAAGGCGTAGGCGGCCGTGGGTCCTCCCGCCGGCAGCAGCGGCACGGCGAGGGCACCACCCACCAGGGCCGGGACCAGCGCGAACGCGACCTGGCGTGGTCGCCCGGCGGACAGCAGGCCGGCGGCGGTCACGGCCAGACCGACCAGCCACAACGCCTGGCCGGCGTGGACGCGACTGAGAATGACGGAGAATTCGTCGCCGCCGTCCAGCAGCGGATCGAGCAGGGCGAAGCCGGGGATCTGGTCGTCGAGATCGCTGGTGAAGGAACTCTTCATTGCGATGATGGCCCCGGCGGCGACGACCGCGGCGGCCGGCGCGACCACGGGCTGGGGCAACACCCGCCCGAGGGACAGGCCCAGCCAGGCGGCGGCGACCAGGGCCACCGCGCCGACCGCGACCGTCTGCGGCAGCCCGGGCGGCAGGTAGGTGGCGTTCGGGGCGACCCGGACCGCGCCCACCGCGAAGGTCAGCAGGTGCGCGGCCAGCACCGTGACGGCCAGCGCGGCCGCCGCGACGAGCCTCCGCTGCGCCCCGGGACGGGGCGTGGTGGCCAGCAGCTCGTCCATCCGCTGGCGGCGTTCCCGCCGGCCGTACCAGGCGCCGCCGGCCAGCGCCAGCGGTATCAGCAGCAGCAGCCCGACCCGGTGCAGGGCCGCCAGGGTCGTCCAGCGGCCGGAGGCGTCGTTCCTCAGCACCAGGTGAGCCACCCCGATGGCCAGCAGCAGCAGCCCTATCCAGGGCGCGGCCGAGCGCCGCAGCTCGATGCGCAGGACGCGGGTCACCGCGCCACCTCCCCGCGGCGCCGACGCAGCAGCGCCGTGTATCCCCGTTCGGCGGGGCTGTCCCCGGCGTCGCCTGCGCCGCCCTCGGCGATCAGCTCCTGCGGGGTGCCCTGCCACAGCAGCCGCCCGTCGTGGATCAGCACGACCGCGCCGCAGGCGGCGACCACGTCCTCCACGAGGTGCGTGGAGACCAGCACGCAGGCGTCTGTGCCGAGGTCCCGCAGCAGCTCGCGGAAGTCGACCCGCTGCTCCGGGTCGAGGCCCACCGTCGGCTCGTCGAGCAGCAGCAGCTCCGGTGAGTTGACGATGGCCTGGGCGATGCCCGCCCGGCGCAGCATCCCGCCGGAGAGCGTCTTGAGTCGGGAGTCGGCCCGGTCGGTCAGGCCGACCCGGTCGATGGCGTGCTGCACCGCACCGGGGATCTCCCGGCGCGGCATCTCCTTCAGCCAGGCCATGTACTCCACGAACTCCCGCACCGTGAAGCGCGGGTAGTAGCCGAAGTGCTGCGGCAGGTAGCCCAGCGCCCGGCGCACCTCACGCAGCCCGCCCGGGCCGGCGGCCGAGCGGCCGAGCAGCCTCAGCTCCCCTGCGGCGGGCGACACGACCGTGGCGAGCGCCCGGATCAGCGTCGTCTTGCCTGCCCCGTTCGGCCCCAGCAGCCCGTGCACGCCGACGCCGAGCCTGAGATCGAGCCCCTGGACGGCCATCCGGCGTCCGGCCCGCACGCACAGCCCGTCGGCCGCGACCTGCCAGGCGTACGTCGTCGTCGCCACCTCGGCGGCGTCCACCGTGCGCGTCATCGTGGCACCACACGCCTCTCCCTACTGTCCGGTCGCGGCCGCACTCGACGCGGTACCGCTGACACCCACTAGACGATGTGCCACGCGGTTCGGTTCTCGGGTGTCGGGGCGACCGGGCCTCAGCCGGTCACCGGCCCCGTCACGGCGGCCCCGTATGCTCCGGCATTCGGCGCCGCGCGGTGTGGACGTGGGTGACCGACGCCACGGCGGATGCGAGCGGGGAGGAGAACCGGATGAGGGTGACGCGTCGTCCTTCTCCACGTGGACCCAGCCGTGGATGAAGAGCAACTGTTGCGCCGGGTGGCGCGCGGGGACCGGGCCGCCTTCGAGGAGCTGTACCGGCGTACCGCGCCGTGGCTGGCGGCCCGCCTGCGGCGCCGCTGCGCCGATCCGGACCTCGTCGCCGAGGTGATGCAGGACACCTACCTGGCGGTGTGGCGGGCCGCCGGCTCGTTCGCCGGCGCGGCCGGGGACGGCAGTGGTGCCGGCTGGCTGTGGAGCATCGCCGGGCGGCGGCTCATCGACGGGTTCCGCCGTCGGGCCCGGCAGCAGGCCGCCCCCGCAGCTCTTCCGTCGTCGCACGCACGCGCGGCGGAGGACGAGGCGCTCGACGGCGTCCTCGGCGACGAGATGAGCACCGCGCTGCGGGACCTGGCGCCCGAGCTGCGCGCGGTGCTGCAGGCGATGGTCCTCGACGGGTTCACCGTGCGGGAGACGTCGATCCTGCTCGGAGTGCCCGAGGGCACGGTGAAGACGCGGGCCCGCCGGGCCCGCCTCGTGCTGCGGGAGGCGCTGTCATGACCACCCACCCGTCGGCGGCTCTGCTGTCCCGCTACGTCGACCCCGACGCCGCGTTCGACGATCCGGCGCTGTGGGCGGTCGAATCCCACCTCGACACCTGCCCGACGTGCCGGGCCCGGCTCGGTGACCTGCTCACCGCACCCGCCAGGGAGCTGGTCAGCGTGGTGCACACGGCCGTCACCGGCGAGATCGCCCGCCACGGGCCACCCGCCCGGCACCGCCCCTGGCTCGCCACGACGCGCCGCTGGCTGATGTGGGCCTGGCTGCCCTGGCTGGGCATGGCGAGCGCCGCGCTGGTCACCGCGTTCCTCATGCAGTACCAGTTCCCGCAGGCGCCCTCTCTGGTGCTGCTGGTGGCGCCGGTCGCGCCCCTGGTGACGATGGCGGGCACCTGGCACCGCCGCAACGACCCCGCCTGGGAGATCGTCGCGACCACACCGAAGGCCGGGTTGCCGCTGCTGTTGCGGCGCGTCTTCGTCGTCCTGCTCTGCCTGGTTCCGGTGCTGGTCGTCGTCGGCGGGCTGGCCGGGCAGTCCCCGGCGCGGTGGCTGCTGCCGTGCCTCGGCTTCACCGCCCTGACGTTGCTGCTCGGTGCACGCATCGGCGTGACCCGCGCCGCCCTGGTGCTCGGCACCGGATGGCTGCTCGCCGTGCTGCTGCCAGCGCTCGTCACGGCGCGTCTTCCGGTGCTGCTCACACCCGCGGGCACGCCCGGTTGGCTGGCGGTGACCGGTGTCTGCGTGGTCGCGCTCGTGGTCGTCCGCGACCGGTACCGCAGGCTCGATGGTTGGCAGTGACCTCCCGCGCCGGACTGCCGTCCGGCCCGCCCTGCCTGATCAGTCGATGACCGCGATGGCCTCGATCTCGACCAGGAGATCGGGGCCGGCCAGCGCGCTGATGCCCAGCCCAGTGAGCGGCGGGGTCGGGGTGACGCCGAGCTTGGTGTTGGCCCGGTTGATCCCCTCGATCAGCGCGGGCATCTTGTCGGGCGTCAGGTCGACGACGTAGGCGGTCAGTTTCGCCACGTCGTCGAAGGAGGCGCCGACCGCGGCCAGGGCGGTGGCGATGTTGAGGCAGGCCTGCTCCGTCTGGGCGGCGTAGTCGCCCGCGCCGACCGTGGTGCCGTCGGCGTCGACGGCGACCTGGCCGGCGAGGAAGACCAGTTTCGAACCGGTGGCGACCGACACCTGCCGGTAGAGGTCGACCTTCGGCAGTCCTTCGGGGTTCACCAGGGTGATGGCCATGTTCGTTCCTTGTCGTCGAAGTCCGTGACTCGCTTGTCGGAAACATAGCACAGCTATGTTATGTATTCTGGGGGCATGGCGAGAACGAAGGATCCGGCGGTTCGCACCCTGCTCGTCGAGCGGGCCGCGCACATGCTCCGCACCCGCGAGCCCATCACCCTGCGCTCGCTGGTGGCCGGGACGGGCGTGTCGACGATGGCCGTCTACACCCACTTCGGCGGCATGGACGGCATGTGGAAGGCCCTGCGGCAAGAGGGCTTCACCCGCCTCGGCGCCCGGCTCACCACCGTGACGACGTCGGACGACCCGGTCCGGGACCTGACCGCCCTGGTTGCCGGCTACCTCCACAACGCCCTGGACCACCCCGACCTGTACCGGGTCATGTTCGACGCCAACTTCGACCTCGAAGACGCCCAGGCGGCGGACGACACCCTGGAGCACCTGGTCCAGGCGGCGGCACGGGGCCGGAAGGCCGGCCGTTTCCGCGCCGACACCGTGCCGTTGGAGCTGGCCACCCAGAGTTGGGTCATCGGCCACGGGCTGGTCTCCCTGGTCGCCACCGGGCCCCTGCCGCGCCAGACGCTCGACTACGGCACCGTTCTGCTGACCGCGCTGTTCACCAGCTCAGGAGACCAGCCCGACGCCTGTCGCCAGTCGGTCGAGGACGGCTGGCAGCAGTTGCTCCCCGCCGACGGATAGCCCCGCCACCCCGGCCGCTGCGGCCGTACGACTCCTGCACGAGGGTCGGTGACGCACTAGCGTGACTGAAGAAGATCACTTGAGGAGTTGGTCATGCCGAACCTGCCGTCCCGCCCCACGTCCGTTCTTCGCGTCGCTGCCGCGGCGGTGCTGAGTGTCGGCGTCGCCGCGTCCATGCAGGCCTGCGCCACGCCGACCCCCGAGGCCGGGGACTCCACCGCCTCGCCGACGGCATCGGCACCCGCCACCGGTAGCGGCGCGACCACAGACGCGCCTTCGCCCACCGCCTCGAAGTCGAAAGACGGAGCGCAGACGGGCAGCGCGGATCCGATCCTGCGGGGTGAACGGCAGATCGTGTTGCGGCCGGTCGCGTCGTTCGAGTCGATCCTGGCGGTCGACGACAAGGGGCGGCTGAACCTGACCGACGGCGACACGGACAAGAGCCTGTTCGTGCTGCTGCCCGCCGGTGGGAGCAAGTACCAGATCCGGACCGCGAAGGCGCAGAAGAGCGGCGAGCCCGACTGCATGGGCCTGCGCGACAACGGCAGTGCCCCGGCGACGGTCGTGGCGACCGCCTGCGACTCCAGCCGGGCCGGTCAGCTGTTCGTCATCGAGAAGACGGAGAAGAAGGACGAGGGCCGGCCGACGTACACCATCGGCGGCGAGGGCAAGGTCTACCTGCGCGCGACGGACGGGCAGGGCCTGACCGCCCAGCGGGTGGGCGAGGGCGACGCGGGCGAGGGCCTGACCTTCGACTTCGTCGACAACGGCGCGGCCCCCGCAGGACCGGGCGACTGACCATCGGGCACCGGGTGAGGACTGATCGTGACGGGGGCGGACCCCGTTCCCGCAGGCGGTGAGTGTGGTTCATCATGTGCTGACCCCCGAGGAGGTCGCCATGTCCGTCCCGCACCCGCTGCCGCCTCCGGCCCCGCCGAACGTCGACGTCCGCGGCGCCGCTGACGCGCCCACCGACGATCCCGCCCGGCTGCGGTCGCGCACCTGGGTCGCGGTGGTGCTGCTCGGGCTGGTCGGCCAGATGGCCTGGACGGTCGAGAACATCTACCTGAACCTCTTCGTCTACGACACGGTCACCGACGACCCGACCGTGATCGCCACGATGGTCGCTGCCAGCGCCGTCACCGCGACGGTCGCCACCCTGCTGCTGGGCGCGCTCTCCGACCGCACCGGGCGGCGTCGGGTGTTCGTCGCGGGCGGCTATCTGCTCTGGGGCGTCTGCACCGCCGCGTTCGGCTTCCTCACCGTGGGCGCGCTGGACGGCATCGCGCCGGTGGCGAACGTCGTCCTGCTCACCGTGCTCGCAGTGATCGCGCTGGACTGCCTGATGTCGTTCCTCGGCTCGGGCGCCAACGACGCGGCGTTCCAGGCGTGGGTGACCGACGTGACCCGGCCGGCCAACCGGGGCCGGGTCGAGGCGGTGCTGGCGATCATGCCGCTGCTCTCCATGCTGGTGATCTTCGGCGGCTTCGACGGGCTGGCCCGCGCCGGTGACTGGCGGACCTTCTTCCTGATCATCGGGGCGGTGATGGCCGTGGCCGGCGTCGCGGCCTGGTTCCTGGTCGAGGACAGCCCCACCCTGGTACGCAACGACGCAGGTTACCTGCGCTCGGTGGTTCACGGCCTGCGGCCGTCCGCGATGCGCGCCAACCCGGGCCTCTACCTGGCCCTGACCGCCTGGTCGGTCTGGGGCATCTCGACGCAGGTCTTCCTGCCGTACCTGGTCATCTACCTCCAGCGCTACCTGAAGGTCGACGGGTACGCCGTGGTGCTGGCCGTCGTGCTGGTGACCGCGTCCGTCCTCAGCGTGCTCTCCGGCCGGGTGATCGACCGGGTCGGCAAGATCCGGTTCGTGCTGCCGGCCGCGGCCGTCTACGGCACCGGGCTGCTGCTGATGTTCCTGGCCCGCGGCATGTTGCCGGTGATCGGCGCCGGGATCGTGATGATGTCCGGTTTCATGCTGGTGTTGGCGCCGCTGGGCGCGCTGGTGCGGGACTACTCGCCGCCGCAGCGGGCCGGTCACGTGCAGGGACTGCGGATGGTCTTCGCCATCCTGATCCCGATGCTGATCGGCCCGTACCTGGGCGCGGCGGTGATCAGCAACGCCGACGAGACGTACCAGGACCTGGGGGTGGTCAGGCAGGTGCCGACGCCGGGCATCTTCCTGATGGCGCTGGCCGTGCTGGCGCTCATCGTCGTGCCGGTGCTGGCACTGCGCCGCCACGGGGTCGGGAGGGAAGACGCGTGACGCTGACGACGCAGTGGGGCGAGGCGCTCGACCCCGAGCAGGTGCTGCCGGAATACCCGCGCCCGCAGCTGGTCCGGGACAGCCACCTCAACCTCAACGGCCGGTGGGCGTACGCCATCACCGACGACGCCCGGGAGCCGGCGCGCTACGACGGCGAGATCCTGGTGCCGTTCTCCCCGGAGGCGCCGCTGTCCGGGGTGGGGCGGCAACTGCGGCCCGGCCAGACCCTCTGGTACCGCCGCACGGTGCGGCTGCCCGACGGCTTCCACCGACCCGGCCACCGGGTGCTGCTGCACTTCGGGGCGGTGGACCAGAGTTGCTCCGTCCTGCTCAACGGGGTGCCCGTCGGCGGGCGCACCGGCGGCTACCTGCCGGTGCGCTGCGACCTCACCGACGCGCTGCGCGACGGCGAGAACGTGCTGGTCGTCGCGGTGCGCGACGACAGTGACACGAGCTGGCACGCGCGCGGCAAGCAGAAGCTGCGCCGGGGCGGCATCTGGTACACCGCCCAGTCCGGGATCTGGCAGACCGTCTGGGCCGAGTCCGTTCCCGCCGCCCACGTCGAGCGGCTCACCCTCACGCCCCACCTGGCGCAGGGCTGCGTCGAGGTGACCGTGCACGCCAGCGTTGCCGTGGGCGACGCGGAGATCCGGATCCTGGCCGGCGGCGTCGTGGTCGCCGAGGCCAGCGCCGCCGCCGGGACCGCCGTGCGCCTGCCGCTGCCCGAGGTGCGCCCCTGGACCCCCGAGGACCCGTTCCTGTACGACGTGACCGTCGGCTACGGCGACGACCAGGTACGCGGCTATCTGGGAATGCGCTCCTTCGGTGTCGGGCCGGACGCGGACGGGGTGCCTCGGCTGCTGCTCAACGGACAGCCGTACTTCCACGCCGGGGTGCTCGACCAGGGCTACTGGCCGGACGGCCTCTACACCGCGCCGTCGGACGAGGCGATGGTCGCCGACATCGCCGCGATGAAGCGGCTCGGCTTCACCATGCTGCGCAAACACATCAAGATCGAGCCGTTGCGCTGGTACCACCACTGCGACCGGCTCGGCATCCTGGTCTGGCAGGACATGGTCAACGGCGGCAGCGCGTACCGCCCGCTGGTGGTCACCGCGCCGGTGCTGACGCCGCTGCGGCTGCCCGACCGGGGCCGGTGGCGGCGCTGGTTCGGCCGCGCCGACGCGGCCGGACGCGACGAGTTCCGCGCCGAGACGCGCGAGACCGTCGAGCACCTGCGCAACGTGGTGAGCATCGCCGTCTGGGTGCCGTTCAACGAGGGCTGGGGGCAGTTCGACGCCACCGAGGTGGCCCGGGAGGTGGCCGCCCTCGACCCGACCCGTACCGTCGACCACGCCAGCGGTTGGCACGACCAGGGCGGCGGCGACCTGCGCAGCCTGCACGTCTACTTCCGCCGCTTCCGCGCGTCACGGCGTCGACCACCGGGCCGGGACCTGCGGGCCCTGGTGCTCTCCGAGTACGGCGGCTACACCCTGCGCGTCGACGGGCATGCCTTCGGGCCGGCCGAGTTCGGGTACAGGCGCTACCGCACCGGTGCCGAGTTGGCCGAGGCGTTCACCCGGCTGCACGACGAGCAGATCGTGCCCGCGATCCCGGCCGGTCTGGCGGCCACCGTCTACACCCAGCTCTCCGACGTGGAGGACGAACTCAACGGCCTGTTCAGCTATGACCGGCGGGTGCTCAAGCTGCCCGAGGAGGTCCTCCGGCAGGTCAACGACCGGCTGCGGCTCTGAGCCCGCGACCGCACAGCCTCCCGCCTGGGCTACCAGCGGTTGCGCGCTTCCTCGGCCCAGCCGACCAGGCCGTCCAGGTCGACCCGCTCGCCGTCGTCGGCCGTCGCCCAACCGGTGAAGTGCCCGAAGCACTGGTGCGTCTCGTTGGCGAGCACACCGAAGTTGGTCCGGGCGATCTTCTCGTGGAACGGGTGGAACTGCACCGCCACCCGCTCACCGCTGATCCGCCACGGCCGCAGCCAGTCGGCGCGGTCGTACTCCCAGCGCAGTTCGTCGCCGATCTTGTGCAGCCGGCCGTCGACGAAGAGGCCGTTCTCGGTCGAGCCGGTGCCGTCGGTCCATTTGCCGCCGAGCTGGATCGCCCGACCCGGGCCGCTGCCGGCGGCCCAGTTCCAGCGGATCGCGTACGGCCACCTGCCGCGACCGTGGTCGAGGACGGCGAAGGAGTCCGCCTCGGTGACCGGATGCTCCACCCCGTCCACCCGCAGGGTGCCGCGCACCGGGCGGCCGACGTCCTTGACGGTGTACTGGAACCGGCGGGTGCTCCAGGGCACCACCACGGCGAGTGACTCGTGACCCGCCGGCAGCGGCACCACGAGATCGACCTCCAGGCCGGGGGCGGTGGCGGTGGCGCGGATCGTGGTCTCCGACGCCGTCTGGTCGATGTCGATCGAGACTCCGCCGCCGCGGGCGCGCACGGCGCCTGCCCCGCTGACCGGTGGGAAGACCGTGCCCCGGGCGAAGGGGACCACCGCACCCCGGTCGATCTCGACCTTCGTCGCACGGTCGAGCACGTAGAGACCGTGCACGCCCGCGTAGTCCAGCGACGAGGCGACCAGGCCGATGATGTGGGTCGGGGTGACGATGCCCCAGTATTCCCAGCGCTTGTTGCGGCCCCAGCCGCGCAGGTTCGCCCGGTGCACCGGGTGGCGGCTCCAGCCCACCGCGGCGGGCCGGAGCCGTCCGCCCGGTAGACACAGGTCGACCGGCCCGGTGATCTCGTTCTCGTGCGTCACGACGGCGAGCGTATCCGGTCGGGTGGGACCGGGCCGGTGATGACCTGGCCGGTCCCGCTGCCCACCGGCTCGCACCCGCCGTGCCAGCCGGTGCGGTCGTCGTCGATCCATCATCGATCCACCAGCCTGCGGCGCAGGTGGACAAGCTGTCGCCGGCATCAGGCGCTGCCCATATGTTGTGACTATTGTTTGTAAGGACATACTGATGTAATGTCCGTGCTCGCAAGGTTCTCCCTCATCCCGTCCCACGTTCCGGGAGGCACAATGCGCTTCAAGCCCGGCCGCCGTCTGCTGACGGTGGCCTCGTTCTGCCTGACAGCGGTGGTTGTCGTGGCGTCGACCTCGACGCCGGCCGCCGCCATGGCCGTCCCGAGCATCGAGGCGGAACTCGAGACGCCCACGCTGTTCGACGACGCCGCAGGTGGCGACGCCAATGCCGACGATCCTGCGATCTGGGTGCATCCGACCAACTCGTCGAAGAGCCTGGTGTTGGCAACCGCCAAGGAAGGCGGCCTGCGGGTCTACAACCTGTCCGGTGGGCTGGTGCAGAGCATCGCGGCGCCGGCGGCGCCGGGACCGGACGACTCGCCCGGCCGGTTCAACAACGTCGACCTGCTCTACGGGGTCCGGGTCGGTGGCGCCACCGTCGACCTCGCCGTGACCACCGACCGTGGCCGTGACAAGCTGCGGATCCACCGGATCAACCCTGCCGGCGGCAGCACGCCGCTCACCGATGTGACGAGCGCGTCGGCTCCGCTGGTGTTCGCCGCGAACGCGGGAGAGGTCAACGACCAGCGCACGGCCTACGGGCTGGCGACGTGGAAGGACCGCGCGACCGGGCGGAACTACGCGCTGGTGAGCCAACGCCACGAGACCACCGTGACGCTTCTGGAGCTCACCGCCACCCCGACCGGGACCGTCACCTATCACAAGGTTCGCAGCCTCACCCTGCCGGCGAGCTTCGCGCTGCCCAACGGCAGCACCTGGACGCCGTGCGACGATCCCGGTGACCTGCCGCAGGTCGAGGGCATGGTGGTCGACGCCACCAGCGGTGTGCTCTACGCCGGTCAGGAAGACGTCGGCATCTGGAAGGTGTCGGCAACCCTGACCGGGACCCCGGTCCTGATGGACAAGGTGAAGGAGTTCGGCCTCCCGCTCGCCTACGACCCGGTGACCGAGGAATGCATCCAGGCCGGCCCCGATCCCGGCTACGGTGGCACGCACATCACGGCCGACGTCGAGGGCCTGACGATCTACTACCGGGCCAATGGCAAGGGCTACCTGTTGGCGTCGAGCCAGGGCGACAACACGTTCGTGGTGTACCAGCGCTCCGGCGCCAACGCCTTCGTCGGCTCGTTCCGGATCGGGCCGGACTCCGACCCTGACGACCCGGACGGCTCGGAGGAGTGCGACGGGGCGATGGTGATGAACGTGCCGCTCGGTGACAGGTTCGACAAGGGTCTGTTCGTCGTTCAGGACGGTTTCGACACCCCTGAGGTGCTCGACGGCGGCGGCGAGCCGCGCACCTCGACGAACTTCAAGTTCGTCGAGTGGGACGACATCGCCGACGATCTGGACCTGGCCGTCGACCCGACAGGCTGGGGTCCCCGACGCTGAACCAACCGTCGCCCGGCCCTGCGATGCGGGGCCGGGCGACCGTGCGTACGTGTCACGATCAGCGTTCGACGAGTGCGATCTCGAAGGTGTACAGCGTCGCCCGATAGACGTGCGAGCCGTATTCGACGGCACGGCCGTTGTCGTCGTACGTCGTGCGACTCATCGTCAGCAGTGGTGCGCCACGCCGCTCGTGCAGCAGCTTTGCCTCCGCGGCGGTCGCGGCGCGCGCGCCGATGCGCTGGTTGGCGACCCGCATGTGGACGCCGGCGGCGCGCAGCATCTCGTAGAGGCCACGCTGCTCCAGCCGTTCGACGGTGAGGTCGGTCAGCCCGTCCGGCAGCCAGTTGTGCATGATCGCCAGGGGTTCCCCCTGCGCGAACCGCAGCCGCTGCAGGTGCACCACCTCGGTGCCCGGGGGGACTCGCAGGGTGAAGGCGACGTCGTCCTCGGCCGGGACCCGAGCCATGTGGAGCACGGTGGTGGTGGGTCGCTTGCTGGCCAGCGTCAGGTCGTCGTAGAGACTGGACAACTCCACCGACCGTTTCACCATGCTGTGCACGACCTGCGTGCCCACCCCACGCTTGCGCACCAGCAGCCCCTTGTCGACGAGGTGCTGGATGGCCTGCCGCATGGTCGGACGGGACAGGCCCAACTGATCGGCGAGCTGGATCTCGTTGTCCAGTCGGTGGCCGGCGGGCAGGGTGTCGGCGTCGATCATCTCCTCGATCTGCTGGGCAACCTGAAAGTACAACGGGACCGGGCTCGTCCGGTCGAGCGTGATCGACAGGGGGATGGTCAATGGTTCCTCATGCTTCGTCGCAGGCCGCGATGCGGACGCCTCAATTTAGCAGACATTAGAATGTCCTGACAAAGTCTTGACTTGGGTGTGTGACGGGGACTACGAATCATGGCACGCATCGTGCTGGCGTCCGCCCGCCACCGATGTCCAACACGTGGGAGGTATCTGCTCATGCGCATCGGACTGCTCGGTGTCGGACGTATCGGTGCGACACACGCCCGCCTCCTCGCGAGTCACCCCGAGGTGACCGAGCTCGTGCTCGGCGATGTGATGCCCGAGCGCGCTCGGGACGTGGCCGAACACCTTGGCGTACGCGCTGCCGGTCCGATCGACGAGGTGTTCGCCACGCCGCTCGACGGGATCGTCATCGCCACGCCCACGGCCACGCACGCCGACCTGATCCAGCGCGGGGTCGACGCCGGGCTGGCCGTGTTCTGCGAGAAGCCGGTCGCGGCCGATCTGGCCCGCACGGTCGAGATCGCCCAGCGGGTGGCGGCGGCCGACGGCCGGGTGCAGGTGGGATTCCAGCGCCGTTTCGACGCGGGTTACCGAGCGGCCAGGGAAGCGCTGCGTAGCGGCGCGGTCGGCACCCTGCACCGGATGCATCTGCTCACCGCCGATCCGACGCCTCCGCCGGCCGAGTACATTCCCCTATCCGGCGGCATTTTCCGTGACTGCCACATCCATGATTTCGACATCGCCCTCTGGCTGACCGGCCAGGAGGTCGTCGAGGTCTACGCCGCCGGTGCGAACCGGGGTGCCAGCCTCTTCGCCGAGGCGAGCGACATCGACACCTCCGTAGCCATACTGACCTTCGCCGACGGCACCCTGGCGACCCTACAGGGTTCGCGGTACAACGGCGGCGGTTACGACGTGCGAACCGAGCTCGCCGGCACCGAGTCTACCTTCGTCGTCGGCCTTGACGACCGGGCGCCGCTACGTTCGGCTGAACCGGACGCCATCTATCCCAGTGGCGAGCCGTGGGCGGACTTCTGGCAGCGCTTCAGCGCGTCCTACACCGCGGAGATGAACGCGTTCCTCGACTTTGTGGCCGGTCGGCGTAGCAGCGCGTGCACGGTTTCCGAGGCACTCGAGGCGCTCTACATCGCCGAGGCCGCCGACCGCTCGCGGCGTGAGCGCCGGCCCGTGCGGGTCGAGGAGATCCGCGCCAGCAGCCCCGTGAAAGGGCTGAAGCACTCGGCGGTGCTGGCATGACGCGGCGGCTGGCGGGCGCGCCCATCTCCTGGGGCGTGTGTGAGGTGCCCGGCTGGGGCTACCAGCTGGACGTGGACCGGGTGTTGGCGGAGATGGCGGCACTCGGGTTGACGGCCAGCGAGTTCGGCCCGGACGGGTTTCTGCCCGCAGACGGCGCGGCCCGCCAGGAGACGCTGCGGCGGCACGGCCTGCGGGCGGTCGGCGGATTCCTGCCGGTGGTGCTGCATGGATCGACCCGGGACCCGGTGTCAGAGATCGCCGCCGCCCTGCGGCAGTTCCGGGCGGCGGAGGCCGGTGTCCTCGTCCTCGCCGCGGCGACCGGTCTCAACGGATACGACTCCCGCCCGGAGCTCGACGCCGACGACTGGCGGACCCTGCTGTCGAACCTTGACCTGCTGGATCGGGTGGCCGCCGACGCCGGCGTGACCGCGACGCTGCACCCGCACGTGGGCACCATGATCGAAGGACCGGAGGAGATCGACCGGCTGCTCGACGGCTCCAGCATCGGGATCTGCCTGGACACCGGCCATGTGCTGGCCGGCGGTGGGGATCCGGTGCGGCTGGCCGGCCAGGCCGCGGCGCGGGTGAGACACGTACATCTCAAAGACGTCGACGCGGGGCAGGCCCAGCGGGTCCGCGCCGGTGCGGTGAGCTACCGCGACGCGGTCGCGCAGGGCCTCTACCGCCCACTCGGCCAGGGTGCCGTGGACATCGCCGCCATCGTCGCCTCGCTGGAGGAAGCCGGTTACGCCGGCTGGTACGTACTGGAACAGGACCTCGTCCTGGACCGGGAACCGCCGGCCGGGGCCGGACCGGTCACCGAGGTCGCCGCCTGCCTGACCTATCTGCGGGGACTGTCGTCGTGACGGGCTTCGACCTCATCACCGTCGGTAGGTGCGGCGTCGACCTCTACCCGCTGCGTTCCGGTGTCTCGCTGGCCGAGGTGGACACCTTCGGCCGGTTCCTCGGCGGGTCGCCGACCAACGTCGCGGTCGCCGCCGCCCGACTGGGACGGCATGTCGCGGTGGTGACGCGCACCGGAGACGACCCGTTCGGTGACTTCGTGCGGACCGCGCTCAACGAATACGGGGTCGACGACCGGTTCGTCCGGCCGGTGCCGCTCCTCAAGACGCCGATCACCTTCTGTGAGATCTTCCCGCCGGACAACTTTCCGCTGTACTTCTACCGCGAGCCCAAGGCTCCTGATCTGGAGATCGCCGCGCAGGAGTTGGACCTGGACGCGCTCAGCGCGGCGCGGATCGTCTGGCTCACCGGCACCGGCCTGTGCGCCGAGCCCAGCCGCGCCGCGTTGCACGCGGTGCTCGCCCATCGCCGCGGACCGATCGTGCTGGATCTGGACTATCGGCCGATGTTCTGGTCCTCGGCCGCGGAGGCCACCGGGTACTACCGGGCCGCGCTCGCCACTGGCGCGGTGAGCGTAGCTGTCGGTAACCGTGAGGAGTGCGCCGTGGCCACCGGTGAAGATGATCCGGAGCGGGCCGGGCAGGCGCTGCTCGACTTCGGTGTCGCCCTGGCCGTGGTGAAGCTCGGACCCGAGGGAGTGCTCGGCTGCACGGCCGACGGCCAGCGGGTACGGGTGCCACCCACTCCGGTCGAGGTGGTCAACGGCCTGGGCGCTGGCGACGCTTTCGGCGGCGCGCTCTGCCACGGCATGCTCGCCGGCTGGCCGCTGAGTCACACCCTGCGGTACGCCAGCACGGCAGGCGCCATCGTCGCCTCTCGGCTGGCCTGCTCCGCTGCCATGCCCACCGCCGACGAGGTGTCGGCCCTGCTCGGGGAGAATCCGGATGTCTGATGCCCGTGCCCACATCGGTGACCTGGTCCAGCGCCGTGCCAGCCGGCCCGCGGTGATCGCGGAGTCCGCGCAGTCCCGGCGGAGGCTGTCTGACTGGGGTGACCAGCGGCTAATGATCATTGCCGCCGACCACCCGGCCCGCGGCACGATCGGTGTCCGGGACCGGGCCGACGCGATGGCCAGCCGGGTCGACCTGCTCGACCGGCTCTGCGTAGCGCTTGCCCGCCCCGGCGTGCACGGTGTGCTCGCCACCGCCGACATCGTCGAGGACCTCATGCTCCTCGGCGTCCTGCACGACAAGCTCGTCATCGGATCGATGAACCGTGGCGGCATCACCGGCTCGGTGTTCGAGCTGGACGACCGGTTCACCGGCTACGACGCCGAGACGATCGCCGCGATGAACTTCGACGGCGGCAAGATGTTGTGCCGCATCGACCTCGATGACCCCGGCACGGTCAACACCCTGGAGGCGTGCGGCCGTGCGGTGACGGCGCTGGCCGGGCGCGGCCTGATGGCGATGGTCGAGCCGCTGCCGGTGAGCCGGGTCGACCGCCGGACGCAGCTCGACCAGCGCCCCGAGGCGCTCATCCGGGCGATCGGCATCGGCCAGGCGCTCGGCGCGACCTCGGCGTACACCTGGTTGAAGATTCCGGTCGTCGAGGAGATGGACCGGGTCCTCGACGCCACCACGCTGCCCGTGCTGCTGCTCGGCGGTGAGGCGCCGCCCGAACAGGCCTACGCCGGTTGGCAGAAGGCGCTGCAACTGCCCGGCGTGCGCGGACTGGTGGCCGGACGCGCGCTGCTCTACCCGGCCGACGACGATGTGGCGGCCGCCGTCGACGCGGCCACCGCCCTGCTGTGAGGACGGTGACCGCGGTGCACATTCCTCGGGGTGCTACGACGACACCTGGGTGGACGGTTCAGGTGACACCAGAAGTGGCCGGTTGGACCTACTGCGGGCTGCGGGTGTTGGAACTGGAGCCCGGTCAGACACGCGTCTTCACCACTGGTGACGACGAGATGCTGGTGCTGCCGCTGACCGGTTCGGCGTTGGTCGACTGCGACGGGACGCGGTTCGAGCTCGTCGGCCGACGCGCCGTCTTCGACCGGGTCAGCGACTTCTGCTACCTGCCGATCGGGGCACGGGTGGAGGTGTCCAGCACGACCGGTGGGCGGTTCGCGCTGCCGTCGGCGCGGGCCGGACGCCGGCTGCCCCCGCGTTACGGCCCGGCCGAGCAGGTGCCGGTAGAAGTGCGTGGGGCAGGGACAGCGAGCCGCCAGGTGAACAACTTCTGCGCTCCGGACGCTTTCGACTGCGACAGGCTCGTCGCCGTCGAACTGCTCACCCCTGGCGGGAACTGGTCGTCGTACCCACCACACAAACACGACACCGAGACTCCCGGCGAGGCGGTACTCGAGGAGATCTACTACTTCGAGACGCGCGGCCTGGCCTACCAGCGGGTGTACGGCACCACCAACGTGCTGGCCGAGGTCAGTGCCGGCGACGTCGTCCTGGTGCCGAACGGCTACCACGGGCCGTCGATGGCCGCCCCCGGCTACGACCTCTACTACCTGAACGTCCTGGCCGGCCCGGCCACCGAGCGATCGATGGCCTGCGTCGACGACCCCACCCACGCGTGGATTCGCAGCTCCTGGTCCGGCCAGCCGGTCGACCCACGCGTACCGATGACGACCTATCTGGGGAGGACCGGCGCATGAAACTCACCGTGGCGCAGGCGACCATCCGCTTCCTTGCCAACCAGTACAGCGAGCGTGACGGGCGACGGCACAGGCTGATCGCCGGCTGTTTCGGAATCTTCGGCCACGGCAACGTCGCCGGGCTCGGCCAGGCGCTGCGGCAGGCCGAGCACGACGGCGACCCGGGGATGACCTACTACCAGTGTCGCAACGAGCAGGCGATGGTCCACACCGCGGTCGCCTACGCGCGGATGACCGCCCGGATGTCGACGTTCGCCTGCACCACCTCGATCGGGCCGGGCGCCACCAACCTCGTCACGGGCGCCGCCCTGGCCACCGTCAACCGGCTGCCGGTCCTGCTGCTGCCCGGGGACGTCTTCGCCACCCGGGTGGCCAATCCGGTCCTTCAGGAGTTGGAGGATTCCCGCTCCTACGACGTGTCGGTCAACGACACGCTGCGGCCGGTGTCGCGGTTCTGGGACCGCATCAACCGCCCCGAACAATTGCCGGCGGCGCTGCTCGCCGCGATGCGAGTGCTCACCGACCCGGCCGAAACCGGAGCGGTCACGCTGGCCATGCCGCAGGACGTGCAGGCCGAGGCGTACGACTGGCCGGACGAACTGTTCACCGAGCGGACCTGGCACGTGCCGCGCCCGGTACCTGAGCCGGCCGCACTGGCCCGAGCGGCGCAGGTCCTGCGCGCGGCACGCCGCCCGCTCATCGTTGCTGGCGGCGGTGTGACCCACAGCGAAGCCACTGACGAGCTCGCCTCCTTCGCCCGACGCACCGGCATCCCGGTGGCCGAGACCCAGGCCGGCCGCGGCGCGCTGCCCCACGACCATCCCTGCGCGGTCGGCCCGATCGGCGTGACCGGGTCCACGGCCGCCAACGCCCTCGCCGCCGAGGCCGACGTGGTGCTGGGCATCGGCACCCGCTACTCGGACTTCACCACCGCTTCGCGGTCGTTGTTCGCCGAGCCGTCGGTGCGGTTCGTCAATCTGAACGTGGCTGCCTTCGACGCGGCGAAGCTCGGCGCGGTCGGCGTGGTCGCGGACGCGCGGGAAGGGCTGCGGGCCCTCGACGCGGCACTGCCGCGCTGGCAGGTGAGCGAGGAGCGCAGGAAGCTGGCTGTGACCCTGACCCGCCGGTGGGACGACGCCGTCGACGAGGCCCGGCGCCCTGGGCCCGGCCCCCTCACCCAGAGCCAGCTCATCGGCGCGGTGAACGACGCGGCCCGCCCGGCCGACGTGGTCGTCTGCGCGGCCGGTTCAATGCCCGGCGACCTGCACAAGCTGTGGCGGCCGGCGAGCCCTCGACAATATCACGTCGAGTACGGGTACTCCTGCATGGGCTACGAGATCGCCGGTGGCCTGGGTGTGAAGCTGGCACAGCCGGACGCCGAGGTCTTCGTCCTCGTCGGGGACGGCTCCTACCTGATGATGGCGCAGGAGTTGGTCACCGCCGTGGCGGAAGGGCTCAAGCTGGTGGTGGTCCTGGTCGACAACCGCGGTTACGCCTCCATCGGGGCGCTGTCCGAGCAGGTGGGCGGTGCCCGATTCGGCACCGTCTACCGATATCGCAACCCTGCCTCCGGCCGCTTCGACGGACAGCCGCTGCCGGTCGACCTGGCGGCGAACGCGGCAAGTCTGGGCGCCGACGTCCTGACCGCGGACACTCTCGACGAGGTCCGCGCGGCGCTGGTGAAGGCGCGCGCCGCCGCCACCACCACGGTTGTGCACGTCCGCACCGAGCTCGGCGGACCGGGGAGCCCGGCCAACGACACGTGGTGGGACGTCCCGGTGGCCGCGGTGTCGACCACGCCGGACGGTCCGCCGGCCAGACAGCGGTACGTGGAGCGCAAAGCGACCCAGCGCGGTCACTGGTCAGGTCTGTGAGCGTCGTGCTGTCCGTGCTCGCCGCCGTGTTCGTCTTCGTCTGCGGCGCCAACGACGGCGGCGCGTTGCTCGCCCTCGCCCTACGCCACCGCGAGGTCGCCGGCATCGCCATGCTGGGACTCCTTCTCGCCGCCATCGTCGCCGGTCCCCGCCTCTTCGGACTGGGTGTGGCGCATGCGTTCACCGGCCGGCTGGTCGCCTCCGGCGATCGTGGTGGGCAGCCGATCGTCGTGATCGGCGTGGCGGCGGCGGTCGCACTGGTCCTGGTGCTGACGTGGCGAGGCGTACCGACGAGCGTGACTCTGGCGATCATCGGTGGGTTGGCGGGCGCCGGACTCGGGCTCGGGCTCATGCCGTCGTGGACCACTCTTGCGACGATGCTCGGCATCGGCGCGGCCGCGCCCCTCGTCGGTGGGCTGCTGGGCTATCTGCTCGGCGTCCTGGCCCAGCGGGTCCCGACCACCGGTCGGGCATCGGCCACGGTCCGGCTGGCGCACGTCGGCGCATTCGGTTGCCAGTGTCTGGCCTATGCGGCCAACGACGGGCAGAAGATGTTCGCGGTCGCCGCGGTCGCCGTCGCCGCCGTCCACGGCTCGGCCGAACTGTCGCTGCCAGTGTTGTCCGCCGTGGCGGCGCTGTTCGCCGCGGGGGCGCTGACGAGCCTGCGCCGGATGTCGCGTGGTGCCACGTTCAACCTGTCTCCGCCACGTCCGTGGCAGATCGTCTCGGCCGAGATCGCCTCGTCCGCGGCGGTGTTCGGCACCGCCGGGCTGGGTGTGCCGGTCAGCATGACCCAGTCCGTGGCGGCCGGCCTGGTCGGCGTCGGCGCCAGCCAGGGCGCACGCCGGGTGCGCTGGCAGTACGCCGTGCCGATCCTGGTCTCGTGGCTGGTGACCCTGCCGGCCAGCTTCGGCATGGCGGCGGTGGCCGGGCTGGCCGTGCGGGGGCTCCGGTGACCGGCCGTCGGCTGCGCCGGGTCTGGCGGATTTTGGATGACCTCGCTGGTCGCTCCCATCATCGGGTCGTCGGCATCCTGCTGCGCCAGCTCGAGCAGAACCAGGAGGCGGTGGACCTGGCCGTCGACGTGGTCACCAGGGCCGTGCCGTCGGCCACGGGGCGGGCCCGGATGGGCGACATCGAACACGCCGGCGACGACCACCGGCGGCAACTCGTCGTCGAGCTCGCCGCCTCGCTCACCACCCCGATCGACCGCGAGGACGTGTTCCGGCTTTCCCGGTCGATCGACGACGTGCTGGACAACCTACGGGACTTCGTACGGGAGAACGACCTCTTCGGTGCGCCCACCATGGACGCTGCCGTGCCGGCGCTCATCGCCGTTCGGGAAGGGCTCGCGCTGCTGCGCCGCGCCCTTCAGCAACTGGTCGACCATCCGACCGACGTCGCCGACCTCGTCCTGGCCGTACGGAAGCGTGCCGGCGTCGTGCGTCGCGTGTACCAGGAGGCGATCGGGCGGCTACTGGCCGGAGACGTGACCTCCGAGATGCTGCGGCAGCGTGAGCTGCTGCGTCGCATCGACGTTGTCGGCCTTCGGCTGGCCGAGTGCTGCGACGCGCTGGCCGACGCGATGCTGAAGCGAATCGTCTAAAGGGCTGATGTGCATATGTCTTGACAAAGATTGCCCCCGTATTACGCTCAGGACACTCCGCAGATGCGACGCGCCTTCCCCGCATCCGACGGACGAGAAGGCTCTCACCCGCATGCTCCGCCATCGAGGAGGTTCGCACGTGGACAGCCGCCATATGACGATCCCGATCCGCCCCACCCGTCGTCCCACCCGTCGCCTTGCCGCTGCCGCAGTCGGCATCGCCGCGCTCGTCGCAGCCGCCGCCTGCGCCCCGTCCAGCGGAAATGACCAGCCCGGCGCGCTCCCGTCCGCCTCCGTGGACGCCACCTTCGACCTCGACGCCCTCGTCGCGGCGGCGAAGGAGGAAGGCAGCGTCCTCGTCTACGACTCGACCGGCGACATCAAGAAGGTCGCCGAGGCGTTCACCGCCAAGTACGGCATCAAGGCTGAGGGGGTGAAGTCCGACACCCAGAAGACCGCCGAGAAACTCGTCCGGGAGAAGGAGGCCGGCAACGTCGCCGTCGACCTCACCCTCTTCTCCGACGGCCCGTTGCTGGCCGGCGAGCTGCTGCCCCGCCAGGTCGTCTACACGTGGTTGCCGCCGGATCTGCTCAAGGACATCCCGGAAACGAACCGCAACCCACTGTTGGTGCTGTCGAAGGCCAACGTCTGGGTGTACAACCCGAAGATCTACCCGAACGGCTGCCCGGTGAAGAACGTCTGGGAACTCACCGAAGACAGCTGGCGCGGCAAGGTGCTGCTACAGGATCCGCTGGGCAAGGCAACCATCGTGCAGTGGCTCAGCCAGACCGCCGGCCACGGCGCCGCACCGCTCGCCGACGCCTACCAGCGGCATACCGGCAAGGCCCTGCAGACGACCGAGAAGAACGCCGGCTGGGAATGGGTCAAGAAGCTGGCGAAGAACAAGCCGATCATCAACAGCGAGGACGAGAACATCGCCGCCGCCGTCGCCGCGCCGCAGCAGACCGAGGGCCGCATCGGCCTGCTGTCGATCGCGAAGTTCCGCGACGTCGAGGGCAAGGGCTACCACATGGCCGTCTGCGAGGGCTTGACCCCCTGGGTCGGGTTCTCCTACTCCAAGTACGTCGCGATCGCCACCGGGACGAAGCACCCCAATGCCGCCAAGCTGTTCGTCCACTTCGTCATGACGCAGGAAGGCATCAAGCACGAGATGGAGGAAGGCGGCGTCTCGGGCAGCACCGCCGTGCCGCCCAGCGACGGCAACCCGAAGGGCCTCACCGACTGGGGTACGCAGTTGTTCGCCATGGACCCCAAGGGCCTGCTCGACGACTACCAGAACACCCAACCCGTCCAGGACTTCTGGCGCGTGCAGCACAAGTGATCCGGTGGATGCTCACCGAGTCGTCACGCTCGGTGAGCATCAGGCCACGTCGTCGCTCTGCTTGAAGGGACAAGACACTCAAGATGGCAGTCATCGACCGTCCGGCACCGCCAGCGCAGCCGCCCACGCAGCCGCCAGCCAGCCGTTGGGGCCGGCTACGGTACCGGGCACGAGTCCTGCTCGCCGAGCCGACCACCCTCATCGGTCTCGCGCTCGTGCTCATCTTCGGCTACCTGGTCATCGCGCCGTTGGTGGCCATCGTGTCGGACGCGGCACGTGTGCAGTTCGGCGACGACGGTCGGGCCGGGGCGCCGACCGGGTCCTTCACGGGCTACTACCTGTGGCGGGTGTTCCGGTCACCGATCAGCGCAAGCCTCTTCTGGCAGCCGTTGTCACACACCGTGGTCGTCGGGCTCGGTGTGGTCGTGTTCGCCGTGGTGCTCGGCGGTTCGATGGCGTGGCTGGTGACCCGAACCAACGTACCCGGCCGCAAGTTCCTCGCCGGGGCCCTCGTCGTGCCGTACATGCTGCCGTCATGGACGTTCGCGTTGGCCTGGCTGACCCTGTTCAAGAACGGCCGGTCCGGTGGGACCCCGGGCTTCCTGGAGACCTGGGGTGTCCGGACCCCCGACTGGCTCGCGTACGGCGCCGTGCCGATCATCGTCACTCTCGGCCTGCACTACTACCCGTTCGTGTTCCTGCTGTTCGGCAACGCGCTGCGACGCATCGACTCGCAGTTGGAGGAGTCCGCGCGGGTGCTCGGCGCCAGCAGGGGCCAGGGGATGCGGCACGTGGTGCTGCCGCTGCTGCTGCCCTCGCTCTCGTCCGCCGTGCTCCTCGTCCTCGGCCGGGTGCTGGGCACCTTCGGCACCCCGTACATTCTCGGCCTACCCACCGACTACGCGATGCTGTCGACCAGCCTGTACCGCAGCATCCACACCCGGGCTCCCGGCGTGGCCGCCGTCATCGCCGCCGTCATCGTCCTGCTCGGGGTGCTCGTCGTGCTCGTCGACATGCGCCTGGTTCGTGAACAACGCCGGTTCGTCACCATCGGCGGCAAGGGCAGCATGGACCGGGCCACCGACCTGCGCCGCTGGCGGTGGCCCGCCTACGGCGTCGCCATCGCCGTCTTCGTCACCAGCGTCGTCGTGCCGCTCGTGACCCTCGCGTTGTCCACGGTGACCTATGCACCAGGCGTGTTCCGTGCCGACAACTTCACGCTGAAGTTCTGGACCGCCGAGTCGATCCCGGAGGCGGTCGGTTTCCCGCACGGCCTGTTGCGCAGCGACGACCTCTACGAGGCGATGTGGAACAGCCTGCGCATCGTCGGTATGGCGTCCCTGGTCTGCGGCCTTGTCGGGCTGATGGTCGGGTATGTGGTGGGCCGCTCGCCCAGCCGCAGGCTGTCCGCCACCCTGCGGCAGGTCTCGTTCCTGCCCTACCTGGTGCCGGGCATCGCCTTCGCCGCCGCATACCTGACCCTGTTCGCCGTCCCGCGCGGCCCGATCCCGGCGCTCTACGGCACGACCCTCCTGGTGGTCGTGGTGTTGGCGATCACCCACCTGCCGTACTCGTCGCGGTCCGGCATCGCCGCCATGATGCAGCTTGGCCGCGAACCGGAGGAGGCGGCACAGGTGGCCGGCGCCGGCTGGCTCACCCGGCTGCGCCGGATCGTGCTGCCCATCCAGAAGGGCGCGCTGACCACCGGCGTGTTACTGCCGTTCATCTCCGGGCTCAAAGAACTGTCGATCGTCATCATGCTCACGACCGCGAGCACACCCCTGTTGACCACCCTGTCGATCAACCTGATCGACTTCGGATATCGGCAGCAGGCCAACGCGGCCGTACTCGTCATCGCCGCGCTCTCGTTCACCGTCACCTACCTGGCCCAGCGGGCCACCAAGAGCAACCTCGCCACGGGCCTGGGAGGCTGAACATGCCGAACATCGATCTCATCGGCGTCGACAAGAGCTATGTCGCCGGCCAGTACGCGGTGCGCGACCTGCACCTGACCATCCCCGACGGTGGATTCATGTGCCTGCTCGGTCCGTCCGGCTGCGGCAAGACCACGACCCTGCGGATGATCGCCGGCTTGGAGCAGCCCACCAGGGGGGATATCCGGGTCGGCCCACGGCTGCTGGACTCCGTGGGGCAGGGCGTCTTCGTGCCACCCGAGAAGCGGGGCATGGGGCTGGTGTTCCAGAGCTACGCGCTGTGGCCGCACATGACGGTGACCCGCAACGTCGAGTTCGGGCTGATGATGCGGAAGACACCCACGGCGCAACGAGCACAGCGCGCCGCCGAGGCCATGGAGATGCTGCACATCGCCGACTACGCTGCCCGTTACCCTTCGCAGCTCTCCGGCGGCCAGCAGCAACGGGTCGCACTGGCCCGCATGCTCGCGGTCGACCCGGAGGTCATGCTGCTCGACGAGCCGCTGTCCAACCTGGACGCGAGGCTTCGCCTCGAGATGCGCGCCGAGATCAAGAGGATCCATCAGCGCTCGCACGCCACCGTCGTACTGGTCACCCACGACCAGCTCGAGGCGATGACGATGGCCACCCACGTCACCGTCATGAACGAGGGGGTCGTCGAGCAGACCGGCACGCCGATGGAGGTCTACGAACGGCCGGCAAGCGTGTTCGTGGCCCAGTTCGTCGGCAGCCCACCGATGAACACCATGCTGCTCGGGCCGGCCGACGCGGCCGGTCCCGGCACCACCGTGGCGGACTACGTGGCCGCCCGGGTCGGCCGCCCGCCCACCGACGGAACTGGCGGTGTCCGGCCCGAGGCACTCAACATCGCGTACGCCGACGCCGATGTTCCCGACGGCGTCTGGCGGGCGACGGCCGTGGTCGAAACGGTCCTGCCCACCGGTTCCGCCTGGACCGTGCAACTGCGGTGCCACGGCGAGCCGCTGTACGTCCAGTCCTACCGGAAGACCGAGACGACACCGGGCGCCGAGGTGACCCTCTGGGCCGCCGCGGCGGACCTGCACGTGTTCGATGCCGGCGGCCGCCGGATGACCGGCTGGGACCAGTTCCTGCGCGAGCAGCAGACCGGACAGCGTCCCGCCGCCGGGCCGGCCGTCGCCTCCGGATCCGGCCGGTGATCGCCGCACGGCTGCCTCGGCCTCGCGCGCTGCTGCTGGACTTCGGTGGCGTCGTCGTGCAGACCGAACGCCGGGTCACCTGGGTCACCGACCTCGCCACCGAGATCGTCGCGATGCTCGGCGCAGCCGGTTGCACCGAGCTGACCATCGACGACGTGGTCCGCGACGTCCGGGCCGCCGCCGCCGCCGAATCCGCGTGGAAGAACGCGATGTCGCGACTGTCCGCGCCGGCCGAGCTGACCTGGCGGGTGTTCTGGTCGGAGTTCGTCGCCGCCGACTGGCCCGAGCAGGCGCGTGCGTTGGTGACCAGCCAGGCGTGGCTCCTGTGCCGACGCCAGGGTGAGCTGCGCTCGACCCGGGTCGCGCGCAACGGCATCGAGGATCTGCTCCGGGGCGCACGGGAACGCGACATCCCGGTGGGGATCGTCAGCAACGCGATGTCGGGCATCGTGCACCGGGACTGGCTCGCCCGGGCCGGCCTTGACAAGGACCTGGTGGTGCAGCTGTACAGCGACGAGCTCGGCATCCGCAAACCCAACCCGGAGCTGATCCGTCTGGCGTGCCGCGCGCTCGCGGTCGCGCCGGCCGACGCGTGGTACGTCGGCGACAACTTCGACCGCGATGTCGTCTGCGGCCGTCGGGCCGGGGTCGGAGCGACCGTTCTGATGACTGCCCGCTCCACCCACGACCGGCCTTTCGTCGTCGCCCAGACGCCCGACGCGGTCGTCGACGATCCAGCCGAACTGCTGCGGCTGCTCACCCTCACCGACGAGAGGCACGCATGACCACGATCGACGCGACCCGATCCGTGCGACTGGCGGAGGTGGCCGCCGAAGCCGCCACCGCAGTCGGCGACATGCTCCGTGGGGCCTTCCGTTCCCGACCCGAGGTCGACTACAAACGTGATCGGCACGACCCTGTGACCGTGCACGACAAGGCGGCCGAGGCGCGTATCCGCGACGTGGTGCTCGCCGCCGAGCCGGACAGCCGGATCGTCGGCGAAGAAGGCGGCACGGTCGGCGAGGGGCATGTCGAGTGGCACGTCGACCCGATCGACGGCACGGCCAACTTCGCCCACGGGCTGCCCTTCTTCTGCACCTCGATCGGCGCTGTGATCGACGGTCGGGTCGTCGCCGGAGCGATCTACGACCCGCTACGCGACGACCTGTACACCGCCACGCTCTCCGGGGCCTGGCACAACGGACGGCTGCTGGCCAGCGTCGGCGCCGACAACGCGCAGCAGGCGCTGCTGCTGACCAGCTACCCGAGCGCACGCGAGATCAGAGCCGCCCCCGACCGGGCGGTGCGACGGCAGACCGACCTCATCATCGAGTACCAGACGCTGCGGCGCATCGGCAGCGCCGCGCTGAGCCTGGCGCACGTCGCGACCGGCTGGGCGGATGCGGCACTCGGTATCGGTGTCAACAGTTGGGATGTCGCGGCCGGCTCGCTGCTGGTGACCGCCGCTGGCGGCCACTATCTCGGCCTGCGCCCGAACGCTGTCGAGACGGACCGGGCGGCCTGGCGGGAGCCCGGCTACTTCGCCACCGTCGGCACGCTCGACCCGGCCGGCTCGTCCGTGATCGAGGCGTTCGCCGACACCCACCGGCCGGTGTCGCTGACATGACCGGCGCCGACACCCGCCTGGGCCCGGGTACCGCCCTGCGGTACCGCTGGATCGTCACCGACCTCGACGGCACACTGGTCGACCGCGACCTCGCGATGGTCCCGCGTAGCCGGGAAGCCCTGCGGACCTTCCGCAGCGTCGGCGGCCAGGTCGTGATCGCCACCGGCCGCAGCGCCGCCTCGTGCCGGCGCTACTACGACGAACTCGGCCTCACCGGAGCGGCGATCCTGCTCAACGGCGCGCTCATCGCCAACCTGCGCACCGGTGACGTGCTGCACGAGAGCCGCCTCGACGAGACGGCGTGGACGTCGGTCCGCGCCTTGGTCGAGACGCTGCCGCCCGACGTGGCCACCGTCGTGTTCGTCGGTGAACGGGCCCTCGCCACGTACCAGCCCGCCTGGGTCGATGCCTACGCCGCCCGCGACCGCATCACCATCGAGCGCATCGAAGACTGGGACGACATCGACGGCATCAGCAAGGTCATGCTGCTGGGCGCCGACACCGACGCCGCGCACCGGATCGCCGCGGTCGCGCGTCGATCCGCCACCGGCGTAACCGTCGTGATGTCCGAGGCCACCTACGTGGAACTGCTCCCCGCAGGCGTCGACAAGGGCGTCGCACTGCGCTGGCTCGCCGACCATGAGCAGGTGGCCCTGACCGAGATCGCGGCCGTCGGTGACAACCCCAACGACGTGCCCCTGCTGCGGGCCAGCGGATTCGGCGTGGCGGTCGGCGACGGACACCCGGAGGTCCGGGCCGCGGCCTCCGCGGTGGCTGGCACCTGCCTCGAAGGAGCCGTCGCCGACGTCGTCGCCATCGCCATCGGCGCTGCCCCGACCGCCGAACGAGGCTCACCGTGATCGGCTGTCCGGGATCCCGCCCGGCCCCGGTCAGCCGCCGTCAGGAAAGGAACACCATGCGCAACATCGAGCACTGGATCGACGGCAAGCCAGCACAAACCCTGTCGGACCGGACCGCCTCCGTCTGGAATCCCGCCACCGGCCAGCCACAGGCGAAGGTGCCGCTGGCCGGTTCCGCGGACGTCGACACGGCTGTCGCCGCCGCGACCCGGGCTTGGCATTCGTGGCGGGAGACCTCGCTGACCGCCCGGACGAAGGTCCTCTTCGCCTTCCGCGACCTGGTCGAGAGACACACCGACGACCTGGCCCGGATGATCACCGCCGAGCACGGCAAGGTCCTCGACGACGCTCGTGGGGAGGTGACCCGCGGCCGGGAGGTCATCGACTTCGCCTGTGGAATCCCACAACTACTCAAGGGCAGCTACTCCGACCAGGTGTCCACCGGCGTCGACTCGTACACGTTCCGACAGTCACTCGGTGTGTGCGTCGGGATCACGCCATTCAACTTCCCCGTCATGGTCCCGATGTGGATGCACCCGATCGCCATCGCCTGTGGCAACACCTTCGTCCTCAAACCCAGCGAGCGTGACCCGTCCCCGTCGAACCTGCTCGCTGAGCTGTACGCCGAGGCCGGGCTGCCGGCCGGTGTGTTCAACGTCGTTCACGGGGACAGAGACGCCGTCGATCGGCTGCTCGACCATCCCGACGTCGCCGCCGTGTCGTTCGTCGGTTCCACGCCGATCGCACGCCACGTCCACCAGCGGGCCAGCGCCGCCGGCAAACGGGTCCAGGCACTCGGTGGTGCCAAGAACCACGCCGTCGTGCTTCCCGACGCCGATCTCGCCGACGCGGCCAGGCAGATCACCGCCGCGGCGTACGGCTCGGCCGGGCAACGGTGCATGGCGATCTCCGCCGTGGTCGCGGTCGGCTCCGCCGCCGACGAACTCGTGCCCCTGCTCACCGAGCACGCACGTCGGGTACGCGTCGGGCCGGGGGACGCGCAGGCCAGTGAGATGGGACCGGTGGTAACCGCCGATGCCCGCGACAGGATCACCGGCTACATCACCCGGGCCGCCGAGGCGGGTGTCTCCCTCGTCGTCGACGGGCGTGAGGCAACCACCCGCGAGGGGTTCTTCATCGGCCCAACCCTCTTCGACACGGTCAGCACCGATGCCGAGGTGTACCGCGACGAGGTGTTCGGACCTGTGCTGGTCGTCGTCCGCGCCGCCGGTTTCGACGATGCCGTGCGCATCGTCAACGCGAGCGAGTACGGCAACGGCGTCGCGCTCTTCACCGGAAGTGGGGCGGCGGCCCGCCGATTCACCCGTGCGGTGACCGTCGGCATGGTGGGCGTCAACGTGCCCGTTCCGGTGCCGATGGCCTATCACTCATTCGGCGGCTGGAAGAACTCCCTGTTCGGTGACACCCACGTGCACGGCCCTGAGGGCGTCAGCTTCTATACCCGGGGAAAGGTCGTCACGACCCGTTGGCCCAGCGGATCCCCCTCGACGGTCAGCCTGAGCTTCCCGACCACAAGCTGACGGCCCCCGATGCACAGGTCGTCGGCCCGGTGACCTCGTCACGATGGCGAGGTTGTCCGGTCGGGCCCCGGTGTGAGGACGCGCCACAGTGCCAGGGTCGCCACGAGCGACGCCGCACCGGCCAGCGCCATCACCGTTCCCGGACCGAGCGCGTCACTCAGCGCGCCGCCGGCGGTGGCAGCCAGCCCCTGGATCGTCATCATGCCGGCGCTGAGCAGCCCGAAGGCCTGGCCGCGGCGGGTCTCCGGAACCGCGTCGAGGAACCGCCGGGCCAGCCCGAGTTGGTAGGCGAAGCCCGCGGTCGCCGCCGCGAAGAGGGCCGCCGCCAGCCACAGGCCCGGCCGGGCCACGAAGGCCAGCATGGGTACGCCGAGCAGCAGCGCGAGCCACGGCGTCCACGCCTCCCGGTGGGCCGGGCCGACGAACCGCCCCACCAGCAGGTTCCCGAGGAGCATCCCGAACGCGGCGGCCATCAGCAGCACCCCCGCACCGCCCCCCGGCCCGAGCTCGGCGGCGTACGGCACGGCGACCCCCTCGGCGCCGACGAACAGCGAGCCGGGCAGCCACTGCGCCAACAGCAGCCCGCGGATCCGCCGGTCGGCGAGCAACGCCCGGTTGATCTGCCAGGTCTCGCGGACCGCCCCGGAACCGTCCCGCCCCGTGCGAGGCGGTCGCGGCGCGAGCCCGGCGCGGACGAGCAGGGCGGAGAGGGCGCAGGTCGCGGCGGTCGCCCAGAGCGCGCCGTACGGGCCGATCCAACCGAGCAGCACACCGCCGAGGGCGAACCCGAGGACCTGGGTGCCGCCCGCCGCCACGGTGAGCAGGGACCGGCCGAGCACGTAGGCGTCGCCGGGCAGCACCTCCGGCAGCAGGGCAGCCCGGGCGGCGTTGCTGACCGGCGCGAACAGACCGACGGCCGCGGCCAGGACGAGCATTCCCGCCGGGGAGAGCACGCCGAGGGCGAGGGTCACCACCGCGGCGAGCCGGAGCAGGTCGTAGCCGACGAGCACCGTGCGCGGGGGCCACCGGTCGGCGAGCGCGAGCATGAACAGCCCGCCCAGCGCGTGCGGCAGGAAAGCGGTCACGTACGCCAGCGCGGCGAGCAGTCCCGAGCCGGTGCGCTCGTAGACGAGCACGGACAGGGCGATCATCTTCACCGTCTCGCCGACCATGAACACGCCGAAGCTGCCGAAGAGGACGCGGGCCTCGGCGACGGCGAAGACATCCCGGTAGGTGGCGGGCCGCGCGGCGCCGGCCGCGGTGGGGGTGACGTTCACCAGGCCAGCCTGCGGGCCGTACCGGCGGTGGCCTATCCTTTCGCTGTCCGGCGAAAGGTGCGGTGTGCGGATCGAGGTCACCCCGGCCGATGTCGCGGCGAGCCGGTACGCGATATCTCCGCTGGGCGAGGCGATGTCCGCCCTGCGGCTCTGCGCCGGCCAGAACACCGCCGCCGCGCTGACGCCATGGGTGACCCGGGCGCGACCGGCCTACCAGCGGCTGCGACGGGAGTCGCCCGCGGTGGGTGCCCTACTGGCGTTGCTGCGCCATGGCGGCTACAACGCGGACTTCACCCAGCCGCCACCGGACGTCGCCGGGCGGGAGTTCGCCGACGAACTGGCCGTGGTCCGGGCGACCCCACTCGCCCAGGCCCGCAGCGAACTGGCCCGCAACCTCGCCGGCCCGCGAAGCACCCCACCGGCGTACGCCCGCGCGATCTACCGCTCACCCGACGTGGTGGACCTGCTCGCGGACGCGATCGAGGCGGCCTGGGTGACGCTGGTCGAGCCGGACTGGCCCCGCCTGCGGGCGATCCTGGAACGGGACCTGCTGCATCGGGCCGGCCGACTCGTCGCGTACGGCTGGGGGGCGGCCGTCGCGGACCTGGACCCCCGGTTGCGATGGGCGCCCGGCGGGGCGGTCGGGGCGATCGAGGTCTCTCACGCCGACTCGCGCGTCTGCCGGCTCGACGGTCGGGGAATGCTCTTCGTCCCCACCGTCTTCGGCACCATGATCACCTATATCGACCCGCCCTGGCCGTTCGCCGTCGTCTACCGGGCCTCCGGGGTGGCGGAGCTGCTGGGTCCGCCCGATCCCACCCGGCCCGAGGACGCCCTGGACCGGCTGGTGGGGCGCGCTCGGGCGGCGGTGCTACGGGCATTGGCCGTGCCCGCCACCACCAGCCAGCTCGTCGCCCAGCTCGGGCTCAGCCTCGGTGGGGTCGGCGACCACCTGGCGGTGCTACGCGACGCGGGGCTCATCGCCAGGACCCGCACCGGACGGACGGTGCTCTACCGGCGCACCCCGCTCGGCGAGGCACTCACCGGTCTCGGCTGACCGGCCCGGTCTCGACGAGGACACCGCCCGCTGTCTCGATCCGTGGCGACGGGCTGTCGCCGGGGCACGGGCTGTCACCCCGTGGCGGGTCCGGGGCGCGCATCCGGGGCGCGCATCCGCCAGGCGTCGGTGACGAGTTCGTGCAGGCGATCGACGTTCACCTGCGCCAGCCGCAGCATGACCAGCGGCAGCCCGTGGTACGCGGGGGTGGTGAAGAAAACCTCGGGTTCGCCGAGGAGCAACGCCTGCTTCTCCGCTTCGTCGCCCACGTACAGCACCGCCACATCGGTCCGGATGAGCCGCGACGTACCGGGTCTGCGCTCGGGGTAGGACCAGATGAACCCCTTGTCGGCGACCCGGAAGTCGAAGCCCTCGCTGTCGATCTCGACCACCTGCGGCAGGGCCAGCGCCAGGCGACGGACGTCGTCGGCGTCAGCCATCGAGCCTGCTCCAGAACGTCTTCTCCCGCACCCGAGCAGACTAGTGCCTCGTCATGCAGCCTTGAACGGGTGATCCGTGCTGGGTGGGGCGGGTGGTGGTCGCCGAGCCGGTCCGTGGGCGAGATGGTCGTATGACGCTGTCGAGCTGAGTCGTTTATGACATCAGGTGGTGTCCGGGCCGATGTGGCACCAGACGGCGGTGAGTCGTCTGCGACATCAGCTCGACAGCGTCCCGCGTGTGGGTCCTCCGCCGACGTACACCAGCGGGGGCCGCCGGTGTCCCGACGGCCCCCGCTGGTGTATTTCGGTCAGACGATCTCCACCCCGTAGACGCTCAGCGCCTCGGTGACCGGCTGGAAGTAGGTGGTCCCGCCGGAGGAGCAGTTTCCGCTGCCACCCGAGGTCAGGCCGAGGGCGGTGCTCCCGCTGAAGAGCGCGCCACCGCTGTCGCCCGGCTCGGCGCAGACCGTGGTGCGGATCAGGCCGGTGACGCTGCCCTCGGCGTAGTTGACCGTGGCACCGGTCGCCTCGACCGTGCCGCCGTGCAGGCCGGTGGTGCTGCCGGAGCGCTGCACCGACTGCCCGACGAAGGCGTCGGCCGCGCCGGTGATGTCCCGGGTGGTGCCGTCGTAGAGGTAGACGCTGCCGTCGGCGGCACCCGCGTTGCTGTGCTGGACGATCCCGTAGTCGTTACCGGGGAAGCTGCCGGTGCCGCCGGAGCCGAGCTGGCTGCTCTGCCCGGCGTCGGCGTACCAGTTGGGGGTGATGTCGGTGCAGTGCCCGGCGGTGAGGAAGTAGTACGTGTCGCCGCTGCGGACGTTGAAGCCGAGCGAGCAGCGACCGCCCCCCTCGGCGTAGATGGCCTCGCCGCCGGCGGCCCGGGTGGCGAGCGTCCCGGCCTCCCGCTCGATGCGGACGGCGCCGCCGAGCCGCTCGGCGACGGCCTCGACGCGCTGGAGCTTCGCGCCGGTCACCGTGCTGTCGACGGAGACGACGACCTGGTTGGTCGCCGGGTCGGTCCACCACGCGGTGCCGGCGACCCGCGCCGAGCTGTCGAGGGCGGCGGTGGCACGGGCGAGTTCGTTCGCACCACGGGTGACGAGCTTCGGGGTCGCGCCGGCCGCGCGGACCTTTCGGGCGGCGGCATCGTCGGTCACGGTGACGACCATGGCGCCGTCGGCCCCGGCGTACGTCCCGGCGGAGCGGTCGCCGAGGGCGGCGGCGAGCGCGGTGGCCTGGTCGGGGGAGGCAGGCGTCGCGGGTGCGGCCTGAGCGGGAGCGCCGGTCAGTGTGCCGACGACCAGTGCGCCGGCCACGGAGAGAGCGGCGGCATGGCGCAACGAGGACCCGGATAGTCGCATGTGGTACCTCCATGGAACTGAGCGCGGGCTGCCTTTCGGGCGGCCCCGGGCATTCGATCAGGTGATGTGGATCACCCGATCGGAGGAGTCGAAGTATTCATAGGTCTCATATTGATTGCAAGAGTGCCGGTTGGTCGGACTAGGCCGCTTCTCACAGCTTGGGTCCGGACAGCCCGACGAGTGGCGAGTCAGGCGATTAGTGGTAGTTCGCCGCTGATTCGCAGGTCAGCGCGCCCGGTTGGGCGGCCCCGTCGGGCGGGGTCGGTCAGCTGCCCGACCGGATGGCGGGACAGCGTGGACGGCGGAAAATTGGTGCGGCAGCCGCCTCGGCGCCTCGGTCGGTTTGGTGACCGGACGCTTGCCGTGCGTGACCGGATCGCAGAGGGTCGAGCCGTACTCACATCCGCCGCACGTGCGTCCGAGGAGCCCCATGCAGCCGTTCGACCTGACCAGTGGCGACCAGATCCTCAACCAGAACGCGCTGGCGAACAACGCCAGCGGGATGAACCTCTCCGTCCGCACAGATCTCGGTACCCGGGTGGAGGCGTGGCGGCCGGGGCCCGGCGTGACCGGTGACGAGAGGTTCTTCTGCCACGGCTACGCGCTGGGCACCTTCGGCGCGCACATGTACACCGTGTGGGGCCGCTTTCTGCCTCAGGTGCTGGCCGAGGAGTACGAGGCGCTCGGGCGGGTCGACATCGCGCGGAACGTCGCGGCTCGGGACGTCCTGGTCTGGTGGCTGGGGGCCACGGACGCCTACCACTCCGCCGTGGTGGAGCAGCCGGTGACGCTGCCCACCGGCGCCCTGGACCTGGCGCAGACGAGGGTCAGCTCGAAGACCGGCACCGGCCCGCTCTGGGTCGGCCTCCTCGCCGACGACGTGAAGCAGCAGTACCGGTCCGCCGCGTACATCGAGGTGTACCGCCGCTACCCGTGAGCCGCGGCGCGGGGCGGTCGAACCATGGCCGCCCTGCGTAACGTCGACAAGGCCGGTGTCTGGACGTTCACCGGGGACACGATGCGCGCGACGCTGACCATCGACCCAGGCGGCCAGACAATGGCCGCGAAGTGGGAGCGCTCGCCCGACGGCGCAACCTGGGCGGACTGGATGGACATGGAGTTCGTCCGGGAAGCGTGAGCGCTGGCGCCGTTCGGAGCCAGCGCCCGGCGGCCCAGCCCAGGCATTGCCGCGCAAGCAGAGTGCGCCGAAGAAGTTCCACCGGGTGTGAATTCAGGCGGCCAAGGCCCTCGCGCGTGGCCCGTTACCGCAAAGCGGTCAGGGACGGCTCCCTAGGCCCGCCGGCCGGCGTCCGCGGGCCGGTGCGCGGGAGCGACAGCGGGGTGGCCAGGAGCAGCACGCCGGCGATGCCGATCGCGACCCGCACGTCGGTGGCCGCGGCCAGGACGCCCCACAGCGCGGTCAGCACCGCGATCGCCCCGACGCCCGTGACGTTCCAGGCGACCAGCACCCGGCCGACGCGGTCAGCCGGCACCCGTTCGAGTCGCTCGGTGGCGAACAGCGGGTTGAACACGCCCATGCAGGTGATCAGCGCCAGCTCGACGGCAATCACCAGGACCACGCCGGCGGTGCCGGGCAGCACGAAGAACAGGCCGACCGGCCACAGCGCGCGCAGCACGCCCGAGGCCAGCAGGACCCGGCGGCGCCCGTGCCGGGCTGCCAGCCGTGGGGCGAGCTGGGCGCCGACGAACCCGCCGACGCACGGCAGGCCGAATGCCAGGCCGTACTGCCAGGGTGCCCAGCCCAGGTCGCCCAGGAGCAGCACGGCCAGCAGTGGCTCGGCCGCCATGATCAGGGCATTGACGGTCACGGTGTTCACGAACAGCGGGCGCAGCTCACGGTCGGCGAGGATGAACCGCCACCCCTCCAGCAGGTCCGCGCCGCGCAGCCGGGGTCCGGTCTCCCGTGCCGGGCGCGGCTCGCGCTCCCGGATCATGCCGACCCCGAGCGCGGACAGCAGGAACCCGACCGCGTTGGCGATCACGGTGACGACGGGCCCCAGCAGACTGACGGCAGCCCCGCCCAGGGTCGGCCCCACCGCGGTGGCCGTCCAGGTGGTCGACTCGAACCGCCCGTTGGCGACCAGCAGCTGATCGGGGCGCACGATCGACTTGAGATAGGCGCCGCTCGCGGAGGTGAAGGCGATGTTTGCCGCGGCCCCGAGCACGGAGACGGCCAGCAGTTGGGTGTAGGTCAGCAGCCCGAACCCGAAGGTGACGGGGATGCTCAGCAGGGCCGCGAACCGGATGACGTCCGTGGCGATCATGACCGGCTTCTTGCGCTGCCGCTCGACCCACGGGCCAAGGGGAAGCGCCAGCATCGCACCCACCGCCAGTCCCGCCGCGGCCAGGGCGGAGACCGCGGCCGGACCGGCGTCGAGCACCTGGATCGCGATCAGCGGAAACGCCCCGAACCCCAACCAGGTGCCCACGGTGCTGGCCGCGAACGCCGACCACAACCACCCGAACGAGCGCCCCAAACGTTGCGCCACCATATCGATCCTTCCGTCACAACCGATCGTTGACGGCGAGGATTCGATCAAGGTGATGGGCCTGGAATCCAACAACGAACATGCCGGCGAGCCACAACCGATGTTTGTGCATCCGTACGATCCGGGCGTGGACCTCGACACCGTGCGCACCTTCGTCGCCGTCGCCGACGCGGGCCAGTTCCAGGAAGCCGCCATCGACCTGAGGATCACGCAGCAGGCCGTCTCCAAGCGGGTGGCCAACCTCGAACGCAGCCTCGGAGTCACCCTCTTCGCCCGTACCGCCCGCGGTGCCCGGCTGACCCTCGACGGGCAGGCGTTCCTGCCGCACTCCCGGGAACTGCTCCGGGCCGCCGAACGGGCCGCGGCCTCGGTCCGGCCGGGCGAACGCGCGCTGCGCGTGGACGTCCTGAACCGGCGTATCGCCCCGGCGGTGGCACTGCAGAACTTCTACCGCGCCCACCCGGGGGTCGAACTCGACGTGGTCACGCTCTCGGACGCCGACGCCGGGACGGCCATCGAGGCCGTCCGCACCGGAGAGATCGACGCGACCTTCCGGGCCGTGTCCGTACCCGCCCGCGAGCTACCCGACGGCATCCTCGTCGAACGGGCCCTGGACGACCCGCTGCAACTGCTCGCCGGCCCGTCCCACCCGCTCGCCGCCGCCCGGTCCTTGACCCCGGCCGACCTGACCGGGCACCGCGTCTGGATCCCCGGCATCAGGCGGGGCACCGAGTGGGCCGCCTACTACGACGAGCTCACCGGAGCCTTCGACCTGCGGATCGACGCGATCGGCCCGAACTTCGGCACCGAGGCGCTGCTCGACGCGATCGTCGACTCCGCCGACCTGGCAACTCTTGTGGGCGCCGGTGACCGGTACATCTGGCCGGCCACCCACGACCTGCGCCGCATCCCGATCCACGGCCCGACACCGGTCTATCCCCATGCGTTCGTACGCCGCGCGGACAACCCGCACCCCACCCTCACCGCGCTCCGCCGGCACCTGGCGGCATCACGGCCTCGCACCGCGACCGAGGTCTGGGCCCCGAGTTGGGCCAGCCTCCGCGCCTGAGGTGGTTCGTTCCGCCGCCGGCTGACCTGGTCAGGCACCAGGCCAGCCGGCCGCTGTCGGACTGTGCGGTGGTCAGACGGCCCCGACCGGCACCGGCTCGGGGACGGGAACCGGCGCGGGAACGGAGGCGTGAACGGGGACGGGAACGGGAACCAGCAGCGCCTCCTCGGGCAGGTACCTGCTGAGCTTGCGGATCCGCCTGGCGTTGTTCTCCATGACGTCGATCGACGGCAGGTCGGCGTCGACCCGCACGGTCGTGGGGTTGGCGGCAGCGGTGTGGATGTTGTTCAGCAGGGTGTGGAACGACGGTGGGAACAGCGAACTCACGAACCGGGACTGCTGCCGGCCGCGTCGGATGCTGGCGACCGGCTTCGACCAGTCGATCTGGCCCAACCGGAACCGGTGCTGGCGGATCAGCTCACGCCGGAACACCGGCCACGGCACCAGCTTCAGGTCGAACCGCTCGGCGATCTCCTGAGTGGTCACCGGGGTCACCGGGTAGCTGATCACCCGCGGCGCGTTCGACAGCGCGTTGGCGACCACCGACCGGGCCAGCACGTCGCCCGCCACGACCGGACTGGTGACCTCCGAGTTCCAGACCATCCCGAGTTGGAGGATGTGCGAGATCATGTTCCAGAACGAGTACTCCATTCCGGGGTCCTTGAACCCGGTGCTCGGGCCGCCCAGCGCGAACGGCGCCTGGTAGATGTGGATCGGCACGCCGTCGCGGTTCGCCCGCAGGGCGATGTGCTTGACGACCCACTTCATCCGGCTGTAGCCGGTGTAGAAGAAGCTGTTGCGGTAGAAGTCGCGCCACTGCTGGTAGACCTCGCTGCCGACCGAACCGATGACGTGCAGCGTCTTGAACCGCTTCCGCAGGCAGAACTCGGCGAGCCGGAGCGTCGGCAGGACCTTCTCCTGGCGGTATCGGGCGTAGGGGTAGTCGTGGGTCGTCGCGCCCGCGGCATCGATCACCACGTCGACGTCGGTCAGCAGTTTGTCGTAGTCGGCGGGGGCGAGCCCCATCGCCGGCTCCAGGTAGCTACCCTCCAGCACCGACAACTTGCCGGTGTCGGGCAACTCCATCTTGTACTTTCGCAGCTGCCGGGCGATGCGATCCTCGCCGGACTTGTCGCCCTTGCGGCGAACCAGGGCATAGACCGTCGCGACCCGGGTGTCGCCGAGGAGTTCACGCAGCATGTGCATGCCGACGAACCCGTTCGCGCCCAGCACGAGCACGTTCTTCGGCTCGTCGTCAGCGCGTCGGGGAAGTCTCTTCGCGACTGCGCGCGGATCCTCTGAATAGGCGAGCGAAATCCGGTTGGGGTTGCCCATCGAGAGCGCGACGCGGTCACTGTGGTGACGCAGGGAAATGTGCATGGGGGTCCGCCTTTGCATGGAGAGTGAGGGTCGTGGAGCCAGAACGGGACCGGGCCGGCCGTCAGGCCACGCGCCGGTCCAGGTGCTGCCAGAACCTTTCACGCAGCTCCCGCCGGAGAAGCTTTCCGCTGGGATTGCGGGGCAGCAGGTCGACGAACTCGAAGCTCGCCGGGATCTTGAAGTCGGCGATCCGCCCCCGGAGGAACGGGGTGAGATCGCGGGCGGTCGCGGGCTGGTCGGGGTGGGTCACCACGAAGCAGTGCACGACCTCGCCCCAGTGCTCGTGCGGCACGGCGACGGCGGCGGCCTCGACCACTCCCGGGTACGCGCAGACCGCGTTCTCGATCTCCGCCGGATAGACGTTCTCGCCGGCCACGATGATCGTGTCCTTGATCCGGTCGCGTACGAACAGGAAGCCCTCGTCGTCCAGGTAGCCGGCGTCGCCGGTGTGCAGCCAGCCATCGACCAGGGTCGCGGCGGTGGCGTCGGGCAGGCCCCGGTACTCGATCATCCGAGCGGGGGTACGCAGGCAGATCTCGCCGACCTCGTACGGCGGCAGGACGCCGCCCGCACCGTCGATGATCTTCACGCCGAAGCCCGGGTACGGCCGACCGGCAGCCTGCATCCGCGGCCCGCCGACGACGTGCTCGGACGGCGGCAGGCAGATCGCCGTGTTTCCGCTCTCGGACAGGCCGTAGATCTGCGCGAACTCGCAGCCGAACATCTCGATGCTGCGGCCCAGCAGCGCCTCGGAGATCGGCGACCCACCGTAGACGATCTTGCGCAGTGAGACGAAGTCCTCCCGCCGGGGCCGGGGCGGCGCGAGCATCATCTGCAACTGGGCCGGTACGACACACGCCGTGGTGACGCCGTGCTGCCGGATGAGGCGGACCGCCTCGTGCCCGGCGAACACCCGGACCGACACGTTGGTGATGCCGGCGCTGAACCCCTGGATCGACCACCACAGCCCACCGATGTGGAACCCGGGGATGCCGATCAGGCTCACGTCGTCCGGGTGCCAGTCGATCCAGTCGAGGCCCTCGGAGGCGAGCGCGTCGCGCACCGCGAAGAAGCTGCGGTGGGCCAGCACAACACCCTTGGGGTTGCCGGTCGTGCCGCTGGTGTACACCTGGGCCAGCGGCTGCTCGTCGGTCCAGGACGGGTCCAGGTCGCCGTCCTCGTCGGCCTGCCAGCCGGGGAAACCGGCCAGCGACACGACCTCGCGCAGCTCGGGCAGGTCCGGCCGCAGCTTGTCGACGGTGTCCAGGAGGTCCTCGTCGCAGAAGAGGACCGTGCTGCCGGAGTCGCGCATGATGTGGTGGATCTCGCCGGCACGCAGCCGCCAGTTGATCGGGACCAGGACGGTGCCGGTCTTGGCGCAGGCGAACAGGATGTCGTAGTAGTGCTCGGACTCTTTGCCGAGGTAGGCGACGCGGTGCCCGGGCGTGACCCCGGCGTGCCGCAGGGCGTGCGCCGTCCGGTTGCTCGACCGGTGCAGCCGCGCGTAGCTGACCGAACGGTCCTCGCAGCGCACCGCCGGGTGGTCGGGCCGCTGCTCGGCGTGGAAGGCGATGACGTCGTGCACCGTACGCAGGTGCGGGTGGTACGCCGTCATCGGCTCGTTCCGTCCGGGACCGCCAGCGTCTCCTCCAGGAACCGTACGATCGCCGGGCCGGAGGCGAGGGCCGGCAGCAGGTTCGGGTCGATCTCGATGCCGAAGGCGTTCTCGAGCGCCATCATGAGCTGGATCTGGCGCAGGGAGGTCCAGCCCGGCAGGGTGTCCGGGTCCAGTCGCTCGGGCAGCTCGTCCGGTGCGACACCGAACACCGAGGCGACCACCTCGCGGACGCGGGTTTCCAACATTGCTACTCCTTGGCTGTCGCGCCGAGGCCGTGCCCCGGGGTGAAGAAACGTCGCGTGATCCGGGAGACGGTGCGGAAGTCGTCCGTGCTCACCTCGTCGAGGGAGATCTCCGTGCCCAGCTCCGCCTCGATCAGGTAGAGCAGCTCGACGAAGTGCATCGAGTTCAGGACCCCGGTGTCCACGAGGTCGTCGTCGGGCCCGACCGAGTCGATGTCCGGGCATCTGGCGCGCAGGAACGCGGTGAGGAACTCGGGAACCGTCTTGGTCGTGCTCATGGCCTCTCCTGGGGGCGCGTCGGTGCGGGGAGGATCTTCGTGGTGACCCGGGCCGCCGCCGGTTCGCCGCCACAGCGGTGCTCGGCCACGGCTCGTCCGGTGGGCAGGCCGGTCGGAATGAGCCGGTTGGTGCGCAGCGCGACGGTCGGGTCGCGCAGCAGCGGGTTGGTGCCACGCACGGTGGCGGAGAACAGCGCGAAGACCGGGTCGATGACCTTGGTCGCTCCGTCGGTGTCCTCGACCTCGACCCAGGCGTGCACCAGGTCGAGCATGCCGACCACCCAGCCGATCCTGGTGACCGCCGGGATGCCGGCCCGGACGCAGAGCTGGGCCAGGTACCGGCTCGCCGAGTCGCAGCTCGCCACGCCGTGGCTGGTCACCAGGTCGACGTCGTCCTGTAGCGCCGCGGGCAGCTTGACCCAGCGCAGGTCCATGGCCGCGAACTCGGCGGCGATCGCGCGCAGCTCCGGGGAGCGCAGCTCGGCCCGCTCGCCACGGGTGTGCACGGTGGCGGTGACGGCGAGCTCCGACGCCGTACGCACGAGGGTGTCACCACCGTCGTGGGTCGGCCCGTTGGCGTCGGCGGGTTCGACCGTCAGGTCGTGCACCGCACCGCCGAAGCGTTCGGGGCGCGGCAGGGCCAGCCAGCTGGTCGGCTCCGGGCCGCACCGGTCGGCGGCACACGCGACCCGCAGCGCGAACCGGGAGGCGCGGGGTGCGAGCAGCTCCTCGGTCGACGAGCGCATCCACCGCAGCGAGTACGCGAAGGCCTGCTCGGGCACGGTCGTGCCGGTGCCGGAGTACAGCGCCAGGTTGAATAGGTCGCGCGAGTCGAAACGCTCCTCGCCCACCTCGCCGCTGGCCTGGAGCCCCCGGTCGAGCAACGTGGACAGGGTGTGGTCGTCACAGCCGAGGACCTGCCTCGCCGAGGCGCGGTCGACGTCGTCGAGCCGGTGCCCCGGCGGGACCGCGAAGAGCGTGTCGAGTCCACGGCACAGTCCGACCGCGGTCATGGCCGCGCCGCACTGTCGCGCCACATCGTCCTGATGACGCTTCCGGTGCTCAGCACGTACTCGTCCACCGAGGTCCAGCCGAGCATCTCGTTGATCTGCACCTGCTCCGGGCCGGCCGAGGTCTCCAGATAGCCCGGTAGGGCGAGGGCCTCGGCCCGGGCCTGGCCGGCGCGCATCAGGACGTAGCCGACGCCGACCGAGTCGACCCGCCGGCCGAGCACCGCGAACCACACGTGCGGGCGGCTGGGGCGCATCCGGTCCAGCGCGTTGGAGATCCGGACCGCGTGCGCCACGGCCCGCGGCCCCGCCAGCAGGCACGCCACCGAGCGCAGTGCCCACCCCCACCACGGCGTGGTGCGCTCGTCGCCGTAGAGGACCAGGATCCCGTCGAGCCGGTCGGCACGGTACGCGGCGAGGGTGATGCCCGAGCTCATCAGCTGGGCGATCACCAGTTCGGCCAGGTACAGCGCGGTCAGCGCCGACTTCTGCTGCCACCGGGGGAGCGAGCCGGCGGCGGCCCAGATGGCGCCGTCCTCGTACGCCTGGGCGAGCAGCCGCGCGCCCGCCCACAGCTGTCGCCACCCGAGGTCCCGGACCTCGAGTCTGGGCTCCGGCCGCGCGATTGTTTGTCTGTTCACATTGCACCCCACGTCCGGACGGAAGCCCGCTGACCTGGGTGAATTTATTGGTCTTGGGTAATCAGCCAGTAATAAATGACCCCTTCCGGCGGTCTCCACCCGTTGCGGCGGTCGCCGGGAATCCGTTGTGCGAATCCGACCTCGCCGTCCCCGGCGGCCGGGCCCCCGCCGGGCCGCTCCCTTCCCCGGGTCGGTCCCGGATGGGAGACTGAGTCGTGCCGCGTGACGACGTCGGGAGCTTGCCGGAGCGCCCATCGCGTCGATCCGGTGCCGGCGTGATCGCCGGCCACTGGGAGGTCGTCGTGGTCGGCGGCCGGATCGCCGGGGCGTCCACCGCCTGGGCCCTCGCGCCGTACGCGGAGCGGGTCCTCGTCCTGGACGCCTCGCGGGCCACCGCGTTCTGGCCGCAGCAGTCCACCTGGGACCGGTCCGGCAACCTCGCCTGGGCCGAGCTCGGCCTGCTGGAGACGGTCCTGGCCTGCGGCGCTCCACGCACCTACGGCGACACCCAGCGCATCGGCGAGGACATCACCGAGCGGGTCTACCCGCGTGAGGACGCGTACTCGTACCGGATGAGCGTGCCGCGTGAGGTGTTGGATCCGGCGCTGCTGGCTGCGGCGCACAGCCGGGGCAACGTCACCGTGCTGCGCCCGGCCCGGGTGCGGGACGTCACGATCGACGCCGGCCGGGCCCGCGGGGTGACCGTCCGGCATGACGCCGTCGACGGCGAGATCACCTGTGACCTGCTGGTGCTGGCGGACGGCCGGCTGTCGCGCAACGCGCAACGGGTGGGCGCGAGCGCCTACCGGGTCGTCGAGTCACCGTGGTTCGCGCTGCTGGCGTACTACGAGAACCTGCCGCTGCCCGCCGACCGCTCGTACTTCTCCTTGCAGGACCGCAGCGTCCTCATCTCGACGCCGTGCGGCGACAAGCAGTGGTGCGTCGCGCTGGACCTGCACCAGAGCCTGATCGACGAGACCGGTCGGCATCCGGCGCGCTCGTACGAGCGGATGGTGCGCGACGATCCGCACCTGGGCCCGGCGGTCGCCACCGGCCGCCGGACCACGCCGATCGGCGGCGCCGGCCGGATGCGGATGCTGCGCCGGCCGATGAGCGGGCCGGGCTGGTGCCTGGTCGGCGACGCCGGCTACCACCTGGACCCGGTCACCGCCCAGGGCACCCGGGCCGCCCTGGTCACGGCCCGGATCCTCCGGGACCGGGTCGCGGGCGCCGGCCGCGTCGCGGGCGCGGACCTGACCGGCCTGACCGACGAGCGGGACGCCGCCCTCGACGCGGACTGGGCCTACACCGAGCAGATCGTGCGCGCCTGACCGCCTGGTCACCCGACCGGTCGGCTGCCGTTGATGGTCACCCGTTGGCCGTAGCGGGAGTGCGGGTAGTAGTCCCACACGGCGTGGTGCTGGGTGCAACGGTTGTCCCAGAACACCAGCGTGTTCGGCGTCCAGCGGACCCGGCAGCTCAGGATCGGCTGCTGCGCGACCCAGCCGAAGAGCATGTCCAGCACCGCCCGACTCTCCGACCGGGAGAGCTGCGTGATGTGCGAGGTGAAACCGGCATTGACGAAGAGCAGCCGGCGGCCGGTCTCCGGGTGGCGTACGACGACCGGGTGTTCGCTCTTCGGCACGACGTACTCCGGCGGTGGGGTGTGACCCTGCCACGGGATCAGGCCGTCGTGGATCGCGGTCAGACCGTCGAGGAAGGCCCGCATCGGCGGGGAGAGCATCTCGTACGCCAGGTGCATGTTCGCCCAGAGAGTGTCGCCACCGACGCCGATCTCCGGCGTCCTGGTGACGTAGAGCATCGAGCCCAGCGAGGGCTCTGCCTCGGCGGTGCCGTCGGTGTGCCAGTCCTCGCCGGCCACGAACCGCGAGTCCCGGCCGGCGCTGATCTCGAGGATGGCGGGATCGCCGCCGTCCAGGTCGGCCAGGGGCTGGCGGCGCAACTCGCCGAAGTGGCCGGCGAAGCGCTTGTGGTCCTCGGCGGAGATCACCTGGTCGCGGAAGACCAGCACATGGTGGTCGAGAAAGGCCCGCCTGACCTCGGCCAGCTGCTTGTCGGACAGTTCCGTGGCGAGGTCGAGGCCGCAGACCTCCGCGCCGATGACCGGCGAGATCGGCCGGACGGTGATGGTGTGGTAGGGCTCCGGCTGGCGGGTCGTCACGCGCTCGACCGCGGCAAGGACGTGTTCTTCCATCTCGTTCCCTCCTGGGTTCGGTGTCACAGTCCCCGGGCCAGCAGGTCGGCCACGATCAGCCGGCCGAAGGCGAGGTTGCCGTGGATCGGGTCGTCCGGCTCGCAGAACGCGGCCCGCTGCCGGCCCGTCCCGTCGGTGACCCGGGCCCGCAGATCCACGATCTCCACGCCGAGCGCGACGAGCGCGCGGCGGATCGTCTCCTGGGCCGCCATGAAGACCAGCGGGTCGGACATCCCCGGCACCCGTTGCGGCGGCAGCACCGCGAGGACCCGCAGCCCCAGGCCGAGGGCGTGGCGGTGGAAGGCCAGGGCGTCGCGGGCCATGGCGCGCACGATGTCGTCGAAGAGCCCGCCGGAGAGGAAACCCGCCGGGAAGGCGCCGTCGCCGTCCCGGTAGATCCGCCAGTTCCCGGTGGTGGCGAAGAAGTGGGCGCTGAGGCCGAACGTCGAGACCAGCGGGATGGTGAGCCGGCCGATGTCCGGCACGGCCAGGTCGGCCAGGAAGCCGCGGTGGCGTTCCTCCACCGCGGCGTCCCGGAACACCAGGCCGTCGTCGTGTACGTCGAAGAAGCCGACGTTGAAGTCGCGCCCCGAGCCGACCGGCCCACCGACGAAGGGCAGCCCGGCCGCCGTCGCCGCGCGGGCGATCGGTCCGGCGTGCGAGTCACCCAGCAGCAGGAATCTGGCCGGGGCGGTAGTGGTCGAGGATGGCGTCGTCACAGTAGAGGTCACCTCCGTCAGCGGCGTCGGCGCGACGGTCGGACGCCGTCGCGGTGGGATCCGTGGGGCGGGTCCCGGCGGGTCCCCGTTCGAGGGCGTCGAAGAAGTGCCGCATGACGAAGGCGACCCCCGCCGGCGTCACGGCACGCAGGTTCGGCGCGAAGAAGACCCCCCGGAACGGGAAACCGGTGATCAGCTCGTACGAGGGGAAGTAGTCGACGTGGTCGTGTTCCTGGGCGAGTTGGCCCGCCGCGGCCCGCAGCACGGACTTCGAGTACGTGGTGGCGGTCAGCGCGTGCGCCCCGGTCGCCGTCGCGGTGAGCGGCACCGGTGACACGGTCAACAGGACGTTCAGCCGGGGATTGGCGGCGCGCAGCAGCGCGACGGCGGCGCAGAGGTCATCGTGCACCTCGGCGACGGTGAAGTTGTGGAAGGCGTGCCGCCCGGGGTCGAAGACGCCCCGGACGGTGCCCGGGCAGACCGGGTGGACGGTGCCGGTGGCCCGGTCCCGCCAGGCCTCGGTGAGCCCGAGGGTGAAGATGAGGCAACCCGCCTCGGCGATCGCCCCCCGGATCGCCGCCAGGGTGGACCGGCGGGCGGCCAGGGTGGCCTCGGCCGAGGCGTACCCGTCGGGTTCGACCGACGGGCGGTACGGGTCGAAGAACCGGTCACCCTCGCACCAGACCTCGCCGGGCCCGGTGTCGTCCGCCAGCGCCCAGGCCAGCCACTGCCGCAGGGTCGCGGCGGTGTAGATGGTGCCGGTGCGGAAGGAGAACGCGCCGTAGTGCCGGGCCCGGCGCTCGGCCTCGGTCAGCCCGGGCGGGGGCAGCTCGACCTCACGCCAGTTCATCCCCTCGTCGAGCAGGGCGGGACCGAGATGACGGGCGAAGCAGGAACCGGCGGTGAGGACCGGGTCGTCCGGGGCGATGGCGAACTTCGGTGTCCACACCTCACCGATGGCCAGCATCTCCGGCTCGGCCACCGCGCTGCGCCAGAACGACCGCGACGGCAGCGACTGGTAGGGGTTCATCGTGCCGCCGTCGGGTCGGTGGCCGGCGCGGCAGCCACCTCGCGGGCCCGGCAGGTCCAGCGTCGCACGGTCAGCTCACCGCCTTGTTGATGGCCTCGGCCACGGCCCGGGCGTGTGGCGCCCCGACGATGCCGTAGTGGGTGGTGTCGACGAGTTGCCACGCGAGCCCGGCCAGGTGCGTCCGCCACTGCCGGGCCTGCTCCTGCGGCGCACCGAGCGCCGGCAGACCGGCCGTCGGGCGGCCCGCCAGCCAGAGCCGGCCCGGCGTCCCGGCCAGCCGGGGCAGGGTGTGCCGCGCCATGCTCGCCAGGTTGGCCCGGCAGCAGCGCGCCAGCGCGTCCGCGTACGCCGACGCCGGGGTGTCCGTGCCGGTCGCCGCCCCCAACTCGTGGGCGAAGAGCGCGGCGAGCCGCTCCTCGTCGTACGCCTGGAAGGCCGGCGCGGCGTCCGGCGGTGGCGGGTCGAGCAGGTAGAGCTCGTCCGCCGGCTGGCCGGCCGCCTCGGCCTCCGCCGCCATCCCGAGCGCCACCCAGGCGCCGAACGACCACCCGACGAGCCGCCAGCGCCACTCGTCCCGGGGGAAACGGTCCCGCAGCGCGGCGTGGTACCGCGCGGCCCGCTCCGCGAGCGACCAGGCCGGCTGCTCGGGGCGTGCCAGCGCGGGATCGGCGATGACGCAGACCGTGAGTTCCGGGTCGAGCGCCGACACCAGTGACCGGTACGCCTGGACGTCGCCGCCGACCGGATGGACCAGGCAGAGCACCGAGGGCCCCCGGCCGGACTGCCAGACCTGCACCGTCACGGTGGACCCGTCAGGCTCGTCGGTGCGGACCGGCTCGCCGAGCAGCCCCAGCACCTCGGTCAGGCTCACCCGGTGGCTCAGCTGCGACAGGCCTAGGTTGACGCCGAAGTGTTCCTTGGCCTGGTCGATCAGGTCCAGCAGCAGCAGCGAGTCGGCGCCCAGGTCGTACAGGGACGCGGCCGGGTCGATCCGCTCGACGCCCAGCCAGTCACAGAGCCATCCGCTGACCTGGTCGGCGGCCGACCGGGCCAGCACGGCGGGGACCGGGACCTGCGGGCCGGCCGGGGGTGCGTAGAACTCCCGCGCCCGGTCCAGCCCGGTGGTGCAGACCAGCAGGTGCGGCAGTCGCAGCCGCAGGGCCTGCGCGAAGAGTCGCCGCCCCTCGTCCACGCGGAGGCCGACCGCCAGGTGTGCCCGGTGCCGGGCGTCGGTGGGCAGGGCGTCCAGGGCCAGACCCACCTCGTTCCAGACGTCCCAGTCGAGGCAGATCCGCAGCGTGCTGTCGGTTTCGGCCGCCCGGTGCCGGGCGAAGCCGTCCAGCAGCCCGTTGCTGGCGGCGTAGTCGAGTTGGCCGACGCCGCCGAGCTGCGCCGACATCGACGAGCAGTAGACGACGAAGGCCGGCCGGTGGTGCGTGACCAGCCGTTCCACGAGTAGCGCGCCATGGGTGCGGCCCGCCGTGGCCCGGCGCATCGCGGTGGCGTCCCGTCGGCTGATCAACCCGCCGGCCGCGACCCCCGCGGCGTGCACCACCCCGTCGACCTGTCGGGTCCGGGCGTCGAGCCGTGCCATCACCTCGTCGGGACCAATCTCGCCCAGGTCCACCTCGACGAGGTCGACGCGATCGGCCCACGGCGTCAGCCCGGCCGGCAGCAGCCCGCGCCGCGCTACCAGGATCACCCGGCAGTCGCCCTGTTCCAGCAGCCAGGCCGCGATGCTCGCGCCGATGCCGCCGGTGCCCCCCAGGACCACGTACACGGCCGGGCCGGGCGGCAACGGACACGCGGTCGGCGGGGCCGGCGGGCGTACCGGCAGCAGCGCCTGCTCCCACCAGTAGCCCCCGCGCAGCGCGAGTCGCCGGGGCGGCGGTGTCTCCTCCGTCAGCAGCGCCGCGAGCGCCGACGCCCAGCCGACCGGATCGGGGCCCGGCAGGTCCAGCCAGTGGCTCTCGACGTCGCCCTCCTGGGGTGCGACCTCGCACACCCCGGCGAGCAGGCCCAACTCCGGCCGGTGTACGTCGCCGGCCACGGGTTGCGCCTGGTGCGACAGCCACCAGGCGCGCAGCCGGGGCCGGCGGGGCAGCCCGGCGACGGCCGCCAGCAGCGCCGCCGGGGTGTCGACGCAGGCCCGATACGAGTGGGCCAGCGTGTCCGCGCCGACCGGTCCGTCGACGGCCAGCGGCAGCGCGTGCAGCCAGTCGACACCGTGCTGCCCGGCGCCGACCGGCGAGGTGGCGTCGGTGCCGGTCAGCGCGTCGAGCAGCCGGCCCAGCGAGTCGGGGTCGGCGGGGTCCACCCGGTAGCTGTCCGGCCCGAGCCGGGCGAAGCCGTCGGCGGCGGTGACGGTCACCACCCGGGCGTGGGACGCCGCGAACGCGCGGAGCGCGACCGGCGACGGTGGCGCCGCCGCCATGACCACGAGCGTCTCTGGGCGGCGGCAGCCGGGGTCGGTTCCCGCGTGCCGCCAGCGCACCCAGTGCGGCTGGTGTAACCACTCGGCCTCGGGCAGCCGTGCCGGCCACCGCTGATCGACCGGCGCAGTCCCCGCCGTCGCCCCGGCTGCCGATGTCGCCCCGGCCGGCGATGGCATCGTCCCTGCCGGCGATGTCGCCCCGGGGGGCGGGGCGGCGCGGGCGAAGTCGTGGTCGACCAGCGCGAACGCCGGCGGGGGGAAGTCCCAGGGCGGCTGCGCCGGCCCGGCCGGCCACCGGATCGGGCGTCCGGCCAGCCAGGCGGCGACGAGCTCGGCAGCCGGCGGCGTACCGGCCGGGGCGGTGCCCGCGACGGGCGTCGCCTCGACGGGGGCGACCTCGACGGCGGACGCGGTGCGCAGCCAGGCCACCGCGGCGGCCACGTCGGCGCAGCCGGCGGCTGCCCGCCAGCGACCCGGCGACCGGCCGGCCTGCAGGTGGCGCAGCACCTGGCGGTAGGCCTCGGGCCGGGCCGTGAGGTAGTCGGCGATCCGGTCGGCGTCGGCGCGCAGGCCTGCGGCGCTGCCGCTGGCGAGCACCACCACCGGCAGGTCGGGGCCTGCCGGTGGCACCGACCCGGTGCCGGCCGGGTCGGCCGCCTCGCAGACCAGATGAGCGTTGGTGCCGCCGATGCCGAAGCTGCTCACCGCCGCCACGCGCGGCCGGTCCACCGGCCAGGGCCGGGCCTTCGTGGGGACGTAGAACGGGGCCGGATCAGGGCCCAGCCGTGGATTGAGCCGGCGGAAGTCGACGTTCGGCGGGATCAGCCCGTGGTGCACGGCCAGCACGGCGCGTACCAGGCCGACCACCCCGGCCGCCGCGCCGAGGTGACCGACCTGGCTCTTCACCGAGGCGAGCGCGGTGCGGCCGGAGTCGGCCAGGTCGAACGCCTGACGCAGCGCCGTCACCTCCACCGGGTCGCCCAGCTCCGTCGCGGTGCCGTGCGCCTCGACGTAGCCCAGGTCGCCGCTGACCCGGCCGCTGCGGCGCAGCGCGGCGCGGATCACCTCACGCTGACCGGTGACCGACGGTGCGGCGTAGCCGAGCTTCTCCGCGCCGTCGTTGTTGACGGCCGAGCCGGTGATCACCGCGTAGACGGTGTCGCCGTCGCGCCGGGCCAGCCGCAGGGGCTTGAGCACCACCACGCCCACCCCGCTGGCGCCGACGGTGCCGCCGGCGTCGTCGCTGAACGGCCGGCAGTGCCCGTCCGGGGAGAAGATGTGCTGCGGCTGGTAGCGGTACCCGGCGGTGAGCAGCGGGTCCACCAGCACGCCGCCGACCAGCATCACGTCGCTGTCGCCCTGACGCAGCAGCCCGGCCGCGACGTGCACCGCCACCAGCGAGCTCGCGCAGGCCGCCTGCACGGTGAAGGCCGGCCCGGTCAGGCGCAGGTGGTAGGCGACCTTCGTGGCGAGGAAGTCCTTCTCGTGGTGCAACGCCAACTGGAACGAGTCCGGCAGCCGCGCCGGATCGGCCTCGCGCAGCATCGCCTGGAAGTAGGTGTTCTCGCCGCAACTGGCGAGCAGGCCGACCCGTCGCCCGGCGGGGTCGCCGATGCCGGCGTGTGCCAACGCCTCGACACAGCTCATCAGCAGGTGCCGCTGCTGCGGATCCATCAGCCGCGCCTCCTGCCGGCTGATGCCGAAGTGCCCGGGGTCGAAGCCGAGCAGCCCAGCCAGCTGGCTGCGCGCGCCGACCAGGCCGTCGGCGGCGTCGAAGTGCTCGATGCCACGGTCGCCGGCCTCCACCATCGCCCAGAAGGCGGCCAGGTCGTTCGCGCCGGGCAGCCGGACGGCCATCCCGACCACGGCGACCGGCTCGTCCGCCCGCCGCGCGGTCCCAGCCGCCGGTTCGGCGGCTGGGGGTGCCACCTTCGCCGACCGGTACGGCGTCGGCCGGTCGGCGGCGGCCTGTCGTTCGGTGATGAACCGGGCCAGGCGGCGGATGGTGACGTGCTCGAAGAGGTCGGGGATGGTCAGCGGCAGCCCTTCGGCGGCGCAGCGCAGGTGCAAGCGCATCAGGTCCAGGCTGCCCGCGCCGTGGTCGAAAAAGCGTCGATCCGGTTCGATCGAGGTCCCGACGACCTCCTCGAAGAGCCCGGCCAACCGCGCCTCCAACTCCGACATGACCGGTGCCGGCGCGGCGGCGCGCGACCGTAACTCCTCGCCCGGCGCGCTCGACGCGCGGCGGCGGTCCAGCTTCCCGCTGGCGGTACGCGGCAGCTCCGCCAGCCACCGGAACCGGTCCACCCGCACGTACCCGGGCAGGAGTCGCGCGAGATGGCCGGTCAGTTCCTCCGGGGCCGGCGGGTCGGCCCGGAACTCCAGGCAGGCGACCAGGTGCGGGCGGTCATGGACCACCACGGCGTTGACGACAGCCGGATGCGTCAGCAGCGCCGCCTCGACCTGGCCCAGCTCCAGCCGGTGTCCGCTCACCTTCACCTGCTGGTCGTCGCGGCCCAGGTGGTGCAGCAGGCCGTCCCGGTCGAACCGGGCCTGGTCGCCGCTGCGGAAGAACCAGCCGAGACCGGGCAGCTCGACGAAGCGGGCCCGGTCGAGCGCCGGATCGTCCAGATAGCAGGGCTCGATCAGCTCCCCGCCGATCAGCAGTTGCCCGGGGCAGTCCGGCGGCACGACCTCGTCGGCGGAGTCCACCACCCGCAGCAGCGTGTTGGCGACGGGCCGGCCGATGGCCGGGCGGGTCGGCCAGGTGGCCGGGTCACCGTCGAGGCAGAGGCCGCTGACCACGTGGGTCTCGGTCGGGCCGTAGTGGTTGAACAGGCGCGCCCCGGGCAACCCGGCGAACCAGCGGCGGATGCTGTCGGTGCAGATCAACTGCTCGCCGGCGGTGACCACGTCCCGCAGCCGTGACGGGTACCGGCCGAGACGTACGCCGTGTTCGGCGAGGAGTTGCAGGGCGACGTACGGCAGGAAGATCCGCTCGATGCCGGCGGCGTCGAGATGCTCCAGCAGCGCCGGCATGTCCTGGCGCCACCCGCGCCGGGGCAGGTGCAGGGTGCCGCCGCCGCAGAGCGTGCCGAAGATCTCCTGGAAGGAGACGTCGAAGGAGAGCATGGAGAACTGCAGGGTCGCCGCCCGGCCCGCCAGGCCACCGGCCTCGCTCTGCCACCGCAACAGGTTGACCAGCAGGGCGTCGCCGACCTGGACCCCCTTGGGCGTACCGGTCGAGCCCGAGGTGAAGAGCGTGTACAGCGGGCGGCCGGCGTACGACGGCGCGACGGGCGCCGCCGACCGGGACAGGACCACCGGATGGCGGGGGAGACGGCCCTCGTCGACCACGGCGAGGGCGGGCTCGTCACCGGGTGCCAGCAGCACGCAGCGCGGCTCGACCTGGCCCAGCACCTGGCGCAGCAGCGCGGGCGGGTAGGCCCGGTCGAGCGGCACGACGGTGAGGTTGAGCCGGGCTGCCGCCAGCAGCGCCACCACGTGCTCCACCGACGGCTCGAAGAACAGGGCGACGCTGTGCCGGCCGCCGCCCGACGCCGGCTGGTGCCGCACCAGTTCGGCGGCGAGCGCCGAGGCGTACCCGTCGAGGTCGGCGTAGCTGAGGCGGCAGTCACCGGCGACCAGCGCGGTCGCGGTCGGCTCCGCCCGTACCCGCGCGGCGAAGGACTCGGCCACGGTCGGGAAGGCCAACGGGGTACGCCGACCCCGGCCGGCCTCGGGCAGGCCGCTGCGGTAGGGCCGCACCAGCTCGGCGAGCGTGCCGGTGCCGTTGCCGGTCAACGCGTCCAGGCCCCGCCGGAACAGGTCGGCCACGGCGGCCACCTCGGCGGCCTCGAAGTGGTCGTCGGCGTACTCCCAGAGGCAGTCGAAGCCGGACTCGTGCTCGACGACCGACAGGGCGAGCGGGCACTTGGCCTCGGTCGGGGCCAGCCAGACCGGGCGGGACACGCAGCCGGGCAGCGCCAGCGCGGAGAAGTCGGTGTTGTCGAGGACGAAGAGGAAGTCGAACAACGGCGCGTCGGTGCCGAAGTCGTGGTCGGCGACGGCATGCGCGAGGGCCACGTCCTGGGCGTCGAGCACGACGCGTACGGCGTCGGCCTGCCGCCGTAGCTGCGCCCGCAGCTCCTCGTGGGGGGCCAGCACCAGCGGCAGCAGCACCGTGTTGGCGAACATGCCGACGCTGGCCGCGAAGTCCCGCACCGGCCGGTTCGCCACCGGGCTGGCGACGCGCGGGTGGGTGCGGCCGGTCACCCCGTGCACGGCCCAGCCGAAGAGCGTCAGCAGCAGCGGGAAGCGGGTCAGTCCCAGCTCGGCGCCGAGCCGGTCGAGGGCGCTGCGGCGCGCCGCGTCGATCGAGGTCCGCAGCAGGTGGTCCCCGGTGCCGCTCCGTTCCCGGATCGGCCGCAGCGGCGCGGCGATCTCGTCCACGGCGGCGTAGTGGCCGCGCAGGGCGGCGCGCTGCGCCTGATAGGCCGGTCGGGCGAACCAGTCGGCCTGCCACCGGGCGTAGTCCAGCGGGGTCGCCACGGGCTCGTCCCCGTCCACCGTCGCACCGTCCAGCGCCGCCGCGTACCCGGCCGACAGCTCGCGGAACACGACGTCGAGCGACCAGCCGTCGACCGCGATGTGGTGCAGGTGCAGCAGCAGCACCCCGCCGTCGTCGCGAGCCAGCCAGTGGGCCCGCAGCAGGCGCGGCTGCCCGAGGTCGAACGGGACGGCGAAGAGGGCGCGGGCCCGGTCCCGCCACCCGGCCGCGTCGCCGTCGTCGTCCGGGGCGGGCTCGTGCCACGGGTCGTAGGGCTCGGCCACCACCTGGTGTAGCCCCTCGGGGGTGGCCCGGAAAGCGGTCCGCAACGCCGCATGCCGCGTCACCACCCGGCACAGCGCCTGCCGCAGTGCGCCGACGTCGACCCGGCCTCGCAGCTCGAAGGCGAGCCCCACGTGGTAGGCGGTGGACGTCGGCGACCGCTGCTGGAGCAGCCAGAGCCGCTGCTGCTCCGAGGTGGCCGGCGCGGACCGGGCGCCGGCCGGGGAAGCCGGCAGCGGGTACGGCGAACCGCCCGTGGCCCGGGCCGTGTCGACGGCCGCGGCCAGCTCGGCGAAGTCGCCGCCCAGCACCACCGCCTGCGGCACCTCGCGGCCCCAGCGCCGCTGGATCTCGAAGCGCAGCCGCAGCGCCTTCAGCGAGTCCCCGCCGCTGGCGATCCACCGGTCGTCCGGTCGCAGCTCCGGCACCCCCAGCACCTCGGCGGCCAGCCCGAGCACCATGCGCTGCCACGCCGTGGTGGGCGCGTCGGCGGGGTCACCGTCGCGCCAGGGCGGGTCCTCGCGCCGCAGCAGCGCGTCGGAGTCCACCTTGCCGTTCGCGGTCAGCGGCAGCGCCTGGACCCGGTGGACCCGGTGCGGGCGCAGGTACGGCGGCAGGGTCGCGCCCAGGTGCCGGTCGAAATCCGCGAACGCGAGGTCGGCGGCCGTCACCAGGTATGCGAGCAGCTCGTTCGTCCCGTGCACCGGGTCGCGCCGGGTGCACACGTACGCCTGCCGCACCGCCGGGTGGGCGAGGATCTGCCGCTCCACCTCGCCGGGCTCGACCCGGAAGCCCCGGACCTTCACCTGCCGGTCGACCCGCCCGACGTACTCGATCCGGCCGGCGGCGTCGGCCCGCACGAGGTCACCGGTGCGGTAGTGGCGGTCGGCCGAGCCGTCCAGCCAGGGCAGCCGGACGAACCGGGCGGCGGTCTCGTCGGGCAGGTTGCGGTAGCCGGCCGCCAGCGCCTCGCCACCGAGGTGGAGCTCGGCGACCTCGCCCGGCTCGGCGACGCGGACGCCGTCGACCACCAGGTGCGCGTCGGTGCCCGGCAGCACCCGGCCGATCGGCACCACCTCCGCGTCGAAGTCGCGTGGAATCGGATGGCACAGGGCGAACGTGGTGGCCTCGGTGGGCCCGTACACGTTGTGCAGCCGGGTGCGGCTGGCGACGTTGTCGCGGTACCACCGGCGGATCAGCCGGGCGTTGAGCTGCTCGCCGCCGACCAGCACCTGGCGGACCCCGGCGAAGCAGTGCGGCAGCTCGTCGACCACCGCGTTGAACAGCGCCACCGTGATGAAGAGCGTGTCGATCCGCTCCCGGCGCAGCGCGGCGTCGAGCAGGCGTGGCGTCGCCACCGTCTCGTCGTCGAGGACGACGCAGCAGCCGCCGGTCAGCAGCGGCACCCAGACCTCGAAACTGATCGCGTCGAACGCCGGGTTGGCGAGGCTCGCGTACCGGGGCGCCCCGGTCAGCTCGAGGTAGCCGGGCCGGGCCAGCCGCAGCACGCCCGCGTCGCGGACCTCCACGCCCTTGGGGCGGCCCGTGGTGCCGGAGGTGTAGAAGACGAACGCGACCGGCGCGGGCGCGACCCGCGGTGCCGGCTCCCCGTCCGCACCGGGCGGGTCGTCCACCGGGAACAGCGCCTCCACCGGCAGCGGCCGGACCCCGTCGGGAAGGCCACCGGGCACGTCCGTGCCGTGGACCACCGCCACGGCGGCCGAGTCGCGCAGCATGTGCGCCCGGCGCTCGGGCGGGCTCTGCCGGTCCAGCGGCACCACGGTCGCGCCGAGCCGCAGGATGCCGAGCATGACGCAGACCAGCTGCCAGCCGCGTGGCAGGTGCACCGCGACCGCCTGACCCGGCCGGGCGCCGGCCCGGAGCAGGGCCCGGGCGGCTCCCGCGCTGGCGGCGTCCAGTTCGGCGTAGCTGAGACGCCGGTCGCCGTCGACCACCGCGACCGCGTCGGGCGTACGACGGGCCTGGGCGAGCACCGCGTGGGCGAGACCGGGACCGTGCGCCATCACGCCTCCCGTACGGCCGGTGTCATCGCCGGGGCGTCCCGGATCCGGTCCACCTCGCCGCGCAGCAGCGTGGCGACCCGCAGCACCACCGCGCTCTCCAGGATGTCCCAGTGGTCGCAGTGCACCCGCTCCAGCAGGAAGTCGGCGTCGCCGCGCCGGCGCCAGAAGGCGCCCACCTCGCGCAGGAAGGACTCCTCCCGCCCGGCGGTGGCCTGCAACAACACCAGCCGGGCCGGCGACGCCGGGGGCCGGCAGTCGCGCATGGTCGACCGGTTGTGGTTGTAGACGCGGTGGTACTGGTCGATCTGCTCGTCGTCGATGCCCGGATACATCCCGTTGAACTTGACGAGCTTGTCGCGGAACTCGGCCATGTCCACCGGCTCGATCGCGGCGCGGTGTGCCGGGTCGTCGGTGCCCAGGGTGTCCAGCAGGACCACGCTCAGCCCGGGATGCCCGGCGAGGGCCAGCCGGCGTCCCATCTCGTACGCGACCAGCCCGCCGTACGAGAGCCCGGTGAGCACCACCGGCCCGTCCAGCAGGTGTGCGACCTGCCGCAGGTACGCCTCGGCCATCGCCTCGACCGTGGGCAGGAACTCCTCGCCCGGGTTGACCCCCGGCGACTGGATCCCGTACACGCCGAGGGACTCCGGCAGCGCCTTGGCCAGCGACAGGTAACAGAACGCGGTGCCCCCGGCCGGGTGTACGCAGATCACCCGGCCGGCGCCGTCGCCCGCCCGGAACTCGATCAGGTTGCCCGGCGGCCGGCCCGACGCACCGTGCCGCAGCCGGCCGCCGAGCGCCTCGATCGTCGGATGCAGCATGATCTCGTGGACCGGCAGCGTCTCGCCGAAGGCCTCGCCGATCGCGTGGGCCAGCTTGATCGCCGAGATCGAGGTGCCGCCCACGTCGAAGAACCGGTCGGTGATGCCGATCTCCGGGTGGAGCAGCAACCGTTTCCAGATCTGGTAGAGGGTCAGCTCGATCTGGTCGCGCGGGCTGGCCAGGTTGACCTGCCACGGCGCGCTGGTACGGGCCAGCCGCAGCACCTCGTCCCGGTCGAGCTTGCCGTTGCCGGTCTGCGGCAGTCGCGGCAGCTCCACGAACGACGACGGGATCATGTAGCCGGGCAACCGCCGCGACAGCGCCTCACGCCACTCGCTGACCAGCAACGGCGCCGCCCCGCCCCGGTTGACCCCGGCGACCAGCCTCGGCTCGCCGGCGGCGTCGGAGTCGACCAGCACCGCCGCCTCGCGTACGTCCGGCCGGTCCAGCAGCGCCGCCTCGATCTCGCCCAACTCGATGCGGAAGCCCCGGATCTTGACTTGGCCGTCCCGGCGACCGAGGTACTCGATGTTCCCGTCGGGCAGGAGGCGGGCCAGGTCGCCGGTGCGGTAGAGCCGTTCACCGGGCACGAACGGGTCGGGGACGAACCGCTCGGCGGTCGCTCCCGGACGGCCCAGGTAGCCACGGGCGACACCGGCACCACCGATGTGGATCTCCCCGGTGACCCCGATCGGCGCCGGCTCCAGCCGCTCGTCGAGCAGGTGGACGCGGGTGTTGGCGATCGGCCGGCCGATCGGGCACTGCCGGGCCGACGGCTGCGGGTCGAGGTAGGCGGTGCTGTAGACGGTGGTCTCGGTCGGCCCGTACCCGTTGAGGACCCGCAGGCCGGGCAGCGCCTGCTGGATGCGGTGCAGGGCCTGCTCCGGCAGCGGTTCGACCCCGACGAGCAGTTGGCGCAGCGCCAACCCGGTTAGCCGGTCCGCCGGGTCCTCGTCGATCCACCGGACGAAGGCCGGCGGCAGGTAGGCCTGGCCGACGCGGTGCTCGCGCAGCCAGCCCATCAGCGCCGCCGGATCGCCGCGCAACGGCTCGGGTACGAGATGCAGGGTCCCACCGGTGGTCAGCGGCAGGAAGATCTCCTGCACCGAGACGTCGAAGCCGACGCTCGACCAGAGCGCCGCAGCCTCCCCCGCGGCGGTGCCGAGCCGCGACACCCAGTGGTCGAGCAGGTTCACGACGCTGCCGTGGGCGACCGCGACACCCTTCGGACGACCGGTCGAACCCGACGTGTAGATCACGTAGGCCAGGCTGGCCGGGTGCACGACGATGTCGGGCGGGCCGTCGTGGCGCCCCTCCGCCTCGACGGCGGCCAGGTCGCCGTCGCCGAGCACCAGTGCCGGGGCGGCGTCGGCGACGATGCCGGCGAGCCGCTCCGGCGGCAGGGCCGGGTCCAGCGGCAGGTAGGCGGCCCCGGCCTTGAGGACGCCCAGGATGGCGACGACCAGCCCGGCCGAGCGGCGCGCGTGCAGGCCGACCACCTGATCGGGCCGTACGCCCCGGGCGATCAGCGCGTGCGCCAGGCGGTTGGCCCGCCGCTCCAGCGTGGCGTGGTCGAGCCGCTCGTCGCCGTCGACCACGGCGAGCCGGTCGGGGTGCCGCCGCGCCTGCGCTGCGATCCGCCGCACCAGGTCGGCCGGGCCGGTGAGCGGTCGCGTGGTGCTGTTCCACTCCACCAGCAGGCGGTGCCGTTCGTCCGGGCCGAGCAGCCGCAGCGCCCCGACCGGCGCCGACGGGTCGGACGCGACCTGACCGAGCAGCCGGACGAAGTGGTCGGCCAGCCGGGCGATCGTCGCGGCGTCGAAGAGGTCGGTGTTGTACTCGAAGAGGACGTGCAGCTCGTCGGCATGCTCCAGTACCTCGACCGACAGGTCGAACTTCGCCGCGCCGGTGCTGCTCGACAGGGGCCGCAGCACCAGGCCCGGCAGCTCGAGCCGGCCGCGCGGGATGTTCTGCAACACCAGCATCACCTGGAACAGCGGCGAGTAGCTGGTGTGCCGTTCCGGGTTGAGTGCGTCCACGAGCTGCTCGAACGGCAGGTCGGGGTGGGCGTACGCGTCGAGCAGGTGCCGGCGGACGTCGGCCAGCAGCGCCGCGAAGGACTGCTCCGGGTCCAGCCGGTTGCGGATCACCACGGTGTTGACGAAGTGGCCGATCAGGCCCTCCACGTCGCGGTGGTTGCGGTTGGCGAACGGGGTGCCGACGCAGACGTCGTCCTGCCCGCTGTAGCGCCACAACAGCACCGACAGGCTGGCCATGAGCGTCATGAAGAGCGTCGCGTCGCCTTCCCGGCCGACCTCCCGCAGCCCTCGGACCACCGCCGCGTCCACCGTCGTGCCGTGACAGTCGCCCCGGTAGCGCTGCACCGCCGGCCGGGGCCGGTCGGTCGGCAGGGCCAGCAGCGTGGGCGCACCGGCCAGCGTCCGGGTCCAGTAGCCGAGCTGGCGTTCCAGCTCGCCGCCGCCGAGCTGCCGGCGCTGCCAGAGCGTGTAGTCCGGGTACTGCACGGGCAGCTCGGCCAGCGGTGCGGCCTCGCCCCGCAGGTACGCGTCGTAGAGCGCGGCGACCTCGCCGATCAGGATGCCGACGGACCAGCCGTCGGCCACCATGTGGTGCACGGTGAGCAGCCAGCGGTGCTCGTCGGGGGCCAGCCGGAGCAGGGCGCCGCGTACCAACGGACCGGTGGCCAGGTCGAACGGCGCCCGCGCCTCGGCCTCGGCGGCCTGGTCGGCGCGGCGCGACCGCTCCGACCGGGGCAGCGCGGTGAGGTCCGTGACCGGCAGGGCGACCGGCGCGGCCGGCCGTACCACCTGGCAGGGCTCGTCGTCGACCAGCGCGAAGACGGTACGCAGCGCCTCGTGCCGGCGCACCACCTCGGTCAGGGCACGGGTCAGCACCGGCACGTCGAGGGCACCGACGACGTCGAACGCCACCGGATTGTTGTAGAAGGGGTTGCCGGGGGAGAGTTGGTCGAGGAACCAGAGCTGCCGTTGGGCGAACGCGACCGGCACCGGTGCGTCCGGCCGGGGCCGGCGGGCGATGGTGTCCGGATCGGCGCCGGTCAGGATCGCGATCAGCTGTTGCTTGTGGAGCTTGATGTCGGCCAGCAGTTCGGGCGTGAGGACCTCGCGGGAGGCCGTGAGCCGGAGCCGGTCGCCGTCGACCCGCAACCCCACTGCGCGCCGGTTGAGCGTGTCGAGCAACTCGAAGGCGTTCACAGCTCCACCGTGATCGTGTCGGTGGTCGCGTCGTCGGGCTCCGGCGCGTCCGCCCCCGGACGGCTGCCGCCGACCAGCGCGTAGACCAACCGGTGGGAGGGTTCCAGGTCGAACAGGGCGGCCAGCCCCGTGGTGTCCAGCGAGCCGATCCCGCACAGGCCGAGACCGAGTCCGGGGGCGGCCATCGTCAGCAACTGGGCCATGGCGCCCGCCTCGATGGCGCTGAACGTCTGGCTCTGCTCCTGGTACAGGGGCTCGATGGCCGCGCGCTGCGCCACCAGGAACAGCGCGAACGCGGCGCTCTCGAAGACGGGCCGGTTGACGAAGTAGTCGAAGGCGTCCGGGCTCAGCTCGCGGTCGCGGCCGAGCGCCAGCAGCCGGTGCGCCGCCGGGTCGTGGTGGTACGCCCCGCCCGGCACACCGCTGACCCGTCCCGCCTTGACCAGGACGTACGTCTGCACGGCGTAGGTGCCGCCGGCCGAGCCGTACTGGTACCCGGCCCGGCCGTCGACCTCCCGCTGGGAGAGGGTGGCCAGCAGCCGGCCGAGCGCCTCGGCCGGCATCGGGCCCGCGTCGAACCGGCGGACCGAGCGGTGTCCGGTGTAGCACCGGTCGTACGCCGGGCCGGCCGGCGCGACCAGCGTGACCGCCGGGGTGTCGGGCGGGAAGGCGCGACGGCCCCGTCCGGCCGCCGTGAACGCGGCACGGGCGGCCGGATCCTCGACCACCGTGGCGGCCCGCTGCGCGGTCGCGACGACGGCCCGCTCGGCGGTGTGCTCGCGGAACATCCGCAGCAGGTCCGCGAGGGTCGGTTGGCCCATCAGCCGGGCCAGTTTCGGCCGGAAGCCCAACGAGCCGGAGAGGGCGTTCGCGATCCGCACGATGTCGATCGAGGTGGCACCGAGCAGCAGCAGGTTGGCGTCGGGCGCGACGACAGGCAGGTCGAGGATCTCGGCGACGATCTCCACCAGCCGGTTCTCGGCCGGATCGGTGAGCACCAGCGCCTCGGCGGCGGTGTCGGCTGTCGGCGTCGGTTCGGGAAGCTGGCCACGGTCGACCTTGCCGTTGGCCGACAGCGGCAGCGCCTCGAGGACGGTGAACGACGTCGGCACCATGTACGCCGGCAACCGGTGCTCCAGGTACGCGACCAGGTCGGCCGGTTCGGGCGCAGGGCCCTCGGGCACCACGTACGCGGCCAGCCGCTTCTCGCCCTGCGCCTGGCCGAGCAGCCGCAGCGCGGCGGCGCGCACTTCCGGGTGGCCCTCCAACGCCGCCTCGATCTCACCCAGCTCGATGCGGTAGCCGTGCACCTTGACCTGGCCGTCCTCGCGGCCGAGGAACTCGATCGTCCCGTCCGGCCGCAGCCGGCCGAGGTCGCCGGTGCGGTAGAGCCGTTCACCGGTGACCGGGTGGACGACGAAGCTGGCCGCCGTCGCCGCCTCGTCCCGCCAGTAGCCCAGCGCCAACCCGACGCCGCTGATGTGGAGGTCGCCGGTGGCCCAGGTCGGCCGGGGACGCAGGGCCTCGTCCAGCACGTGCACCCCCTGGTGGGCCAGCGCCCGCCCGTAGGGGATGCTGCGCCAGGCCGGGTCCACCTCGTCGACCGGGTGGTGGATGGACCAGATCGACGCCTCGGTGGCGCCCCCGAGGCTTTCGACCCGGATCTCGGGCAGCGCCTTGCGCAGCCGGCCGGGAAGCGTGAGCGGGATCCAGTCCCCGGAGAGCATGGCCAGCCGCAGCGACGGTGGCAGCGGGCGGCCGGCGTCGGCGTGGTCGAGCAGGAGGCCGGCCAGTGCCGGCACCGAGTTCCAGACACTGACCCGGTGGGTCCGGGCCAGGTCCCACCAGTGGGCCGGATCGCGGGCCAGCTCCGGGTCGAGCGTCACGACCGCCGCGCCGACCGCGAGCGTGCCGAAGATGTCGAAGACGGAGAGGTCGAAGCTGAGGGCGCTGACGGCCAGGACCCGGTCGGCCGGCCCGACGCCGAAGCGCCCGGTGACGTCGAGGAGCGTGTTCACCGCACCGCGATGGTCGATCGTCACCCCCTTCGGCGTGCCGGTGGACCCGGACGTGTAGATCACGTACGCGACATCGGTCTCCGTAAGGTCGACCGGCCGCGGCGCCGGCCCGCCCGCGCCGACCGTGGTCGCGTCCACCACCAGGCGCTCGACGCCTTCGGGCACGGCCACCCGGTCCGAGTCCACCAGGACCAGCCCCGCCCCGGCCCGCTCCAGCACCCGGGTCACCCGCTCGGCCGGCCAGTCCGGGTCGAGCGGCAGGTACGCGCCCCCGGCGTGCAGCACCGCGAGGGTGGCGACGACCTGTTTCCAGCCGCGGTCCAGCAGCACCGCGACGAGCTGGCCGGGACGGACGCCGCGCTCCTGGATGTGCCCGGCCAGCCGCCGCGCCTCGACGCACACGGTGGCGTAGTCCAGCCGCCGGTCTCCGGCGAGCACCGCGGGCGCGGTGGGGGTCGCCAGCGCCTGCCGGTCGACCAGCTCGTGCAGGAGACCACGACCGGCCGGCGGGGCCGCCGGCACCGGCGGCGCGACCGGCCCGTCCACCGTCGTGTGCCAGGCGTCCGGCTCCTCCAACCGGCCCAGCAACGTCCGGTACGCCGCGAACATCTCGGCGACCAGCCCGGCGGGGAAGAGCTCGTCGATGCTGTCCCAGTTGACGTGCAGCCGCCCGCCGGCCTCCAGCACCGTGTGGTCGATCCACACCTGCGGGGTCTGGGTGATGCCGTGCACGACCTCACCGCCGAGCGCCGCCGCGAGGCCGCTGTCGCCGACGTCGGGCGCCGCCTCGGTCAGCGTGCTGTTGAAGACGACCGGCAGGGCCGCGTGGCGGGTGCCCCGAGCCCGGGCGAGTTCGCGGTTGACCCGTACGCCGCTCACCGCCGAATGGTCGATGTCCTGCCAGAGCTGCTCCTGCACGGCCCGGGCCCGGGTCACGAAGTCGACGCCGGCGGCCACGTCGACCTCCAGCAGGACCAGCGAGGTGAAGTCGCCCAGCACCGCGTTGATGCCGGGGTGCAGCGGCAGCCGGTTGAACAGCGGCAGGCTCAGCGTGAACCGGGGCTGGCGGCTCCACCGGGCCAGCACCTGCGCGAACGCGGTCACCAGCAGCACCGACGGGGTCACCCCGTGCCGGCCGGCCGCCGCCTTCAGCCGGCTCCAGCGCTCCGCCGGCACCACCTCGTCGTAGCGGGTGAAACGCGGCCGTTCGACGCTCTCCGGTTGGCGTTCCAGCGGCAGCCCCGGCGCGGGGGCCAGCGTGCCGACCCGCTTCCGCCAGTAGTCGAGCGCCCGCTCGTGGCGCGGCGTGCGTCGCAGGGCCCGTTCGGCCAGGACGTAGTCGCGGAAGGTCACCGCGAGTGGCGGCAGGTCGTCGTCCGGGTCGGCGTAGAGGAGCGCCAGCTCGTGTTCCAGGATCTGCCCGCTGGCCGCGTCGAGGATCAGCGCGTCGATGCTGACGTGCAGCCGCGCCTCGCCGTCGAGCAGCGTCACCGCGAACTCGAACAGCGGCCAGCGGCTCGCGTCGAGCAACTGGTGCGACATCCGTTCGCGGGTCTCGCCCAGCCGGCGACCGACGGTCTGCGCGTCGAGTCCGCGCAGGTCCTGCCGGGCCATCGCGTAGCGCGGCACGCTCGGCAGGACCCGTTGGGCTCCGTCGTGGAAGACCGCGCGGAGCATGTCGTGGCGCTCGATCAGCCGGTGCAGCGCGTGGGTGAAGCGCTCCTCGTCGAAGTCGCGGATCCGCAGTTCGCTGTAGCCGTGCGCGCCGACCCCGCCGAGTTCGATGGTGGACCCGCGACCCACCCAGTAGGCCTCCTGGATGTCGGTGAGCGGGAACGGCTCGTGCCGGCCGGCGGGATCTCCGACGAGCGGCGGGAGGGTGTCGACGGCGGGGGAGCCGGGGCCTGCCAGCTCGGCCGCCAGGTCGGCCAGGACCGGCTTCTGGAAGAGGGTACGCAGCGAGAGCCGGGCCGACATCCGCTCGTTGATCGCGTGGACGAGGCGGGTCGCCAGGAGCGAGTGGCCGCCCAGCGCGAAGAAGTCGTCGTGCGCGCCGACCCGGTCGCGGCGCAGCACCTCCGCCCAGATGGCGGCCATCCGGGCTTCCCGATCGTCGCGCGGCGCGACGTAGGCGGTGCTGACGTCGGCCTGCTGCGGCGCGCGTAGGGCCCGCCGGTCCAGTTTGCCGTTGGCGGTCAGCGGCAGCCGGTCCAGCACCACCCAGCGGGTCGGCACCAGGTGCTCGGGCAGCCGGCGCCGCAGCCGCTCGCGGGCCGCCTCGGCGGTGACGTCGCCAACCAGGTAGCCGACCAGGTGCGGGTCGCCGGGCGTGTCCTCGCGCAGTAGGACGGCCGCCTCGCGGACGCCCGGTACGTGCCGCAGGGCGTTCTCCACCTCGCCCGGCTCGACCCGGAAGCCGCGTACCTTGACCTGGTCGTCGGCCCGCCCGACGAACTCGATGGTCCCGTCGGCCCGGCGGCGGGCCAGGTCGCCGCTGCGGTACATCCGCTCGCCCGGTCCGGCGAACGGATCGGGCAGGAACCGCTGCGCGGTCGCCGCCGGCCGGTTGAGGTAGCCGCGCGCCAGGCCGGCACCGCCGATGTAGAGCTCGCCGAGCACCCCGGCCGGCACCGGTTCGCACCGCTCGTCGAGCACGTAGAGCCGGGCGTTGGCGATCGGCCGGCCGATCGGCGGCAGCGCCGGCCAGTCGGCCGCCGACGCGGTGGCCAGCGCGAACTGGCTGACCACGTGGGTCTCGGTCGGGCCGTACTGGTTGTAGAGGTACCGGCCGCCCAGCCCGACCACCAGGGCGCGGACGTCGTCGTTGACCCGCAGCGCCTCGCCGGCGGTGACGATCTCGCAGCCGGGCGCGAGCGGGGGAACGGCTCCGGTGAGACCGGCCATCTGGTGCAGCACGGCCGCCGGCAGGAACGCCCGGCGCACCCCCTGCTCGGCGAGGACGTGGCGTAGCTGGCCCAGGTCCCGGCCGCGCTCCGCACCGATCAGCACCAGCGTGCCGCCCTGGCACAGGGTGCTCCAGATCTCCTGGACGGAGACGTCGAAACCGATCGAGGCGAACTGGAGCACGCGTCGCGGCGTCGGGCTGCCCGGCGCGGCGTAGCGGAGCTGCCAGTCGATCAGGTTGTCCAGGCAACGCCAGGTCTGCGCCACGCCCTTGGGTCGGCCGGTGGAGCCGGAGGTGTGGATGACGTAGGCGAGGTGGTCAGGGTGGGTGCCGGGGTCGGGGCTGGTGGTGGGGTGGTTCGCCCATTGTGGTTTGTCGAGGTTGACGACGGGTGCGGTGGTGAGGCCGTCGAGGGTGGTGCGGGTGACGTCGTGGGTCAGCACGGCGACCGGTGCCCCGTCGGCCAGCAGGTCGGCCAGCCGCTCGGCGGGGTGGGCCGGGTCCAGGGGAAGGTACCCGCCGCCGGCCCTGGCGATGGCCACGAGCGCGACGATCAGTTCGGGTGAGCGTTCCAGGCAGACCGCGACGAGGGTGTCGGGGCGTACGCCGTGGTCGCGCAGGTGGTGGGCGAGTTGGTTGGCGCGCGCGTCGAGGTCGCGGTACGTGAGCGAGGTGCCCTCGAACGTCACGGCCACCGCGTCGGGGGTGGCGGCGACCCGCTGCGCGAAGCGGGCCGCGACGCCCCGTTCGACCGGGGACGGCCCGGCCTGGCGCAGCGCCTGCTCCCGTTCCCGTTCGTCGAGCAGGGTGAGCTGGTCGATCGGCTGGTCGGGGTGCTCGACCAGTTGGGTGAGGACGTGGTGCAGGTACCGGATGTGCCGTTGCGCGGTGCTGGTGTCGAAGAGGGCGGTGGCGTATTCGAGGCTGCCGGTGATCCGCCCGTCGTGTTCGGTGAGCGCGAGGGTGAGGTCGAACTTGGCGGTGGTGTGGGGCGGTGGCAGGGCGGTGACCCGCACACCCGGGAGGGCCAGCTCGCCGTCTTCGGTGTTCTGCCAGGCGAACATGACTTGGAAGAGGGGGGTGTGGGCGAGGTTGCGGGTGGGGTTGGTTTGTTCGACGACGTGTTCGAAGGGGAGGTCTTGGTGGTCGAGGGTGGTGAGGGTGTGGTTGCGGATGCGGTGGAGGAGTTGGGTGGTGGTGGGGTTGTCGGTGAGGTTGATGCGTAGGGCGAGGGTGTTGACGAAGAAGCCGATGAGGTTTTCGAGTTCGGCGCGGCGTCGGTTGGCGGTGGGGGTGCCGATGATGAGGTCGTGGTGTCCGGAGAGGCGGGACAGGACGATGGCCCAGGCGGTGAGGAGGGTCATGTAGAGGGTGCTGCCGTGTTGGGTGGTGAGGGTTTTGAGGGCGGTGGTGAGGTGGGTGTCGAGGGTGATGGGTAGGTGGTTGCCGTGGTGGTTTTGTTCGGTGGGGCGGGGTCGGTCGGTGGGTAGTTCGAGGAGGGTGGGTGCGTTGGCCAGGACCTCCCGCCAGTGGGTTTCCTGGCGGGTGAGGGTGCCGTCGGTGAGCCAGTGTCGTTGCCAGGCGGCGTAGTCGGCGTACTGGACGGGTAGTGGTGGCAGCGGGTCGGGTTGGCCGTGGTGGAACGCGGTGTAGAGCGCCCCCAACTCGCGGGTCAGGATGCCGATGGACCAGCCGTCGGACACGACGTGGTGCATCGTGACGAGCAGGACGTGCCGGTCGGGGGCGAGGCTGACCAGGCGCCCCCGGATCAGGGGACCGGTGGTCAGGTCGAACAGGGCGGTGCTCTCCTCGTCCTGGAGGCGGGACAGCCGGGTGGCGGCGTCGGGCGCTCCGGTGAAATCGTGCGTGTGCAGGGTGAAGCCCGCCCCGGGCAGGTCGACGTGCTGGTGGACGTCGGAGCCGGCGGGGACGAGGCGGGTCCGCAGCACCTCGTGCCGGTCGACCAGGGCGTCCAGGGCGGCCCGCAACGCGTGCTGGTCGAGCCAGCCGGCCAGCTCCAGGGCGAGGGGCATGTGGTAGGCGTGGCCGAGACCGCCGAGCCGTTCCAGGAACCACAGCCGCCGCTGCGCGAAGGAGAGCTCCAACGGGCCGGCCCGGTCGACCGGGCGGATCGGGGGCAGCACGTCGCGGCCGTCCGGCGTCAACCGGGCCACGAAGGCGGCCAGGACCGGTGCCGCGAAGAGCGCCGCCGGTGAGACCTCCCGCCCCAGCAGCTGCCGGACCCTGGAGACCAGCCGCATGGCCAGCAGCGAATGGCCGCCCAGGGCGAAGAAGTCGTCGTGCCGGCCGACCCGGTCGATGCCCAGCACCTCGGCCCAGATGCCGGCGACCATGGTCTCCAGCAGGCCGACCGGCTCGACGTGGCCGCGTTGGCCGAAGGCCTCCCCGTCCGGTGCGGGCAGCGCCACCCGGTCGAGCTTGCCGTTGGGCGTCAGCGGCCAGGCCGCCAGCCGGACGTACGCCGCGGGCACCATGTACTCGGGCAGTTCGCCGGCGAGCCGGTCCCGCAACCGCCCGGCGTCCGGCTCCTGCCCCGCCCCGGCCAGCACGTACGCGACGAGCCGCTGGTGGCCGGCGGTGTCCGGACGCGCCACGACGACCGCCTCCCGAACCCCCTCGACGGCCGCCAACCGTGCCTCGACCTCGCCGAGTTCGACGCGGAAGCCCCGGATCTTCACCTGGAAGTCGTCCCGGCCGAGGAACTCGATCTCCCCGTCCAGGAGGCGACGACCCAGGTCACCCGTGCGGTAGAGCCGCTCACCCGGCACGAACGGGCTGGCGCGGAAGCGCTGCGCGGTCAGTTCGGGCCGGTTCAGGTAGCCGCGCGCCACGCCCGCGCCCCCGATGTGGATCTCGCCGACCACCCCGTCCGGGACCGGCTCACCCTCGCCGTCCAGCAGGTAGACCCGCACGTTCGGCAACGGCCGGCCGATCGGCAGGCAGGTCAGCCCGGCGAGGTCGTGGGCCGGGAGCAGGTGGCAGGTGCTGTCGACGGCGGCCTCCGTCACGCCGTACGCGTTGACGATCCGCACCCGAGGGCCGCAGAGGGCCCGGAGCTGGACGGCGTTCGTTACCGTCCAGGCGTCCGAGCCGCAGACCACCGTCTCCAGCCCGGCGAGGCTCCCCCCGGTGGACTCCAGATGGTCCATCAGCGGGTTGAGCACCGCCGGCACGAAGTCGGCGAAGTCCACGTCGTACCGGCGCAGCAGGTCGTACAGGCCCGCGCTGTCCAGCAGCAGCGGACGCGGGCAGAGCACCAGCCGCCCGCCGAAGCCGAGCGCCCGCACCACGTCGGCGGTGAAGACGTCGAAGGAGAAACTCGCCATCTGCAGGTGCACCAGGCCGGGACGCAGGTCGAAGAGGCGTTCCCAGGCGGCGGCGACGGCCACCAGTTGCCGGTGCTCGACCAGCACCCCGTTCGCCGTACCGGAGGTGCCGGACGTGTAGATCACGTACGCCAGGTGGTGCGGGCCCAGCCCGTCGACCACCGGATCGGTCACCGGCAGCTCCGCCCAGCCGGCCGCGTCGAGGTCCAGGTCGACCACCGGGGTGTCGAGCCCGGCCAGCGCGGCGTGCAGCCGCTCGCGGGACGGCCCGTGGGTCAGCGCCGCCACCGGCGTGCTGTCGCGCAGCATGGCCGCGAGCCGGTCGACCGGGTAGGCCGGGTCGAGCGGGAGGTAGGCGCCACCCGCCTTGAGGACCGCCAGCAGACCGACCACCGTGTCCAACGACCGCTCGACGCAGATCGCCACCAGCCGGTCCGGGCCGACGCCCCGCCGGCGAAGGTGGTGGGCCAACCGGTTGGCCCGCGCGTTCAGCTCGCCGTAGCTGAGCCGCTCGTCGCCGAGGACGAGGGCCACCGCGTCCGGGTCGCGGGCCGCCCGGTCCTCGACGAGGTGGTGCACGCAGCGCCCCGGCGGGTACGCCACCGTGGCGTCGTTGCCGTCCTCGACCAGCCGGCGGCGCTCGGCGGAGGGCAGCACGTCGAGCCCGCCCACCGGCGCGTCGGGCGTGAGCTCCAGCGCGTCGGCCAGCGTCTCCAGGGCCCGTTCGACCATCGCGCAGACCCGGTCGGCCGCCACCCCGGCCGCGGCGGCGACCGTCAGCACGACGTCGTCCCGCAGGTCGTCGACGTCCAGCGCGAGCGGGTAGTTGCCGCGTTCCTCCGCGGCCAGGTAGGTCAGGTCGTCCGCGTCGGGATCCGGCGCGGGGCTGTCGGACTCGGCCAGCACCTCGGCGTGCCGGTAGTTGAGCAGGGCGGTGAAGAGCGGAGCCGGCGGCGTCACCCCGCTGCACGACTGGGCCAGCGCCAGCGACGCGTGCTCGTGCCGGATCAGCCCGGTCAGCGCCCGGTGGGTGCGCAGCACACAGTCCGTGGCGCCGGTCCCGTCGAGGGTGACCCGCAGGGGGAGCGTGTTGAGGAAGGGCCCGAGGATCCGGTCGCTGCCCGCGCCGCCGTCCATCCGACCGGAGAGCACGGTGCCGAAGACGACGTCCCGACGGCCGCTGGCCCGGGCCAGCACCTGCCCCCAGGCGACGTGGAAGAGGCTGGTCATCCCGACCTGGAGGGCCTGGGCCAGCAGCCGCAGCCGCAGCGTCAGCGCCGGACCCAGCCACACCCGGGCGTCCCGCATGGTGTGCCCGTCGCCGTGGATGTCCCGCAGGCCGAAGGGCACGGTCGGGCTGTCGACGTCGGAGAGCATCCGGCGGAAGAAACTCTCCTGCTCGGCCCGGTCCGCGCCGCGCCGGATCCGCGCCACGAAGTCGCGGAAGGGCAACGGCGCCGGCAGCCGGTCGCCCTGACCGGCCAGGTACGCGCGGACCTCGGCCCGCAGCTGCTTGAGCGAGGTGTTGTCGTCGACGATGTGGTGGATCAGCTCCACGGTCAGCCACCCGCCGTCGCGCGGGTCCCGCGCGACCAGCAGTCGCAGCAGGGGAGCCTGGTCCAGCGGCAGGCGGGCGTACCGCCGGTCGACGTGTGCGCGCAGCTGCCGGACCGGGTCGTCGCCGGTCGGGTCGAGCGTGACCTCCTCCACCGGCAGGGGCGCCTGGCGCCACACCACCTGCACCGGCTCGTTGATCCCGTGCCACACCACCCCGGTGCGCAGCACGTCGTGCCGGGCGATCACCGCCTCCAGCGCGGCGCGGTAGCGGTCCCAACGGTTCCGGTCGGCGAAGCGGAGGACGGTGGTGACCAGGTAGGGGTCACGGTCGCGGGCCATCAGGTGGTGGAAGAGCATTCCCTCCTGCACCGGGGCCAGGGGGTAGATGTCCTGCACGTTCGGCGCCCCGCCGGCCACCGTGGCGACGACCGCGTCGATCTCCGGCTGGCCCAGCGCCACCAGCGGCAGCAGGTCCGGGGTGATCCGGTCGCAGCCGGCCGGGATCGACGACGAGGCGACCTCGGCCCGGTCCGCGCCGGCACCCACCGCGTCGGCCAGGTCGGCCAGGACCGGTGATCCGAAGAGTGCGCGTACGTCGGCGGTCAGGCCGTGACGGCGCATCCGCTCCAACACCCGCAGGGCCAGCAGCGAGTGACCACCCAGCGCGAAGAAGTTGTCGTGTCGGCCGACCCGATCGACGCCGAGCACCTCGGCCCAGATGGCGGCGAGGGCGGTCTCCGTCGGACCGACCGGCTCGGCGTACTGCCGGGTGGCGAAGGCCGTCCCGTCGGGTGCGGGCAGCGCCGCCCGGTCGAGCTTGCCGTTGGGCGTGAGCGGCCACTCGGCGACCCGCACGTACGCGGCCGGGACCATGTGCTCCGGCAGGACAGCGGCCAGCCGGGTCCGCAGCGACTCGGCGGTCAGCCGGCGCACCGAGGCGGTGTAGTGGCCGACCAGGCGTGGCTCACCCGTGGCGTCCGTCGTGACCGACACCACCGCGTCGCGTACGCCGGGACAGGCCGCCAGTCGGGCCTCGATCTCGCCCAGTTCGACGCGGTAGCCACGGATCTGCACCTGGGAGTCGTTGCGGCCCAGGTAGTCGAGGCCGCCGTCGGCGCGGTGGCGGACGAGGTCACCGGTGGCGTAGAGCCGGTCCCCGGCGACGAACGGGCTGGGCAGGAAGCGTTGCGCGGTCAGCGCGGGACGGTTGAGGTAGCCGCGTGCGACCCCGGCGCCGCCGACGTACAGCTCACCGACGACCCCGGGCGGCACCGGTTCTCCCCACCCGTCGAGCACGTAGAGGCGCAGGTCGGCGATGGGCCGCCCGATCGGGCTCACACCCGGCCGTTCGGCGTCGGCCAGGGTCAACGGCCGGTGGGTCACGTGCACGGTGGTCTCGGTGATGCCGTACATGTTGACCAGCTCGGTGCGCCCGTTGCGGGTGTCCGCGTACCACGGCCGCAGCATCGTCGGGTCCAGCGCCTCGCCCCCGAAGACCACCGTACGCAGCCGGTGCGGACGCTCGCTGTCGGCCTGCGCGGCGATCAGGCCGCGGAACGCGCTGGGCGTCTGGTTGAGGACGGTCACGCCCTCGGCGCAGAGCAGCCGGTGGAAGTCGGCGGGGGAGCGGCCGGTCAGCCGGGGAACGATCACCAGCCGGCCGCCGTGCAGCAGCGCCCCCCAGATCTCCCAGACGGAGAAGTCGAACGCGAAGGAGTGGAAGAGGCTCCACACGTCGGTCGGACCGAAACCGAACAGGTCCGCCGTGGCGGAGAAGAGCCGGACCACGTTGGCGTGCGTGACCATGACGCCCTTGGGTCGGCCGGTGGAGCCGGAGGTGTGGATGACGTAGGCGAGGTGGTCGGGGTGGGTGCCGGGGTCGGGGCTGGTGGTGGGGTGGTTCGCCCAATGTGGTTTGTCGAGGTTGACGACAGGTGCGGTGGTCAGGCCGTCGAGGGTGGTGCGGGTGACGTCGTGGGTCAGCACGGCGACCGGTGCCCCGTCGCGGAGCAGTTCGGCGAGGCGCTCGGCGGGGTGGGTGGGGTCGAGCGGCAGGTACGCGCCGCCAGCCTTGAGGACGGCCACGAGCGCGACGATCAGTTCGGGTGAGCGTTCCAGGCAGACCGCGACGAGGGTGTCGGGGCGTACGCCGTGGTCGCGCAGGTGGTGGGCGAGTTGGTTGGCGCGCGCGTCGAGGTCGCGGTACGTGAGCGAGGTGCCTTCGAACGTCACCGCCACCGCGTCCGGCGTCGCCGCGGCCCGCTCCGCGAACAGCGCGGGGATCGTCCGCTCGACCGGGTGCGCGGTCGCCTCGTTCCAGGCCGCGAGGAGTTCGCGCCGCTCCACCGGATCGAGCAGGGTGAGTTGGTCGATCGGCTTGTCGGGGTGCTCGACCAGTTGGGTGAGGACGTGGTGCAGGTACCGGATGTGCCGCTGCGCGGTGCTGGTGTCGAACAGGGCGGTGGCGTATTCGAGGCTGCCGGTGATCCGCCCGTCGTGCTCGGCCAGGGAGAGGGTGAGGTCGAACTTCGCGCTGGTCCACGGGGTGCGCAGGGCGGTCACCTCGACACCGGGCAGGTCCAGGTCCACGTCCTCGTTGTTCTGCCAGGCGAACATGACTTGGAAGAGGGGGGTGTGGGCGAGGTTGCGGGTGGGGTTGGTTTGTTCGACGACGTGTTCGAAGGGGAGGTCTTGGTGGTCGAGGGTGGTGAGGGTGTGGTTGCGGATGCGGTGGAGGAGTTGGGTGGTGGTGGGGTTGTCGGTGAGGTTGATGCGTAGGGCGAGGGTGTTGACGAAGAAGCCGATGAGGTTTTCGAGTTCGGCGCGGCGTCGGTTGGCGGTGGGGGTGCCGATGATGAGGTCGTGGTGTCCGGAGAGGCGGGACAGGACGATGGCCCAGGCGGTGAGGAGGGTCATGTAGAGGGTGCTGCCGTGTTGGGTGGTGAGGGTTTTGAGGGCGGTGGTGAGGTGGGTGTCGAGGGTGATGGGTAGGTGGTTGCCGTGGTGGTTTTGTTCGGTGGGGCGGGGTCGGTCGGTGGGTAGTTCGAGGAGGGTGGGTGCGTTGGCCAGGACCTCCCGCCAGTGGGTTTCCTGGCGGGTGAGGGTGCCGTCGGTGAGCCAGTGTCGTTGCCAGGCGGCGTAGTCGGCGTACTGGACGGGTAGTGGTGGCAGTGGGTCGGGTTGGCCGTGGTGGAACGCCGTGTAGAGCGCCCCCAACTCGCGGGTCAGGATCCCCAGCGACCAACCGTCGGAGACGATGTGGTGCATCGTCAGCAGGAGCACGTGCCGGTCCGCGGCCGTCCAGACCAGGCGCCCCCGGACCAGGGGACCGGCCGCCAGGTCGAACGGGGCGGTGCTCTCCTCGTCCTGGAGCCGGGCCAGGGCGGCGGCCGGGTCGGTGTGCCCGGTCAGGTCCTCGAACCGGAGTGCGAACCCGCCCCCGGGCGGGTCGATGCGTTGGCCCGCGTCGGCGTCGTCGGGGACGATGCGGGTCCGCAGCACCTCGTGCCGGTCGACCAGGGCGTCCAGGGCCGCCCGTAGCGCATCCCGGTCGAGCCGGCCGTCGAGCTGGAGGGCGAGCGGCATGTGGTAGGCGTGGCCTAGACCGCCGAGCCGTTCCAGGAACCACAACCTCCGCTGCGCGAAGGAGAGCGGCAGCAGGCCGGTGCGGTCCGGCAGGCGCTCGACCTCGGCGGATGTCCGTGCCGGTGGTACTCGATCGCGGGCCGAAACACGGATCGGGTGATCTTCCGGCAAGGCGTTCCCCCTCAGCTCCCGCGGCCCGTCGCGCTACCGGACATCGGCCGAAGTGGATCCACAGTAGATGACTCGGCAGGCCGAAACCAGGGCCCGACGTACGGGTCCGTGGGCCTCAGTCCGACACGCGACTCAGACTTTCGGCCAGCGCGTCGGCGAGCCGCCCGTACGCGGCCCGGAGCGCGTGCGGCGCACCGGCGGTGCCGGCCCGGTTCGCCTCCGCCAGGGCGTACGCGCGTACCAGGGCGGCCGGATACGTCCCGGCGTACGCCGGCTCGTCGGCCAGCGCCAGGGCGTTCGCCAGCGCGTCGGCGTTCGCGATGGCGTTGGCGTCGGCGAACGCCTCCGCGTTGGCCCCGGTGCTGAGGTCGGCATAGTGCTCGGCGAACCCGACCACCTCGTCGGGGCCGTAGTCGTTGGCCGTCGCGTAGGCGTGGGCGTCGGCGTACGCGACCGCCCGGGCCTCGGCGTACGGGTAGCCGGCCAGGTACAGCTCGTACAGGGCGGGCCGGAGCGCGTCGCGCCACCCGTGCGCCCCGACCCGGTCACCGGCCAGCGCCCGGCGGAGCAGGTCACCCACCGGCCGGTCGGCGGCACCGTCAGGCGTCGTGGCGAGCAGGTACACGTGCCACTCGTACGCCACCCGGAACGGCACCCGGCCGGCCAGCCGGTCGAGCTCGCCGTTCACCCGCCGTCGCCAGGCCGTCGACGTGGCCGGGTCGTGGCCCTCGGCGAGCGCGGCGAGCACCGCCGCCAGCCAGGCCGGCGGCTCCGGCGGCCGGCTCATCCGTCCCACCTCGACGGTCCCGAGCGGTCCATGCCGGCCAGGAGGTCGTCGACGTCGTCGTCGGTCAACGCGTCGAGATATCCCGCATCGTCGGCCGCGGCGCCGCTCACCGCCGGTCCGGCTCCCGCCGACGCGGCGCCGGCGGGTTCCGTGTCGCCCCCCGCGTGTGCTCCGACCCCGGCGGCGGTGATCGCCGCCGCCAGCCCGGCCATCGTCGGGTCGTCGAAGAGCGTTCGGACCGGAAGATCGACCCCGTACGTCGTCCAGACCCGGGCCATCAGCTGGGTGGCCTTCACGGAGTGCCCGCCCAGGACGAAGAAGTTGTCGGCGACCCCGACCGGGCCGGGCAGGCCCAGCAGGTCGGCCACCAACCCCACCAGCTCCCGCTCCAACGGGGTACGCGGGGCGACCGGTGCCTCGCCCGGGCCGGAACCCCTCCCGGGAGCTGGCAGGGCCCGCAGGTCCAGCTTGCCGCGGGAGGTCCGGGGCACCTCGGCCAGCGCCACGAAGACCGCCGGCACCATGTGCCCGGGCAGGAACCCGCGCGCGTACTCGGCCAGCCCCGCCGGCGGGTCGGCCGAGGCCGGATCGGTGACCACGTACCCGACCAGCCGTACGCCGTCGTGCTCCACGTCGGAGGCGGTCGTCACGACCGCGTCGCGCACCTGCGGGTGGCCGCGCAGCACCGCCTCGACCTCCGCCGTCTCGACCCGGAACCCCCGCACCTTCACCTGCCGGTCGGCCCGCCCCAGCGGCTCGATGCGGCCGGTCGGCAGCCACCGGCCCAGGTCCCCGCTGCGGTACAACCGGCCGCCGGGGGTGAACGGGTCGGGTACGAACCGGTCGGCGGTCCAGCCGGGCGCGCCGTCGTAGCCCCGGCCGACCCCCGCGCCGCCGATACAGATCTCGCCGACCACGCCCGGCGGCACCGGCCGCAGCCACCGGTCCAGCACGTAGACCCGGCTGCCGACGACGGCCGGACCGAGGTCCGGTGGCGCGGATCCCGGCTCGACCTCGGCCCCCGTCGAATAGACGGTCGTCTCGGTCGGGCCGTACAGGTTCCACAGGCGCGCGCCCGGCTCGGACAGGGCGTCGGCGAGAGCCCGGGGCAGCGCCTCCCCGCCGCTGAGGCGCAGCCGAACCCCTGCCGGCACCCCACCGGCGGCGACCAGCATCCGCCAGGTCGTCGGCGTCGCCTGGAGCACCGTGGCCCCGGCCGTGCCGAGCAGCCGTCGCAGCCGGTTGCCGTCGATCACGTCGTCCTCGCCGGCCACCACGACCGGTGCCCCGCACAGCAGCGGCAGGAGCAGGTCGAGCAGGGCGATGTCGAACGCGAACGGACTCACCGAGAGGACCCGGTCGGTCGGCCCCAACGGAACCAGCTCGCGGAACGCGTGCAGCAGGTGTGCCACCGCTCCCTGGGTGACGGTGACCGCCTTCGGCCGGCCGGTGGACCCCGAGGTGAACAGCACGTACGCCGCCGCCGTCGCCGGCACCGGACACGGGGGCGGCACCGACTCCGCCCCCGCGCCGGGCGGCTCCGCCGCGGCCAGGTCGAGCAGGGTCACCGACGCCGCCAGCTCGGCCAGCAACGGCGCGGGAACGGCGGTGCGGTCGGTGACGACCACCCGCACCCCGGCGTCGGCGAGCATTCCGCGCAGCCGCCCCGGCGGATGGGTCGGATCGAGCGGCAGGTACGCAGCCCCGAGCCACCAGACGCCGAGCAGCGCCGGGAGCGGTCGCGCCCCCCGGGGCAGGACGATGCCCACGGTCTGCTGGGCCCGTACGCCGAGCCCGCGCAGCCCGGTGGCGATCCGGCCGGCGAGGTCGTGCAGCGCGGCGCCGGTCAGGGTGACGTCGTCGCCCTGGATCACCACCCGGTCGCCGGCGTCGATGCCGGTCACCAGCGCCGCAGCGGTGCTCCCCGGCGGCGGGACCGACCCGGAGCGGGCCGCCGGCCACACCCGGGTGACGAGGTCCGTCGTCGCCAGGGAGAGCAGGTGCACGTCGCAGACGCGGGTCTGCGGCCGGGTCGCCAGCGCGGTCAGGATCGCGGCCAGGGCGTCGGCGAACCGGCCCGCGCCGTCCGGGGTGAAGAGATCGGTGAGGTACCGCAGTCGGACGGTCAGCTCGTCCGGGCCGGCGACGGCGGCCAACTCCAGCTCGAACTTGCCGGTGCCGGTGGGCACCAGCTCCGGGCGCCAGCGCAGCGCCCCCCGCTCCAGCGGCGGCGACGCCTCCTCGACCGTGCACATCACCTGCACCAGTGGCGCCCGGGACGGGTGCCGCGGCGGCCGGCACAGCTCGACCACCCGCGTGAACGGCAGGTCCTGGTGGGCCTGGGCGCGTGCGGTGGCGGCGTGCACCCGGTCGAGGAGTTCGGCGAGCGTCGGGTCACCGTGCAGCGCCGCCCGGATCGCGACGGTGTTGGCGAAGAGGCCGAGCATCGGCTCGGTCTCGATCCGGGTGCGCCCGGCCACGGGCACGCCGACGAGCACCTCGTCCGCGCCGCTCAGCCGGGACAGCAGGGCAGCGTACGCGGTCAGCAGCACGGCGAAGAGGGTGCTGCCCCGGGCTCCGGCCAGGCGGCGCAGCGCCCCCGCCAGCTCCCCGTCGACGGGCACCTCCACCTCGGCGGCGGCCGGCGACAGCCGGTCGGGGTACGGGTGGTCGACCGGGAGCGGCAGCTCCGGCGGGGCGCCGGCCAGCTCGGCCGGCCAGAACCGTTCCGCCTCGGCGTGGCCGCCCGCGTCGGCGTGCTCCCGCTCCCAGAGGGCGAAGTCCGCGTACTGCAGGGGTGGCTCGACCGAGACGGCCGGCCGGCCGGCGCACAGCGCCTCGTAGTCGGCGGAGATCTCGTCGAGGAGCAGCCGGAACGACCAGCCGTCGACGATCGCGTGGTGCGCCACCAGCGCCAGGACGTGCCGTTGCGGGGCGAGACGCAGCAGCCGGACCCTGGTCAGCGGGCCACGGTCGAGCGGCAACGGGGTGCGGGCGTGCTCCCGCAGCGCGGCGTGGGCCGCCGCCGCCCGGTCCGCCTCGGGCAACTGGTCCAGGGCCACGATCTCCAGTCCGGTGGTGCGGGCGCTGTCGTCGATCACCTGGATCGGCCGCCCGCCGTTGGCCCGGAAGGTGGTGCGCAGGATCTCGTGCCGCTCGACGGCCGCCGCCCAGGCCCCGTCGAGCGCGGCCGGGTCCAGCGGCCCGTCCAGCCACACCGCGAACCCGACGTGGTAGGTCGGCTGGCCCGGGTCCAGCTGGTCGAGCAGCCACATCCGCCGTTGCGCGGCCGAGGCCGGGAACTCGAAGACGGCCATCTCAGCGCACCTGCCCGTCGACCGCGACGACCCGCAGTTCGGCGGTGTACCGGCCGTCGGGCCCGGTGAGCCAGAGCTGGTCCGGCGCCGGCAGCATCTCCACCACCACCACCTTCGCGTCGTCGCCACCGTGCCGGCGGGCCCGGCGGACCGACCGGGACACCAGATCGACCGAGGCGAGGCTGGTCAGGTCGGCGTGGACCGGTTTCCGCTCGCCCGCGCAGCGCAGGAACACATGGCGCGGCAGGGCGTGGTCGGCGGCCCAGCCCCGGGCCTGCCGGAACCGCAGCGCCTCGTCCCGGGTGTCGGCGAAGGCGAGGTCGGCGGCGGTGAACGTCCACGCCTCGCGGCTGACCACGAGGGAGTCGATGGTGACCCTGGGCTGGTGCGCCGCCGGGGGCAGGATGCGGAACAGCTGGGACAGCCCGGCGCCGACCACGTCGCCGAGGACGTGCGTCAGGTCGACGTCGAACCGCCCGTCACGCGACCGTACGCGCAGCCCGCCGGCCGTACCGACCAGGTCGCACTCACCGACGCGCAGGCTCCGGAGCGGGTCGTGCCCGAACGAGTCGTGGGCGAAAACCAACCGGAGGTCGTCCGGTCCGGTGAGCCCGTTGCTCTGCCTGGTCGGCACGCCACCCTCCTGGCCGGTCTCGGCGGGATAGACCACCCCGGCGCCCACGTCCCGCCCCAGCGCGGCGCGCAGCGCGTCCACCTCCGGGTGGTAGGCCACCCAGGTGGCGTACCGCAGGGTGTTGACGCCCGGGTGCAGCTCGCCCAGGACCCACTCGTCGCCGGCCCGCATCAGGTCCGGGCTGTGCTGCCGCGCGGTCGGCCAGCCGGGCCGCCCCGGCGGGAAGGCGGTGGCCACCGCCGGAGCCAGGTCCGCCGCCGTGAGCCGGATCCGCCGCCGGTCCGCCGGCAGCGCCAGCACGTCGGCCCAGCGCCGGTGCAACGCGGCGGTCAGCAGTGCGGTCAGCCGTTCCGGCGGGTGGAACAGCGCCTCGCCGGCCAGCAGCCAGAAGTCGGCCAGTGGGACCACGTCCGTGCCCAGTTCGGCGGCCCGACGCCGGTAGATCTGCGTGCAGAGGCGTTCGTAGAGCGTCGCGCCGGCGGCGGTGAACCAGCGCGCGCTCTCCAGCACCAGGCCGAGCGCGTCGCGGATCCCGTCCAGGCTCGCCTCGCCGATGCCGACCGTGCCGGCCCGCAGGCACTCCTCGTAGACGGGGGTCCGTCCCGCGTACATCGTGCCGGCCCGCCGGGTGGGCGGGACGCCGGCCAGCCGGGTGAAGGTGGCCTCCAGGCCGGCCATCGCACCGGTCAACCGGTCGGGGTCACCGGCGGACGCGGCGAGCGCGTCCCGGGCGGCGCAGAGCTCGTCCAGGGCGGCGAGAGCCGGCCCGCGCACGGCCTCGTCGGTGACCCGGGCCAGCCGGGCCCGCACCGACCGCTCCGGCCGGGTGTCGTGCGGCGCCACCTCCGGCTGCCAGGCGATCCGGTGGGCCGCGGCCAGCGTCTCCAGCACCTCGTGCACGTCCCGCGCCGACCGCAGTCCCGACCCCGGATCGGCCAGCACCACGCCTGCGACCTCGTTCGCGTCGCGCACCCCGTCGCAGGCGTGCAGCACCGCCGCCTCGGCGTCGGCCAGCGTCACCGGCGGGGCGAGCGGCACCCGCAGCGTCGTCCCGACCAGATCCAGGAAGGGCATGAGCCGGGGTACGAGCCAGGGACGCAACCGGATCGCGTACGGGGCCAGCACCGCGGCGACCGCCCACCCCTCCAGGTAGACCGTTCGCTCGGCGAGGAGCGCCGGTGGATCCGCGGGGTCGACCCGTACGCCTGCGCCCGGCTCGATCCGCGCCCAGCCGACCGGCCCGAAGAACCCGATCGTGTCGTTCTTCGCGCAGTAGCGCTGGAGGTAGCTGGTGACCAGTGCCTCGTGCTGGCGGTGCTTGGTGTTGCGGGTCGGGTTCCCGGGGCCCCGGCGCAGCAGCGCGTCGACGCCGGTGCGCAGCGCGTGCGGGTTCTGCCAGGCCACCGCCTCGCGGAACCGGGGGTGGGCCGCCACCGCGTGCAGCGCGACCGTGAGCCGGCCGACCGCCTCCGGGAACACGGCCGCGTACGCCGCCTCGGCGTGGGCGATGCCGGCCGGGTCCCCGTCCGCCCGGGCCGCCACCACCCGGTCCGCGGCGGCGGAGAGCTCCGGGTCGCCGAGCGGGGTCAGCAGGTCGACCGGGAGTCCCGCGCCCCGCAGGCAGACGGTCCGCCACAGTGCCCACCCGTCGCTCAACCGGGCCAGGTGTGTGGGCTGGTCCGGCCCGGTCCGGTGCGGGACCCGGTCGCGGCGGCGCAGCACCGGCCCGGTCTCCACCCGGAGGCCCGGTGCCGGTCCGGTCTCCATCCCGGCGCCCGGTGCCGGCCCGGTCGCCGCGTCGATCGACGCCGCCGTCGCGGCCAGGGTCGGCGCCCGGTAGAACCCGCCCACGCCCAGCTCCACGCCGAGCGCCTCGCGGATCCGGAACATCAGCCGGGTGGCCGTCAGCGAGTTGCCGCCGAGGGCGAAGAAGCTGGTCTCCCGCCCGATGCTCGCGGGTGGGCGCTCGCCGGGCAGCAGCCGGGACCAGAGCCCGGCCAGCCGGTGCTCGGTCGGCGAGGCGGGCCCGGCGACGTCCGGATCCTGCCCGGCGAGGTCGGGCGCCGGCAACGCGGCCCGGTCGACCTTCCCGTACGCGGTCAGCGGCAACCGGTCGAGGACGGCGAACCCGGCCGGCACGAGATGGGCCGGTAACCGTGCGGCGACGTGCTCACGCAGGCCCGCCGGGGTCGGGACCGCCGCGCCGGCCGGCGTGACGTAGCCGACCAGGTGGCGGTCCGGCCCGTCGCCCCGGGCGCACACCGCCGCCGTGGCGACCTCCGGGTGCGCCCTGAGTACCGCCTCCACCTCGCCCGGCTCGACCCGGAACCCCCGGATCTTCACCTGCTCGTCGCGGCGGCCGAGGAACTCCAGCACCCCGTCCGCGCGCCAGCGGACGACGTCGCCGGTCCGGTAGAGGCGCTCGCCGGGCACCTGCGGATCCGGCACGAACGCCCGGGCGGTTGCCGCCGGGTCGCCGAGGTAGCCGCGGGCCAGCCCGTCGCCACCGGTGTACAGCTCGCCCGCGACTCCGACCGGCACCGGCCGGCCGCCCTCGTCCAGCACGTGGACGGTGGTCTGCGGCACGGGCCGGCCGATCGGCACCCGGTCGCCCACCGGGCCGGGGCCGCCCATCAGGTGGCAGCTGGTCAGCGTCGTGTTCTCGGTCGGCCCGTACGCGTTGACCAGCGGAAGCCCGTCGCGTGCGGCGAGTACGGCGCGGACCGCGCCCGGGTCGGCCACGTCCCCGCCGGTGAGCAACTGCCGGACGCCCGCCAGCGCCGTGACGTCCTGTTCGACGAGTTGCCGGAAGAGCCCGGCGGTGAGGAAGGCGACGGTGACCCCGCCGGTGCGGATCAGCGTGGCCAGCCCGGTGAGGTCCACCGGATCCGGTGGCGCGACCACCGCCGTGGCACCGGTCAGCAGCGCACCCCAGATCTCCCAGGTGGACGCGTCGAACGCGGTCGGAGCGAACTGGAGCACCCGCTCGCCGGGGCCGAGGGTGGCGAAGTCCGGGCCCGCCACGAGCCGCATCACGCCCCGGTGGGTGATCCCGACCTGCTTTGGCGCCCCCGTCGAGCCGGAGGTGTAGAGGACGGCGGCGAGCTGCAACGGGTGGATCCGCCCGGGTGGCGGGCCGGCCGGCACCGGTTCTCCGGCCGGCGGGTCGAGGTTCAGCACCCGGACCGGGCCCAGGTCGGGCAGGTCGGCGGCGGTCGCGGGGGTGGTCAGGAGCAGGCGGGTGCCGCTGGCGGCGAGGAGGCCCGCGATCCGGGCGGGTGGGGCGGCCGGATCCACCGGGAGGTAGGCCCCGCCGGCCTTCAGCACGCCAAGCAGGGCCCGGATCAGCGCTTCGCCCCGGGGGAGCAGCACGGCGACGGGGGCCTCCCCGGCGACGCCGTGCCGGCGCAGCGTCCAGGCCAACTCGTCGGTCGCCCGGTCCAGCTCCGCGTAGCAGACCGTGCGGTCGCCGACCAGCAGCGCGGTGGCGGCCGGGTCCTCGGCGACGCGGGCCGCGAAGACCTCGGGGACGGACGCGTCGCGCGGGTATGGCCGCCGGGTGGCGTTCCAGGTGGCGCGCAGCGGCACCTCCCCGGTGGCGCCGAGATCCAGGTCGGCCAGGCGGACGTCCGGCCGCTCCGCCAACTCGAGCACGGTGCGGTGCAGTTGCGCGAGGATCCGCCGCGCCGAGACGGCCAGCAGCCTGGTGTCGTCCCACGTCACGCCCAGGCACAGCGCCGGTTCGTCGAAGGCGTGCACCGTCAGCGGATAGCCGGGCATCCGGTGCACACGTGCCGAACGTCGGGCCGCCTCCGGCCCGCCCTCGGCCAGGATGGTGGCCAGCCGCTGCCGCTCGAACACCACCAGGCTGTCCAGCAGCGGCGTGTCGGGTGTCAGGCCAGCCAGGCCGAGGACGGTGTGCAACGGCGTGAGCTGGTGCTCGCGGATCCGCCGGATCCGGTCCGCCACGTCGGCGAGCAACCGCCGCACCGTCCACCGGGGGTCCAGCCGGATCCGTAGCGGCACCGTGTTGAGCAGCAGCCCGACGATCCGGTCGGCGTCCGGGACGCTGTCGTACCGGCAGGACCTGGTGACCGCGAAGGTGACGTCGTCGACCCCGCCGTAGCCGCCGCGCAGCAGCGCCCAGGCAGCGTGGACCACGGCGCTGACACCGACGCCGGCAGCGGTGGCGGCGGCGCGGATCCGGCCGGAGTCCGACCGGGTCAGGACGATCTCGTGCGAGGCCGGCATGCCGCGTGCACCGGGGTCCGCGTCGAGGCGGCCCGGCAGCGCCCGGGGCATCGGGGCACCGGCGAGGTGTCCCTTCCAGAACGCGTCGCCTGCGCTCGGGTCGCGCGTGCCCCACCAGCGCACGAAGTCCGCGAACGGCGGCCGGCGCGTCGGCTCGGACACCCGGCCGGCCCGGCGCGCGGCGTAGTCGGCGAGGATCTCGTCGAGCAGCATCCGGGTGGAGCGGCCGTCGAGGATCGCGTGGTGGAAGGTGACGACGACGTGGTGGTCGGCCAGCGTGGTGACCCGCAGCAGCGGCGCCCGGCCGACATCGAGGGGTTCGTACCGGTCGGTGGGCAGGAAGTCGTCGAGCGTCGTCTCCCGCCACCGCAGGTCCGGTGCCACGATGGGTTGGACGACCTGCACCACGCCGTGGTCGCCGTCGACCTCGAAGGCCGTACGCAGCACCGCGTGCCGCCCGGTCGCGGCCTGCCAGGCGGCGCCGAACGTGTCCCGGTCCGGTGGGCCGTCCCACCTGATCGTGACCTGCTGGACGTCCACGCCGCCGGCGGGCTGCCGGAGGGCCTGCAGCACCATCCCGCGTTGCACGGCGAGGGCCGGATATCGCTGGAGACTGTCGTTCATGCGCCCTCGTCCGGTGCGGCGTCAGCCGGTCGCGGCGTGCTCGTCCATCCAGCGCCGCAACGACAGCGGCCGCATGTCCGTCCACACCTCGTCGATCCGGGCGAGGCACTCGGCGCGTGTCCCGGTGGTGCCCTCGCGCCGCCAGCCGGCGGGCAGTTCCCGGTCGTCCCACCAGATCGAGAACTGTTCCTCGTCGTTCACGACCACCGCGTACGTCCGGGTGTCGTCGTCGTCAGCGCTCATCGGACCCCCTTCGCGGGGAAGGATTTCAGCCACGTCGATCGCGTGTCAAGGAATCGGTCGATCTTCCGACGTCAGGCGGAGGTGGGCCGTACGACCGGCTTGGAATCCGATGTGGACGTGGCCGGCGGATCGGCGGCAGCCCCGGCGATCCGGGGCGTTCGGGCGACCCAGCCGACGGCCGGCCCGGCGGCGAGCGCGCAGCCCACGAAGAGCGCCGCGACGACCCACCAGCCCCAGCCGCCGGTCTGGATCGCGAGGAGGGTCAGCCCGACCGGCGCGAAGACGTCCGCCGCCGAGCTGATCGTCTGTGCCGTGCCGAGGTAGACCCCGCGTGACCCGGCGGGTGGCACATTGGTCTGGACGAACCAGAGCGCCGCCGAGAACCACAACTCGGTGGTCGTCACCAGCACCACGACGCCGAGGAGCACGACGACGGTCCACCCGCCGCCGGTCCAGCCCGCGAGCGCGGCCAGCGGGCAGGCGACCGCGGTGACCAGGGCACCCCGGCGGATCAGGCGGGCCGCACCGGGAAGCGAGTCCGCGCCGCGCGCCGCCGGCACCTGCAACGTGATCACCAGCACCGTGTTGAGGGCCAGCATCGCCCCGAGCAGCGGCTTGGGTGCGTCGGTGTGGGTGATCGCCCAGAGCGGCAGGATCTCGACCAGGATCACCGAGTGGAACATCATGACGGCGAGGAGGGCGGCGGTCGTGACGTAGGGGAGATCCTTCAGGACCGCCCACCGCGAGACGGTGGCCGCCCGGTCGTGGCGCATTGCCGGCGCGGCCGGTAGCCGGGTCACGAGGCCGGCGTTGAGCAGGGACAACGCCGCGTTGAGCAGCACCATGGCGACGAGCGCGGCGGTGGAGCCGAACGCCAGCGCCACGGCGCCGAGCCCGGTGCCGACGGTGAACCCGGCGTTCAGGTACGAGCGCGCGTACGCCATCGTCCGCACCCGGTCCCCGGCGGGCATGGCGTCGGCGGTGTAGATGGTGCGGCCGGCGTTGGCGAACGAGTCGGTGACGGCGGCCACCACCATCAGCACCACGAAGCCCGCGAACGACGTCACGAGTGGATAGGCGGCGAACGTCAGCGCCGAACCGAGCGCGCCGAGGGCCCAGGACCGCTGCCCACCGATCCGGTCGGCCAGCGCGCCCAGCGGCAGTGAGGTGACCACCCCGGCGAGCCCCGCGACCGAGAAGCCGACCCCGATCTGCACCGGGCTGAGCCCGAGTACCTCGGTGAAGAACACGATGCTGCCGGTGAGGAAGGTGCCACTGCCGACCGCGACCATGGCGGACTGGTACGCGATCGCCCGGGGCAGCCCGGGCGGCGGCAGCAGCCGGGACACGGCGAATCGGTGACCGTCCATGGTGTCGGTCAGGCTACCCGGGCGACCGCCTCCGGCAGCGTCCCGCCGGCATCCGTGCCGGCCGGCCGGCGTCCATCCGCGACAGTGCCGTCACGGCGCACCGTCCATCCGCGATAGTGCTCCTCACGGCGCACCGTCCGCGCGCAGCACGAGCCGGCCGGTGGTCCTTTCCTCGATGTACGTCAGGTCGGCGTCGCAGCCGAGCCCGGGCGCGGCGGGCACCTCGACGAGCCCGTCGGTGCTCACGATCGGGCGGGTGGTGATGTCGCGGGCGTAGTACTTGTCGGAGCCGGAGACGTCCGAGGGCAGGGTGAAGCCGGCGAGGGCGCTCAGCGCGACGTTGGCGGCCCGCCCGATCCCGAACTCGTGCATGCCGCCGCACCAGACCGGGACACCGTGCTCGCGCGCGAGGTCGTGTGCCTGGACGGCGTGGGTCAGCCCGCCCATCCGTGACACCTTGACGTTGAGGACGCGTACGGCGCCCAGGCGCAGTGCGGTGACCAGGTCGTCCACCTCCTCGACGGACTCGTCGAGACAGACGGGGGTGCTGATCCGTTCCTGGAGGGCGGCGTGCGCGACGAGATCCCGCGGCGCGAACGGCTGCTCGATCATCAGCAGGCCCAGGCTGTCGAGCTCGGCCAGGACGGCACGGTGTTCCGGAACGTCCTGGTAGGCGCCGTTGGCGTCGACGTGCAGCGGCACGTCCGGATGGGCCGTACGGACGGCCCGTACCGGCTCGACGTCCCAGCCGGGCGCGATCTTGAGTTTGACCCTGCGGTAGCCCTCGTCGACCCGCAGCCGCACCTGCGCGAGGAGATCGTCGACGGTGGGTTCGATCCCCAGGGACACCCCCGCCTCGACGCTGCCGCGGGTGCCGCCCAGCGCGTGCGCGAGGGGGGTGCCCTCGACGGCCGACCAGAGGGCCCAGGCGGCGATGTCGAAACCGGCGCGGGCGAAGTGGTTGCCCCGGACCCTGCCGAGCGCCACGGCCAGGTCCGCCGGATGCTCCCAGTCGGTACGCAGCACCAGCGGCGCGAGGTGGTCACGGGCAACCGCCCAGCAGCTCTCGACGGTCTCGGCGGAATAGAACGGGCCGCTCGGTGACGCGATCTCGCCCCACCCCACGGCGCCGTCGGTGTCGGTGAGCGCGACCAGGATGTGCTCCAGTTCGCGCTTGGCGTGGGAACTGGTCTGGAACCGGTGCACGAGCGGCAGCCGGACCCGGCGCAGCTCGACCCTCTCGATCCGGGTCACGTCGTCACCCTGCCACGCCCGGCGCCGCCGTGCCGGTGGACCTGGGCCGGCTCGTGAGCGGGCTCTCCGCTTCGCTTCGGACCGGTCATGGCTCCTCCGGGTAGAGATCGAGCTCGGCGGCGAGGGCGTCGCGTTCGCGCAGGCGGCGGCCGGCCCCCTTCGAACTGGCGATGGTCAGGGTGGCGAGCAGGTGCAGCGCGAGCACCACCGAGGTGGGGGAGTTGGCGTACGAGGCGCTGTCGGTGCGGATGACGATGCGGACGGCGGCGCTGTCGGCCAGTGGCGCGTCCTCGGCGTCGGTGACGAGGACCAGTTGACCGCCGTGGCGGACGTAGGCGGAGGCGATGTCGATCGTCTCGCGCCGGTAGCGGGCCAGGGAGACGGCCACCAGCAGGTCGCCCTGGCGGATGTCGCCGAGCACGTCGAGGGCCCGCAGTGCCGCGCCGTCGACGAGGTGGACGCCGGACAACCCGGCGCTGAGGTCGGAGGCGAGCAGGGACGCGAAGCTGAGCGACTTGCCGTAGCCGAGCAGGTATCGCCGCCGGGCCGACACGATGAGCGCCGCGGCCTGCTCGATCGTGTCCTGCTCGGCGGCCCACGCCAGCGCCTTGCCGAACTCGGTGCGCTGCTGCTCCAGGACCCGCTGCTTGAGCACCTGCGCGGACCTGCGCTGGACGTTGCGGTCGAAGCGCTCCGAGGGCGTCGATCTCTTCGTGGTCATGCCTGATCCTGCCCGAACAGGTAGCTGACGCGACCGGGGGTGTCCTCCCGCCGCGCGACGCCGACGAGCCGCCCGCCGGCGGCGAACCGGTCGGCCAACTCCCGGCGCAGTCGCGCCCGGTCGTCGGGATCTCCCGCGGCGGTACGGTCGTCGGCGGGCGCGTCGACTGCCGGGTGCCCCGAGGGGCCCTCCGCAGGGTGCCCGGACGCGGGTGCCCTGGTGCCACTCCCGGGACGGTCGAGGTCCCATCGGACCAGGACCCGGTCGCTGCCGCCGTCGTCGTAGAAGTCGGGCAGGAACCGGATCCCGGCGGCGCCCAGCACGGCGAGGTTGAAGTGCGCGTTGCGCAGCGCGTACGGGTCGAAGGTCCACCGCATCGTGCCCGCGCCCGTGCGACGTGCGGCGTCGGCCTGGGCGTGCTTGAGCTGGCGGCCGACGCCGCGCCCCTGCGCCCGCGCGTCGACGACGGTGGCCTGCGAGTAGTGGTAGAGCTCGCCGTGCTCGACGGCGGTGAAGCCGTAGCAGAAGCCGATGAGGCAGCCGGCCTCGTCGAACGCGCCGAGCACGGTCCCGGCGTTCTCGTGCAGCGCGGCCAGCAGACGGGGGCTGACAGCGTGCTCGGGACCCTGGTAGCCGAAGACGGACCGGTAGAGCGCCGATGCCGCCGTCCGTTCGGCGAGCCCGGCGAGGTCACGTACCACGATCCCGTCCGTGTCAGCGGTCATCAGGCTCACTCCCTATGCAAGGATAGCGATCGTATGTCGCTCATGTTGCCGACATTCATGCTCGTTGACAAGGCCTGTGCGGTGATCATAGTGTCCGTATGTGTCGTCCTTGACAGCAGAACCCAGTTCCGCGCTCGACGCGCTGCGCCGCTACACGCTGCACGAGTCGCCGACCGGTGACCGGCGGGCGCTGGCCGCGCTGGCCGACGTGCTGGACGCGGACGCCGCCCGCGCCGGCTTCGACACCGCCCGGGTGTCGCACCCGAGCGGCGACCATCTGGTCTGGACCATTCCGGCGCGCGGTGTCCCGGGCGATCCGGTGCTGCTGCTGACCCACTACGACACCGTCTGGCCGGTCGGCACACTGTCCGGCATGCCGTGGTCCGTCGACGGTGACACCATCCGTGGCCCGGGCGTGTACGACACCAAGGCCGGGATCGTCGCACTGCTCGCGGCGGCGGCACACGTCGAGCGGCAGCAGGCGCCGCATCCGGAGATCAGGGTCGTCGTCGCCGCCGACGAGGAGATCGGCTCGCCCACCGCCACCGGGCTGGTCCGGGCCGAGGCGACCCGGGCCCGCGCGGTGCTGGGCCTGGAACCGCCGCATCCCGGCGGCGACCTCAAGACCGGCCGGCGCGGCAGCACCCGGGTCCGCATCGAGGTCACCGGCGTCGAGGCGCACGCCGCGCTCGACCCCGACGCCGGGGTCAACGCCATCGACGAACTCGTCGACCAGCTCGTGCGGGTCCGCGCCCTCGTCGCGGGCCGGCCGGTCCTGCTCAACACCGGCACCGTCACCGGCGGAGGTCGGACCAACGTGGTCGCCGGCGAGGCCCACGCCGACCTCGGCCTGCGCTTCACCGACCCCGAGAACGAGGACGCGGTCCTCACCGGCCTGCGGTCGCTGCACCCGGTCCGTGATCGCGCCCGGCTCACCACCCGGCTGCTGTCGCACCGGCCCACCTGGCGGCCCGACGAGGCGGGAGCGCACCTGCTCGACCGGATCGTGGGCATCGCCGCGGGCCTCGGGCAACGCCTCGCCGGTCACCCGGCGGACGGTGCCGCCGACACCAACACGACGGGTGCGCTCGGCCGTCCCACCATCGACGGGCTGGCCCCGCCCGGTGGGGGCGCACACGCCCGGCAGGAGTGGGTCTCGGCCGCCGGCATCGGCGCGCGCAGCGACCTGCTGGCCGCCCTGCTCACCATGATCTGAACGAAACGGCCTAGCGTGATCCGGCCCGCCGGGCCCGGGTCACCGCGACGAGTCCCACGACGATCAGAACCAGCCCGAGTGCGCCGGCCGCCACGACGTAGGTCCGCACGTCGTCGAAGCTGACGGTTTCGTCGCCGGCGGCCTGAGCGCTCGGCGTCGGCGTGGCATCCGGCACGCTGGGCGCGACGGCAGGTGGTGGGGAGTAGCGCAGGATCCTGGGCGTCGTTCCCGGTGGCTGGCCGGCGGTCTCGGAGACGGTGAGCAGGGACCGCCCGTCGTGGCTGTAGGTGATCGACTCGCCCTGCGGCTCGTCGGGCAGCGCGGTGACCCGTGGGGTCCCACTGGTCAACGCGGTGATCAGATCGCCGTCGGCCACGTCGAACTCGTACGCGTCGGCGTAGGTGCGCAGCACCGCCCGGCGGCCGTCCGGTGCGGTGGCGGCGCCGGTGACCGCCGTCCGGCCGAGCGCCCCGAACGGGTTGCTCGTCGTCGAGGCGGGCAGCTGGACCTGCCCCACCTTCACCAGTGGCGCCGTCGTGCCCGGCCGCAGGGGAGCGCTCGGGGCGTACAGGGTGGCCGAGTACTTGGTCACGATCACCGGCCGGCCGTCGCCGGTCACGAGCAGGGCCTCGGCGTCGTGCGGGCCGTCCGGGTACGCCAGGCGGTACAACACCGGGCGGTCGGCCCCCGGCGGGAGTTTCCACACGGCCAGCGTCTGTCGGGAGCGGTCGTTGTCGCCGACGTCCGCCACCCAGACCGTGCCGTCGCCGCCGACGGCGAGATCCTCGGTGTCCCGTGGCCGCGACGGATAGGGCACCGCCCGTACGACGGAGCACTCACGGTCCAGGAAGAAGATCCGGCGGCGGGCCTCGTCGTTCGCGCCGTCATTGATGATGACGTAGCCGTCATCCGTGGCGACCATTCCGGAGATCTCGGTCAGCCGGCCGTCACGCACCTCGCACACTGGCGTCGCGGGGACCGGAGTGGGCGACGGGTTCGCCGCCGCCGCGCCCGGGGCCGTCGTGACGGCGCAGGCGACGACGGCTGCCGCCGCGATCCGCAGCAGCCGGTTGGTCCTGTTGCCTCGTCGCCTCACCAGCAATCCTCTCAGTATCGGCCCGCCTCCGCCCGGCAGGCCGATGCCGTTTCGCGAACTGCTGACGACCCCTTCCGATCGGCGTGGACGCCACGTCGCGCACCATGGCCGGCTGCCGAGCCCGCCCCGGTGGGTCGCCGGCCGCCCGTGACGAGCGGCCTCGGGGGTGTGTGACCAGGGGGTGAGTGTATGACCTGTGGCGCCGCGACCGGTGGCGGGACCGGGACGCGCGGGGCCGGCGCCTGCGGCACGTGACCGAGCCGGACCGGACCGCCGGCGCGCCGCCGCGCCGGAAGCGTCGTACGCTGCCGCGATGACCGCCCCCTCCCGCATCCTGGTCTACGCGGTGTACGGCGCTGGCAAGTCCACGCTGGCGGCGCGGCTGGCCGAGCGGCTCGGGTTGCCGTGGCACCCGGTCGACGACCTGCTCTGGCAACCCGGCTGGGTCGAGGTGCCGGTCGCCGAGCAGCGCAGCCGGATCGAGGCGGTCTGCCGACGCGACCGCTGGATCCTCGACGGCGCATACCACGGGTGGCGGGACGTGGTGCTGGCCCGTGCTGACCTGATCGTCGGCCTTGACTATCCGCGCTGGCTCTCCTTCTGGCGGCTGCTGCGGCGCACCGCCCGACGGCTGGTCAGCGGCGAGGAGATCTGCAACGGCAATCGTGAGTCGCTGGGCAGCGTGCTGTCCCGGGACTCGATCCTGGTGTGGCACGTCACCGCGTTCGGCCGGGCCCGGCGGCGGATGCGGGCCTGGCAGGCCGACCCGGCCAGGCCGCCGGTGCTGCTGTTCCGCTCCCCGGCGGACCTGGACCGCTGGCTGGCCGGCCTGACCCGCCGATGAGGACGTGCCGCAGGTCCAGCCGGTCGCCGATGTCGTGAACGACGCACAATCCCGGAGCGCAGACGGCACCGTGACGGTCGCGACGGGTATTTCTGTGACGTGCAACCGATGGACGTACGCCATTGCCTCGGTCTTCGTGATCACCTAGGTTCACCCGATCGCACCCAGCCGCACTGAGCACCTCCCCGGCTCTGGCGCGGCAGCGAGACACCTACCGATCGCGCCGCTGAAGTGACTTAGGAGCTCACCGTGGCACAGCCTCTCTATCGAAGAACGTTCCCCTCCCGTTGGCGGACACCGGCCCGACTGGTCGCGGCGTTGGCGGCGAGCACCATGCTGCTCGCCGTGGCCCCCGCTCCCGCCGCCGCGGCACCCCTGCGCGCACCACTACCGGCCGGCGACAAGGCGGCCCCCGCCCGCCCGGCATCCGGAAAGCCGCAGCCCAAGAGCGGGCTCTGGCTGTTGAAGATGGACAAGCCGTCGTTGGTGGCGGCCGCACAGGGCAGCGGGGCGCGTGCCGGCAGGATCGACACCCGGTCCGCAACCAGCACCTCCTACGCCAGCGAACTGGCGCGGCAGCAGGACACGCTGGTGGACGAGATCGAGGCCGTTCTGGGCCGCTCGGTGCGGGTCGCCCACACGTACCGCAACGTGGTCAACGGCCTGGCGGTCGCGGTCAGCGCGGACGAGGCGGCGCAGTTGTCCGGTCTGCCGGGGGTCAGCGCGGTCGTACCCGACGAGACCCTGGAGCTGACGACCGACACCAGCAACGCGTTGATCCAGTCGCCTGCGGTCTGGGAGGGCAGGACGGCGGAGAACGTCGGTACCCGTGGCGAGGGCGTCGTCGTCGGGGTCCTGGACTCCGGCATCAACCCGGACCATCCGTCGTTCGCGGCGGTGGACGGCGACGGACACCGGCACACCAACCCGTTCGGCGAGGGCAGGTACGTCGGCGTCTGCGCCCCGACCCACCCCCGGCACAAGCCGATCTGCAACGACAAGCTGATCGGCGCCTGGGCCATGGTCGGCACCGACGCCCGGGACGACAACGGTCACGGCAGCCACACCGCCTCGACCGCCGCCGGCAACCGGCACGAGGCGACGATCACCGTCGGCGCGAGCTCGCACAAGCTCACCGTCTCCGGGGTCGCGCCGCGGGCCAACATCATCTCCTACAAGGTCTGCATGAGCATCGGCTGCCTCTCCTCGGCGACGATCGCCGCCGTGGACCAGGCGATCGCCGACGGTGTGGACGTCCTCAACTACTCGATCTCCGGTCGCGACGATCCCTGGAACGACCTGGTCGACCAGGCGTTCCTCGAGGCGTACTCGGCCGGTATCTTCGTCGCCGCCTCCGCCGGGAACAGCGGGCCGGGCCCCAGCACCGTCGCGAAGACGGCGCCGTGGAACATGTCCGTCGCCGCGGTCAGCCACGAGCGGGTCATCGCCCACCGGCTCGACGTGACGGCACCGGCGCCGGTCCCGGCCGCGCTCACCGGCGTCGCCGCCGTGATCGGGGAAGGCTCGCCGAGCCCGCCCATCGAGGGCGAGATCCGGTACTCGGGAACCGTCGACGCGGACAACGAGCAGGGCTGCGAGCCCTTCCCGGCGGCGGCGTTCAGCGGCGGGGTCGCCCTGATCCCCAGAGGCGGCTGCGACTTCTCCGTGAAGGTCAGGAACGCCGCCACGGCCGGCGCGACCGGTGTGGTCGTGCACACCCAGTACGGTGGCCCGCCGATCACCATGGGCGCGCTCACCGGAACCCCGATCCCCGCCGTGATGATCGGCCTCGCCGACGGGAAGCGGCTGCGCGACCACCTGGCCGCCACCGAGGGGCCCGTCACCGTGCGGGTCGGTGCCGGCAGTGAGGTGCTGCGCGACGGGGACTGGACCGACGTGGTGGCCGACTTCAGCTCGCGCGGGCCCAGCAAGTTCGACATGCTCGCGCCCACCGTCGCCGCCCCGGGCCGCAACATCCTCGCCGCCACGATGGGGACGAAGGACAACCCGGCGCCGTACACCTTCATGCAGGGCACGTCCATGGCGTCGCCGCACGTCGCCGGTGCCGGTGCGCTGCTGGCGGCACTGCACCCCGACTGGTCGCCGACGCGGATCCGTTCCGCGCTGGCGGTCACCGCGGACCGCGACGGCGTCGTCAAGGAGGACAGCACGACGCCCGCCGACGCCTTCGACATCGGCTCCGGCCGGATCAACCTGGACAAGGCGGCCCGGACCGGCCTCGTGCTCGACGAGACCGCCGCGAACTTCGTCGCGGCCGACCCCGAGGCCGGCGGCGACCCGCAGACGCTGAACCTGCCGGCCGTCGTCGAACACCACTGCCTCAAGGTCTGCACGTTCACCCGGACGGTGTCCGGGGTGGCCAAGGTGACCGCGACCTACCAGGTGGCGGCGCAGGCCCCGACCGGGGCGCGGATCACCGTCACGCCGACGCAGTTCACCCTGGCGCCCGGCGCCAGCCAGGAACTGACCGTCACCCTGGACGTCACCGGAACCGCCCGCAGGAACTGGCTCTTCGGCGCGATCAACCTGACCACCGACGCCCGGCACGCGCCGGACGGACCGCCGATCGCCCAGGCGCACTTCCCGGTCGCCGTCCTGCCCGCGGTCCCGGACCTGACCCTGGACAAGACCGCGCTGAGCTCCAGCATGGACGTGGCGCAGAACGAGAGCCACACCGTCACGGTGGGCAACGCCGGTGGGGCCGAACTCACCTGGCGGGCGACCGGCGACGGCGCCGACTGCTCGTGGCCCTCGTGGGTGAAGGTGACGCCGGACAGGGGAACGCTGGCCGCGTTCAAGAACCAGGAAATCCAGATCACCCTCGACTCCACGGGCCTGGACGACGGTGGCGTGTTCCGGGCCGACCTGTGCCTGGCCAGCAACGACCAGGACCAGCCGACAACCAGGATCGCGCTGGAACTGACGGTGGTGCCGGTGCCGAAGATCGAGGTGGCACCCCGGTCGCTCGCCGCCCGGCAGCCGGCCGGGATGGTCACCAGCAAGACGTTCGCGGTACGCAACTCCGGGCACGGGGTGCTGGACTGGCGCCTCGACGACCCGGACGCCGGCCCGGACGACGAGCGGATCAGGCTGCTGCGCGAGGGCGTCCTGCTGATCCCCAACTCGGGCACCGCCACCCGTGGGGTGATGGCGTTCGACCCGCAGACCGGCAAGCTGATTGACCCGCGGTTCGTCCCGCACTTCCCGTACAACCCGTCCAACAGCCTGTACACGCCGTTCCAGATCATCGCCAAGCCGGACGGCAGCGGCTTCCTGATGTCCGACCAGGTGAACTCGATGATCACCGAGTACGGCCTGGACGGCAGTTTCCGGCGTGTCTTCGCGCCGGCCGACGGGGTGCGGAACCCGGCCATCATGACCAACACCCGGGGGATGGCCCTCTCGCCGCGCGGCACTGTGCTGGTGACGGTCGCGTCCCAGGACAACGCCAACTCGGTGGTCGAGTTCGACGCCGACGGCAGGTATCTGGGCACCTTCGTCGCACCGGGCGCCGACGGCCTCAAGGGACCGTGGGGGATCCTGTTCCGCGGCGACGACATGCTCGTCTCCGCCAGTGACAGCGACGCCATCCACAGCTTCAGCAAGGACGGCTCCCGTGCCAACGCCCGCTTCTTCGAGGGGCTCAGCTGGCCCGGCCAGCTCGCGGAACTGCCGAACGGCAACGTGCTCGCGGCGAGCTGGGGCAGCGGCTCCACCGCCGGGGTCTGGGAGATGGACCGCACCGGAAAGCTGGTCGGCGTCTACACGCCGCCCGGCGGCTCCGGATACCAGGGCGTGCACCCGCTCGGCAACGGCAACATCCTGACCACCAGCTCGAAGGGAGTCCACGAGATCGACCGGTCCGGCCGTCTCGTCGAGGTCGAGAACGACAAGGGGGCGGCCCGGTTCATCACCCACGTACGGCTGCCGGACCTCCAGCCGTGCGTGACGCCCGACGAGGTGCCGTGGCTGACGGCGTCGCGTACGGCGGCCGGCACCGGCGCCGGTAAGGCCAGCGAGGTGACGATCTCCATGAACAGCGCCGGGTTGGCCGCCGGTACGTACCGGGCCCAGCTCTGCGTCAGTAGCGACGACCCGTCCAATCCGCTGGTGACGCTGCCGGTGACGCTGGAGGTCACCGACCAGACCTGCGGCCAGGTGGTGAGCGGCGAGCGTCGCGGCCCGCTGCCGGTCCGTGCCGGGGTGACCTGCCTCGCGCCGGGTGCCAAGGTGTTCGGGCCGGTCAACGTCGAGAAGGGCGCGGGCCTGATCGCGCTCGACGCCGCCGTCAGCGGGCCGGTGAACGCCACCGGGGCCGCGGTGGTGGAGCTGACTGGCAGCAGGGTCGACGGCCCGCTGTCGGTCACCGGAGTCACCGGCCGGGTCCTGATCAGCGGGACTCGGGTGAGCGGTCCGGTCAACGTGGTCGACAGCCGTACCGGCCACACGCCGGTCGTGGTGTCCGGCAACCGGATCGACGGACCGCTGCGGTGCGTCGGCAACCAACCGCCGCCGGTGGACAACGGGGTGGCCAACACGGTCAGTGGCCCGAAGTCCGGCCAGTGCCGAGGGCTGTGAGCGGACGGCCCCACCCGGCTCGTCGATGACGTAGCCACGCCCGCCGGTACGGTCGCTGTCGCGACCGTACCGGCGGGTCGCCGTTTCGGGCGCAGGCCGGGCACCGTCGGGCTGACCCGGTTCACGGCCGCGCAGTTCCGGCCGGCATCCGGTGAGTACGCGTGCTCACGTCCCGCGGCTCAGGCCCGGCCAGGCTGTACGGCATGACCTCGTCGACATCCGCCGCCCGGCCCCGGTATGCCATCGTGCTCCTGACAGTGCTCTGGTTGGTGGCCTCGCTGTCGGTGCTGTGGTGGTGTTTCACCATCGGCATGGAAGGGTGGGCCGACCAGCACTCGAACGGTGGCGGGCGGTCGGCGGAGTTCGGGCGCCGATCCGCGCGGGCGCTGGTGCTTCTGGCGGTGGTGGCAGCGGGCGGACCTGCCGTCGTCGCGTTGGTGGCGTTCGGCTGCCGGTATGTCCGTACCGGACTGGTCTACCTGTTCCTGGCCGTCGTGATCGCGGCGGCCCTGATGCCGGCGGTCGTGGACGCGGCGCGGACACTCAGGCCGCCGGCCGCGCCCGTCCCGGTCCCGACGACCTGCCAGGAGCGCAGTGGCGGTGACACCCACTGCCCGGGCGGCTGAGCGATCCGGCGGTGCGGTTCCGGTCCGGGCACCGCCCCCTGGACACCGGCTGGAGTCATGGTCGACAAATTCACCTATGGCTATGTATTGTCACTGCCTCGACCAGCCCGCCCCGACCAGCCAGGGAGCACGTATGGACCACCTCGACCCGCCCGGTTGCTGCGGTGCCGACGACCAGGCAGCCACCGTCGGGATCGGCCGCCGCGCGGTGCTGCTCGGCGCCGCCCTCGGCACGGGCGCCCTGGCCGGCCTGACCGTTCCCGGCCGAGCCTTCGCCGCACCCGCCATCTACAACCCCTTCTCCGGGTACCCGATCACCGGCTCCTGGCAGGAACACCTGAACCGGGGCTCGCTCGGCGGCGTCGACTTCGCCATGTCGGTCGGCACCCGGCTGCCCGCCTGCGGCGCGGGCACCATCCAGAACATCCCGTACAACGGTACGGGCGGGCACACCGTCACCATCCACCACGCGGACGGGTACCGCAGCCAGTACATGCACCTGTCGCAGTTCCTGCTCGGCAACGGTGCGGCCGTGTCCGCCGGCACTGTCGTCGGTCTCTCCGGCGGCGCGGCCGGCGCGCCGGGCTCGGGCTCGTCCACCGGGCCGCACGTCCACTGGCACATGATCAATCCGGCCGGGGTACGCATCAACCCCCTCACCTACATCGGGCAACCCGCCCCCGGAGGGCTGCCCAAGACCTCCACCGAGCAGGACGGCATCCCCGGCACGATCTTCTACCGGCGTATGCAGAACTGGCTGCGGCTCACCGCCGGCTACACCGGCCCCATCGACGGCGCACCCGGGCCGAACACCTACGCCGCTCTCCAACGCGCCATGAGGGCGTACGGCTACACCGGCCCCATCGACGGGCAGCCCGGCCCGAACACCTGGCGCGCCGTGCAGCGTCTCGCCGCCGGCCACGGCTACACCGGCCCGATCGACGGGGTCATGGGGCCCAACTCGTGGCGCGGCTTCGCCCGCTTCCTCAACCAGGACAGGTGGAACTGACCGCGCCAGCAGACATGATCAGACCCGGCCCACCTGTGTGGTCACAGCCCTAGCTCGGCGGGGCGTCCTTGACGAACACGATCCCGTCAAGGCCAGTCAGGTGGGTCGGGTCCAGCGGGGCGTAGCCGAACCAGGGGGACACGCGGGCAGTGGGCGTCACGTCGCCGAGGACAGCGGCCAGCCGGCGGGCGTCGACGACGTACCGGTCCTCCGGGAGCGCGTACAGGAGCCCTTCGACGGTGTCCGGAGGCGGGGTGTCCACTCCCTGGTGGCGGATCGTGCCGAGGGCCGTGGCCAGGAAGGCGTACCGCTCTCCCAGATGGGCGCTGACGATCGCGCCGGCGCTCCACCACTCCACCGGCAGGTCGCCCATGCGCATCCTGCTCTTGTCCCGCTGGAGGTGGCTGTTGTGGGCGTTCACCAGCGCCGGGCCTCGCTCGGCGACGGCGAGCAGGTTGGCGGCCATCATCGAGTCCCGCACGCCGAGCAGCCGCGCCAGGCGGCTCGGTGACGTGTCGGCCATCCAGAAGTGGTAGCGCAGCAGCCCGGTGGCGGTACGCCCGTACATGCGTGCCCGGTCCCAGTCGTCCCGCGAGGACGCCGCGATCAGACCTGGCGTCTGCGCGTCGAGCAGGGCTACCAGGTCGTCGGCGAGCAGCCGCAACTGGTTGGCCTCGGGTGTCCGCCCCACGGACCGGGACGGGTCCATCATCGCGGCGGGATCGGTCCACCGATCGTCGGTGCCGCACAGGCCGTCGAGCGTTTCCGCGGCGCAGGGGAGCAGGCCGGCGTCGACCCGGGCGGTGAGGTAGGCGTGGAGTGCGGTGAGGGCCTGTCGAGGGCTCGCGGCGTTGGTGATCTCCAGCGGGCCGTCGAAACCGGCGAAGCGTAGCCGCTCGGACGCGGGCCGGCCGTCGTTGTACGCGCGCATCCAGCTCACCAGCTCGCGGTTGCCCGCGAAGGCGCCCCACCCGTGGCTGAACCCGCGCTCCATGACCTCGTCGAGGATGCCCGTGCCCGACGTGACGTAGTCATCCACGACCAGGCCCATCATGCAGTCGCTCTCGATCGTGATCGTCCGGTAGTGCTCCTGCTCGACGAGTTGCCGGAAGAGATCGTTGCGCAGGTCGAGCAGACCGTTTTCGCCGTGGGTGGGCTCACCCAGGGCGAGCAGCCGCGGCCTGGCCGTGAGCAGGCCCATGACGGCAGCAGCGTCGACGACATGGGCGGCGTCTTTGACAGCAGGATTCATTCCCTCAACGGTATCGTTGAACCAACGGATGAAACTTCCCCGCGGTATTGGCAGGAAAGTGACGCGAAACCTTCAAAGCGGCGGACAGCTCAGGCCGGTTGACCTGGCACGTGGGCACGGCCTGTCCACGCAGGCGGTCAGGAACTACGAGGCGGCCGGCATCCTTCCGGGCGCCGAACGCACCGCGCATGGCTACCGCACCTACACGCCGTCGCACGCGCAGGCGCTGCGCGCGTTCCTCGCCCTCGTGCCCGGACACGGCCACCGGACGGCTACGTTGATCATGCAGGCGATCAGCCGGGGCACGACTGAGGACGCGTTCCGGCTCATCGACGAGAGTCATGCCCAGCTTCTCGACGACCGCCGCACCCTCCAGGCTGTCGAAGCCGCGCTTCGCGACCTCAGTCCCGTGCCGCGGGAACGCGGCGACACGTTCGTCGGCCCCCTGGCGAGAAGGCTCGGCATCCGCCCGGCCACCCTGCGCAAATGGGAACGCGCCGGCCTGGTCCAACCGCGCCGCGACCCGCAGACGGGCTACCGGGTCTACAGCGCGGCCGACGTGCGCGACACCCAACTCGTCCACCAGCTCAGACGGGGCGGCTACCGGCTGGAGCAGATCGGCCCACTGATCGCGCAGGTCCACTCTGCCGGAGGCGTCGCACCCCTTGAGTCGACGCTGCACGACTGGCATGCCCGCCTCTCGGCCCGCAGCCGCGCCATGCTCACCGGCGCCGCAGCCCTGGACGCCTACCTCGGCTGCCGCCCGGACCCCGCCCGCTGACCGGCGTGTCACCAACCCGGCCAACGCTCGTGGTCAGAGCACCGGGTACGCCCGACCCGGCCATGCCGAGGGCCGTCCTCCCGACCCGGCGGAGGACGGCCCTCGGCAGCGGATGAGCCGGTCAGGAGACCGAGGCGGGGAACCTCTCCCACACCCGGTGGGTGGTCAGCAGCTGCTTCACGGCGGTGAAGACCTCGGCCCCGGAGTCACCCGTGACGACGCCGGGCGTGCCGGCCACCCCCGCCTGCCGCAGCACGCCGGCGCCTGCGCCCCACGCGCCGATTGCCTTGGCGTGCCGCCAGCATTCGTCGACCAGCAGCAGCACGCGCGGATCCACGGAGCCGGAGTCCGCCGCGCCCGCCTTGGCGTCGCGCGCCGGCATCGCGTCCGGTGCGGGCGCGGGCGCCCCGGCCAGCAGGAGCACGTCGAACTCGACCGAGCGGCCGGTGGCGAAGGTCCGCTGCACCGGCAGGTTGCCGACCATGCCGCCGTGCGGGGCGATCAGCAGCGGCACCATGCCGGCGGCGAGAACCGCCCGGCGTACCTCGTCGACGTCGTCGAGCCCGGTGTGGGGGTCGACGACGATCCCCACCGTTCGGCCGTCGGCCGGCCACTGCCTGCCCACCTGCGACAGCGCGGGGCTGGGCGCGGCGTCGACGAGCGGCACGGTCGGCTCCGGTGCGGGAAGACCCAGCCCGGTGGCGACCTGCGCGCACAGCACCGGGTCGATGTTGGCGAGACACTGGAGCTGGCGTTCCCGGATCGCCTGGTGGTAGCACTTGCCCAGCTCGAAGGTGTAGGCGCGGATGATGTGCTCCCTCTCGACCGGCGACATGCTCAGCCAGAACAGGCGGACCTGGCTGTAGTGGTCGTCGAACGAGACCGGGTTGGCGCGTACCTTGGGCGCCTGCGCCACCGTCACCGGCACGTCGACGAACGCGTCGTCCCCGTCGCCGGCCGGGAAGGGGTTGCCGCCGTCGAGCGAGTTCGGCCGGTACGGCGCCACCCCGGCGTGCACGGCCTGCTGGTGGAAGCCGTCACGCAGCATGTCGTTGACCGGGGCGTGCGGGCGGTTGATCGGGATCTGTGAGAAGTTCGGCCCGCCCAGCCGGGTGAGCTGCGTGTCGACGTACGAGAACAGCCGGCCCTGCAACAGCGGATCGTTCGTGACGTCGATGCCCGGCGGCAGGTGGCCGACGTGGAAGGCGACCTGCTCGGTCTCGGCGAAGAAGTTCGTCGGCGTCCGGTTGAGCGTCAGCCTCCCGACCGGCTGCACCGGCGCCAGCTCCTCCGGCACGATCTTCGTCGGGTCGAGCAGGTCGATCCCGGCGAAGGTCTCCTCGGGGACGTCGGGGAAGACCTGGAGACCGAGCTCCCATTCGGGGAAGGCGCCGGCCTCGATGGCGTCGTACAGGTCCCGGCGGTGGAAGTCCGGGTCCATGCCGCCCAGCAACTGCGCCTCCTCCCAGGTCAGGGAGTGCACGCCCAGCCTGGGCTTCCAGTGGAACTTGACCAGCGCCGTCTCGCCGGCCGCGTTGACGAGCCGGAAGGTGTGGACGCCGAAGCCCTCCATCATCCGGAACGAGCGCGGGATGCCCCGGTCGGACATGTTCCACATGGTGTGGTGCTGCGCCTCGGTGTGCAGGGAGACGAAGTCCCAGAAGGTGTCGTGCGCGCTCTGGGCCTGCGGGATCTCCCGGTCGGGGTGCGGCTTGCCGGCGTGGATGATGTCCGGGAACTTGATCGCGTCCTGGATGAAGAAGACCGGCATGTTGTTGGCGACCAGGTCGAAGGTGCCCTCGTCGGTGTAGAACTTCGTCGCGAAGCCACGGGTGTCGCGGACCGTGTCGGCCGAGCCGCGCGAGCCGAGGACGGTGGAGAACCGTACGAAGACGTCCGTCGTCCTGCCCTTGGCCAGGAAGCCGGCCTTCGTCACCCGCTCGGCGGTGCCGTAGGCCTCGAAGACGCCGTGCGCCCCTGCCCCACGCGCGTGCACCACACGCTCGGGGATGCGTTCGTGGTCGAAGTGCGTGATCTTCTCGCGCAGGTGGTGGTCCTGGAGCAGGACCGGACCGCGCGGCCCGGCCTTCAGCGAATGGTCCGTGTCGCGCAGCCGCGCCCCCTGCGACGTCGTGAGGAAGGCGCCCTGCTGACCGTTCGCCGTCGTCGGTGCGCCGGTCGGCGCGCCCGTCGGCGTACGGGTCTCGGGGGCGCCCTGTTCCTTCTTCGGCGGCAGCGGGTCGTGCGGCGTGGTCGGCTCCTCGACGGTTGGCGGTACGCTCCCCGGCGCGCCGGGGACATCCGGAGTCAGCGCGTCGGCCACCTTCCCGGCGGCGGCCTCCACGACGTCCTTGACCGCCTTGGCGGGCTTGCTGGCATCCATCTGACGAGTTCCTCCACGAAGCGCTGTTGAGCAGGCATTCTGGGCCGTACCCCGAGACGGGCGGGGGAAACGGGAACGCGCCGACGGCAGGGCCACCGGTGTGGCGCGGCCCGGTCCGCCGTCTGTGCGGCCCGGGCTGCCGGGGACGGGTGCGGCCGGTGCCGGCGGTCCGGGTCGGCTGCCACCGTCCGGCGTCGCGTACCGTCCGTCCGTGAGCGCGGAACTTCTTGAGGACTTCGTGCGGGCGGAACGCGAGCGTGCGTTGGGTGTCTACGGCATCTGTGTGCATCGCGAGGGCCGCCCGCCGGTGGAACACCGCTTCCGGTCCGACGACCGGGTGAACCTGTACTCCGTGGCCAAGACGTTCACGTCCGTGGCGGTGGGGCTCGCGGAGGCGGAGGGGCGACTGAGCCTCGACGACCGTCTCCTGGACCATCTGCCCGAGCTGCGGCCGATCGCCGCCGACGGGTTCGCCGACGTCACGCTCCGTCAACTGCTGACGATGACCAGCGGCACCAGCCACCGCTGGTTCGCCGACGAGCGGACAACCGCCGCCGACCTGCTCCACGAGATCGTCGCCGCGCCGCTCGTCGCCGCGCCCGGGGCCCGCTTCGCGTACACGGGTTCGGGCCCGTACGCCCTCGGCCGGGTGATCGCCCGGGTCACCGGGGCGGACCTGCGCTCGTACCTGCTGCCGCGCCTGTTCGCGCCGCTGGATCTGCACAACCCGGCCTGGCACACGTGTCCGCTGGGCCACCCCTTCGCGGAGAGCGACCTCTTCCTTCGTACCGAGGAACTCGCGCGGTTCGCGCGGTTGCTGGTGCAGGAGGGCCGGTGGGAGGGCCGGCAGGTCCTGCCGGCGGAGTACGTGCGGCGGATGACGGGGGACCGGGTCGACACGAGCACCATCACGTACGGCGAGCAGTACACCCACGGATACGGGCTGGGCGTGTGGATCGACCGGGCCGACACGTACCGGCTGGACGGCCGCTACGGTCAGTACGTGGTCGTCAGCCCCGCGCGCCGGGCCGCCGTCACGGTGACCGCGCACGCGGAGCGTGACGGGGAACTGCTCACCGCGATCCACAAGCTCGTCGTCGCCCGGTGCTGACGCGGATCCCGTCCGCCCGTCGGCCCGGCACGCGAACGGGATCTGCCGAGAGGAACAGCATCGTGGCACGCCGGGAATGAGGCCGTCGTGGTCGGCCGCGCAGCCGTCCTGCCGCCCGACGGTCGGGCGGGTGGCGTCACGACCCGCCGAGTCGGGGCGCGACCGGGCGGACCTCGACCGGGTCGCCCGGTCGCCCGCCCGCGCGCGACCGGTACTCCGGGACGCCCACGCAGGTGAAGAGCAACGCCGCGAGGTCGTCTGGCCCGGCCAGCAGCCCCGGGACCTCCGAGTCGAGGAAGGTCATGCCGGAGGCGCCCGCGCCCAGGGCGTACGCCGCGAGGTGCAGCCGGCCCTCGACGAGCCCGGCGGCGAGCTGGGCGTCGCGGTAGCCACGGTCGTCGAGGGTCGCCAGCGGCGCGGCGGCGATGACGACGTACGCCGCGTCGCCGGCGAGTGCCTGGTCCAGGCAGACCCGGAGCAGCTCGTCGCGTAGGTCTCCGGTGCGCAGCGGCGTCGACAGGTCGGGCCACCAGTAGAGGCCGGGCGGCACGCCGTCGACCCCGTGCACGGCGACCCAGTGCGGAACCGGCACGCCGCGCAGGGCCGCTGCCAGGGACCATTCCAGCAGGGCGCGCGGCAGCGTCCGGGACCTGTCCATCCGTCGTTGCGAGCCGCGCCGGCGGACAACCTCGTCGAACGGGTCGGACGGCGGGAACGCCGACAGCGGCTCCGCCTGCGGCCAGGGCGCGCCGAGCACGTCGCGCTCTCCGGCGCGCTGCGCGGTGGTGCACAGCGGCAACTCGACCTGCGGAAGCTCACCGTGGACGGCCGGGCCGGTGGGCCCGATCGCCGGTGCGCCGTCGCCGAGGGACAGCAGGGCCAGCGGATACTCGTGCACCCCGTCCGCGCCGACCAGCGCGCGCACGGTGGCGTCCGGGAAGAGCGACCGCAGCCGCGGCGCGAGACCGGCGCTCGTTGCCGCCGCCGACAGTTGGGACAGCAGCGTGCCGGCGTCCCAGTAGAGGTGCCGCCACCCGCGCTCGGCGTAGCGCCACCCCGTCCGCCACGGCACGCCCGTCACCACGAGCGTCGTGACCGCCCCGGTGGCGGCGGGAGCCACCTGGACGAGCGCGTGCCGCCGTGCGTCGTACCAGTGCACGCCGTCCGGCACCCCGGCGACGCCCCTGGTGCTCGCGTAGACCTCCAGGGGGAACCGCGCCCCGGCCGAACCGGAGGCGCGGTAGAGGAAGGGGCGGCCGTTGCGCTCGGCCGTGCGCACGACGCCGGCCCCGAGGAAGAGCACGCGGCCGAGCTGCGCCGCGTCGAGGGGCTGTGCGGGGGACGCGACGCCGGCCAGCACGGCGGTCGCGGAGACGCCGGGGTCGGGCAGGTCGCGCGGCAGGGCGAGGACGGCAGGACCGTCCGGGTAGCCCTTCATGGGCGGCGGCAGGGTCTCGGGGTCGTTCGGGACGAGGTCGTGGCGGACGCGCGGATCGTCCACGGGCACGCTCCACTCACGGGCCGGCTCGTAGGACGTCAGCCGGTGCAGCAGCCCGGCGCCGGTGTCGAGGTCCATCCGGTCATCCTGCCAGCACGCGCCGCCGGGCGATGGCCCCCACGGCGGTACCGCTCAGCCGCGCTCCACCTCGGCGGCGAACTCGCTCAGCGCGATCCGGTTCGGCAGGCCGGTCTTGCCGAGCAGGCTGGACACGTGCCGCTCCACGGTGCGTGGGGACAGGTGCAGCCGGCCGGCTATCTCCCGGTTGCTGAGCCGCCCGACCAGCAGCCGCAGCACCTCGAACTCCCGCACCGTCACGCCCGCCGACCGCAGCCCGGCGGGGATGTCGCCGGCACCGGAGCGGCGCTGGTTCACGCGTACCCCCGCCTGGCGCAGCAGGGCCCGGCAGGCACTGGCCACGGCCGGCACGTCACCGCGGTGGAAGTGCTCCTCGGCGGCGCGCAGCCACTGCACCGGGTGTCCCCAGCCGTCGGCGAGGGCCGACTCACCCACCAGCCGCAACGCGAGGTGCCGGCCCATCGCGTACGGCTCGCCGGCCCGTATCGCCTCGGCCGCCGCCTCCTGCGCCGCGTCCGGCCGCCCCGACCGGCCGAGGAGTACCGCCTTGGCGAACAGTGCGAACTGGAGATCCCAGCGCAACCGGCTCGCCGAGTCGCCCTGCACCGCCTCGTAGGCCGGCCAGCCGGCCTCGCCGGACATCACCTGGAGCAGCAGGTGCAGGCCGTGCCGGCCGGAGAGGTGGAAGACCGTCGGGCTCCGCTCCTCGGCGCTGAACGCGCGGGCCAACTCGTCGAGGGCGCGGGGCCGGTCCTCCTCCAGCAGCGCGCAGAAAGCCCTCGCCAGCCCGTGCACGCGGGGAGCGTGCAGGGCCAGGTCGCCGCTCCACCGGCGGAACTCGGCCAGCGCGTGCTCCATCTCCCGGCGCCGCCCCTGGTGCCCTGCGAGCACCGCGCTGACCATCAGCACGTACTGGGTGGTCTCCAGCAGTTTCAGCCGGGTGGTCGCGGCCAGCACCTGCTGGACGAGGCTGTTCGCGGTGTCGAAGTCCCCCCGCAGCGCCGCGTGCAGGGCCAGGCTCGCCTCCGCCTGGTGGCGCGCGGTCACGGCGCCGGCCTGGGAGGCGCGTTCCCGGGCCTGTTCGAGCCGGTCCAGGCTGGCGTCGCGCAGCGCGTCGTCGTTGCCGAGCCGGATCAGCGCGTGGATCTCCCAGATCGGCAGCCGGTGCTGCGCGGCGATCACCAGGGCCCGTTCCAGGCACCGGGTCGCCTCCGTCGGGTCGCGGTGCCGGATCAGCGCGCCGAGCAGCTGCCACGCCTGGCAGGCCACCACCGGCAGCGGGACGGTCTCGGCGACGGTGGCGGCGCGGCGGGCCAGCGCCTCGGCGGTGGCGAGCTGGTCGTGTCCGGCGGTGTCCAGCACCAGGTGGGCGGCGATCACGTCGACCGGCGCGGTGTCCTCCGCGGCGGCGTCCGGGCCGAGCAGCGCCCGCGCCTGTTCCACCTGTGCCAGCCCTTCGGCCGAGCGACCGGCGACCGTCGCGGCCCAGGCCAGTCGGGTGTGCAGTTGCGCCCGCCGGCGCGGGTCGACGCCGCCGATCTGGTCGAGGATGCTGACCGACGCGAGTGCCCGCTCGACCAGCCCCGCCTCGGCCAGGGCGTGTAGCAGGGCTTCGAGGGCGGCCGCGCGCGCCACCGGGTTGTTCTCGCCGAGCAGGCCGATAGCCCGGTCCAGCAGGGCGACCGCGGTGGTGGCGCCACCCTGTGCGATGGCCCGGCGGCCCGCCTCGGTGAACAGCCGGCCGGCGGCCTCCGGGTTGTCGGCCTCCAGGTGCAGGGTGGCTGCCACCTGGCACCACTCGCCCGGCAGACCGGGGAACACCTTCTCCACCGCGTCGGTCATCCGCCGGGCGAGCCGGGGCCGCTCACCCGGACCGAGGAGGGTGAGCAGCGCCTCCCGGGTGACCCGGTGCCGGAAGGCGTACCAGTCGGTGAGCTGGTCGTCGACAGTGACCAGTCGCCCCGCGACGTCCCCGCCCAGATGGTCGAGCACCGCGCGGTCACTCAGCCCGGTGGCCGCCTGCACCACCGTCAGCGGGAAGCGCTCGCCCAGCAGCGCGCCCATCGAGAGCAGCTCCCGGGTCTGCGGGTCGAGCTGCTCGACGCCCTGCACCATGCCCCGGGCCAGGGTGCTCGGCAGGGCGGCCGGCAGCTTCTCGGACATCCGCCAGCCCTCCGGGCCACCGACCAGCAGCGCGCCGTCGATCATCCCGGCGACCAACTCCTCGATGAGGAAGGGGTTTCCGGAACTGCCTGTCGAGACGAGGGCGTGCACCGCCGCCGGCACCCGTTCCGGGGCGGCGCCGAGGCAGGCGCCGACCATCTGCCGCAGCCCGTCGTCGTCGAGCCGGCCCAGCTCGATGAGGGTGCACTGACCACGTTGGGCGGCCGAGCGGGCGAGGGCCAGCGCCGCGCAGGACTCGGCCCGGATCGCCCCCAGCAACATGGTCGGTTGCAGGGCGACGTTGTCGATCAGATACTCCAGCACGGCCAACGTCTCCGTGTCGGCGTCCTGGAGGTCGTCCAACAGCATCAGGCAACCCCGCCCCGCACCGGCCACCCCGGTCAGCCGGAGGACCGCCTCGGCGAGGATCACCAGGGACGCGTTCTCCTGGTCGGCCGGCGGCCGGCCCCAGTCGGGGACGAGCCGGCCGAGGATCGGGCCGTACGGCCCGAGCGCGGTGGGGTCGACCGGCCCGGCCCGGAGCAGCGACAGCAGCGCCTCGGTCAGGGGACGCAGCGGCACCGCGGTGCCGATCGTGCTGCCCCGGCCCCGCATCACCCGCATGCCCGCCACGGTGGCCAGCTCCGCGACCCTCGATGTGAGGCGGGACTTGCCGACGCCACTCTCGCCGACCAGGAACACCGCGCCACCCAGCCCGGCCTGGGCCGATTCGAGGCTGTCCAGCACCGCGCGGAGTTCGGCGTCCCGACCGATGAGCTTTGAGGAGCGGTACACACTCCGCACGCTATCCGAGGCGGGAGGCGACAGCCCAACGCGGTGCTGTCGTCCCCTCCCGCCCCGGCCAACCAACTAGTGTCCCGTCACCACGGGCGTTCGGGGCAGCAGGTGGTCATGGGTGCGGCCTCCGCCCCCGCCCCGCCGCCACCGACGAGACCGCCGACCACCATGCCCACGGGCACGACCAGGCTGGCCAGGGCGGCTGCGCGGATCCCGAACGTCACAACGGGCTGTACCCACATCGCCCCGACGGGATCGCCGACCGGCGCTGCGGAGTCGGTCTCGTCGGCACGACGCGGGGAGAGCTGGTTCTCGGACAACTGTCATTCCTCCTGTTGGTGTTCTGATGGGTGTTTCCGGGAGCAGATCACTCCACTGGAGACGGTGTTCACCCGCCCGGTGGTCCTCAGCCCGAGGCCGGCGGTTCAGCGGTGGGCTCCAGCAGCAGCACCGACGGAACTCGTGCGGTCCCGGCGAGCCGGAGCAGTTCGTATCCGATGCCGGCCAGCCCGGTGAGCAGGCCGGGGGTGGGCACATTGCCCGGCGTCCCGCAGGACGGCCCGTACCGGTCGACGGCGTCGAGGACCCGGCCGAGATGCCGCCGCACCGCGCTCCCGGGTGCGATGCCGTGCACCGCCTCCGCGACGCCCAGCTCGCCGTGGCAGAGGCTGAGGTCGCCGAGCAGCGGGCGGTCGGTGAGCAGGCGTACCGCCTCGTCGGGGCAAAAAGCGGGCCCCGGTCCGCCGTCGGGCGGGTGCGGGTCGCCGGGGGCGGGGATGTGCCGGGTCGGCGCGTCGGGGGCGAGGGCGCTGTGGGCGAGCGCCAGGCCGGCCGCGCCGCGACACCAGCCGTACCCGGCCCGCCCGGCGGTGGAGAGGGTGCCGGCCCGCCGCAGCGCGAGCCGGCCGGCCTGTGCGTACCGGGTGCCGCCGGTCCGGGCGTACCGGTCCAGTGCCCAGCCGATGCCGGCCAGTCCGTCGGCGAAACCCATCTTCCCGGGTGGGTCGTCCCGCTCGATCGTGTCGACGAGCCGGTCGGCGCAGCGCCGGGCGAGCGATCCCGCCGGCGGGTAACCCAGCTCGGCGTGCACCGCGTCCATGGCGGCGAGGCAGCCCGCGCTGCCGTCGGCCCAGCCCAGGGCCGGGGACTCCGCACCGGCGACGGCGAGGTCGACCGCGGTGCGGGCCTGCCCGGCGAGGCCGGGGTCGGCCAGCAAAGTGGACAGCCGGGCGAGCCCGTACGCGATGCCACCGAGGCCGTGCAGCCCGCCGGGCCCGATCGCGGCGACCAGGTCCGGGCGCGTGTCGAGCAGCTGGAACAGTCCCGGCACCGCGCCGACGGCCCGGTGGGCCAGCTCGGCGTGGCGGGCGGTGCCGGTCACCGCGGTGAGCTGGGCGAGGAAGAGCGCGACACCGAGGTGGCCGTCGGCCAGCCCGGCGCCCATCGGCAGGACCAGCCACTGCCGATCGTCGACCAGCTCCAGGCCGAGCCAGTTCACCCGGTCCGTGCCGACCACGCCGCGGGCCTGGATCTCGTCGGCGATAGCGCACGCCGTGGCGAGCAGGCGTTCCGGCGACGCGTCGGTGTCCGTGACCGCCCGCGACACCGGTGTGGCGGTGTGCCGCCCGTCGACCGGGTGCCGGGTGGCCAGTGTCGCCGCGACGATCCACTCCTGGTGCTGCCGGTCGGTGTCGCCCAACGTGGCTGTCTTCTCCAGCGCGGTGTCGAGCCCGCAGCGGGCCAGCGGCACGGGCAGCGGCCCGCCGCCGGCGACCCGGACGGTCCGGCTGCCGGCGGTGCTCTCGAACAGCGGGACGTCGCCCTCCCACAGTGCGGCGACCTCGTGCCCGGGGAGCTGGGCGAGGAACGGGTGCGTGCCGACGCTCGACCAGAGGACGCCGAACGCGCGGTCCCGCTCCAGCGCGTCGCCGAGGACGTCCGGGTGGGTGGTCTCGGTGAGCAGCGTGTGGTAGCCCGAGGTGGGGCGGGCGACCACCCGTACCGGGACGGTGGCGCAGGAGGAGACCAGCTCGGTGAACTCCCGCCGGTGCGTCCGGATCGTCTCGTACGCCAGCCGGAACCCCGCCCGCAGCGCCGGCTCGTGGGCCGTGGGGTCGATGTCGGTGTCGCCGACGCGCGGGCGGTTGCGGGCGCCGACGAAGTCGACCGCGCGCCGGGTCAACCGCATCCGGTCGGTGCCCGGGTCGGTCCAGTCGATCGCGCTGGCGGGTGCGGTCCCGCCACGGTCGCCGCCGATGCCGGACAGGTCCATCACCCCCTGGTCGCCCACGACGATCATCGGCATCAGGCCGGTCCGGTGCACCGAGGCGGCCAGCAGGTCCGCCGCCGGATCGCCGGTGCCCGCCGGCTCACCCAGCGCGGGATGGAAGAGCGTCTCGGTGTCCACCACGACCGGCGTCGCGCCGGCGGCGATCAGGTTCTCGTAGTGCATGTCCGTGGCGTGCAGGGCGTGCAGCAGCGCGAGCAGGGCGCCCTGCCGGCGGTAGAACCCGTCCGCCTGCTCCGGGCTGCTCAGCGGCGCCGCGTCGATGTGCTCCGACCAGCCGTGACCCGGCCGGGTCAGGGCCGCGACCCCGCGCAGCCCCAGCCCCGGCGTCCGCTGCTCCAGCCAGTCGACGAACCCGGTGAACCGGACCTGGGAGGCCAGGTCGCGTGGTTTGTAGACGACGCGTCGGCCGTCCGCGAAACGCAGCACGGCGGTCGTACGGCCACCGGCGTGGGCGTCACCCAGATTGCTGTGGACCGCGATCAGCGGGCCCGGATCGCTGTCGCCGAGCAGGGTGCGGACCAGGTCGTCGCGGTCGGCGACGAACCGGGTCAGCAGCTCGATCCCGGCCCGGGCGGCCGTCGTGGCGGTCTGCGCCAGCAGGCGGGCCAGGGTGGGGTAGCGGTCGACCAGTTCGGCCAGCCCGGCGGGGTCGCAAAGCTGCGCCACGAAGTCGGCGAACCGGGCCCGGCTGTCGACGCCGGCGAGCCGGCCGGCCTCCCGACGTCGATGCAGCTCCGAGACCAGTGTGCGGGCCGCGACGGAGAGCAGGCGACGAGCCAGCTCGGTGGCGAGATGGTCGGTGAGGGCGGGCAGGTCCACCGTCCGCCCCGTCGCGATTCGGTCAGAATTGGCGACGATTCGGTCAGCGGCGGTGACGAATCGGTCCACTGCGACCTGGACGAACGTCCTCAGGGGCGCGGAGAGGGCCTCCCGCCAGTCCGACGGGTTCGTAGGTGGGCGCGGCGCCGCCGCGGCGTACAGCGCCGCCTCAACGGTGTCCGCCCAGGCCGGACGGGGGATCCTGGCCGCGATGGCGGAGCGCTCCTCCGCCAGCAGGTCGAGCAACCCCGACTCGTCCAGGCCGACCTCGGCGAGCCGCGCCACCAGGCCCGCCCCGTGTCCGGACCGCCAGGCGGCCAGCAGACGATCCGTGTCGTCCCTACTGTTCGTGCCGTTCGTGCTGCGCGACGCGCGGTCGCGCTGGCGGCCCGGCGTGCCGCCGGCCCGGCCGGGCGCCCGTTCGTGCAGCGCGAGCCCCGACGCCCACCAGTGCGGGGCCAGCCGCACGTCGGAGCAGGCGCCCGCGGTGGCGCCGGCCAGGGGAGTCGAGGTCACGGTTGCAAGGTGCCAGAGCGGGACGCGGAGTTCATGCGTGGAAACTACCCACATTCATGTCGCTCGTGCTGGCGGGGCCGGTGCGCGCAGGGCGGGCGGTGCCGTCAGAGGGCGGGCAGTCGCGTCGGGTGGCACTCGTGGCCGACGTACGGGCCGCCACATTGTAGTAACAATCAGTGATCAAGTGAATGGCGAGCGTGACACCGGTGGGAATTTGAGTGCCGCTCCCGCATGTGGACGGTGCCGGTGCCGATGAGTCTTCGGACGACTGTTCTGACCCGGGGCGGCGCGATGAACGGAGCCAGGCATGGAGTTTCGGGTGCTAGGGCCGGTGGGGGCCTGGAGAGGCGACGTGGAGGTGGCACTGGACGGCGCGAAGCAGCGGACGGTGCTCGCGGCGTTGCTGCTCGCCGAAGGGCGTACCGTGCCGGACACCCGGCTGTGCGAGCTGCTCTGGGGGGAGCGCCCGCCGGCCACCTTCGCCGCCCAGCTCTACAACTACGTCTCGCGGCTGCGTAAGTATCTCGGCGCCGGAGTGGACATCGTCCGGCAGTGGTCGGGGTACCAGATCCGGATCGGGACCGCCCGGCTCGACCTGGACGACTTCGAGCGCCTGGCCGAGGCCGGGCGTGAGTCGCTGCACGGCGGACGCCACGCCGAGGCCGCCGAGCGGCTGCACGCCGCCATGTCGCTGTGGCGTGGTCCGGCGCTGTCCAACGTGACCGAACGCCTCGCCGCGACCGAGTCGCACCGGATGGCAGAGCTCCGGATGGCGGTCCTGGAGAGCCGGATCGAGGCTGATCTGCTGCTGGGACGCCATGTCCGGCTGGTTCCCGAGATCACCCAGCTCGTCGCCGAACACCCGCTGCACGAGGGGCTGCGAGGGCAGCTGATGACCGCCCTGGTCCGCTGCGACCGGCAGGCCGACGCGCTGGCCACCTACCACGAGGGGCGACGGGCGCTCGCCGACGAGCTGGGTGTCGACCCGGGGCCGTTGCTCACCGAGGCGTACCGGGCGATCCTCGCCGGCCCATCGGCCCCGGCCCCGGCAGTCGTCGCGGAGCCGAGCTGGCACGGTGTGCGGCCCGCGATGCTCCCGCCCGGTGTCGGCGACTTCGCCGGTCGGGACGAGGAACTGGGCCGGCTGATCCGGGCGCTGACCGCCGCGCCGGCGGCCCGCCAGTCGGTCGCGGTGATCACCGGGATGGCCGGGGTCGGCAAGAGCACGCTCGCCCTGCACGCCGCCCATTTGTCCCGGGCCACCTTCCCCGACGGCCAGCTCTACGCCGACCTCGGCGGCGCCCGGGGCAACGCCGTCGAGCCGTACGACGTGCTCGGCTGGTTCCTGCGCAGCCTCGGCCACGCCGAGTCGACGATTCCGAAAGGGCTCGACGAGCGGGTCCGGCTCTACCGCAGCCAACTCGCCGGCCGGCGGCTGCTGGTCATGCTCGACGGCACCGCGGACTACGCGCAGGTGGCTCCGCTGCTGCCCGGCGACCCCGGCTGTCAGGTCGTCGTCACCAGCCGGCTGCGGATGCCCGAACTGACCGGCGCCACGTCGATCGAGGTCGGCACCCTGAACCGGGAACAGGCGCTCGCGCTGCTGGGCCGCATCATCGGGGCGGATCGGGTCGCCGAGGAGGCCGACGCGGCCGACCGGATCGTCGAGCTGTGCGGTCGGCTCTCGCTCGGCGTACGGGTCACCGGTTCCCGGCTTCTGGCCCGCCCGCACTGGTCGCTCGGGTACCTGGCGGACCGGCTCGCCGACGAGCGGTACCGGCTCGACGAGCTGCGCCTGGGCTCGATGGACGTCCGGGAACGACTGGACAGCAGCTACCACCAACTGGCCGACCTGGGACAGCTCGCCCTGCGCCGGCTGGCGCTGCTGCGGGCGCCGGCCTTCCCGAGCTGGTGCACGGCCGAGGTGCTGGGAGTGTCCCGGCATGCCGGCGAGGAGGTCGGGGAGAACCTGGTCGACGCCCGGCTGCTGGAGATCGTCGAGTCCGACGGCGGCCGGCGACAGCGGTTCCGCTTCCACGACCTGGTCCGCGTCTTCGCGCGGGAGAAGGCCGACCAGGCGGACCGGATGCTGGTGGCCGGTGCCGGTGCGCTGAGCGGGGTGGGCAGCTGAGCCGGTGCGGAACTGCTCGCCGTGGGCCGGCCGGGCACCGCTGACCGCCAGCATTCGACGTTCAGGTATAGATGCTCCATGACTGTCGTCTGGGGCATGACTGTGGACTGTGCCGATCCGGCCCGCCTGGCCGCGTTCTGGCGCGAGGCCCTCGGCTACGTGGACGCCCCGGTGCCGGGAGGCTTCGCGAGCTGGGAGGAGTGGCTGGTCCGCTGGGAGGTGCCGCGCGAGGAGTGGAACGACGGCGCCTACCTGGTCGACCCGCGGGGGGTGGGACCGAGTGTCTCGTTCCTGAGGGTGCCGGAACCGAAGGTCGTCAAGAACCGGTTGCACATCGACATCAAGGCAGGCGGCCGGGACGAGCCGCAGGAGGTCCGGTGGCCCCGCGTCACCGAGACCGTGCGGCGGCTGACCGAGGCGGGCGCGACGGTGGTGAGTCAGGACGTGGTGGACGGCGTCCCCAGCCACGTCGTGATGGCCGATCCCGAGGGCAACGAGTTCTGCGTCGTGTGAACCGGCGCGGCAGCCGCTCGCCCGGGTGCCGTGCCTGATGTGACCCGCCGTGTTGTAGAGAAGATATAGCTGGTCGCCGCATGGTGACCGGGTGAACACCCTGACAACGGCCGACTGCGCGACGACGGTACCCGTCGACGTGGAGCATATCGCCCCTGACACGATCGTGGCCCGAATCCGCCCCGACCTTGACGATCCGGTCTTCGCCGGCCACTACCCCGGATTCCCGCTGCTGCCGGGGGTGCACATCTTCGAGTTCGTGCACCGGGCGGTCCGCGCGGTGGCCCCCGAGCTGGTGCTGACCGAGATCGTCAGCTGCCGCTTCCTGCTGCCCTTCCGGGGCGACGACGAACTCGTCGTGACGATCCGCCGGACCGGCGACCTGTGGCGCGGCGAGGTCGCGGTCGCGGCCGTACCGGTCGCCGAGGTGCTGCTGCGCTACGGGAACGAGGAGTGAGCCCCATGATGGGTATCGAGGAGATCAGAAAGATCATCCCCCACCGGCCGCCGATGCTGCTGGTGGACCGGGTCACCGAGCTGGTGCCCCGGCGGCGGCTGGTGGGTTCGCTCACCGTCACCGGTGACCGGCCGCTGCCGATGTCGCTGCTTCTGGAGTCCTGGGGGCAGGCGGCGTTGGTGCTTATCCGCCACGACCGGCCGATGCCGGACGTGCTCACCGACGGCGTGCCGGTGGCCGGGGTGTTCGAGCACATCCGGTTCGGTCGGCCGGTGCTGCCCGGGGAGACGGTGGAGCACCACGTCACCATGAACAGGCTGGTCGCCGACACCGCCTTCGTCACCGGTGAGAGCTTCGTCGGGGCCACCGTGGTGCTGCGGGTCGGTCGGCTGGTCGGGGCGATGCGGTCGGTGGAGTCGCTGCGCGCGTCCCTGGACGCGGCGGCCCTGGAACGGCAGGCAGCCGCGGATCGGGAGGCGGCCCCGGGACACCCGGCGGCGGTTGTCTCCGGGACAGCGACGTCCGGGGTGGCGCGGTGAGCGCCGGTGGGCGTCCGGTCGCCCTGGTCACCGGTGGCTCGCGGGGCATCGGCCGGGCGGTGGTGCAGCAGCTCGTCCGGGACGGCTACGACGTGGCCATGTGCTACCAGTCCAGCAAGGACGCCGCCGACGAGGTGGTCGCGGAGGCGGCCCTGGCCGGCGGGCGCGTGCTCGCGATGATGGTCGACGTCGCCGACCCCGCGGCCGTTCGGGAGTTCGTGTCGACCGCCGAGCGGGAACTGGGCGACGCCGACGCGGTGGTCAGCGTCGCCGGCATCATCCGGGACAAGCCGCTGGCCCTGATGTCCGACGCCGACTGGCGCTCGGTCATGGAGGTGAACCTGGACGGCACCTACCACCTCTGCCGCGCCGTGGTCCGCCGGATGATGCGCCGCCGCGCCGGGGCGATCGTCACGGTCTCCTCGGTGTCCGGGGTGGCCGGAAACCCGATGCAGACCAACTACTCCGCCTCCAAGGCCGGCGTCATCGGCTTCACCAAGGCGCTCGCGAAGGAGGTCGGCCGGTACGGCATCCGGGCGAACGTGGTCGCGCCGGGCTACATCGACACCGACATGATCGCCGCCCTCTCCGGCGAGCTGGGTGCCATCGCCCGGGACCGGGTGGCCCTGGGCCGGCTCGGACGCAGCGAGGAGATTGCCGAGGTGGTCTCGTTCCTGCTCTCGTCCCGCGCGTCGTACCTGACCGGACAGGTGATCACCGTGGACGGCGGCCTGTCGATGTGACCGGCCGCCGGCCACCACCGGCGACGACCCTCAGATACCAGGGGCCGAGCAGCCGGGTCAGGATGTCGGTGCGGTACGCGTCCGCCCCGATCAGGATCCGGGCCCGGTTGCGCGCCACCCCGCGCAGGATGGCCCGGGCGGCGTACTCCGCCGAGATGTCGACCGTCCGATCGAACTGCTCCCGGACGGCCTGGTAGTCCCGCTGCCCGTCGTTGCGGGCGTTGTGCATGATGTTCGTCCTGATCCGGCCGGGGTGCACGCAGCTCACCCCGACCGGCACCCCGTCGGCCCGCAGCTCCTGCGCCACCGCCTCCGTGAAGCCCCGGACGGCGAACTTGGCGGCGTTGTACCCGCTCTGCATCGGCGCGCCGGCCAGCCCCAGCACGCTGGAGACGTTGACCAGGTGACCGCGCGACTCGGTCAGCAGCGGCAGGAACGCCCGGGTGCCGTGCACGACACCCCAGAAGTCGACGTTCATCACCCATTCGAGGTCTTCCCAGGACCCGTCCGCGACCGAGGCGAGCAGGGTCACCCCGGCGTTGTTGACGAGCAGGTCGACGCGGCCGAAGTCGGCGCCCACCTGCTCGGCGTGCGCCAGCACCGCCACCCGGTCCGCGACGTCCAACCGGTACCCGTGCACCTGGCCCCCGTGACCCGCGCAGCCCCGCACGGTCTCCCGCAGCCCCTCGTCGTCCACGTCGGAGAGGGCGAGCCGGGCACCCCGGGCGGCAAGCTCGACGGCGAGCGCCCGGCCGATGCCGGACCCGGCGCCGGTGATCACGGCCACCTTGTCAGTGAAGTCTCTCATTATGGACCTTTCCGATCGCCTTCGGGCCTCGGCGGTCCGTGCCCGGCGCAGAGTTCCCCGGCCGGCTATGGCTTTCCTATGTCGGGTCGATATGTAGAGAAGCTATGAGGCGGATGCCCGAGCCTTTCTCCCGGCAGTCCTCGACCTGGCTGCCGGCCGGGTTGACGAAAGGGAGAACGATGTCGGACACCTTCGGTTCGGCGATCACCGGGCTCGGCGCCTACCGGCCCACCCGCGTGGTCACCAACCCGGACATCGCACTGCGTACGGAGGTGACCCCGGAATGGATCGAGGAGCGCACCGGGATCAAGACCCGGCACAGCGCCGGTCCGGGGGAGACCGTGCCGGTGATGTCGGCCGAGGCCGGCGCGAAGGCGCTGGCCATGGCGAACGTCGACCCCTCCGAGGTTGACCTGCTCATCCTGGCCACCGCCACCAAGCGGGACCGGATCCCGGGCGGCGCGCCGGAGGTCGCGCACCGGATCGGCATCCCGGCCACCGGCGCGTTCGACCTGAACGCCGCCTGCGCCGGGTTCGCCTACTCGGTCTCGGTCGCGTCCAACGCGGTCCGCCTCGGCGAGGCGCGCAACGTGCTGGTCATCGGCGCCGAACACCTCACCGAGTTCATCGACCCCGAGGACCCCGCGACCTACGTCATCTTCGGCGACGGCGCCGGCGCCGCGGTCATCTCCCGCTCCGAGACCCAGGGCATCGGCCCCGTGGTGTGGGGCAGCGACGGCCGCCGGGCCCCGATCCTCGGCACGAAGTGGGCGAAGGACGGCAAGGAGTACGCCTCGATGAACGGGCCGCTGGTCTACCGGTGGTCCACCAAGAACATCCCCCCGGTCGCGCGGGAGGTTTGCGCCCGCGCGGGAATCGACCTGTCGGAGATCGACTGGTTCGTGCCACACCAGGCGAACCTGCGGATCATCGAGCAGCTCGCCGAGATCCTGGAGATCCCGGAGGAGAAGGTCGCCCGGGACGTGGTCGACACGGGGAACACCTCGGCGGCCTCGGTGCCGCTGGCCCTGAGCCGGCTGCACGAGAGCGGCCGTACCAAGCCCGGCGACAAGGCGCTGCTGCTCGGGTTCGGTGCCGGCCTCGCCTACGCCGGCCAGATCGTCCGGATGCCCTGAACACCCTTCGAAAGGACACTGACATGACCGTTGACCAGGTGGCCGCCGACATCGAGCAGCTGACCCGCAAGCTGATGACCGAGGACCCGGAGCGGCCGATCTCCGCCGACGACACCTTCGTGGACCTGGGCCTCGACTCGCTCAAGCTGGTCGACCTTCTCGGCGCCGCGGAGGTCCACTTCGACATCGAGGTCCCGGACGAGGAGGTCGGCAACTTCGTCCGCGTCCAGGACCTGACCGACTTCGTGCTCGCCGCCAAGTGAGCGCCGGCGACGGGGACGCCCGGGAGCTGTCCGTCGGTCAGGCCGCGCAGTGGGCGCTGTACCGACTCGCGCCCGAGAGCTCGACCAGCAACGTGGTGACGGCCGTGCTCGCCGAGCCGGCTTTCGACCTCGATGTGCTGCGGGCCGCCCTCGTCGCCGTGCAGGATCGGCACGATCTGCTCCGGTCCCGGTTCACCGAGACCGGCGTGGAGCCGGTGCGGCTGGTCGACAAGGCCGGCTCGGGCGCACTCGAGGTACGTGACGTCGGCGACGTGGACGACGAAGCCCTGCGGACGTTGATCCGTGCCGTCGGCGAGCAGCCGCTCCGGCTCGGATCCGACGGCCCGCTGCGGGCGGTGTTGCTGCGCCGTCGCACGGACTGCGCGCTGGTGCTGGTGATCCACCACATCGCCACCGACGGGCTGTCCCAGCGGCTGATCTGGCGGGATCTCAGCGACGCGTACCAGGTGCTGCGGGGTGGCGGCGCGGTGGACTGGCCGACGCGGCCCAGCTACGACGAGTTCGTCGCGCGTGAGCAGGCCATGCTGGCCGGCCCCCGGCGCGCCGAACTGGCCGAGCACTGGGCAGGCACCTGCGCCGGGGCCACGGCCGCCACCCTGTCCACCGACCGGCCCCGCCCCGCCCTCCGGTCCTACCGGGGCGCGGCCGTCGCCCGGATGCTGCCGGACGAGGTCGCCCGGCAGGTGCGCGCCACGGCCGCCGACCTGGCGGTGACCCCGTTCAGCGTCCTGGTCGGCGTCTTCGAGGCGCTGCTGCACCGCTGCACCGGGCAGGGCGAGTTCACCATCGGCTGCCCGGTGTCGGTGCGGCGGGGGCGGGCGCTGCGGGAGGTGGTAGGGATACTGGTGAACCTGGTCGTGCTGCGGTCGTCGTTCGTTCCCGGCACCACCTTCGCGTCGGCGATCGCCGACGCGGGACGCCAGCTCTCCGACGGCGTGGCACGGGCCGCCTACCCGTTCTCCCTGGTCCAGGCGGCCCGCCGGGACCGGGACCCGCTGGTGCGGGTCACCATCACCCTGCTCACCCGGCAGCACGACGACACCATGTCCGACACCAGCAACGGTTTCGTCGGGCACCGGACCCGTCAGCTGATGGTGCCCTACGACGAGGGCCAGTTCGACCTCGCCGTGACGATCCACCAGCTGCCGGACCTGGCCCTGCGCACCGAGTTCAACTACGACACGGACCTGCTCGACCGGGCCACCGTCGAGCGGCTCTTCGACCAGTACCTGGCCCTGCTCGGCGCCGCCTGCGCCGACCCGGCCGCGATCGTCGCCGACGCCCCCATGGCGGGCGACTCCGAGCAGCGGATGCTGCTCGAACTCGGCATGAGCTGAGCACCTGGCAGACCCGGCACCCGTCTCGCGGCGCCGGCGACACAGCGCCCGCACGTGACTGCGGGCGGCATTCCGTCAGCCCGGAGAGGGGGTTGAAATGGATCAGGGAATTCTCTCCACGGTCGGCAATACGCCTCTGGTACGACTGGACCGGTTGTTTCCCGAGTTTCCCGCCCGGGCGTACGCGAAACTCGAACAGTTCAATCCGGGTGGGAGCATCAAGGACCGGGCGGCGCTGAACATGCTGCGCGGAAAGATCGAATCCGGTGAACTGGCGCCGGGACGTTCCGTGGTGGTGGAGTCCAGCTCCGGCAACCTCGCCATCGGCCTGGCCCAGATCTGCGCGTACTTCGGTATCCGGTTCATCTGCGTGGTGGACCCGAAGACGACCCGGCAGAACCTGGCGGTGCTTGCCGCGTACCAGGCCGAGATCGACATGATCGAGCACCCCGACCCGGTGACCGGCGAGTACCTCGCGGTCCGGCGGCGCCGGGTGCGCGAGCTGGTCGAGACGGTGCCCGGCGCCTACCGCCCGGACCAGTACACGAACCCGCTCAACGCCCAGGCCCAGCGGCAGACCATGGCCGAGATCATGACCGAACTGGACGGCCGGGTCGACTATCTGTTCTGCTCCACCGGCACCTGCGGCACCCTGGTCGGCTGCGCCGACTACCTGCGCGAGGGCGGACACCACACCCGGATCATCGCGGTCGACGCGGTCGGCAGCGCGATCTTCGGTCATCCGCCCGCCCCCCGGCTGATCCCCGGGCACGGCGCCTCGGTCGTGCCACCGCTGGCCGCCAGCGCCAGGCCGGACGAGGTGCTGCACGTGTCCGACCTGGACTGCGTGGTCGGGTGCCGGCTGCTGGCCGTCCGGGAGGCCATTCTCGCCGGCGGGTCGTCCGGGGCGACGGTGGCCGCGCTGCGCCGCCGGATGGCGGACCTTCCCGCCGGGAGCACCAGCGTCCTGATCTTCCCGGACAACGGCGACCGCTACCTCGACACCATCTACTCCGATCGCTGGGTGACCGAACAGTTCGGCGAGGTCAGCCACCTGTGGAAAGGCGACAAATGCTGATCATCGGCCATGCCGTGGTCCGGGACGTGCTCGACGGCGACGAGGCGCGGGTCATCGACATCGTCCGACAGGCGTACCTCCTGCACGAGCAGGGCCGCACGAGTGTGCCCCACTCGGTCTTCCTGCGCTTCCCCGACAACGCCCGCAACCGGATCATCGGACTGCCCGCGTACCTGGGCGCCGACCCGCCGGCCGCGGGCATGAAGTGGATCTCCTCGTTCCCGGCGAACATCGAGCGGGGCCTGGACCGTGCCAGCGCCGCCATCGTGCTCAACTCGCTCGACACCGGTCAGCCCGACGCGGTGATCGAGGGGTCGGTCATTTCCGCCGCGAGGACCGCGGCCGGCGCGGCCCTCGCCGCGCAACTGCTGACCGCCGACCGTCGCCCCGACGGCCTGGCGCTGATCGGCTGTGGGCTGATCAACCAGCAGGTGCTGCGCTTCCTGACCGTGGCTCTGGCGCCGCCGGCCTCGCTCGTGCTGCACGACTCCGACCCGCGACGGGCCGAGGCGTTCGCCACCAGGGCGGCAGCCCTGCTGCCGGCCACGACGATCAGTGTGGTGGGCAGCGCCGAGGAGGCTCTGGCCGCCCACCGGCTGGTCTCGATCGCCACCACCGCCAGCGATCCGCACCTGGAGCTGACCGCCTGCCAGCCGGAGAGCGTGGTGCTGCACCTGTCGCTGCGCGACCTGCACCCCCGGGCGGTCCTGTCGGCTCGCAACGTCGTCGACGACCCCGACCACGTGTGCCGCGAGCGCACCTCGCTGCACCTCGCCGAACAGCTCACCGGCGGCCGGGACTTCATCCACACCACCATCGGCCGGCTGGCCGGCGGTGCGGCGCTGCCCTCCGCCGACGTTCCCGGCCCGGTGGTGGTCTCGCCGTTCGGGCTGGGCGTCCTGGACATCGCGCTGGCCCAACACGTCCGCGACACGGCGGCCCGGCGGGGCCTCGGCGTGCGGATCGACGACTTCACACCCGTACCGGCCGCCGCCGTGGCGACCGCGGAACCTACGAGGGAGAAACCATGAGCGACGACGACCGCAGCTACCTGGTGGTGCTCAACGACGAGGAGCAGTACTCGATCTGGTGGAGCGACCGGGCGCTGCCGGCCGGCTGGCGGGCCGAGGGCACCGAGGGCACCAGGGAGCAGTGCCTCAGCCGGATCAACGAGCTCTGGACCGACATGCGGCCGAAGAGCCTGCGCTTGCGGATGGACGGCGCGTCCGTCTGACGGGCCCGCCGGAGGTGTGACTCCGGCCGTCCGCGCTCAAACCCCACCCCGGAGGAGCACCGATGAGCACCCCTCTGTCCACCCTGCCGGCCGCCGGAGCGGGCGCGGTCGATCCGATCGTCCTACCCGGACTGATCGCCCGTCAGGCCGCGGCGACGCCCGACGCGACCGCGGTGCTCGCCGGCGACGTGCGGGTCGGCTACGCCGAACTCGACCGCCGCGCCAACCAGCTCGCCCAGCACCTGGTCGGGCTCGGTGTCGGACCGGAGTCGACGGTCGGCGTGTACCTGCGCCGGGGGGTCGACCTCGTGGTCGCCCTGCTCGGGGTGTGGCGGGCCGGCGGCGCGTACCTGCCGCTGGACCCGGCGCACCCGGTGGACCGGCGACGGTGGATCGTCGCGGACACCGGGGTGGACGTCGTGCTCACCCAGGCCGACCTGCTCGACGACAGCCTGGCCGGGCCGTCGCACGTGGTCTGCCTGGACGCCGACCGGTCCCGGATCGCGGCCGGGCCGGACACCGCGCCGCCGGTGCGGATCGACCCCGACAACGCCGCGTACGTCATCTACACCTCCGGTTCCACCGGCCGGCCGAAGGGCGTGGTCGTCACCCATCGGGCCATCGGGAACCGGGTGGCCTGGACGGTCCGGCAGCACGGCCTGTCGGCGGCGGACCGGGTGTTGCAGAAGACCGCGGTGAGCTTCGACGCCGCCGGCTGGGAGTTCTTCGCCCCGCTGATCTGCGGGGCGACGGTGGCGCTCGCGCCGGACGGCGCCGAACGCGATCCCGCCGCCCTGGTGGCGGCGGTCATCTGGTCCGGGGCGACCGTGCTCCAGGGCGTCCCGTCGGTGCTGCAGCTGGTGACGGAGGAGCCGGACTGGCCGCGGTGCACCTCGCTGCGGCTGGTCTTCTCCGCTGGCGAGCCGCTGCACGCCGAGCTGTGTCAGCGGCTGGCGGCGGTGCCCGGGGTGCGGGTGTGGAACACGTACGGCCCGACCGAGTGTGCCATCGACGTCACCGCCCAGCCGGTCGACCTCGACCAGCGCACCGGCGCGGTGCCGATCGGCCGGCCGCTGGAGAACCTCCGCCTCCAGGTGCTGGACGCGAACCGGCGACCGGTGCCGATCGGCGTGGTCGGCGATCTCTACGTAGGTGGGGCGGGGCTCGGCCGCGGGTACGTCAACCGGCCCGACCTGACCGCCGAACGGTTCGTGCCGGACGAGTACGGGCCGGCCGGCGCACGGCTCTACCGCACCGGTGACCAGGTCCGGTGGCGCTCCGACCGGAGCCTGGAGTTCGTCGGCCGCGCCGACGACCAACTCAAGATCAACGGAGTGCGGATCGAGCCGGGCGAGGTGGAGGCCGCGCTGGCCGCCCACCCCGACGTCCGGCGGGCGGTGGTCGTCAGCTTCGCCGAGCCCGCCGGCCGTCCCCGGCTGGCCGCGTACGTCTCCAGCCGGCGCCCGCTGACCACCGTGATGCTGCGCTCCTTCCTGACCGACCGGCTGCCCGACGCCCTGGTGCCGGCCGTGTTCGTCCCGGTGGCGGAGTTCCCGCTCACCACCGGCGGCAAGGTCGACCGGGCCGCGCTGCCGCCGGTCGAGACCGTCGACGGCTCGGCCTACCTGGCCCCGCGCACGGATGCCGAACGCCTGGTCGCCCGGCTCTGGCAGGAGCTGCTCGACGTCGACCGGGTGGGGGCGCACGACGACCTCTTCCAACTCGGCGGCTCGTCGCTGGTGACCATCAGGCTCGCCAGCCGCCTCGCCGCCGAGTCCGGCGTGCGGATCGAGCTCAGGGAACTGCTCACCGCGAGCACCGTCGAGGCGCAGGCCGCCCTGCTGACCGGCGGAGCCCCCGCGACGTCGCCGGTGGTCCCGACACCCCGGACCGGAGCACTGCCGCTCTCTCCGGCCCAGCGGCGGCTGTGGCTGCTGGACCAACTGCACCCGAACAGCCCCGAGTGGGTGGTGCCGCTCTACCTCCGCCTACCCGGCTCGCTGACGCCGGACACCGTACGGTCGGCGCTGACCGCGCTCGAAGCCCGGCACGAGGCGTTGCGTACCCGCTACCTGACCCGCGACGGCGAGCCGCAGCAGCGGATCGCCCCGCCCGGCCCGGTCGACCTCACGGTCCGCGACGCGGCCGAGGTCCCGCTCGTCGACCTCGTCGACGAGCAGCTCGGCCAGGGCTTCGACCTGCGCACCGGGCCGCTGTGGCGGGCCACCCTGGTCACCTCGGCCGGGGCGGACCACCTGCTGCTGGTGGCGCTGCACCACATCGCCTCCGACGCCACCACCGCCGCCGTCCTGGAGCGCGACCTGCGGGAACTCTGCGCGGCCCGCGCCGCCGGCCGGGAGCCCGACCTGCCGGAGCTGACGGTGCACTACGCCGACTACGCGGCCTGGCAGCACCGGCACCTCACCGACGACCGGGTCGAGCGGGAACTCGGCTTCTGGCGCGAGCAACTGGCCGGGGTGCCCGAGCTGGCCCTCCCGCTGGACCGGCCACGGCCGGCCGAACGCGATCCGCGCGGCGCGCACGTCGAGTTCGAGGTGCCGGCGGAGCTGGCGGAGCAGCTGACCGCACTGGGCCGGCGCTGCTCGGCGACCCCGTTCATGACCATGCTGGCGGGCTTCGCCACGCTGCTGGCCCGCTACAGCGGACAGTGGGACGTCGCGGTCGGCGCGCCCACCTCCGGGCGACGGCCACTGGAGACGGAACAGATCGCCGGGGTCTTCCTCAACCCCGTGGTGGTGCGCTGCACCCTGGACCCGTCCGCCCCCTTCGAGGATGCCCTGCGGGCGGTCCGGTCCCGCACCCTGACCGCCCTCGCCCACCAGGACCTGCCCTTCGAGCGGGTGGTCAACGACCTCGTCGACGTCCGGGACCTTTCCCGCACCCCGCTCTACCAGGTGATGCTCAACGCCCAGGAGGGCGGCATCACCGGCCAGTCAACCGACGACGGGACCCTGCTGGACGCCCTGCGCCGGGCGGCCCGGATCGCCAAGACCGACCTCACCATGCACGTCTGGCCCCGCCCGGACGGCACGCTGGCCGGCAGCCTGGAGTACGCCACCGCTCTCTTCGACGAGCGGACCGTCCGGCGGATGGCCGACCACTTCGTCCGGCTGCTCGCCGCGGCGGTGGCCGAGCCGCGGACCCCGCTCGACGACCTCGACCTGCTCGCGCCGGCCGAGCGCCACCAACTCCTGCACGAGGTCCACGGGCCGACCGTGCCCCGCCCCGCCGCGACCGTCTGCGACCTCTTCGAGGCCCAGCGGCACCGTACGCCGGACGCGGTCGCGCTGCGGCACGGCGACCTCACCACGAGCTACGCGGCGCTGGACAACCGGGCCAACCAGTTCGCCCAACACCTGCGGCGCTCCGGCGTGAGCCGGGGCGCGGTGGTGGCCGTGCTGCTGGACCGGGGCGTCGACCTGGTCGCGGCGATCCTCGGCATCTGGAAGGCGGGGGCGGCCGTGCTGCCGCTCGACCCGTCGTACCCCGCCGAGCGGATCGGGCACATGCTCGCCACCGCCGGCGTGGAGCTGGGCGTCACCCAGGCGACGCACGCCCCGCGGTTCACCGTGCCGACCCTGCACGTGGACACCCACCGGCTGATGATCTGCGCCGGCCCCGGCAGCCGGCCGGACCGGGACACCGACCCGCTGGAGACGGCTTACGTGCTGTTCACCTCCGGCTCGACCGGCCGCCCCAAGGGCGTGGCCCTGCCGCACCGCGCGGTGTCCAACTTCCTCGCCTGCGCCGTGGAGACCGAGGCCCTGGGCGACCGGGGCGCACGGGCCGGGCAGGGTGACGGCGCACCGCTGTTCACCACCATCGCCTTCGACCTGTCCATCCCCAACCTGTTCAGCCCGTTGGTCTCCGGCCAGGCGGTGACCCTGCTGCCCGCCGCCCTCGACGTCGCCGAGCTGGGCGGCCTGCTCGCCAAGGCCGGTCCGTTCGACCGGTTCATCATGACCCCGCCGCACCTGGAGCTGCTCACCGAGCAGCTCGACGACGAGCAGGCGGGCCAGCTCTCCGGTCTGATCTGGACAGCGGGGGCGGCGCTGCACAGGGACCTCGCCAACCGGTGGCTGGACCGGCTCGGGCCGGGCGGCCTCACCAACAGCTACGGGCCGACCGAGACCACCGTGATCATGACGGCCCACCCGGTCGACACGCCGCAGACCACCGACATCGTGCCGATCGGCCGCGCGATGGCCAACACCACCGTCCGGGTGCTCGACGACACGCAGCGCCTGCTGCCCGTCGGGGTCGTCGGTGAGCTGTACATCGGAGGAGACTGCCTGGCCACCGGCTACGCCGGTCGACCGGACCTCACCGCCGAGAAGTTCGTGCCCGACCCGTACGGGCCGCCGGGCAGCCGGCTGTACCGCAGCGGGGATCTGGTCCGGATGCGCCCGGACGGGGTGATGGACTTCGTCGGCCGGGCCGACGACCAGGTCAAGATTCGCGGCTACCGGATCGAACTCGGCGAGATCCGGGCGGTCGTCGAGGAGCACCCCGGGGTGGACCGGTGCGTGGTCATCGTCCACGAGGACCGGCTGGTCGCCTTCCACCGGGGCGAGGCGCCCGACCTGGCCGCCCACTGCGCCCGGCTGCTGCCCGACTACATGACGCCGAGCCTGCTCGTACCGGTGTCCGAGATCCCACTCAACACGAACGGCAAGGTGGACCGGGCGGCGCTGCTCGACCTGCTCTCCCGCGCCGTGTCGACGGGTGTCGCCGGCACCGAGGACGCCCTCGTCGCGCCGCGCACGGTCGTCGAGGAACGCCTCTGCGCGATCTGGAGCGATCTGCTGGGCGTGCCCGTCGGCGTGCGGCACAACTTCTTCGCCATGGGCGGGCACTCCGTGCTGGCGGGCCGGCTGGCCGCCGGCATACAGGAGGAGTTCGACCTCGACGTGTCGCTGCGGCTCGTCTTCGAGCACCCGACCGTCGAGGCGATGGCGGGTGCGGTGGAGGACCTCATCCGGGCCGAGGTGGACGCACTCTCCGACGCCGAGCTGACCGACGACCTGCGCCAGACCAAGGAGCACCAGGCATGACCTCCACCGCGAACCAGCCGAACCTGCGCGAGTCGCTCATCCAACGCCGGCTGGCGGGCAGGGCCGCCGGTCGGCGCAACGTGATCCCGGCCGTCGACCGCTCGGGTGATCTGCCGCTCTCCTTCGGCCAGCAGCAGATGTGGTTCCTCAACCGGCTGGACACCACCAGCCCGGAGTACCTGGTCTCCTCGGCGCTGCGCCTGCGCGGCCCGCTGGACCGGGCCGCGCTGACCCGGGCGTGGGACGCCCTGATCGCCCGGCACGAGATCCTGCGCACCCGGTACGAGCTGGCCGACCTGACGCCGGTGCAGGTCATCGACGAGCCCCGCCCGCAGGAGCTGCCGCTGGTCGACCTGGCCGCCGTGCCGCAGGCCGAGCGGGAGGAGCGCGCCGCCGCGCTGCTGGCCGAGCTGGCCGCCACCGGCTTCGACCTGGCAGCCGAGTGGCCGGTACGGGCGACGCTGCTGCGACTGGGCCCGGCCGAGCACCTCCTGGTGCTGGTGATCCACCACATCGCCTGCGACGCGCCCTCCACGGCGGTGCTCCTCGGCGACCTGGCCGAGTTGTACGGCGCGTTCGTCCGCGACGAGCCGTCACCGCTGACGCCGCCGGCCGTGCAGTTCGCCGACTTCGCGGCCTGGCAGCGCGACCGGCTCCGCGGCGACCTGCTGGAGCGGCACCTGGAGCACTGGCGCGACCGGCTCGCCGGCATCGCCCCGTTGGAGCTGCCCGCCGACCGGCCCCGGCCCCGGGTACGCGACTGGCGGGGCGCGTCGGTTCCCTTCGCGCTCCCGGCCGACGTCTCGGCCGCGCTGCGCGAGATCGCCCGTGGCGCGGAGACCACTCTCTTCGTCACCCTGCTGACCGCCTTCCAGGCGCTGCTGTCGCGCTACACCGGCCGCACCGACATCCCCGTGGGCAGTGTGACGTCCGTGCGTGACCGCGCCGAGCTGCGCAACCTGGTCGGGTACGGGATCGACAATATGGTCGTCCGGGGCAGCTGGACGGGGGATCCGGCCTTCGCCGACCTGCTGCGCGCCAGCCGAGCCACCGTGCGGGACGCCTTCGCACACGCCGACGTGCCCTTCGCGCTGCTGGTTGACGAGTTCGAGCCGGAGCGGGACCTGTCCCGTACGCCGCTCTACCAGGTCGCCTTCACGCTGGGCGACGACACTCCCACCGGCACCTGGCCGGCCGGCCTCACCGCCGAGCCGCTCTGGCTGCCCACCCAGGTCGCCAAGGTCGACCTGCAACTGCACGTAGTCGAGGGCGCCGACGGCCAGCTGCGCGGGCACCTGGAGTACGCGACCGCGCTGTTCGACCCGGCCACCGTGCGGCGGATGGCCGACCACCTCGGCCGGCTGCTGCACCACGTGGCCGCTCACCCGGACGCCCGGATCTCCGAGCTGCGTATCCTCGACGACGCCGAGCTGGCGGCCGTCACCCCCGCGCCGGCCCGCCCCGCCGCCGCGGTGACCCGGACGGTGCACGGCGTCTTCGCCGCCACCGCCGCCGCCCACCCCGGCGCGACCGCTGTCGTGGCCGGCGCGCGACGCCTCACGTACGCCGAACTGGACGCCACCGCGAACCGGCTGGCGCACCACCTGCGGGCCCTCGGCGCCGGCCCGGAGCGGCTGGTCGCGGTCTGCCTGGACCGTGGCGCGGAGCTGGTCTGCACCCTGCTGGGCGTGCTCAAGTCCGGATCGGCGTACCTGCCGGTGGAGCCCGGCGTCCCGGCCGACCGGGTCGACTTCATGCTGGCCGACGCCGGCGCGCGGATCGTGGTGACCACCGAGGCCCACCGGGCGCGGTTCGCCGACTTCGACGGCGTCCTGGTGGTGCTGGACGACCCCGCGCACGCCGGGGAGATCGCCGGACGCCCCGGCACCGACCCGGGCGTCGCCGTCGACCCCGAGAACCTGATCTACGTCATCTACACCTCCGGGTCGACCGGCCGCCCCAAGGGCGTCTTCCTGACCCACGCCAACGTGCTGCGGCTGATGACCGTGGCGCAGGACGACCTGAAGTTCGGCCCCGCCGACGTGTGGCCGCTGTTCCACTCGTACGCCTTCGACGTGTCGGTGTGGGAGCTGTGGGGCGCGTTGCTGCACGGCGGTCGGCTGGTGGTGGTGCCCCGCGAGGTCACCCGTTCCCCCGGGGACCTGCTCGACCTGCTGGTCGAGGAGCAGGTCACCGTGCTCAACCAGACCCCGACGGCGTTCCGCGGCCTGGTGGGGCTGGCCCGCGACGGCGACCCGCGCATCGACCGGCTCGCGCTACGCGCGGTCATCTTCGCCGGGGAGAAGCTGGAGTACGGCGACCTCGGCCCCTGGGTGGCCCGTCGAGGGCTGGCCGCGCCCCGGCTGCTCAACCTCTACGGGATCACCGAGATCACGGTGCACGCCACCTACTACGAGGTGGGCCCGGACGACCTGGCCGGCACCGCCGCCAACCCGATCGGCGTCCCGCTGGCCGACCTGAGCATCCACCTGCTCGACCCGTACGGCAATCCGGTGCCGGTCGGCGTCACCGGCGAGATCCACGTCGGCGGCCCCGGCGTGGCCCGCGGCTACCTGAACCGGCCCGAGCTGACCGCCCAGCGGTTCGTGCCCGACCCGTTCGGCCCGGCCGGCGCCCGGCTGTACCGCAGCGGCGACCTGGCCCGCCGGCGCGCCGACGGCAGCCTGGAGTTCGTCGGCCGGATCGACGACCAGGTGAAGATCCGGGGCTACCGGGTCGAGCTGGGCGAGATCGAGGCCGCCATCTCGGCCCTGCCCGGGGTCCGGGAGGCGGTGGTCGTCGTCCGTGAGGACACCCCCGGCGACCGGCGGCTGGTGGCGTACTCGGTCGTCGACGAGCAGGTGGAGCTGCCCCGGCCGGGGCAGGTGCGCGCGGCGCTGGCCCGCACCCTGCCCGAGTACATGATCCCGTCGGCGTTCGTCCCGCTGGCCCGGCTGCCGTTGACCGTCAACGGCAAGCTCGACAAGCGGGCGTTGCCGGCGCCCGACCGCACGGTGACCGCCACCGACCGGCCGTACCTGGCGCCGCGTACCGAGGTGGAGGAGCGGCTCGCCGCGATCTGGGCCGAGCTGCTCGGCCTGGAACGGATCGGCGTCGAGGACGGCTTCTTCGACGTCGGCGGCGACTCGATCCGCGCCGTGGCGCTCGCCGGGGCCATCCGGGCCGCCGGCCTCGACGTGCAGGTGCGCGACCTCTTCGAGCGTCGCAGCATCGCCGAGCTGGCGGAGTTCCTCACCGGCCGCCCCGCACCGGCCGACCCGGAGCCGGCCGTCGCCCCGTTCGCGCTGATCGCCGAGGCCGACCGGACCACGCTGCCGGACGGCGTCGTCGACGCGTACCCGTGCACCCAGGTGCAGCTCGGCATGCTGGCGGAAATGCTCGCCGGGGAGCACAACCACTACCTCAACGCCACCACCTACCGGGTCCCCGACCGGGGCGAGTTCTCGTTCGACGCGTTCCGGGAGGCCGCCGCGCTGCTGGTACGGCGCCACGAGGTGCTGCGTACCTCGTTCGACCTGACCGGCTACTCGGTGCCGATGCAGCTCGTGCACGCGACCGCCGAGATGCGGGTCGGCATGGACCGGGCCCGCGCCGAGGACCGGGACGGCCTGGAGCGGGAGCTGCGCGACTTCATCGCCGCCGAGCGGGCCGAGATGTTCGACCTCGGCCAGCCGGCGCTGTTCCGGCTGCACGCGCGGGTCTGCGCGGACGGCAGCTGGTGGCTGACCCTCACCGAGTGCCACCCGATCATGGACGGCTGGAGCTACCACTCGCTGATGATGGAGCTGGTCGGCGCGTACCACCGGATCCGCGACGGGCTGGCGGTCGAGCCCCGCCCCGCCCCGCCGGTGCGGTTCGCCGACGCCGTCGCCGCCGAGCTGCGCTCGACCGGCGACGGGTCGGACCGCGCCTTCTGGCACGACAGGGTCGCCGGCCGGGACCGGTTCGTCCTGCCCGAGGGCTGGGGCGACCCGACCGCCGAGGAGGGCGCGCAGTACGACCACTGGGTGCCGCTGCACGACCTGGAGCCCGGACTGCGGGCGTTGGCCCGGGAGACCGGGGTGCCGTTCAAGTCGGTGATGCTGGCCGCGCACCTGAAGGTGATGAGCCAGCTCACCGGGTCGCAGTCCTTCTTCAGCGGGCTGGTGTCCAACATCCGTCCGGAGGTCGCCGGCGCGGACCGCGTCTACGGGATGCACCTGAACACGGTGCCGTTCGTGCACGACGTGGACGCCCGGACCTGGCGGGAGCTGATCGGCCGGACGTTCGCCGGGGAACTGGAGCTGTGGCCGCACCGCCGGTACCCGCTGCCGGTGCTGCAGCGGGAGGTCGGCGACGGTGGCCGGATGCTGGACGTCCGGTTCAGCTTCCACGACTTCCACCAGATCGACACCGACGAGATCGACTACACCGACTCCATCGACGACAGCCCGAACGAGTTCCCGCTGGGCGTGATCAGCCGGCTCGGCTTCATCACGCTGGAGGCCAACCTGCGCCACCTCGGCGTGCCGCAGGTGGCCCGCCTGGGTGGCATGTACCGGGCGGTGTTGGAGGCGATGGTCGCCGATGTGGATGGTGACGCGTCGGTGGTGTGTCTGCCGGCGGGTGAGGTGTCGGTGGTGTTGGCGGACGGGGTGTCGGCGGTGCAGCCGGTGTCGCGTTCGGTGTTGGTGGAGTTCGAGGCGCGGGTGGCGGAGACGCCGTCGGCGGAGGCGGTGTCGGTCCCGGGCGATCGGGGGGTGGACTTCGCCGAGTTGGACTCGCGGGCTGGGCAGGTCGCCCGGTGGTTGGCTGCCCGGGGTGTGGGTGCCGGTGCGGTGGTGGGTGTGCTGCTGGATCGGGGTGTGGATCTGGTGGCGTCGATGTTGGGGGTGTGGAAGGCGGGTGCGGCGTTCGTGCCGGTGGATCCGTCGTATCCGCCGGGTCGGATCGCCGCCATGTTGGCCGACGCGGGTGCCCGCGTCGCGGTGACCTCGGGCCGGTACGCCGACCGGTTCGCTCCCGTCGGGGTGGAGGTGGTGCGCGTCGAGGAGATCGGCGAGACCGACTCGCCCCTACCGGCCCGCGCCACGGATCTCGACGAGTTGGCGTATGTGATTTTCACGTCGGGTTCGACGGGGCGTCCGAAGGGTGTGCAGGTTACGCATCGGGGTTTGGCGAATCATGTGCGGTGGGCGGCGGGTGAGTTGGCGTCGCGTGGTGCGGGTGGTTGTGCGGTGTTTTCGTCGGTGGCGTTTGATTTGCAGGTGCCGAATTTGTGGGCGCCGTTGGTTGCGGGTCAGCGGGTGGTGATGGTGGGTCAGGATGTGGATCTGGCTGAGTTGGGTGTGGTGTTGGCGGGTGCGGGGCCGTTCAGTTTCTTGAAGTTGACGCCGGGTCATCTGGAGATTCTGGGTCGGCAGTTGTCGGATGAGGCGTTGGCGTCGTTGGCGTCGGTGGTGGTGGTTGCGGGTGAGGCGTTGCCGGCGGCGTTGGCGAACCGGTGGCTGACGTTGTTGGGTCCGGGTGGTCTGGTCAACGAGTACGGGCCGACTGAGGCGAGTGTGGGCACGTGCATCTTCCCGATCGAGGGGGAGCAGCCGGGTCCGGTGGTGCCGATCGGTCGCGCCCTGCCGGGCATGACGATGTACGTGCTCAACCGGGATCTGCAGCTGTCCCCGGTCGGTGTCGTGGGTGAGTTGTACGTGGGCGGCGTGGGTGTCGCCCGTGGCTATGCGAACCAGCCGGGTTTGACGGCGGAGCGGTTCGTGCCGGACCCGTTCGCCGGAACCGGAACCGCGGCCGGAACCGGAACCGGGGCGCGGTTGTATCGGACCGGGGACCTGGTGCGCCGGATGGCGGACGGGGCGGTGGAGTTCGTCGGCCGCGTCGACCACCAGGTGAAGATCCGGGGTTACCGGATCGAGCTGGGCGAGATCGAGTCGGTCGTCGAGGGCACCGACGGTGTCGCGGACGCGGTCGCCCTGGTCGGCGAGTCGGACCGGCTGGTGGTGTTCTACCGGCCGACCGCGCCGGGCACGGAGCTGGCGGAGCGGCTGCGGCAGCGGTGTGCGGAGCAACTGCCGGAATACATGATTCCGGCCGAGTTCGTCGCGGTCGAGGCGATCCCGCTGAACGCCAACGGCAAGGTCGACCGGGCTGCCCTGTGGGACACCTCGGTGCCGACGCACCGGGCGTACGTCGCCCCGGCGACCGAGTTGGAGACGCAGCTCGCCGGGATCTGGGGCCAGGTGCTCAACCTGGAACAGGTCAGCACCCAGGAGAGCTTCTTCGACCTCGGCGGGCACTCCATCAGCGCCATCGCGCTCGTCGGCGCGCTGCGCGGCGCCGGGCACGCGGTCTCGGTGCGTGACGTCTTCGTACACCGCACCGTCGCCGCCCTGGCCGCGCACCTCACCGCCGGGGACGGCGTCGAGGCGGCGCCCGCCTTCCAGGCGGTCGCCCCGTTCGGCCTGCTCGACGACGCCGACCGGGCCGCCCTGCCCGCCGGGATCGCCGACGCGTACCCGTGTGCGCAGGTGCAGCTCGCCATGCTCGTGGTCACCCTCTCCGACTCCGATCGACGCACCTACCACAACGTGTCCGCGTTCCCGATCCGCGACGAGCGCGCCTTTGACGGCGACGCACTGCGCGGGGCCGTGCAGACCGTGGTGGCGCGGCACGAGATCCTGCGTACCTCGTTCGACCTGACCGGCTACTCGGTGCCCATGCAGCTCGTGCACACCGAGGTGCCCGTCGACGTCACCGTGCTCGACCTGGGCGACGGCACGGACGAGGAGGCCGAGAACCAGCTGCGGGCATACCTGGCCGCCGAGCGGACTCGGCCGTTCACCCCCGACCAGGTCCCGCAGATGCGGGTCGCCGGAGCGGCCGGCCGCAACGACACGTGGTGGTTCGTGCTGACCATGTCGCACGGCATCCTCGAGGGCTGGAGCCACCACTCGCTGCTGATGGAGATCCTCGACAACTACCGCAGTCTGCGGGACACCGGCGCACCGGCCGCGTTCGAGGCCACGCCGGTCCGCTACGCCGACTTCGTCGCGGGCGAGCTCGAGGCGCTGTCGTCGACCGAGGACCGCGACTACTGGCAGGGCGTCGTGGCGCAGCCGATCTTCGAGCTGCCCGCCGGCTGGGGCGAGGACGAGTCCGTCCCCGAGTACGAGTGCGGCACCCAGGTCCCGCTGCACGACCTGATGGACGACCTGCGCGAGCTGGCCAGCCGGACCGACACGTCGCTGAAGAGCGTGCTGCTGGCCGCGCACCTGAAGGTGATGAGCCAGCTCACCGCCGAGCCGGTGTTCACCAGCGGGCTGGTCAGCCACGGCCGGCCCGAGGTGACCGGCGCCGACCGGGTGTACGGGATGCACCTGAACACGCTGCCGTTCGTGCACGACGCCGGCGCGCGGACCTGGCGGGAGCTGATCCGGGGGACGTTCGCCGGGGAGTTGGAGCTGTGGCCGCACCGCCGGTACCCGCTGCCGGCCGTGCAGCGCCTCGGCGACGGCCGACGGCCGATCGAGATCCTCTTCAACTACCTCGACTTCGAGCAGGTCGACACCGAGCGGGTCGACTTCGACGACGCCATCTACGAGGCCAGCGGCGAGTTCGGCCTGCACGTCTCCACGCTCGGCGGCGTACTCAACATCCTGGCCCGGCCGCACCAGGTCAGCTACCCCAACGTCCTGCGGCTCGGTGGCATGTACCGGGTGGTGTTGGAGGCGATGGTCGCCGATGTGGATGGTGACGCGTCGGTGGTGTGTCTGCCGGCGGGTGAGGTGTCGGTGGTGTTGGCGGACGGGGTGTCGGCGGTGCAGCCGGTGTCGCGTTCGGTGTTGGTGGAGTTCGAGGCGCGGGTGGCGGAGACGCCGTCGGCGGAGGCGGTGTCCGTGCCGGGCGGCCGGGGAGCCGGCTTTGCGGAGCTCGACGCCCGTGCGGCGGCGATCGGGCGGCGTCTGGTCGGCCGGGGTGTGGGTGCCGGTGCGGTGGTGGGTGTGCTGCTGGATCGGGGTGTGGATCTGGTGGCGTCGATGTTGGGGGTGTGGAAGGCGGGTGCGGCGTTCGTGCCGGTGGATCCGTCGTATCCGCCGGGTCGGATCGCCGCCATGTTGGCCGACGCGGGTGCCCGCGTCGCGGTGACCTCGGGCCGCTATGCCGACCGGTTCACCGGCGCCGGGGTCGACGTGCTCCGGGTCGAGGACGTCGAGGACGACGGTGACGTGCGTGCGGCCCTGCCCGGGCCAGCCGACCTCGACGAGTTGGCGTATGTGATTTTCACGTCGGGTTCGACGGGGCGTCCGAAGGGTGTGCAGGTTACGCATCGGGGTTTGGCGAATCATGTGCGGTGGGCGGCGGGTGAGTTGGCGTCGCGTGGTGCGGGTGGTTGTGCGGTGTTTTCGTCGGTGGCGTTTGATTTGCAGGTGCCGAATTTGTGGGCGCCGTTGGTTGCGGGTCAGCGGGTGGTGATGGTGGGTCAGGATGTGGATCTGGCTGAGTTGGGTGTGGTGTTGGCGGGTGCGGGGCCGTTCAGTTTCTTGAAGTTGACGCCGGGTCATCTGGAGATTCTGGGTCGGCAGTTGTCGGATGAGGCGTTGGCGTCGTTGGCGTCGGTGGTGGTGGTTGCGGGTGAGGCGTTGCCGGCGGCGTTGGCGAACCGGTGGCTGACGTTGTTGGGTCCGGGTGGTCTGGTCAACGAGTACGGGCCGACTGAGGCGAGTGTGGGCACCTGTATCTTCCCGATCGAGGGGGAGCAGCCGGGTCCGGTGGTGCCGATCGGTCGCGCCCTGCCGGGCATGACGATGTACGTGCTGAACCGCGACGGTGAACTGTCGCCGGTGGGCGTCGTCGGCGAGTTGTACGTCGGTGGAGTCGGCGTCGCCCGTGGGTACGCGAACCAGCCCGGTTTGACCGCGGAGCGGTTCGTGCCGGATCCGTTCGGGGCGGCCGGGGCGCGGTTGTATCGGACCGGGGACCTGGTGCGCCGGATGGCGGACGGGGCGGTGGAGTTCGTCGGCCGCGTCGACCACCAGGTGAAGATCCGGGGTTACCGGATCGAGCTGGGCGAGATCGAGTCGGCCCTGGAGGCAACCGAGGGCGTCGGCGACGCGGTCGCCCTGGTCTCGGGCTCGGCCGCCGACGGCGACGCCCGACTGGTGGCCTTCTACCGGCCGACCCCGCCGGCGACCCCCGGCCTGCTGGACCGGATCCGGTCGCGATGCGCGGAGCAGCTGCCGGAGTACATGATCCCGGCCGAGTTCGTCGCGGTCGAGGCGATCCCGCTGAACGCCAACGGCAAGGTCGACCGGGCTGCCCTGTGGGACAGCGCGGTACCGGTCGAGCGGGTGCACGTCGCCCCGGCGACCGAGTTGGAGACGCAACTGGCCGGGATCTGGGGCCAGGTGCTCAACCTGGAACAGGTCAGCACCGACGCCAGCTTCTTCGACCTCGGCGGTGACTCGCTGCGTGCGGTCGCCCTGGTCGGCGCGCTGCGCGCGGCCGGCCTCGGGGTGGCCGTGCGGGACGTCTTCCTGCACCGCACCGTCGCCGCCCTGGCCGCGCACCTCTCCGGCAAGGACGCCGCGCCGGCGGCACCGGCCTTCCAGGCAGTCGCGCCCTTCTCCCTGCTGTCGGCCGCCGACCGGGCCGCCCTGCCCGCCGGCCTCGTGGACGCCTACCCGGCTGTGCAGGCGCAGGTCGGCATGACCGTGGAGATCCAGAAGGATCCCGACAAGTCGCTGTACCACATCGTCCGCTGCTTCCGGGTGAACAGTGGACGGCCGTTCTCGGCCGACGCGCTACGGGCCGCCGTGCGGGACGTGGTCGGCCGGCACGAGACGCTGCGCACCTCGTTCGACTTCACCAGCTACTCGGTGCCGATGCAGCTCGTGCACGCCGAGGCGCCGCTCGACGTACGGGTGACGGAGCTGACCGGCGGGGACGTCGAGGCCCGGCTGCGGGCGTACGTCGACACCGAGCGGGCCCGGCCCTTCGAGCTGGACCAGCCGGCGCCGCTGCTGCGGGTCGCCGCGCACCGCACCGACGGCCACGGCTGGTGGCTCACCGTCGCGGTGAGTCACCTGGTCACCGGCGGCTGGGACCTGAACACCCTCCTGGTCGAGTTGATCGGCTGCTACGAGCGGCGCAGTGCCGGCATGGTGCCCGAGTCGCCGGAGCCGACCGCCGTCCGGTACGCCGACTTCGTCGCCGCCGAACTGACGGCGCTGAAGGCGGGCGAGGACGAGGCGTACTGGCGGGGCGTCGTCGACGGGTACGCCAGCTTCACCACGCCGGACGGCTGGGGCCGGACCGACGGCCCACGGGAGAGCCTGCGGACCCGGGTCAGCTACCAGGACCTGGAGCCGAAGCTGCGCGCGCTCGCGTCGACCCTCGACGTGTCACCCAAGTCGGTGCTGCACGCCGCGCACCTGAAGGTGATGAGCCAGCTCACCGACCAGGGGCGCTTCTACACCGGCCTGGTGTGTGACGCGCGTCCGGAGGTGCGGGGCGCGGAGCGGGTGCACGGGATGTACATCAACGTGCTGCCGTTCGCGTACGCCCGTGGTGCGGGCACCTGGCGGGAACTGGTGCGGTCGGTCTTCGACCGTGAGGTGGAGCTGTGGCCGCACCGGCGTTACCCGTTGCCGGCGGTGCAGCGGATGGCCGGTGCCGGGTCCCGCCCGATCGACGTCGTCTTCGACTACACCGAGTTCCGCCGGGCCGGGGCGGTCGCCGACGAGTCCGTCGACTTCGAGGCCATCGGCGGTGAGGGCGGCACCGAGTTCGCCCTCCAGGTGACCGCCGCCGGCGGCTTCCTCGACCTGGTCGGCGACAGCCACCTCTTCGGTTCCGCCGCGCTGGCCCGGGTGGGGGCGATGTTCCGTCAGGTGCTCACGGCGATGGTGGCCGACCCGGACGGCGACGCGGTCGCCGTCCGGCTGCCGGAGGCCGAGCGCGCCGAGATCGAGGGCTGGTCGGCCGGCGACACCGCCGAGGTCGGCGGGTACGTGCCGGCGGCGTTCGAGGCGCAGGCGGCCCGGCGGCCGGACGCGGTGGCGATCACCTGCGACGACATCCGGGTCAGCTACCGGGACCTGAACGGTCGGGCGAACCGGTTGGCGCATCACCTGCGTGAGCTGGGGGTGGGGCCGGAGGTCCTGGTCGGGGTGTGTGCGCACCGGTCGGTCGAGCAGGTCGTGGCGATGTTGGCGGTGCACAAGGCGGGTGGGGTGTATCTGCCGTTGGATCCGTCGTATCCGGCGGAGCGGTTGGCGTTCATGCTGGCCGACGCGGCGGCACCGGTGCTGCTCACCACCGCCGAGCTGCGCGGTCAACTCCCGGCGGCCGAGGCGGTCACCGTGCTGCTGGACGGCCCGGACACCTGGGCCGGCCTGCCGGCCACCGACCCGGCGCAGCTCACCGGGGCGGACAGCGGCTGCTACGTCATCTACACCTCCGGCTCGACCGGGCAGCCCAAGGGCGTCGTCGTACCGCACCGGGCCCTGGTCAACCGCTCGGCGTACGCCGGCCGGCAGATCAACCGCCTCGACGAGCAGGCGGTGCTGCTCCAGAAGACCGAGATCGGCTTCGACGTCTCCCCGGCCGAGGTCTACGCGGCCCTGTCGGCGGGCGCCCGGATCGTGGTGGCCCGCCCCGGCGGGCACCGCGACCCCGCGTACCTGCGCGACCTGATCGTCCGCGAGGGCGTCACCGCCGTGGAACTGGTGCCGAGCATGCTGTCGGCGTTGCTGGCCGAGGGGATCGGCGGCTGCCGGTCGCTGCGGTCGGTGGCGGTCGGCGGCGAGGAGATCGCCCTCGACGTGGCCCGGTCCTTCCTGGCCGCGCTGCCCGGTTGCGAGCTGCACAACACGTACGGTCCGGCTGAGACCACCGTCGACGTCACCAGTTGGCTGTGCAGCACCGACGCCCTGCGCGGGCTGTCCCGGGTGCCGCTCGGCACCCCGTTCACCAACCTCACCGTCCGGGTGCTCGACGAGCACCTGCAACCGGTGCCGGTCGGGGTGCGCGGCGAGCTGTGCATCGGCGGAGTGGGGCTGGCCCGGGGCTACCTCGGGGCGCCCGGACTGACCGCGCAGCGGTTCGTGCCGGACCCGTACGGCGCACCCGGGTCGCGGTTGTACCGCACCGGGGACGCGGCGGCGTGGCGGGCCGACGGCACGGTCGACTTCCTGGGCCGCATCGACTCGCAGGTCAAGCTGCACGGCGTACGGATCGAGCTGGGGGAGATCGAGACGGCCCTGCGGGCCTGCCCCGGGGTGACCGACGCGGTCGCCGCCATCCGCGAGCAGGACGGCCGGCGCACCCTGGTCGGCTACCTCGTCACCGACGGCGGGCCCGCGCCCACCCCCGGTGAGCTGCGGGAACGGCTGCTGGCCGAGCTGCCCGAGGCGATGGTGCCGGCCGCCTACGTCAGCATCGACGCCATCCCCGTGGATCCGCACGGCAAGGTCGACCGGCGGCAACTGCCGGCACCGGACGCGCGGTCCTACGCCCGGGGCCGCTACGAGCGGCCCAACGGCCCGGTGGAGTCGGCGATGGCCGGCGTCTGGTCGTGGGTGCTCGACCTCGACCGGGTCAGCGTCACCGAGAGCTTCTTCGACCTGGGCGGCGACTCGATGACGGCGGTGACCCTGGTCGGGTCGCTGCGGGCCGCCGGCCACGAGGTCACCGTGCGGGACATCTTCGCGCACCGCACGATCCGCCGCCTGGTCACCGCGCTCGCCGAGGCCGACACCGCCAAGGAGGGGGCCTTTCGCCCCGTCGAGCCGTACGCGCTGATCGGTGCCGCCGACCGGGCCGCCCTGCCGGCCGGGCTGGTCGACGCGTACCCGGCGACGCAGGCCCAGGTCGGCATGGCAGTGGAGATCCAGAAGGATCCCGGCAAGTCGCTGTACCACATCGTGCAGTCGATCCGGGTCGACGACGGCCGGCCGTTCGACGCCGACGCGCTCCAGGCGACGGTCGACGCGCTGGTCGCCCGGCACGAGACGCTGCGCACCTCGGTCGACCTGACCGGCTATTCGGTGCCGATGCAACTGGTGCGCGTGAGCACCGTCGTGCCGGTCGCCGTGCATCCGGCCGCCGGTTACGCCGAGCACCTGGCCGCCGAGCGGCGTACCCCGTTCGACCTGGAGTCGGACTCCCCGCTGCTGCGGGTGGCCGCGCACGTCGACGGCGCCGGAGCCTGGTGGCTGACCCTCGCGGTGAGCCACCTGGTCACCGGCGGCTGGGACCTCAACGCCCTGCTCGCCGAGCTGCTCGGCGGGTACGGGCGGCGCAGCCGCGGCGAGGCGCCGACGCAGGTCGAGCCCCCTGCCGTCCGGTACGCCGACCACGTCGCCGGCGAGTTGGAGGCGCTGCGTTCACCGGAGACCGCCGAGCACTGGCGGGCGGTGGTGACCGGCCGGCCGAAGCTGACCCTCCCGGACACCTTCGGCGACCGGTCCGGCGCGGCGGCGGTCTGCCGGTACACGGTGGACGTGCATGACCTGGACGCGGCGGTCCGACGCCTCGCCAGCGACACCGGCACCTCGGTCAAGGCGGTGCTGCACGCCGCGCACCTGAAGGTGATGAGCCAGCTCACCAACGAGTCCGCCTTCTACACGGGCCTGGTGTGTGACGCGCGTCCGGAGGTGCGGGGCGCGGAGCGGGTGCACGGCATGTACATCAACGTGTTGCCGTTCGCACACGCCCGGTCGGCGGGCACGTGGCGGGAGCTGGTGCGGTCGGTGTTCGACCGTGAGGTGGAGCTGTGGCCGCACCGGCGGTATCCGTTGCCGGCGGTGGCACGGATGGCCGACGCCGGGTCCCGTCCGATCGACGTCGTCTTCGGCTACGTCGAGACCCGGCAGGACGGCGGCGGGGCCGTCGAGGCGTCCGACGCCGTCGAGGTAGGCGGCCCCGGGGCCACCGAGTTCGGCCTGTCGGTCGGGGCCGGCGGCGGTACCGTCCGCCTGGTCAGCGACAGCCGGACCGCCGACCCGACCGCCCTGGTACGGATCGGGGCGATGTTCCGCGAGGTGCTGGCGGCGATGGTGACCGACCCGGGCGGGGACGCGGCGGCGCTGCGTCTGCCGGCCGGGGAGCGGGCCGACCTCGCCCGGTTCACCCCGGGCCGCACCGCCGAGGTCGGCGGGTACCTGCCGGCGGCGTTCGAGGCGCAGGCGGCCCGGCGGCCGGACGCGGTGGCGGTCACCTCCGAGGGCGTGTCGTTCTCGTACGGGCAGTTGAACGGTCGGGCGAACCGGTTGGCGCATCACCTTCGGGAGCTGGGGGTGGGGCCGGAGGTCCTGGTCGGGGTGTGCGCACATCGGTCGGTCGAGCAGGTCGTGGCGATGTTGGCGGTGCACAAGGCGGGTGGGGTGTATCTGCCGTTGGATCCGTCGTACCCGGCGGAGCGGTTGGCGTTCATGCTGGCCGACGCGGCGGCCCCGGTGCTGCTCACCACCGCCGAACTGCGGGCGCAACTGCCCCCGGTCGAGGCCACGGTGGTGCTGCTGGACGACCCGGACGCCTGGGCCGGCCAGCCGCCGACCGACCCGGAACCGCTCACCGACCCGGACAACGGCAGCGTGGTCATCTACACGTCCGGCTCCACCGGGCGCCCCAAGGGCTCGCTGATGTCCCACCGGGCCCTGGTCAACCGCACCGACCACGTCGGCGCGCAGGTCTACCGGTTGGCCGCCGACGCCGTCGTGCTCCAGAAGACCGAGATCGGCTTCGACGTCTCCCCGGCCGAGGTCTACGCGGCCCTGTCGGCGGGCGCCCGGATCGTGGTGGCCCGCCCCGGCGGGCACCGCGACCCCGCGTACCTGCGCGAGCTGATGGCCCGCGAGGGCGTCACCACCGTCCACTTCGTGCCGTCGATGCTCCCGGCGCTGCTGGCCGAGGGGCTGGCCGGGTGCCGGTCGCTGCGGTCGGTGGCGGTGGGCGGCGAGGAGATCGCCCTCGACGTGGCGCGGGCGTTCCTGGCCGCGCTGCCCGGCTGCGAGCTGCACAACACGTACGGCCCGGCCGAGGCCACCGTCGACGTGAGCAGCTGGCGGTGCACCACCGAGGCGCTGGCCGGGCTGTCCCGGGTGCCGCTCGGCACGCCCCACCCGAACCTGCGCCTGTACGTCCTCGACGAGCGCCTCGGCCTCGTACCGGTCGGCGTGCCCGGTGAGCTGTGCATCGGCGGGACGGGGCTGGCCCGGGGCTACCTGGGGCGACCCGGACTGACCGCCGAGAGGTTCGTGCCGGACCCGTACGGCTCGCCCGGCTCACGGCTCTACCGCACCGGGGACGCGGCGGCGTGGCGGGCCGACGGCACCGTGGACTTCCTGGGCCGGCTCGACTCGCAGGTCAAGCTGCACGGCGTACGGATCGAGCTGGGGGAGATCGAGACGGCCCTGCGGGCCTGCCCCGGCGTGACCGACGCGGTCGCCGCGGTCCGCGAGCACGACGGCCGACGCACCCTCGTCGGGTACGTGCTGCCGGCCACCGGCGACGCGCCGACCCCGGCCAGGCTGCGGGAACGGCTGCTGGCCGAGCTGCCCGAGGCGATGGTGCCGGCCGCCTACGTCACCGTCGACGCCATCCCGAAGGACCCGAACGGCAAGGTCGACCGCCGGCAGTTGCCGGCCCCCGACGCCAGCTCGTACGCCACCGGGGCCTACCAGGCGCCGGCCGGCGACGTGGAGGCGGAGATCGCCGCTATCTGGGCGCGGGTGCTCGGCGTCGCGCAGGTCAGCGTCACCGACAGCTTCTTCGACCTGGGCGGCGACTCGATGCTCGCGGTCACCCTGGTCGGCACCCTGCGGGCCGCCGGCCACCCGACCAGCGTGCGGGACGTCTTCGCGCACCGCACCGTACGCCGGCTGGCCGCCGCACTGGCCGACGCCGACGCCGAGGTCTTCCGGCCGGTCGCGCCGTACGCGCTGATCGGCGCCGCCGACCGGGCCAGGCTCCCGGCCGGCGTGGTCGACGCCTACCCGGCGTCGCGCACCCAGCTCGGCATGCTGGTGGAGTCGGCGGTCAGCGGGGACCGCGCCGTCTACCACAGTGTCCTCGCCCACCAGGTCCGCGACGGGCGGCCGTTCGACGCCGAGGCGCTGCGCGGCGCGGTCCGGGCCGTGGTCGCCCGGCACGAGATCCTGCGCACCTCGTTCGACCTGGTCAGCTACTCGGTGCCGATGCAGCTGGTGCACGCCGACGTCGCACCCGACGTGCACGTCGAGGACGGCCGGGGCATCCCGGCACAGCGGCACGCCGCGCTCTTCGCGGAGTTCGTCGCCGCCGAGCGGGCCCGCCCGTTCGACGTCTCCACCGCGCCGCTGCTGCGGGTCACGGCGCACGTGGACGGCGCCGAGAGCTGGTGGTTCACCTTCACCATCAGCCACGTCGTCACCGAGGGCTGGAGCAGCGCCCGGCTGGTCACCGAGGTGCTCAACGGCTACGCCGCGCTGGCCGACGGCCGCGCCCCGTCGTCGGCCGACCTGCCGGCCGTGCGCTACGCCGACTTCATCGCCGCCGAGATCGCCGCGCTGGAGTCGACCACCGACCGGGAGCACTGGCGGTCGGTGTGGGACGGGCGCGCGCCGTTCGCCCTGCCCGCCGGCTGGGGTGAGGCGGACACGCCGGACGCCACGGTCGACGCGACGGTCGACTTCACCGACCTGGACGAGGCGCTGCGGGCCCTGGCCCGTGACGGTGACGTGTCGGTGAAGGCGGTGCTGCACGCCGCGCACCTGAAGGTGCTCAGCCAGCTCACCGGTGAGCCGGGCTTCCACGCCGGTCTCGTCTGCGACGCCCGGCCCGAGGTGCTCGGCGCCGACGAGGTGCACGGCATGTACCTCAACACCGTGCCGTTCCCGTACGACCGGTCGGCCCGCAGCTGGCGGGACCTCGTCGCCGCGGTGTTCGACCGGGAGGTCGAGCTGTGGCCGCACCGGCGGTTCCCGCTGGCCGAGATGCAGCGCGAGGCCGGGCACCGGCTGCTGCACGTCCTGTTCAACTACCAGGACTTCACCCGCGCGGCGCAGGGCGACGGGTCCGCTCCGGTGGTCACCGGCGCCGCCGGCGAGGGGGCGACCGAGTTCGACCTCTCCTGCTTCGCCCAGCGGGGCCGCTACGCGCTCTCCGCCCGGGCGGGGCTGGTCAGCCAGGCCAACCTGGACCGGATCGCCGGCATGTACCGGGCGGTGCTGGAGGCGATGGTCGCCGACCCCGACGGCGACTGCCAGGCGGTCTGCGTGCCCGGCGGGGAACGCGACCGACTGCTCGGCGTCACCGACACCGGCGCGGACGAGCCGGTCACCGGCAGCATGGTCGCGCTGTTCCAGGCCCAACTGGCCCGGGACCCGCGGGCGGTGGCGGTGGTGGCCGGTGGGGTCGAGCTGACGTACGCCCAGGTCGACGCGGCGGCCAACCGGCTGGCGCACCACCTGCGGGCGGCCGGCGTTGGCCGGGAGACCGTGGTCGGGGTCTGCCTCGACCGGGACGCCGACCTGGTGCCCGCGCTGCTCGGCGTGCTCAAGGCGGGAGCGGCGTACCTGCCGCTGGACCCGGCCCAGCCCGCCGAGCGGATCAGCTACATGCTGGCCGACGCCGGGGTGCGGACCGTGGTCACCACCTGCGCGCAGGCGGACCCGCTCGCCGACTTCGACGGGCTGCGGGTGCTGCTGGACGCCGGCGACCTGGACGGGCACCCGGAGACCGATCCAGGGATCGTCCGTGACCCGGACGACCTGGTGTACGTCATCTACACCTCCGGCTCGACCGGCCGCCCCAAGGGCGTGTGCGTGAGCGACGCCAACGTGCTGCGCCTGCTCGACGCCGCGCAGGAGCACTACGCGGTGGACGAGACCGACGTGTGGGCGCTGTTCCACTCGTACGCCTTCGACGTCTCCGTCTGGGAGCTGTGGGGTGCGCTGCTGCACGGCAGCCGGCTGGTGCTGGTGCCCCGCGAGGTGGCCCGGGTGCCGCAGGACCTGCTGGACCTGCTGGTGACGCAGCGGGTCACCATGCTGGCGCAGACCCCGACGGCGTTGCGCGGGCTCGTCCGGCTCGCCGCCGAGGACGCCCCCGGCATCCGGGACCTGTCGCTGCGCGCGGTGGTGATCGCGGGGGAGAAGCTCGACTTCACCGAGCTCGCGCCGTGGGCAACCCGCCTCGGGCTGGCCCGGGTGGCGCTGGTCAACATGTACGGGATCACCGAGACCACCGTCTACTCCACCTACCACCGGATCACCCGGGCCGACCTGGCGCCCGGGGTGGGCAGCCGGATCGGCCGGCCGCTGTCCGGGGTCCGGATGTACGTGCTCGACCAGTACGGCCACCCGGCGCCCATCGGGGTGCCCGGCGAGGTCTACCTGGCCGGCCACGGGGTGGCGAGGGGCTACCTCAACCAGCCCGAGCTGACCGCGACGCGGTTCCTGCCCGACCCGTACGGCCCGCCCGGCAGCCGGATGTACCGCACCGGTGACCTGGCCAGCCGGCTGCCCGACGGCAGCGTGGAGTTCCTTGGCCGCCTTGACGACCAGGTGAAGGTCCGTGGCTACCGGATCGAGCCAGGCGAGATCGAGGCGGCGCTGACCGCCGTGCCCGGCGTCGAGGAGGCGGTCGTCGTGCTCCGCGCCGACGACCCGGCCGACCCTCGACTGACCGCGTACCTGGTGACCGGTGACGGGCACCTGCCGGAGGTCGGGCCGCTGCGCGCGCGGCTGGCGCTCGGCCTGCCGGAGTACATGATCCCGGCGGCGTTCGTGGTGCTGGACCAGTTGCCCCGCAACAACAGCGGCAAGCTGGACCGGCGGGCCCTGCCCGCGCCGACGGGCGGCACCCCGGTCTCCGGCCGGGACCTCGTCGGACCGGCCGGGCCGCTGGAAGAGCGGGTCGCCGGCATCTGGGCCGACGTGCTGGGCCTGCCGGCGGTCAGCGTCTGCGACGGCTTCTTCGACCTCGGCGGGCACTCGATCACGGCGCTCGTGCTGGCCAGCACGATGCGCGCGGCCGGGCTGGACGTGACGGTGGCGGACATCTTCCGGCACCCGACCGTCCGGGCGCTCTGCGAGGTGCTGGCGAGCCGGGACGCGCCGGAGCCGACCGAACGCCCGGTCGAGCCCTTCGAGCTGGTCGCCCCCGCCGACCTTCCGCTGCTGCCGGACGGGCTGGGCGACGCGTACCCGCTGTCGCGGGTGCAGCTCGGGATGCTGCTGGAGATGCTGGCGGACAACGGCCAGAACCACTACCACAACGTCGTCTCGTTCCTCATCCCCGACGGCGAGCCGTTCGACCTGGTGACGCTGCGGGCCGCCGTCAACGAGGTGGTGGCCCGGCACGACGTGCTACGTACCTCGGTGGACACCACCAGCTACTCGGTGCCCATGCAACTGGTGCACCGCACGGTGGACGTCCCGGTCCGCACCAGCGACCTGCGCGGGCTGGCCGAGGCGGACCGGGTGTCCCTGGTGCGCCGGCTCGTCGGTGAGGAGTACAACGAGCTGTTCGACGTCGAGCGGGCGCCGTTGCTGCGGTTCACCGTGTGCCTGGAGACGGACCGGAGCTGGCGGCTGGTGCTCACCATCTGCCACGTGATCATCGAGGGCTGGAGCCTGCACGCCCTGGTGATGGAGATCCTCGACCGGTACCACGCCCGACGGGCGGGCGCCGGCCCCGACGCCACCACCACCCCGCCCGGGGTGCGGTTCGCCGACTTCGTCGCCGGCGAGCTGAGCGCCCTGGCCTCGGCGGACGACCAGCGGTACTGGCAGGACGTGGTGGAACGCCACCCGAGGTTCCTGCTTCCCGCAGGCTGGACGCCGTCGGCGCCGGCCACCCGGGAGCCGTACACCGAGGTGGTGTCCTACGCGGACCTGGAGCCTCGGCTGCGGGCCCTGGCCTCGGCGGCCCGGGTGTCGCTCAAGGCGGTGCTGCACGCCGCGCACCTGAAGGTGCTCAGCCAGCTCACCGACGAGCCGGTCTTCTACAGCGGGCTGGTCTGCAACACCCGGCCCGACGTGGTGGGCAGCGAGCGGGTCTACGCCATGTCGCTGAACACCCTGCCGTTCCCGCACGACCGGCGGGCGACCAGCTGGCGGGAGCTGGTCCAGCGGGTACACGCCCGGGAGGCCGACCTGTGGCCGCACCGGCGCTACCCGGCGCCGGCCATCCGCACCCCCGGCCGCGGCGCCCGCCTCACCGACGTCTACTTCAGCTACCTGGACTTCACGCAGGTGGACGGCGGGCGCACCGCGCCGGTGCAGCGGATCGGCGCGAGCACCTCCGAGTTCGCGCTCGCCGTCGCCGCGGGCGCCGGCCGGCTCGAACTGAGCACCGACAGCCACGCCATGGGCCGGGCCGACGCGGCGCGGCTGGCCGGCATGTACCGGCTGGTGCTGGAGGCCATGGTGGCCGACCCCGACGGCGACCCCCGCGAGGCGTACCTGCCCGCCGGGGAGCGCGACGACATGCTGGTGGGCTGGAACTACTCGGCCACTCCGGGGTGCGTCGACCTGGTGCCGGCCCGGGTGGCGGCGCGGGCCGCGGCGACCCCCGACGCCGAGGCCGTCGACGGCACGACCTACGCCGAACTGGACGCGGCGGCCAACCGGATCGGCCACCACCTGCGCGGCGCCGGGGTCGGCCCGGAGCGGGTCGTGGGGGTGCTGCTGGAGAGGGGCGTCGACCTCGTCGCCGCCCTGCTCGGGGTCTGGCGGGCCGGCGGCGCGTACCTGCCGATCGATCCGGCACACCCGGCCGAGCGGGTGGCCGCGATGCTCGCCGACGCCGGGGCGACGGTGGTGGTGACCTCGGCCGGCTACGCCGACCGGTTCGCCGGGGTGGAGCTGGTGCTGCTCGACCGCGACGCCGACAAGATCGCGGGGCTGCCCGTCGACCCGCCGGCCGGCCGGCCCGACCCGGACCACCTCGCGTACGTCATCTTCACCTCCGGCTCGACCGGCCGGCCCAACGGGGTGCAGATCAGCCACCGGAGCCTCGCCAACTATCTCGGCTGGGCGGCGGAGGAACTGGTCGGGGACCGCACCGGCGGCGCCGCGCTCTTCTCGTCGGTGGCGTACGACATGGTGGTGACCAGCATCTGGGCGCCGCTGGTCACCGGGCAGCGGCTGTGGCTGCTGCCGCCCGACGCCGACCTGGACGAGCTGGGCCCACGGTTGGCCGACGCCGGCCCATTCAGCTTCGTCAAGCTGACCCCCGGCCACCTCGACCTGCTGACCAGCCAGCTCGGCGCGGAACAGGCCGCCGCCCTGACCCCGCTGCTGGTGCTGGGGGGCGAGGCGCTGACCCGGCAGGTCTGCGACCGCTGGCACGCGCTCGCGCCGGGCAGCGTGCTGCTCAACGAGTACGGGCCGACCGAGGCGACCGTGGCGGTCAGCCGGTACCCGGTCACCGGGCCGCTGCCCGGCGACGTCGCGCCGATCGGCCGGCCGCTGGGCGGGATGCGGACCTACGTCCTCGACGCCGACCTGCGACCGGTGCCGGTGGGCGTGGTCGGCCACGTCCACCTCGGCGGTCCTGGTCTCGCCCGGGGCTACGCCGGCCGGCCGGCCCTGACCGCCGACCGGTTCGTGCCCGATCCGTTCGACGCGGACGGTGGGCGGCTGTACCGCACCGGCGACCTGGGCCGCTGGTTGCCCGACGGGCAGCTGGACCTGCTCGGCCGGGTCGACGACCAGGTGAAGATCCGTGGTCACCGGGTGGAACCCGGAGAGGTCAGGGCGGTACTGGTCGCGCATCCGGCCGTACGGGACGCGGTGGTGACCGTCGAGTCGACGGGCCCGGGCGGGCCCCGGCTGGTGGCCTACCACGTCGGCGACGCGCCGGACCTGGCCGAGCACTGCGCCCGGTGGCTGCCGAGCCAACTGGTCCCGAGCGTCTTCATCCCGGTGCCGGCCATCCCGCTCAACGCCAACGGCAAGGTCGACCGTGGGGCGCTGCCCCCGGTGGACCTCGCCGGGGCGGCCGGCCACACCCCGCCCCGCCCGGGGCCGGAGCAGCTGATCGCCGACATCTGGGCCGGGGTCCTGGAGATCGACAGGGTCGGCCGGCACGACCGGTTCTTCGCCCTGGGCGGGCACTCGCTGCTGGTCGTACCGGTGGTCACGGCGGCCCGGCAGGCCGGTGTCCCGCTGACGCTGCGGGCGGCGATGCTCGACCGGACCCTGGCCGAGCTGGCCGCATCGCTCACCCCGGCCGATCCGGCGGCGTCCGTCGACCCGCCGACACCGGCCGATCCGGCGGTACGGTCCGGCGCGGCGCGTACGGCGGCGGTGCTGCCGCCGATCGAGCCGATGCTCGCCGCCCACCGGGTGCCCGGCGCGTCGCTGGCCCTGCTCAGGGACGGTGAGCTGGTGGAGGTCCGTGCCGCCGGGCACTGCACGGCCGGCGGCGGCGCTCCGGTGACTCCGGCGACCATCTTCCAGGTCGGCTCGGTCAGCAAGCTGGTCACCGCGGTGGGTGCGCTGGCCCTGGTCCGGCGGGGGCAGCTCCAGCTCGACGCGGACGTCAACGCGTACCTGAAGGGCTGGCAGTTGCCCACCGACCGGCCGGTGAGCCTGCGCCAACTGCTCTGCCACGTCGCCGGACTGACCCCGACGGGCAGCACCGGCCACCCGCGGGGCGGTCCCGTGCCGACGTTGTCGGACCTGCTGCACGGCCGTGGCGTGCCCACCGCCCCGATCCGGGCGCAGGACGGGCCCGACCCGGTCGCGGTGGAACGCAACAGCCACTTCGTGGTGGTGCAGCAGCTCATGGAGGACGCCACCGCGACGCCCTTCGCCGCCCTGATGGCCGAGCTGGTCTTCGAACCGTTGGGCATGACCGGCAGCAGCTTCGACCAGGGCTTCCCGGAGACATCCGGCCGGCCGGTGGCCGTCGGGCACGACGAGCGGGGCGAATCGCTCCCGGGCGGCTGGGAGGTGCGGGCGGATCCGGCGGCGGCCGGTCTCTGGACCACCGCGACCGACCTGGCCCAGCTCACCAGGGAGATCCATACCGCCTACCAGGGGCGCTCGGCCCTGCTGAACCAGGAGTTGGCCGTGGCGCAACTGACCGCCGGCCCGGGCGGGACCTTCGGTCTCGGCTGCATGGTGGACCGCATCGAGGGGCCGGCCGGAGCGCGGGTGGAGTTCACCCACCGGGGCCGGACCACCGGCTACCGGGCGCTCACCGCCGGCCGGGTCCCCGACGGGTCCGGGCTGGTGCTGCTGACCAACGGCGACGCGGGCTACGAGGTCATGTCCCGGCTGGCGTCTGACACCGGACTCACGGAGGAAATGTGATGACGACCGTATCGAGCACTCCCGCAGCGGTCACCGACCCGCCGGCCCGGCAGGTGCGGCACCTGGTGTCGATCCGCGACCTGGCCGACGACGATCTCTACTCGATCGTGGCCCGGGGGGCGAGGTTCGCCGCCGGCGAGTCCGCCAACTCGCTGGCCGACCGGGTGGTGGGCACCTATTTCGTGAAGACGTCGACCCGGACCCGGACCGCGTTCACCGTCGCCGCGCTGCGGCTCGGCGCGAAGACCATCCAGTACGGGCCGAACGACCTCCAGGTCAACACGGGGGAGTCCAGCGCGGACACCGGCCGGGTGCTGTCCGGCATGCTCGACGTGCTGGTGGCGCGTACCGCCGCCGACCCGGGGGAGATGCGCGACTGGTCGCAGCAGGACCGGATGGCCGTGGTCAACGCGATGAGCGCCGAGGAACACCCGACGCAGGCGCTGGCCGACCTGACCACGCTGCTGCGGCGCTTCGGCCGGATCGAGCACCTGCGGCTGCTCTACCTGGGCGAGGCGAACAACACCGCGACCGCGCTGGCCCTGGCGCTGACCCGCTTCCCCGGCGTGGAGCTGGAGCTGCGCACCCCGGCGGGGTACGGGCTGCCGGCCGACATCGCGGCTGACGCGCGGACGCAGGCGCAGCGCTGCGGTGCCCGGATCGTCGAACGGCACGACATGGACGACCTGCCGGGCGACGTGGACGCCATCTACACCACCCGCTGGCAGACCACCGGCACCAGCAAGCCCGACCCGGACTGGCGGGCGCACTTCGCCCCGTTCCAGGTGGACCTGGAGCTGTGGCGGCGTAGCCCGCACGCGGTCTTCATGCACGACCTCCCGGCACACCGGGGGGAGGAGGTGACCGCCGAGGTGCTCGACGGGCCGGCCAGCATCGCCTTCCAACAGGCGGAGAACAAGCTCTACAGTGCGATGGCCGTGCTCGACTGGTGCCTGGCCACGCCCGCCGGACATTCGTCGTGAGCGCGGTCGGGCACCCGACGGCCACGTCCGGGCAGCCGGGCCGCCTGACCGGCAACCGTGACTTCCTGCTGCTCTGGGTCGGCTCGGGGGTCTCCGCGCTGGGTTCCCGGGCCACCTCGATCGGCTACACCCTGCTGGTCTTCTGGTCCACCGGATCGGCCACGGCGGCCAGTCTGGTCACCTTCGCCGCGCTGCTGCCCAACCTGGTCACCCAACTGCCGGCGGGGGCGCTGGTCGACCGCTGGGACCGCCGCCGGACGATGGTGCTCTGCAACGTCGGGCGGATCATCGCGATCGGCAGCGTCGCGGTCGCCGTCGCCCGGGACTCGGTGTGGCTGCCGCACCTGATGGTGGTCGCGTTCGTGGAGGCCAGCCTGGGCATCTGTTACGCCCTGGCCGAACGCGCCGCGGTGTTCAACGTGGTGCCGTCCGACCAGTACGGCGCCGCCACGGCGGCCAACGAGTCGCGGGCCAACGCGGCCAGCATCCTCGGCCAGCCGGCCGGCACCCTGCTGTACGCGCTGACCCGCTGGGCGCCGTTCGGCTTCGCCGTGCTGATGCACGTGATCTCGCTGGTCACCCTGCTGTTCGTGCGGCGGGACCTGCAGGCGCCGAAGGCGCGCGCGGACGAGCCCGGTGGCCTGCTGGCCCGGGTGCGGGAGGGCTTCGTCTTCGTCTGGAGCCAGGTCTACCTGCGCCGCGCCCTCGGTCTCTTCGCGGCGAGCAACATCCTGTTCCAGGTGCTGGGCCTGGGCCTCGTGGTGATCGTCAAGAATCAGGGCGGCTCGCCACCCACGGTCGGCATCCTGCTGGTGGTGAACAGCGTCTTCGGCATGGCCGGCGCGATGACCAGCAACTTCTACCTGGGACGCTGGGGGATCCGCCGGATCATCATGGGGGTCAACATCGCCTGGGCGGTGCTGATGCCGCTGCTCGCGCTGGCACCGGGACTCGTCGTCATCGGTGCGATCTTCGCGTTGATCCACTACGGCGCCGGCATCAGCAACGTGGCCGGGATGTTGTACGTGCTCCAGGCCGCGCCGGACCACCTGCGCGGGCGGGCCGGCTCGATCGTCATGCTGCTCAGCTCGGGAGCCAACTCGCTGGGGGCGCTGTTCGCGGGCTTCCTGCTCGACTCGACAAGCATCACCAAGGCCATGCTGATCGTGGGCGGGGCGATGGGGGTGATCGCGGTGCTCGCGGTGCTCGGCTTCGGCGGTCGCGCCCGTGCCGAGGAGGAGCGGGCCGACGCCGAGCGGGCTGCGACTGAGCGGGCTGAAGCCGAGCGGGCCGAAGCCGCCGCCGAGGCTGGGCGGGCCGAGGCCGAGCCTGCGGTGGGGAAGACGCCCGCCGGGTGAGCCGGGCGGCCCCGGTGGCTGGCGATATCGACGAAATATAGCGACATGGCAGAGCCTGGGAGAGATCGTGGAGCCTGGGACGGTGAGGAGCGCTGGAATGAACGAGCACGCGAGCTGGAAGCCGTTGGAGATCACCCCGGAGAGCGCGGGCTGTGCGCCGAGCGCCGACGGCCTGGTCGGCCACCTGCGCGAGTTGAACCTGGCGGAGGTGCTCACCGCGGAGAAGGCGCTCGTCTTCCGTGGCTTCGGCGTCCGGCCGGAGACCCTGGACCCGGTGATGGACCTGCTGCTGCCGAGGCGACTGGCCTATGTGCACGGCAACTCGCCCCGCACCAAGGTGGGGCGCAACGTCTACACCTCCACCGAGTACCCGGCTCGGTACACCATCTCCATGCACAACGAGCTGTCGTACGCCGCGCAGTGGCCGGCCCGGCTGCTCTTCTTCTGCCAGATCGCCGCCGAGACGGGCGGCGCCACCCCGGTCGTCGACGCCGAGTTGTGGCTCAACTCGCTGGACCCGCAGCTGCGCGCCGACTTCGCCGGTGGACTGCGTTACCAGCAGAACCTGCATGACGGCATGGGGCTGGGCAAGAGCTGGCGGGACACCTTCGAGACCGACAGCCGCGACGAGGTCGAGGAGTTCCTCGCCGGCGCCGGTGCCACCTGGGAGTGGACCGCCGACGGGCTGCGCGTGATCCAGCTCCGCCCGGCCACCCTGCGGCACCCGGTCACCGGGGTCGAGGTGTGGTTCAACCAGGCGGACCAGTGGCACCCGGCCGGCCTGGACGACGACATCGCCCGGGTGATGACGCAGGTGATGGGCCCGGACGAGCTTCCCCAGTCGGTGACCTTCGCCGACGGCTCACCGATCCCCGACGAGTACGTCACCCAGATCCGCGACCGTGGTCTGGAGGCCGCGGTCGACGTCGACTGGCGGGTCGGCGACCTGCTGCTGATCGACAACGTGCTCACCGCGCACGGCCGGCGCCCGTACACGGGTGACCGTCGGGTGCTGGTGGCGATGTCGGACTGACGGGCGGGGCCGAGAGAGGTGACCCAGATGTCCCTGCTCCGCCGCCCGGTCGGCGGCGATCCGTGGCTGCGGGTGTTCCGGGGCGGCGGTGACGCCGGGGTGCGGTTGGTGTGTGTGCCGCACGCCGGCGGGGCGGCCGGCTTCTTCCAGTCGTGGGCGGCCCGGCTGCCGGACTCCGTCGACCTGCTCGCCGTCCGCTACCCCGGCCGGCAGGACCGGCTCTCCGAGCCGTGCGTCGAGCGGATGGACCCACTCGCCGACCGGATCACCGAATCGCTCACCCCGTACCTGGACCGCCCGCTCGCGCTGTTCGGGCACAGCATGGGCGCGTCGGTCGCCTACGAGGTGGCCATCCGGCTCGAGGAGCGGTTCGGGATCGTGCCGACCGTCCTGTTCGTCTCGGGGCACGGCGCACCACACGTCACGCGCATCGACCAGGATCCGGACGACTTCGACGACGAGGAGTTCCTCGCCCGGATCGCCGCGCTCGGCGAGGTGGACGCGGCGGTCTTCCGCTCGGCGAAGCTGCGGGAACTGGTGGTGCCGGCGCTCCGCGCGGACCTGCGGCTGATCCACGGCTACCTGCCGCGCGCGCCGCGAAAGGTGTCCGCGCCGATCGCGGCGTACCTCGGCACCGGGGACCCGGCCTGCGACCGGGAGTCGGTCTCCGCCTGGGCGGAGCTGACCACCGGCGGCTTCCGGCTGCGGGCGTTTCCCGGTGACCACTTCTACCTGGTGCCGGCGCAGGCGGACCTGCTCGCGGATCTGACCGCGCAGCTCGGCGGCCTGCTGACCGCACCACGGGCGGCGGCGCCTTGGTGACCGCCCGCCTGACCTGACCGGCACCACCGTAGTCGCACCATGGAGGGCACACCGTGACCGAACTGGACGTCGAGGCGACGCCGTCGCCGCTCGTTGACCTGGACCAGGATCGCTACGCGCGGTTCCGGATCTCCTTCGAGGCGGTGACAAACTTCGGCCGCCAGCTGCTGGCAGCCCGGTTGGCGGCGATGGACGTCCTGCCCGCTCACGGCGCCACAGCCGGCCGGGGTGAGATCCTGGCCCGGCTCGCGGTGGCTCCCGAATACCAGCGGCTCGGCGACGCCCTGCTCGACATCCTGGAGCGCGCCGACCTCCTGCGCCGGCACGGCGACCGGCTCGCCGTGACGGACCGGGTCGCCGAGGTGGCCGGGCTCGCCGAGGACGATGCGGTCGACGCGGCGGCGACGGCGCTGCGGCGGGAGCATCCGGAGGCGGCCGGGTACGTGCCGCTGCTGGTCGCCTGCCAGACGCAGCTGGTCGAGGTGGTCCGGGGCGAGCGGCCGGCGAACGAGGTGCTCTTCCCGGGCGGCTCGGCGGACCTGGTCTCCGCGATCTACCAGGACAACATCCAACTGGACTTCTACAACCGGCTCTGCGCGGCGCGGGTGCACGAACACGTGGGGCAGTTCCTCCGGCGCTACCCCCGCTCCTACGCCCAGGTCCTGGAGGTGGGGGCGGGGACCGGTGGCACCACCGGCCCGGTGCTGGACGCACTGGCTGACCGGGCCGAGCGGTTGCGCTACTTCTACACCGACGTGGGCCCGGCGTTCCTGCGGCTGGGGCGGAGGAGCCTCGGCGCCACCCGGCCCTACCTGGACTTCGCCCGGTACAACGTGGAGAGCGCGCCCGAGGAGCAGGGCTTCGAACCCGGCTCCATGGAGGTCGTCCTGGCCAGCAACGTCCTGCACGCCACCCTGCGGATCTCCACCGCGCTGCGGCACTGCCACTCGCTGCTCAAGCCGGGCGGCATCCTGGTGGTCAACGAGATGACCAGCCGCCTCGACTACAACACGTCGACCTTCGGGCTGGCCGAGGGCTGGTGGCGGCACGCCGACGACGAGCCGCGCGTCGAGTCGTCCCCACTGCTGGACGTGGCCGGCTGGCAGGCCGCCCTGCGCGAGGCGGGCTTCGTCGACGTGCGGGCGCACGGTGTGCCGGGACTGGACGACGGCGAGCAGGTGCAGACCGTGTTCGTGGCGACGGCCACCGGCCAGGCGGGGCCGCCCCGCTGACGTTCCGACCGCTTCGCACGCCCCGGACCCGGGCCGCGTCCGTCGCGCCGTGACCGCTGGTCGGCGTACGGTCGGGGCCCCGGGCCGGGGCGCGCGCAACCCCTGCCCAGGGACCTACCGGTACGGGAACCGGTAAGTCGTTGCCAGCACCCCTAACTTACTCGGCAAGATCTTTCGCTCGTTGATATTTAGTGATATCAATCTCGCACTCGATTCCCCAACCCCCGGAGTGCGACGTGCGGAAGACCCGTCTCGTTTCCCTCGCCCTGAGCCTGGCCACGGCTCTCGGCGTCAGCCTCACCCTGGCCGCGCCCGCCCAGGCCGCGCCCGCCGACCGCTACGTGGCGCTCGGCGACTCGTACGCCTCGGGCGTGGGTGCTGGCAGCTACACCAGCGAGAGCGGCTCCTGCCAGCGCAGCACCAACGCCTACCCGGCGCTGTACGCCGCCGCCGTCAAGCCCGCGTCGTACCGTTCGGTCGCCTGCTCCGGCGCCACCACCACCAGCCTGATCAACACGCAGCTCTCGGCGCTCAGCTCCACCACCACCCTGGTCAGCGTCACGGTCGGCGGCAACGACGTCGGCTTCTCCAGCATCCTGAGCACCTGCGTGCTCCAGGGCACCACCCAGTGTGTCGCCGCCGTGCAGGCCGCCCAGGACAAGGCCCGCGCCCAGCTTCCCGGCCTGCTGCGCAACGTCTACAACGGAATCAAGACCCGGTCGCCCAACGCCCGCGTCGTGGTGGTCGGTTACCCCGTCTTCTACCAGCTCGGCACCGTCTGCGTCGGGCTGAGCGCCACCTCGCGCGCGAAGATCAACGAGGGCATCAACCTGATCGACAACCTCACCCGCACCGCCGCCGTCTCCGCCGGCTTCACCTTCGCCGACGTGCGTTCCTCCTTCGTCGGGCACCAGCTGTGCAGCTACGGCGAGAAGTGGATGCACGCCCTCAACTTCGCCACCCTCGGCGTCTCCTACCACCCCACCGCGGCCGGCCAGGTCGGCGGCTACCTCCCGGTCTTCCGCGCCGCCGCGGACTGACCGGCGCGCTCCGCGTCCGGGTGGACCTCGCCCCGCCCCTCGGGCCGGGACCGCCCGGGCGAAAGGACGGGGCGCGGTTCGCCCGCCCGGCGTCCGCGCCCCGTCCGATCGTCTGGCACCCTGGTCGACCGAGATGCCGGACGATCGGCCGCCCCGCCGGACGACAGCGCCGGGACGGCCCGGTCAGCAGCGGCTGATCGTGGAGTTGCTCAGGCCGACGTTGCTGATGGTCAGGTTGTCCGCGCAGGGGTTCTCCACGATCCGGCTGTTCACCAGGGTGAAGTTGCGCAGGGTGATGTCCCGGTTGCCGGGGAACTCGGTGCGCTCGGCCAGCCGCACCTCACCGCCGCGGCTGATCGTGCCCCCGCCGGCCGCGATGTCGACCCCCTGGCAGTTCTCGATCAGGATCGCGTTGTTGCCGGTGTCGGCGATGTCCACCCGGTCGATGACGGCGCCGCCGGACTCGGAGACGCAGAAGATCCCCCGGCCCCCGCCGCGCGCCCGGACGGTGCCGACCCGGATGTTGGTCGGGTAGCCGGAGCCGACGCGCCCGTTGCGGTTGGCCATCCGGAATGCGGCGTACCCGGTGCCGGTGCCGGCGTTCTCGGCGTCGACCGTGCTGACCGTGGCGTTGATGGTCTGGTTGAGCAGCAGGCCCGACTCGCCCACGTCGCGGGCGGTGACGGTGCCGACGGTCAGCCCGTCCACGCCGTACGTCTCGACCGCGTGGGAACTGGCGCCGGAGACGTACGCGTTGTCGATCCGGACGTTGCGGCTCCACTGGCTGGTGTCCCCGCGGTTGTCGATCCGGATGCCCAGTCCGCCGTCGAGCCGCATGTCGATCCGGCCGAGCACGACGTCCGTGACGTTGCGCAGGAAGATCCCGTAGAGCGGGGTGCCGGTGACGGTGAGGTGCCCGACCTCGACGTGGCTGGTGCCGCGGGAGTAGATCGGCGCCTGGTCGCCGCTGCCCGAGCCGGTGACGTCGATGGTGCCGCACACGTCGATCGCGGTGTAGCTCGGCAGCGAGATCCGCGAGCCGGCGCTGATCGAGCCGGAGCCGCGTACGACGACGCGCTGCTTGCTGGTCCGCCCGGCGCTGAGGCTGTTCACGGCGGCCTGGACGGCGGCGCGCATGTCGCTGCCGGTGTGCACCGTGCTGCCGCCGTTGCGGGCGGTCCAGGTGCCGCCGCTGAAGACCGCCTCGGCGTGGAACGCGCCGCTGCCGCAGCCGCCGCCCGAGCCGAGGCTGATCAACCGCCACTGCTGGTTGGCGCCGCCGAGGTCCTGGTACTGGGAGATCATCGCGCCGTCGGCGGTCGACCACTGCCACACGTCCAGCGCCTTGTTCGAGTGCCGGTTGACGAGGCGGACGTGACCACCGTCGGAGTCGGCGAGCCGGAAGTGCTGCCGGGTGTTGCCGCTGGCGGCGGTGTTCTGCACGAGTTGTGCCCCGTCGTCGGCGTTCGGCAGTTCCAGCACCTTGCCGCTGTGTACCGAGCGGATCTGGTGGTAGCCGCCGCCCACGTCGACGAACCGCCACTGCTGCACGGCCAGGTCGTTGCGGGTGAACTGGTTGACCGGCGTGCCGTCGGCGGTGGACCGGCCCCACAGGTCCATCGCCTTGCCGCTGTGCCGGTTGACGAGAACGTAGTTGGCGCCGGGGTCGACCGTGGCCGCCAGGGCGGGTCGTGGGCCGACGGCCACGGCGGCGCCGAGGAGCGCCAGGACGGCCACGACCACCAGCGGGAGGTGCCGGCGGTGGAGGAGTATGTTGCTGGTGGAGGGGATCATGGGGCTCCTTCGAAAGAGCGCTGTCCGGCGGGGATGGCGCGACCGAGCCGCCTCGTCGAGGCCCGTCCACAATTCACGGACATCGATGTCAATGGCTATGGTAAGCGCTTTCCTTCGCCGTCCGGAAGGTCGTCCCGACGTCGGGATCCCGTCCGACCCCGGCGTCGCCGCCGCCGGGGCGCGCCGGCCCGCGCTCGCTTTGACCCGCCGGCCCCGGCGGACGCCCAGTACGTGAGGAGAACTCTGTGACCGGCACCAGCACGATCGCTGTCCACGGCGACGACGGGTTGAATCCGGGCGGGGCGGTGTCGCCGCCGATCGTGCAGAGCGCCACCTTCAGCGCCGAGTCGGACGAGCGGTTCACCGCCGTCGCCACCGAGACCCGGGGGCAGGCCTTCTACACCCGCTACGGCAACCCGAACCACGCGCAGGTCGCCGCCGTGGTCGCCGAGCTGGAGGGCGCCGAGGCGGGCCTGGTCACCGCCTCCGGGATGGGCGCGATCAGCACGATCGCCCTGGCCCTGCTCTCCGCCGGGGACCACGTCATCGTCCAGCGCAGCACGTACGGCGGCACGACGTCCCTGGTCACCGGCCTGCTGGCCCGGTTCGGGGTGGCCTTCACCCAGGTGGACCAGACCGACACCGACGCCTTCGCCCGGGCGTTGCGCCCGCAGACCCGGCTGGTCCTGGTGGAGACCCCGAGCAACCCCCTGCTCGAACTGACCGACCTGGCCGCCGTCGTCGAGCTGGCGCACGCCAACGACGCGCTGGTGGCGGTCGACAACACCTTCGCCACCCCGGTCAACCAGCGACCGGCCGACTTCGGCGCCGACCTGGTGTGGCACAGCGGGACGAAGTACCTCGGCGGGCATTCCGACGTCTCGGCCGGGGTGATCGTCGGCTCCGCCGACCTGGTCGACCGGGTCTGGCAGACCGCCATCGTCACCGGCAGCACCCTCGGCCCGATCGACGCCTGGCTGCTGCTGCGGGGCATCCGGACCCTGTCGCTGCGGGTGGACCGGCACAACGCCAACGCGCTGGCCCTGGCCCGGGCGGCCGAGGGCCACCCGGCCGTGCGGCGGGTGCGCTACCCGGGGCTGCCGACGCATCCCCAGCACGAGCTGGCCGGCCGGCAGATGACCGGCTTCGGCGGGGTGCTCGGCATCGAGCTGCGCGACGGCCGGGCGGCGGCCGGGCTGCTGACCGGCCTTCGCCTGGCCAAGCGGGCGGCCAGCCTGGGCAGCGTCAGCACTCTCGTGGTGCACCCGCGCTCGATGTGGGCCGGGATCGTGGACGCCGAACAGTTGGCCGCCACCGGCATCGGCGAGGGCCTCGTCCGGGTCTCCACCGGCATCGAGGACACGAAGGACCTCGTCGCCGACTTCCTGGCGGCCCTCGACGCGGCGGACCGGCCGGAGTAGCTCCCGGACCGGTCGCAGCGGCGTCGCGGACCGGCCGGCCTGACGATCCGGCCGGCCGCGCCGGTGTCAGCGGTCCAGGCTCCCGGCCGGCGCCATCACCCGCAGGGCGTTGGCGTCCAGGCCGATCCGGATCGGCGTGCGGCCGCACAGCTCGCCGTCGACCTCGACGCGCGCCGGCCGGTCGGTCTCCAGCCACAGCTCCCCGACGGCGAGGAACGGCTCGTCGCCGACGGAGCGCCGGTGCCCGGTCGCCGCGTTGCGGGCGGTGTCCCGCACCAGCCCCCGGCGGTTCGCGCCGCCGACCGGGTACGCGACCAGCAGCTGGTCGTCGGCGTCGGCGTCGGCGGCGATCGGTCGGCCGGCGTGGAAGCCGCCGTTGGCCACGTACACCTGGTGGGTGACGAACTCGTGCCGGGCGTCCCCGGCGCGGACGGTGACGCGTAACGGGCGGTGCCGGGTGAGCAGGGCCAGGGCGGTGAGCGGGTACGCCAGCCGGCCGATGACCCGTTTCAGGCGCGGCGGCGTCCGGAGCATGATGTCGGCGGAGAGGCCGATGCCGACGTGGTTGGTGAACGGCATGTCGCCGGCCATGCCGAGGTCGACGTCGATCACCGTGCCGTCGGTCAGCACGTCGACGGCCCGGTCGAGGTCGAGCGGGACGCCGACGGTGCGCGCGAAGTTGTTGGTGGTGCCCAGCGGCAGCAGGCCGAGCGCCATGTCACGGTGGGCGAGCAGCCGCGCGGCGGTGCTGAGGGTGCCGTCCCCGCCCCCGGCCACGAGCAGGTCCGGCCCGAGGTCGACGGCCGCGGTGAGGACGCGTTCGAGCTGGCCGGGCTGGTCGACGGGGTGGTCGCCGAGCAGCTGGAAACCGGCGGCCGTCAGCCGTTCCCGGGCCCGCTCGTGCAGGTGGCGGCCCCGGCGGGAGTGGGCGTTGACGACGAGGACGGCCCGGCGGTCCCGCCGGATGGCCGCGCCCAGTTCCTGCTTCGTCCGCATGGGCCCGAACCCTATCGGCATCCCGGGCGGTGACACGACGACCGGGAGACCGTAGGGCAGACCCCAGCGACCAGACGAAGTAGCCGGCCAGCGGCACGCCCCGGCCGACCGTGGTCGTCAAGCACGGCGTCGTACAGTCGCTCCGGACGGCCGAGTGGATCGAGGTGGCAGGTGGAGTTGGGGCGCGCTACCAACCGGGGCGTCCGGCTGCGCAACCGGTCCGCCCTGCTGTCGAAGGTCTTCCTGGACGGTCCGCTCACCCGGCAGGACCTGGTCCGCAGCACGGGGTTGAGTCAGCCGGCGGTGAGCAACGTGGTCGGCGACCTGATCGACGAGGGGCTGGTCGTCGAGGCGGGCGCCGCCGAGTCCGACGGTGGCCGGCCCAGCATGATGCTGCGGGTCGCACCGCGGTTCGCGTTCGCCGTCGGGGTGGACGTCGGGGAGACCCGGGTCCGGGTGGAGCTGTTCGACTTCGCGATGACCCAGCTGGCCAGCGCCGCGTACCCGCTCGACCCGCGCCGGACGGAGCCGGCGGAGGTGGCCGGGCACGTGCTGGCCGGGATCGACGCGGTCACCGCCCGGGCCGGGGTGGCCGCCGACCAGGTGCTCGGCGTCGGCATCGGCGTCTCCGGGGTGGTCGAGCAGGGCCGGGAGGCGGTGGTGCACGCCCAGTCGCTCGGCTGGGACCGGGTGCCGTTGCAGCGGCTGATCGCCGCGGGCACCGACCTGCCGCTGCACATCGACAACGGGGCCAAGACGCTCGGCCAGGCGGAGATGTGGTTCGGCGCCGGCCGGGGGGCCCGGCACGCCGTCTTCGCGCTGGTCGGCTCCGGGATCGGCGCCGCCGTGGTGACCAACGGGGTGACCTACCGGGGCGCCTCCAGCAGCGCGGGGGAGTGGGGACACACCACCCTCGTCTACGGCGGCCGGCCCTGCCGGTGCGGGGTCCGGGGCTGCCTGGAGGCGTACGTCGGGGCGGAGGCGGTCATCGAGCGCTTCCGGGAGGCCAGGGGTGGCCAGCCGGTGCCGGGCGAGGACGAGGAGTCCCAGCTCTCCGCCCTGCTCGACGCGGCCGGCACCTCGGCCGCCGCCCGGCGGGTGCTGGCCGAGACGGCCGAGTACCTCGGCGCCGGGGTGGCCAACCTGATCAACCTGTTCAACCCGGAGCGGGTCGTGCTCGGGGGCTGGGCCGGCATGGCGCTGGGCGGCCTGCTGCCGGCCGTACGGGAGTCCGCCGGCCGCCAGGCGCTGCGGCAGCCGTACGAGCAGGCCTCGATCGAACTGGGTCTGCTCGGCGTCGACGCGGTGGCGCTCGGCGCGTCGACGCTCCCGATCGCCCGGCTGCTCACGGCTGGCGGGGTCCGGATCGGCGAACCGGCGCCGCCGGATGGCCCGCGTCACTTCACCCGATAAAACATTGCAGAAGCTGCAAGATCGCTTGTAGCGTCTCCGCGTGACATCCGCCGGAACCGAACCCGCCCCCGGTCGGCGCGACCGCAAGAAGCGCCGCACCCGGGCCGCGCTGGCCGAGGCGGCGCTGCGCCTGGTGGCTGAGCGCGGCCTGGCCCAGGTGACGGTGGAGGAGATCAGCGAGGCGGCCGACGTCTCCCCGCGCACCTTCTTCAACTACTTCGCGTGCAAGGACGAGGCACTGGTCGGCGACCATGCGGGCGATGCGAAGCGGCTGGTGGCACGGCTGGCCGCGGTGCCGCCCGAGGTGCCGGTGCTGACCGCGCTGCGGACCGCGCTCGACGAGGTGGTCGACGAGGTGCGCGCCGAGCGCGAGCTGTGGTGCCTGCGGATGGACGTGGTGACGCGCAACCCCGCGCTGCTGCCCCGCCTGTTGACCGGCAACGCCGAGGCGGAGCGGGCCATCGTCGAGGTCGTCGCGGCGCGGGTCGGCGTCGACCCCGACCACGGCTATCCGGCGCTCGTCACCGCCGTGACGGGTGCGGCGCTGCGCACCGCGATGGCCAGGTGGGCCGCCCAGCCCGACCGGCCGGACCTGGCCGACCTCGTCGACGAGGCGTTCGCCGCCCTCGCCGCGGGGCTGCCGCAACCCGAGAAGCCCTGACCCCGCAAGCCCCTTCTGGGAAGGTATGCCCGGAAGGCCGTGAACCCCGTACCCGGTAAGGAAGGTCAATGACCGCCACCGTGCCCGCCGCGACCCCCGAGGTCGGCGCCGGCCGCATGTCCCGCCGTGAGGTGCTGCAGGCACTCTCCGGCCTGATGGTCGGCATGTTCGTGTCGATTCTCGCCTCCACGGTCGTGGCGAACGCGCTGCCGCGCATCATCGCCGACCTGAACGGCACCCAGACCGTCTACACCTGGATCGTCACCACCGAACTGCTTGCCATGACGGCGACCGTGCCGCTGTGGGGCAAGATGGCCGACCTCTACAGCAAGAAGCTGCTGATCCAGCTCTCCCTCGGCCTCTTCGCGGTCGGCTCGGTGATCGCCGGGTTCACCCCGAACGTCGAGGTGCTGCTGGCCAGCCGGGTCGTGCAGGGCATCGGCGCCGGCGGCATGACCGCCCTGGCCACCATCGTGATGGCGGCCATGATCCCGCCCCGCGAGCTGGGCCGCTACGCCGGCATCTTCGGCGCCGTGTTCGGCGTCGGCACCATCGCCGGGCCGCTGATCGGTGGCGTGCTCGTGGACACCTCCTGGCTCGGCTGGCGCTGGTGCTTCCTGATCGGTGTCCCGTTCAGCCTGCTCTCCATCGTCCTGCTCCAGCGCACCCTGCACCTGCCGGTGATCCGCCGGAAGGTGAAGATCGACTGGCTCGGCGCGCTGCTCATCATCACCGGGGTCTCCACCGTGCTGGTCTGGTCGTCGCTGGCCGGCAACAAGTTCGCGTGGGCGTCCGGCTGGACGGCCCTGATGGTCGGTGGCGGCCTCGCCCTGCTGGCGCTGGCCGTCTGGGTGGAATCCCGGGCGGAGGAGCCGATCGTGCCGCTGGACATCTTCCGCAACCGGACGGTCTCGCTGACCACCATCGCCAGCATCCTGGTCGGCGTGGCGATGTTCGGCGGCACCGTGTTCCTGTCCCAGTACTTCCAGCTCTCGCTCGGCAAGTCGCCGACGGTGGCGGGGCTGATGAGCCTGCCGATGATCTTCGGCCTGTTGGTCTCGTCGACCGTCGCCGGCCAGCTCATCACCAAGTACGGCCGCTGGAAGCGTTACCTGGTGGCCGGCGCCGCCACAATGGTCGTCGGCATGCTGCTGCTGGCCACCATCGATGCCGGCACGAGCATGCTGCTGCTCAGCATCTACATGGCGGTGCTCGGCGTGGGCGTCGGCATGCTGATGCAGAACCTCGTGCTCGCGGCGCAGAACGACGTGCCGGCGCACGAGTTGGGCGCGGCCACCTCCGTGCTGACCTTCTTCCGCAGCATGGGCGGCACGATCGGCGTCAGCGCGCTCGGCGCGGTGCTGGCCAACCGGGTCGCCACGCTGAGCGCGGAGAAGCTCGGCCCGCTGACCGGCGGTGCCACGGGTGGGGAGGGCTCCACCGAGGTGCCCGACCTGTCCACCCTGCCCGCGCCGGTGCTGAAGATCATCCAGGATGTGTACGGGACCGCCACCGGCGAGCTGTTCCTGGTGGCCACCCCCTTCGCGGTGCTCGCCCTGGTGGTGGTGCTGTTCATCCGGGAGAAGCCGCTGCACACCCTCAGCGGTGAGGAGCGGCGGGCTAAGGAGGAAGCGGCTGCCGTTGTGCCCGGCGCGCACTGAGTCACCCGCTGTCACGGGGGCGGTCCGGCCTACGCCGGGCCGCCCCTTCTCCGTGCCCCGGCAGCAGGCGCCGGGTGGTCCGCCGACGCGCGCTACGCCGGCAGCGGCCCGGCGTCGGGACTGCCGCCGGCCGGCGTCCGCCGGGCTACGGCACCGGCCGGCGGCGCGGCGCGGCCACCGGCACCGGTCGGCGTACCGACGGCCAGGCCGCCGGGATGCGTTCCAGCACCCCGCCGGCGAAGACGTCCCGCAGGCCGAGCGGCTTGAGGTGGACGTACCCGATGTGGCAGTCGCAGACCGCGTTGCCGCACGGCCGCGGTCGCAGAGCCGAGCGCCACGACCCGTCGTAGAGATTGCCGATCGGCTCGTCGATGAAGTGGCAGCGGCGCACCGTGCCGTCGCCGCGCACCGAGATGGCCGTCTCGCCCGCGTGGCACGGCCGGTCGAGCGACAGGTGCGGGCGGACGCTGTAGCCGAACAGCGGGTCCAGCTCCGTCCAGGTCGCCTCCTCGTCCGCGTCGTAGCGTCGGCCCTCGGCGGCGTTCACCCACAGGTAGACCCCGGCGGGCAGGGCGGCCCGCAGCGCCCGCGCCTCGGTGAGGTGCTCCGGCAGGCCGACCACCCCGACGGAGTAGCGGATGCCCAGCTCGGACAGCCGGGCGCAGCGGCGCAGGAAGCGGTCCCGGTCGACCTGACCGGGGTGGAAGGTCGTCCACAGGGCGGCGGCGCGCGGGTCGGCCTCGGCCAGCCAGTCCACCCGGGCGGCGAGG